>JAEUOZ010000074.1 GCA_016790225.1 Rubrivivax sp.
CGGCTCGGGGCCCTCGGGCAGCAGCACGAGGAGGTCGACGTCGGAGTAGGGGAACAGTTCGCCGCGCCCGAAACCACCCACGGCCACCAGCGCCGCGCCCGCGGCCAGGGCCGGCATGCGCTGCTGCTCCCAGAGCGTGCACAGCGTGCCGTCGACGTGCCGGGCCAGCGCACGCAGGAGGCGCGTCGCCGCGGCGGCGCTCGGCCGCTGCGCGGCCAGGAAGCGCTCGACGAGGTCGGCGCGGCCGTTCTTGTAGTGCAGCCTGAGCGCCGGCAGCGCCGAAGCCGCCGGCGGCAGCGTCGTCGTCTTCAGGGGGCCGGGCCCGGGGCCGCGGCCCTGCTCGGGCAAGGCCGACATGGGCAGGCGTTCTTCGCGTTCGTCGCGGTGTTCGGGATCGGCGCGCGGCCGACGGGCATCGCGCGGCGTGTCAGGGCGCGGTGGCCGCGGCGGTGTCGCTGGCCTGCCGCGCCGGGGGCGCCGAGGCGGAGTTGTAGCCGAGCGGCGCGAACTCCGGCGGCGGCGGGCTGCCGGCCGACACGGTCAGCACCTCGTAGCCGGTGTCGGTGACGAGCACGCTGTGCTCCCACTGCGCTGAGAGCGAGCGGTCGCGCGTGACGATCGTCCAGCCGTCGTAGGGGCGGTTGCCGCGCCGGTCTTCCTTGATCTCGCGGCGGCCGGCATTGATCATCGGCTCGATCGTGAAGATCATGCCCGGCACGAGTTCTTCCAGCGTGCCCGGGCGGCCGTAGTGCAGCACCTGCGGTTCTTCGTGGAAACGGGCGCCGACACCGTGGCCGCAGAACTCGCGCACCACCGAGAAACCGGCCGATTCGGCGAAGGTCTGGATGGCATGGCCGATGTCACCCAGGCGCGCACCGGGCTTGACCTTGACGATGCCCTTCCACATGGCTTCGAAGGTGATGCGGCACAGGCGCTTGGCGGCGATGGTGCCGTCGCCGACGACGTACATGCGGCTGTTGTCGCCGTGCCAGCCGTCCTTGATGACGGTGACGTCGATGTTGACGATGTCGCCGTTCTTCAGCGGCCGGTCGTCGGGGATGCCGTGGCAGACGACGTCGTTGAGCGACGAGCACAGCGAAGCCGGGTAGGCCGGGTAGCCGGGCGGGGCGTAGCCGAGCGTCGCCGGGATGCCGCCCTGCACCTTGGTGATGTGCTCGTGCGCGATGCGGTCGAGTTCGAGCGTGGTCACGCCGGGGCGCACGTGCGGCGTGAGCAGGTCCAGCACCTCGCTGGCGAGGCGGCCGGCCAGGCGCATGCCGTCGATCTCGGCGCCGGTCTTCAAGGGGATGGGCATGGGGGCCGATTATCCCACCCACCTAGAATCCCGGCCTTTCCCGCCCCCCCAAGATTGCATGCCTGCGTCGCCCTTGTTCCTGCAGTTCTTCGAGGGCGGTAATGCCCTGAGCGCATTCCGGGCCGAGGCGTTGCTCAGGCGGCTGCAGCAGGCCTGCCCGAGGATTGCTGCCGTGGCGGCGCGCCAGGTCCACTGGGCGGCGTTCGACGCCGCGCCGGACCGGGCGGCCCTGGACAAGCTGCAGGGCCTGCTGGCCTACGGTGATGCCTACCACGGCCCGACCGAGGGTGACCTCGTCGTCGTCATGCCGCGCCTGGGCACCGTGTCGCCCTGGGCCAGCAAGGCGAGCGACATCGCGCGCAACTGCCTGGTCGGCGCGGACCGTGCCGGTGGCGGCCTCGCCCTGCACCGCATCGAACGCGTCACCGAGGTGCGGCTGGCGGTGAAGGCCGGCCTGCTCGGCGCCGGCAAGCCGCTCTCGGCCGACGAACGCGCGGCCGTGGCGGCGCTGCTGCACGACCGCATGACCGAGAGCGTGGCCTTCGAGCGCGACGCGGCACGCCGCCTCTTCGAGCCGCAGCCGGCGCCGCCGCTGGCGCACGTGGACGTGCTCGGCCGTGGCCGCGAGGCGCTCGTCGCGGCCAACGTCGAGTTCGGGCTCGCGCTCTCCGACGACGAGATCGACTACCTCGTCGCTGCCTTCAGGAAGCTGGCGCGCAACCCGAGCGACGTCGAGTTGATGATGTTCGCGCAGGCCAACAGCGAGCACTGCCGGCACAAGATCTTCAACGCCCGCTTCAGCATCGACGGGCAGGAGCAAGCCCACACGCTGTTTGGCATGATCCGCCACACCGAGCAGGTGTCGCCGCAGCACAGCGTGGTGGCCTACAGCGACAACGCCGCCGTGATGGAAGGCGGGCCGGTGCAGCAGTGGCTGCCGCAGGGCTTCACCAACGCGCCGATCTATGGGCCGCGGGAGAGGCTCTCGCATGTGCTGATGAAGGTGGAGACGCACAACCACCCCACGGCCATCAGCCCGTTCCCGGGGGCGGCCACCGGCGCGGGCGGCGAGATCCGCGATGAAGGCGCCACGGGCCGCGGTGCGCGCCCGAAAGCCGGCCTCACGGGCTTTTCCGTCGGCCATCTGCACCTGCCTGACACCGACGAACCCTGGGAAAGCCAGCCCATCGGCAAGCCGGCGCACATCGCGAGTGCGCTGCAGATCATGATCGAAGGCCCGCTGGGTGGCGCGGCCTTCAACAACGAGTTCGGTCGGCCCAACCTGGGCGGCTATTTCCGCGTCTACGAGCAGGCCGTGGCCGGCGTGCAGCGGGGTTACCACAAGCCCATCATGATCGCGGGCGGCCTGGGCGCCATCGATGCGAGCCAGACGCACAAGAAGCCCTTTGCGCCGGGCACGCTGCTGATCCAGCTGGGCGGGCCCGGCATGCGCATCGGCATGGGCGGCGGCGCAGCGAGTTCCATGGCGGCGGGCAGCAACACCGCGGCGCTGGACTTCGATTCCGTGCAGCGCGGCAACCCGGAGATCCAGCGGCGCGCGCAGGAGGTCATCAACCACTGCTGGGCGCTGGGCGAGAACAACCCCATCCTCGCCATCCATGATGTGGGCGCGGGCGGCATCAGCAATGCCTTTCCTGAGCTGGTGGACGGCGCGGGCCGCGGTGCCGTCTTTGACCTGCGCCAGGTGCCGCTGGAAGAGAGCGGTCTCGCGCCCAAGGAAATCTGGTGCAACGAGAGCCAGGAGCGCTACGTGCTGGCACTCGATCCGGATCTGCTGCCGCTGTTCAGACAGATATGCGAGCGCGAGCGCTGCCCCTACGGCATCGTCGGCCGCGCAACGGCGCAGCCGGAACTCGTGCTGGAGGATGGCCCGGGCGGCGAACGCGCGATCGACATGCCGCTGGATGTGTTGCTGGGCAAGCCGCCCCGCATGCACCGCGAGGTGCAACGCATCGTGCGCGCCGAGCCGGCGCTGGATCTGACCGGCTGCCAGCTCGAACCGCTGGCCTTTGCGGTGCTGCGGCACCCCACGGTGGCCAGCAAGCGCTTTCTGATCACCATCGGCGACCGCACGGTCGGCGGGATGAGCCACCGCGATCCCCTGGTCGGACCCTGGCAGGTGCCGGTGGCCGATTGCGCCGTGACGCTGGCTGACTTTGCCGGCCTGCGCGGCGAGGCGATGGCGATGGGCGAGCGAACGCCCTTGGCGGCGCTGGATGCGCCGGCCTCTGGCCGCATGGCCGTGGCCGAGGCCCTCACCAACCTGCTGGCCGCGCCCATCACGCTCAGCCGTGTGAAGCTCAGCGCCAACTGGATGGCCGCTTGCGGCGAACCGGGCGAGGATGCGGCGCTCTTCGATACCGTGAAGGCCGTGGGGCTGGAGCTCTGCCCGGCGCTGGGCATCGGCATTCCCGTGGGCAAGGATTCGCTGTCCATGCGCACACGCTGGCAGGACGATCAAGGCGCCCAGCAGCAGGTGCTGGCGCCGGTGTCACTGATCGTCAGCGCCTTTGCAACGCTGGACGACGTGCGTGGCACGCTGACGCCCCAGCTGCAGCCCGGCGACACCACGCTCGTGCTGGTGGATCTGGGCTGCGGCCGCATGCGCATGGGCGGCTCGATGCTCGCGCAGGTGCTGGGCCGCTTTGGCCATGAGGTGCCCGATCTGGATGAGCCGCAGCGGCTGAAGTCGCTCGTCAGCGCCGTGAATGCGCTGCGCGAGCGCGGCCTGATCCTCGCCTACCACGACCGCAGCGATGGCGGCCTGTGGGCGGCGGTCTGCGAGATGGCCTTTGCGGGGCATTGCGGCGTCAGTCTGAATGTGGACATCCTGGTTACCGAGAGCGATGGCATCCAGGACAGCCGGGCCGAATACGGCGATTCCAAGAACTGGGCCGGCCAGGTCAGCGAGCGCCGCAAGGAGCTGACGCTGCGCGCCCTGTTCAACGAAGAGCTGGGGGTGGTGCTGCAGGTGCCGACGGCGCAGCGCAACGAGGTGATGCACCTGCTGCGCGAGCACGGCCTCAGCCGCCACAGCCACTTCATCGGCAAGACCAACGAGCGCGCGACCGTGGAGGTCTGGCGCGATACCAAGCTGCAGCTGGCTGCGTCGCTGCAGAGCCTGCACCAGGCCTGGGACGAGGTGAGCTGGCGCATCGCCCGGCTGCGCGACAACCCGGCCTGTGCCGACGCCGAACACACGGCCGCCGGCGCGCCGGACGACCCGGGCCTGCACGCCGAGCTGCGCTTCGATCCGGCCGAGGATGTGGCGGCGCCCTTCATCGCGCGCGGCGTGAGGCCGGCGGTGGCCATCCTGCGCGAGCAGGGCGTGAATTCGCAGGTGGAGATGAGCCGCGCCATGGATCTGGCGGGCTTTTCCACCTACGACGTGCACATGAGCGATCTGCTGGCCGGCCGTGCGCGGCTGGATCAGTTCCAGGCCTTTGTCGCCTGCGGCGGATTCAGCTATGGCGACACCCTGGGTGCCGGCGAGGGCTGGGCGCGCACGATCCTGTTCAACCCGCGCCTGGCAGAAGCCTTTGCGGCCTTCTTCAACCGGGCCGACACCCTGGCCCTGGGCGTGTGCAACGGCTGCCAGATGATGGCTGCTCTGAGCCCGTTGATTCCGGGCGCCCAGGACTGGCCGCGCTTCACGCGCAACCTGAGCGAGCAGTTCGAGGCGCGGCTGTCCCTGGTGGAGGTTCTGGAGAGTCCCAGCGCCTTCTTCACCGGCATGGCGGGCAGCCGGCTGCCGATTGCCGTGGCGCACGGCGAAGGCCGGGCGGACTTCACCCAGCGGGGCAACGCGGCCCGCGTGCACCGTGCCATGCGCTTTGTCGATCACCACGGTCGTGCGACGGAGGCCTACCCTTTCAACCCGAACGGCAGCCCGGAAGGCCTGACCGCCGTGACCACGGCCGATGGCCGCTTCACGGCCCTGATGCCGCACCCGGAGCGGGTCTTCCGCCACGCGCAGATGAGCTTTGCCGCGGGCGGCGACCTCACGACCGCCAGCCCCTGGATGCGCCTCTTCCGCAACGCCCGGCGGTTTATCGGCTGAGCCGCAAGCACGCCGTCATGAGGATATTGCGCCGTGACCACTGAACTGCCTGTCCGCCGACTGCTGGTCGATCTGAAGACGCCCTTTCCGCGGCACTGGTGTGGCGCGGATGCGTTCCGCACGGCCTTGTTCAATGCGCTGTCGATGAGCTTTCCCGTGGGGGAGCAGTTCTTCATCGACTCGGTCCGCCAAGGGCTGGAGCGGTTGCCGGCCGCGCGCCGCGCGGACTTCGAGGCAGAGGTGCGCGGCTTCATCGGCCAGGAAGCCACGCACCGCCATGTGCATGCGCAGTTCAACACCCATCTGGCGCAGCAGGGCCTGATCAACCACTGGGAGCCGCGCGCACGCCAACGTCTCAAGCGATTGGACGGCATCGATGCGCGCGCCTGGCTGGGCCTGACCGCTGCGACCGAGCACTTCACGGCGGTGCTGGCCGAGTACCTGCTGGAAAACGATGCGCCGCTCGCAGGCTGCGAGCCGCGCCTGCGCGAGCTGTGGCTGTGGCACAGCAGCGAGGAGAGCGAGCACCGCAGCACGGCCTTCGATCTCTACCGCGCGCTGGGCGGCAACGAGCGCTGGCGCAAGCGCCTGTTCTGGATCGTGACCTGGCACTTCAGCACCGATCTGGCGCGCCAGACGCTGAACAACCTCTGGCACGACGGCAGCTGGTGGCGCCTTTCCACCTGGGCCAGCGCCTGGCGCCATACGCTGGGTCGGGACGGCTTTGTTCGCCGCACCTTTGGCAGCTGGCGCGCCTACCTGCGTGCCGACTTCCACCCCTCACAGGGCCGCACGGAGCCCGGCCGGCGCTGGCTGGCGGATCATCCGCAGGTGGCCGTGCCGCTGCGCCCGGGCCTGGAGGGGTGACGGGCAGGACTCAGCCCGTCTTGGGCGTCCACTGGTTGGCGCGCTGGTTCGCGGCCGCCTTGCGGGCCGTCTCCTGCACGCGGGCCGCGCGCGTCTGGGGCCGCCTGGCGGTGTGGATCCACTCCAGGATGCCGCGGCGCGCTGAGCGCGGGAAGGCGGCAAAGTGCTGCTCGGCGCCCGGCAGGGCGGCCAGCGCGGCGGCCAGATCCGGCGGCACGACCAGGTCTTCCACCGCGTCCAGGCTGGTCCAGGAGCCATCGGCCTTGGCCGCCTCCACCTTGGCCAGCGCGGCCGGCATCATCAGGCCCGCGGCCAGCAGGCGCTCGATGCGCCGCTTGTTGGGCCTGGACCAGCCGGTGCGCGGCTGGCGTGGCGCAAACCAGAGCAGCGAGCGGTCCGCGTCCAGCTTGTTGACCTTGCTGTCGACCCAGCCGAAGCACAAGGCTTCTTCCACCTGATCGTCATAGCTCAGGCGCGGCTGCCCGGTGTGCTGTTTCCAGCCGACAAACCACACGCCTTCCGGTCGGCTGGCATGGGCCTGCAGCCAGGCGCGCCACTCGGCGCGTGTCAAGGGGTGCACGGAATTGGCTGGGGCACCGGGCGTGGTGCCAGGCAAGGCGGCAGGGCCACGGGCTGGCGCTTCAGCCGCCACGCGCGCGGCGGGCGCGGTTTCGATGTCTGGGGGCCCTGGCGGCGCCGGCGTCTGGTCGACACCCTTTGCCGCCGGCATCTTGTGCTGCCAGGCCTCGCGGATCCAGCCCTTGACCAGGGCCGCGTCAGCGCCGTTGAGCACCACCCGCATGCCGACCACCTTGCCACCCCACAGCAGCTTCTCGGCGACGGCCGGCCAGGCGGCCAGGGCTTGCTCGCGCACGGCTTCGGGCACGAAGAGGTGCAGGTGCGTCTGCTCGGGCGGTACGGTGACGAAGATCCTGCCGGTGACGCGGAAGCTGCCGAAGTGGTGATGCGGCTCCTCGGTCACGCCGGGCAGGCTCATCGCGAAGCGTCGCACCTGGGTCATGTTCATCAGCGGTTCATCCCGGGTCGTGCACGCAGTTCGTGGAAGGTGCTGAAAGCGCATCGAAGCCGGCGCGGGATCATGCGGCCCGCAGCCCGGTGCGACATCGCTCAGAGCCTGAGCGCGATGACGCCATCCGGCCCCGCGCGAGAGCAGCACAGGATGATGCGCTCTTCGCGTTCGCGCGCCGAAAGCACGACATCGCGGTGCTCCACACTCTGCGACTGCGCCGCATCGTAGGGCAGCGCGCAGACGCCGCACAGGCCGTCGGAGCACTTGGTGCTGATCGCAAACCCGTGGGCCGACAGCACCTCGGTGGCGCTTTGTCCGGCCGCGACCGGCAGCACGCGGCCACTGCCGAGCAGCTTCAGGCTGAAGGGGTGGTTTTCGCGCGCCGGGGCTTCGGGCAGGCTGAAGTATTCGCGGTGCAGCGCCTCGGGTGGCCAGCCCGCGGCCTGGGCGACGCCAAAGACCGCATCCATGTAGCGCGCCGAGCCGCAGGCATAGAGCTGCTGCCCGGCCTGCCAGGGCCGGATCAGCTGCGCCAGATCGGCGCGACGGCCTTCGTCCTTGATGTGCAGCTGCACCTGCGAAGCCCAGGGCGCGGCTTGCAGCTCCTCGATGAAGCCGGCTTCGCGGCGCGAGGCCACGCTGTAGTGCAGTTCGAAGGCGCGTCCCAGTGCATGCAGGCGGTGCGCCATGCTGATCAGCGGCGTGACGCCGATCCCGCCCGCCATCAGCCAGGACTTCACCGCCTCTTCCTGCAGGGCAAACAGGTTGCGGGGGCGTGAGACGAAGACTTTGCGGCCCGGCCGGAAGGCGCGGTGCATCAGCGCCGAGCCGCCCCGGCCGCCGTGCTGCGGATCTTCACGCTGCACGCCCAGCACCCAGCGCCCGCGCTCGGCCGGATCGCCGGCCAGGCTGAAGGCGCGCAGGTATTCGGGCGCGATCACCACATCGATGTGCGCGCCGGCCTCGAAGGGTGGCAGCTCGCGGCCGGGCGTGGCGATCAGCTCATAACGTGCGATGTTGGGTGTCATGTCGGTGCGCGCGGCCAGCTGCACGGCAAAGACCGGCGGTTCACCTTCGGGCATGCGGAAGGGCGGCGCCAGGCCTTCCGTGCGCTGCTGGGCGAGCCGCTCACGGTATTGCGCGGGTGTCAGCAGTTGCCGGTAGCGTGTGATGCCCTCTTCGCGGTTGACCGGATGTGCCACGGGCCAGGGCGGCGGCATGCGATCGGCCGGGTAGACCGCAAGGGTCTGCTCCTCGGCGCGCAGCGTCAGATCGGGCTGCAGGCCGCGGCGGTGTGTCTGGCGCGCCCGCACGTATCGGCCGCTGCCGCGATCGAGCTCGATGTCCCACCACCAGGTCTTCACCGGGTTGATGCCGCCGCGGCCCAGGCGGTCATCCAGCGCGGCCAGGCGCCGCGCCTGCGAAGGCACGTGGCTTGCCACCCAGCGCCACACACGGTCTGCGAGCAGGCCTTCGAGATTCCAGGGGCAGGTCTTCATGCAGCGTCCGCACATGCCGCCGCCGGCATTCGTGATGCGGTAGCGCGCGCACTTCTCGGCATCGCTCTTCCAGATCTCGTAGCCGTTGTACATGAGCTTGGGCCCGGCCGTGATCGCGCCGGAAGGGCACTCGCGCGCGCACTTGTTGCACTGCTCGCAGAAACGCTGCAGACCAAAATCGATGGGCTGATCGGGCGCCATCGGCATCGAGGTGGTCACCGTGCC
Source organism: Rubrivivax sp. (assembly GCA_016790225.1). Next base: position 9,018 of record JAEUOZ010000074.1, read on the forward strand.
GCTCTTCAGGCGCGGGCCGAGGAAGGGGTTGAGGATGACCTCGCCGATGCGGCTGACTTCGCCGAGCCCCGACAGCAGCAGCAGCGGCGGCTGCAGCACATCGCCATCCAGCACGCTGTGCACGCGGGCGCTGTAGCCCAGGCGGCGGATCTGCTCGGCGACCACGCCGCCGATCATGGAAAAGCGCAGGTAGGCGCGCATGCTCTGTGCGACGCTGATCCAGTCGTCGCCGCTGGCGCCTTCCATGGTCTCGTGACCCTGGTCGATCAGCAGGTTGACGGCCTGCTCGTGATAGGCCGGCAGCGGGTTGCCGCCGGCATCGTGCGAATACCAGGCCCACTCGGGCACGGCGCACAGGCCCACGGCATCGCTGCCCAGGTAGTAGGCGGCTGCCTTGAGATTGCGGGCATTGGTTCGGGCGTCCGACGTGGTGGCCGACACCGGCCCGCGCGCCGGCCCGAACTGCAGCAGCAGCAGCGCACCCAGCGCGCGCCGCGCGCAGGCGCCGATGGGGCTTTTCATCACGTAGTGCGCATTGCGCGCGCCGTCCTGCACCTCGCGGCCCAGATCGCCGAACAGCGCGCGGGCAAAAAAGTCCGCCCGCTTCGGGAATCGCGGCACGCGCGGCTGATCGATGAAGGTGGTGGGCTGCTCGCGCCGCGCCAGGCTCTCGAACGGGTGCGGGCCGAGGTGGAATTCGCGCTGGCGGTAGGGGTCCTGGTGGTGCGCGCCCTTCAGCGTGCCCAGGCCCAGCTGCCAGGCCAGGCCGTGAGAGCGCCGCCGGTCCTGCGCGGCCTTGGGCGCCAGGGGCACATCGGCCAGCAGCTCGCACAGCGTGGTCACCGCGGCCAGGCCGTAGCGCCGCCCGAGGTACGGGTTGTCCAGATCCTCGTGCGACAGGCCGGCCGCCACCGCCAGCGTGTGCAGGCAGACCTCGCTGCAGGTGGCGGTGTGCGAGCGCGCCTCGAAGCCCAGCATGCGCAGGTAGCTGGCCAGCAGCACGGCGGTCTGCGCCGCCAGCAAGGCAGCCCGGTGCGCCTGCGTGCCGTCCAGCCAGGCGCCGCCAGGCTCTTCGGGCCGCGGGTCGCGCGGGTACTCCACCAGGACGACCAAGGCATGGCTGTGGTGGCTGACCGGGCCGCGCCGCGCGCGCGCCGCGTCCATCACATCGGCCAGGATCATGTCCATGCCGGCCGCAAAGCTCTGCGGCTGGCTCGCGGCGAGTTGTTCGGCGATGGCGTCGGTCTGCGGGTTGCGCAGGGGTGTGTCCAGCAGGGCGGCCACCGGCAGCGCGCAGATGCCCATCATCGAGGCATCGAAGTAGTAGCCCGCGGCCTTCAGGTGCCGCGCGCGTTCGGCCGGGTCTTCAGGGATCTCGGCGCGCAGCGGCGCCACCGGGCCATCGCGCACCACGTCGAACATGCCGAGGTAGGGCCGCATCGCATGGCCCAATGAATGCGGCGCCAGCGCATCGAAATCCAGCGCCGTCATGCGCGGCACCTCGCTGAGCGCCACACCCGCACGGCGGGTGAGCCGCTCCAGCGGATAAGGCCCCAGGTGGACCGGGCGATCGCGGTAGGAGAAGAGGCGCATGGGGGAGGTTCGTTCAACCGCGGCGCTGCGGCCGGCGTCCCGGCGCGCGCAGCCACGCGGTGTGGCTTGTACCCGATTCTTCAGCGCACAAGCACTCCAGGCCGGCAAGCACGGGTGGTCGCCGCCGCGCCGGCTTCGCGCGAAGCCGGCCGTCCTGAACGGCACCCGCCGTCTGGCTTGTCCTGCAGCACATGACAAAAGACCCGAGAAATCTGGGGTTATCGCGCATTGCCTTCAGGACCCAGCACCGACATTCCTGCTGCGGCCGTCATCAGCCGGTCACAAACGATCGCTCCACAACCTGGCGACAAAGATCAGAGAGACCCAGCGTGCGCAACAACCAACCCGTCACCGAACGAGAGTTTGCATTTCCCGACAACACCACGCTGCTGTCGGTGACCGATACCGACAGCCGCATCCGCTACGCCAACGAGGCGTTTGTGGCCACCAGCGGCTTCACGCGGGAGGAGCTGATCGGACAACCCCACAACCTGGTCCGGCACCCGGACATGCCCACCGAGGCCTTTGCCGACATGTGGGCCACACTGAAGGCCGGCGAAGCCTGGTCGGCCCTGGTCAAGAACCGCCGCAAGGACGGCGACCACTACTGGGTGCGTGCCAATGCCACGCCGGTGCGGCGGCATGGGCGGCTGGTGGGCTACCTCTCGGTGCGCACCAAGCCTTCACGTGCCGAGATCGATCAGGCCGAGGCGCTCTACCGGGATCTGCGCGAAGGACGGGCCCAGGGCCGTGCGGTGCGCAAGGGGCTGGTGGTGCGTACCGGCTGGATGGGCTGGACCAGCGCGCTGCAGACGATGTCCGTGTCGCGCCGCATTCAGGTGGCGCTGGCGGCCCAGTGGATGGCGTTGACGGGTGCGGGCTGGGCCATGGGGCTTGGTGGGGCCACCTGGGGCGCCCTCAGCGGCGCTGCGGGCGCGGCCGCCCTGTTGAGCGGGCTCTGGCTGAGGCAGCAACTCGTCAAGCCGCTGCAGGCTGTGCTGGGCGCGGCCAATGCCGCGGCTGCCGGCAGCCCACAAGCCGGCGCATACCTGGATCGCAGCGATGAGCTGGGCATGCTGATGCGTGCGGTCAACCAGAGCGCATTGAACCTGCAGTCGCTGCTGGACGACGTCTCGCGCCAGGTCGGTGGCCTGCAGACGGCCAGTGCCGAGATCGCCAGCGGCAACCAGGATCTGAGCTCGCGCACGGAGCAGACCGCCAGCAGCCTGGAGCAGACGGCCTCCGCGATGGAGGAGTTCAGCGCCACGGTGCGCCAGACAGCCAGCCACGCGCAGGAGGCCCGCTCGCTGGCGGAATCCGCGGCCCAGGTGGCCAGCCAGGGCGGCGAGGTGGTGTCCGAGGTGGTGCAGACCGTGCGCGGCATCAACGAGAGCAGTCGGCGCATCGCGGACATCATCGGCGTCATCGACAGCATCGCCTTCCAGACCAACATCCTCGCCCTCAATGCGGCCGTGGAAGCGGCCCGTGCCGGCGAGCAGGGGCGGGGTTTCGCGGTGGTGGCCTCCGAAGTGCGCAACCTCGCGCAGCGCAGCGCCAGCGCCGCCCAGGAGATCAAGCAGCTGATACAGGACTCCGTGCAACGCGTGGAGCGCGGCACCGAACTCGTGGACAAGGCCGGCGCGACCATGGGTCAGGTGGTCGGCGCCATCGGCCGCGTGTCGCAGATCGTGGCCGAGATCAGCACGGCTTCCAGCGAACAGAGCACCGGTGTCGTGCAGATCGGTCAGGCGGTGGCCAGCATGGACCAGGCCACCCAGCAGAACGCGGCCATGGTGGAGCAATCCACAGCGGCAGCCCACAGCCTGAGCAGCCAGACCCGTTCGCTCGCGCAGGCCGTCTCGGTATTCAAGTCCAGCGAACGGGACGCCGTCGCGGCTTGATCGCCTTCAGCGCAGGCCGGCCGGCGCCGACCGCGTACTGTAGAACTGCATCCGCACGGCGGCGGCTTCGCGTTCGGTCTGGCGCACCACGTGCTTGCGCAGCTTGCCCACGACGTGCATCTCGCAGGGCTTGCAATCAAAGATCAGCGTGAAGCGGTCATTGCCGTGCTGCAGGGTCATCGGCTCGGCACGCACCGTGCCCTGCACGCCGATCACGCCCTTGGCCTGCTTGGGGCACAGGCTCAGCGACCAGCGCACGCAGTGCCGCGTGATCATCAGTGGCACGTCGCCGGTTTCTTCCAGGCTTTCGTAGGCCGCGTGGATGAGCTTCACGCCGTGGCGGGCGTAGAAGGCGGCGGCCTGGTGGTTGAAGATGTTGGCTAGGTAGCTCAGCGTCTCTTCAGGGTAGGCCACGGGCGGCTGCACGGCCGCTTCGCGCGGCAGCGGCGCAAAGGCCTCGGCGCGTGCGGCCTCCAGCGCCGCGATGCCTTGCCGGCGAAGTTCATTGATCACCTGCCTGGGCACGAACAGGCGCGCGGCTGAAGGCGCGATCTGCACGGTCTGCGCACGAAACAGCGTGCCGCCCAGCCGCTCCAGGGCTTCGCGCAGCGCGGCTTCCGCGTGCTGCGGCTGACGCGCGGCCTCATGCGGATGCGGCTGCTCCACGCGCGCGTGATGGCCTTCGTCATCCACCAGATCCAGCGCCAGACCGTCCGGCGTGGTCGACAGCATCAGCGTGGCACCGATCAGCCGCTCGGCGGAGGGCTTGTCCAGCCGACGATCCCAGGCCATGTCGCGGTTGCGGCTGATCGCCGCGTCGCGCCGCAGATCCTTGCAGCTGTCGATCGGCGCGTTGGGCTCCAGCCGCCAGACGCCACCGCCCAGCGGCTGCGCCACGTTGATCGGCACGCCCTGCAGTTCTCCCTGGCGATCCCACCAGGTCAGCGCGTCGCCGTTGTTCAGCACCGTGGCCGGGTCTTCGGCCTGCACGTCGAAATGCGCCGCACCCACCCGCAGCACGTGGCCGATCGGCATGCCGGCATGCTTGGGTGTATCGAAGGCACCGATGTCGATCTTGCGCCCGTTGACGAAGTAGTCCGTCGCGCCGCGGTTGAAGCCACGCTGCGGATCCGGGGTGAAGAAATGCCGCGTGCGGCCTGAAGAGGCCGGGCGCAGATCGCTGCGGCCTTCGAGCAGCGCATCGAAGAGCTGCCGGTAGTGCGCGGTGACGTTCTTCACCGTCGCCATGTCCTTGTAGCGGCCTTCGATCTTGAAGCTGCGGATGCCGGCCGCGACCAGCGCCGCGAGATTGGCGCTCTGGTCGTTGTCCTTCAGGCTCAGCACATGCTTGTCGTGCGCGACGATGCGGCCTTGTGCATCGGTCACGGTGTAGGCCTGACGGCACTCCTGCGAGCAGCTGCCCCGGTTGGCGCTGCGGCCGTTGATGGCGTGGCTGATGTAGCACTGGCCGCTGTAGGCCACGCACAAGGCGCCGTGCACGAAGAATTCGAGTGTTGAACGCTGCACCTCAGCGGCGATGGCCTGGATCTGGGGCAGCGTCAGCTCGCGCGCCAGCACCATCTGCGAGAAGCCCACGTCCTGCAGGAAGCGCGCCTTCTCGGGGCTGCGGATGTCGGTCTGCGTGCTGGCGTGCAGCTGGATGGGCGGCAGATCGAGCATCAGCAGGCCCATGTCCTGCACGATCAGCGCATCGGCGCCGGCTTCGTGCAGCTGCCAGGCCAGGCGGCGCGCGGGCTCCAGCTCGTCATCGCGCAGGATGGTGTTGAGCGTGACGAAGATGCGCGCGTGGTAGCGGTGGGCGTGGCGCACCAGCCGCTCGATATCCGCCACCGCATTGCTGGCCTTGTCGCGCGCGCCGAAGCCCGGGCCGCCGATGTAGACCGCATCCGCCCCGTGGTTGATGGCCTCGATGCCGATGTCGGCATCGCGGGCCGGAGCCAGCAGTTCGATCTCGGGGCGGGGCATGGCGGAGTCCTCCGGGCGGCGCAGCGACTGAGGCGAAGCGTCTGCGGCTCAGGCGCGCAGGCGCGCGGCGGCGGCGTCGATGCTGGTCTTCAGCTCGGCGTAGCTGTGGTGGACGGCGAACTGGGGGAACTGGGCAAGGATGGATTCGGGCGGGTGGATAAAGAAGCCGGCGTCGGCGGCGATGAGCATGCCGGTGTCGTTGTAGGAATCGCCTGCTGCGATGACCTGGAAGTTCAGGCTCTTCAGCGCATTCACCGCATGGCGCTTCTGATCGGGCTGGCGCAGCTTGTAGTCCGCCACGAAGCCTTCGCCGTCGATCTCCAGCCGGTGGCAGAAGAGGGTCGGCCGGCCCAGCTGCCGCATCATCGGATCGGCAAATTCGTAGAAGGTGTCCGAGAGGATGATCACCTGGTAGCGGCTGCGCAGATCGTCCAGGAAATCCTTGGCGCCGTCCATGGGCTGCATGCCGGCGATCACGTCCTGGATGTCGCGCAGCTTCAGGCCGTGCTGGCGCAGCAGTGCCAGGCGCCAGCGCATGAGCTTGTCGTAATCCGGCTCGTCGCGCGTGGTGCGCTTGAACTCGGGGATGCCGGTGCGCTGGGCAAAGGCGATCCAGATCTCGGGGATCAGCACACCTTCCAGATCGAGGCAGACAACTTGCATGGTGCGGCTTGCCCGGGCGGGCGGCGGAATGTGATCGGGCCGGCATGCTAGCCGAGGGCACCCTCAGGCCGGGGCCGCTGATCGCACAATGCGGGTATGCCCAATGCCGCCCAGACCGATTCGCTGCGCCAGTTGCTGGCCACCCGCACACCGCTGGTGGTGATCGAAACCCACGAAGAGCCGCGCGTGATGGCCCTGCTGGAAGGCATCTCCAAGGCGGATTCGCGCGAAGTCTGGACCTGGTCTGCCGCGCGCGGCCTGCGCGTGGCGCACGGCCTGAAGCTGTCGCTGCGGGACAAGGGCGAGGCTCACCCCGATGCATCCGAAACCCAGGAACTGCCCGCCGCCTTGAAGCAGGTGGAGCGCATGAGCCAGCCGGCGCTGGTGGCCTTTCTGGACATCCACCCCTACCTCAGCAACCCGGTGATCACGCGCGCCCTGAAGGAGCTGGCGCTGAAGGCCGAAGCGCGCGGCTTGCAGCTGGTCTTCGTGGGGCATGACATCGCGCTGCCGGATGAGCTGGCGCCCTACGCCAGCCGATTCGAGGTGGAGCCGATGACGCTGCCGCGGGTGCAGGCGCTGTTCCAGGCCGAGATGGCGCGGCACAAGCAGGCCACGGGGCGCGATGTGGTGGGCTGCCGGCAGACGCTGGATTCGCTGCTGCGGCACATGGTGGGCTTGCCCGAAGCCTCGGTGCGGCACATGGTGCGGCTCGCGTTGGGCGACGGCCAGATCAGCACCGCCGATCTGCAGCGCGTGCTGCAGGCCAAGCAGGGCACGCTGGGCGTGGCTGAGTTGCTGGTTTTCGAGCAGCGGCTGCCGGCGATGGACGAGGTGGCGGGCCTGAAGGCCGTCAAGCGCTGGCTGCAGGTGCGGCGCGAGCCCTTCCTGAACCCGGGTGACACGGGGCTGCCCGCACCCAAGGGCCTGCTGCTGTTGGGCGTGCAGGGCGCCGGCAAGAGCCTCACGGCCAAGGCCGTGGCCTCCAGCTGGCAGGTGCCCTTGTTCAGGATGGACTTCGGTGCCTTGTTCGACAAGTACCAGGGCGAGAGCGAACGCAAGCTGCGCGAGGCGCTGAAGGTCGCCGAGGCCATGCAGCCCTGCGTGCTGTGGATGGACGAGATCGAGAAGGGCCTGGCCGGCAGCGGCGCCGGCAGCGACGGGCAGGACAGCGGCACCGGCAAGCGACTGCTCGGCACCTTGCTGACCTGGATGACCGAGCGCCAGGGCAGCGTCTTCCTGGTGGCCACGGCCAACGACATCGAAAGTCTGCCGCCCGAGTTGATGCGCAAGGGCCGCTTCGACGAGATCTTCTTCGTCGATCTGCCCACGCCCGAGGTGCGCGCCGGCATCCTGCGCATCCATGCCGCACGCCACAAGCTGCCGCTGGACGAGACCCAGGTGCAGGCCCTGGTTCAGGCCAGCGAAGGATTCAGCGGCGCGGAGATCGAGGCCGCCGTCGTGGCGGCGCGCTACGAAGCACACGCCCACGGCCGCGCGCCCGATGCGGCGCTGCTGCTGCTGGAGCTTTCACGCACGAAGCCGCTGTCGGTGACGCGGGCCGAGGCCGTGGCCGCGCTGCGGCACTGGGCCCGCGATCGGGCCGTGGCAGCCGATGGCTGAGCGCCAGGCAGGCGGGCGGCGCCAGGCCCAAGGTCTGGGCGCATGATCGACCGCAAGGCGCTGCAGTGGCTTTCGCCGTGGCTGGATCGTCTGGCTGCGGGCCTGGCCGCGCGTGGCGTGAGGGCCGATGCGCTGACCCTGACGGGCTTTGCGCTGGGCCTGCTGGCGGCGGGCCTCATCGCGGCCGGCCAGCCGCTGGCGGCGCTGCTGCCGCTGCTGGCCAGCCGCTTGTGCGATGGCCTGGACGGCGCGGTGGCGCGGCGCACGCAGCCCACGGACCGCGGCGCCTTTCTGGACATCGCACTGGATTTCCTCTTCTACGCCAGCATTCCGCTGGCGTTTGCCATCGCTGACCCGGCTGCCAATGCGCTGGCCGCAGCGGGGCTGCTGGCCGCATTCATCGGCACCGGCTCCAGCTTTCTGGCCTTTGCCGTGCTGGCGGAGCGCCGCGGGCTGCGCAGCACGGCCTATCCGCGCAAGGGCTTCTTCTTTCTGGGCGGGCTCACCGAAGGCGGCGAGACCTTGCTGTGCTTCGTGGCCATGTGCCTGTGGCCGCAGGCCTTTGCGCTGCTGGCGTTCGGCTTTGCCTTGCTGTGCGGCTTGACGATCGCCACGCGGCTGTGGGCCGGCTGGCGGCTGCTGGAAGGGCCGGCTGCCGCGCGCGCGACGGGCACCGAGGAGCCGGAACAGGCCGGCGCTCAGGCCGGCGCTCAGGCAGGCCAGGACAGCCGGGAACGCTGATCCGCGCTGTGCCGCTCAGACCTCGTCGAGCGCCTGCGAGACCAGATCGTGCCAGCTGTCCAGATCGTCGGCGCCGATCTGCAGCCATTCCAGGGCCGTGGCACCGTGGCGCTCCCACTCGCTGTCCGGGGGCAGGCTCTCGCGGCGGCGCAGCAGCAGGTCGCTCACCAGGTTCAGCGCGATCAGGGTGCGCACTTCCGGCTCCACCTGCTCGTCGCGCAGCACCTCCAGATCATGGTGCAGGCGGACGGCGATCATCACTTCGGGCGCCAGCTGCCAGACGCGGGCCACCAGCGCGCCCACCACGGCATGGTCGGTGCGGTGGTTGGCGTTCTCCGTCTGCACGTAGCTGCGGTCACGGCGGGCCTGGCCTTCCACCATGGTCGAGGCGTAGCCCTTCACGCTTTGCAGCATCACGGGCAGGCCGACGTGCATGAACAGGCCGCAGGTGTGCGCCAGATCGGGCGCCAGCCCCGGCAGCTGGCCGGCCAGCGCCGACATGGCCGTGGCCCGCTGCGCGCTCTGCTCCCAGAAGCGCGCCAGATGGCGCGAGTCCGCATGGATGGCGCTGCTGGCCAGAAAGCGCAGCATGGTGGCGGCGGTGGCATTCAGCCCCAGGCGCGTCATCGCCTGGCCCACGGTGCGCACCGGCATCTTGCCGGCGTGCGCCGCGCCATTGGCCTGCCGGATCAGGGTCACGGACATGGCCACGTCCTTGGCCGCGATATGCGAGACGGCCGTGAGGTTGGGCTGCTCTTGCGACATCGCCTCGCGCAACTGCAGCAGCAGCGCCGGGCAGGGTGGCACGACGATGGTCTTGAGCGGGCCGCTGCGCCGCGATTGGTCAATCTCGCGCGTCAGGGCCTGGGATCGGGGCGTCGTGTGGGCAAGCTGGGTGGACATGGCGGGGCGCTGAGGATCGACGCCCCTTTATCGGCCGCGCCTGCCGCGGCCTGAGTGCCCCGGAATCCCGGTCGGACTACTCGCCCGCAGCCAGCACCACGGACAGCTTGCGCGACTGCCCGGCGCGCCACGCGGTCACGGTGACCGTGTCGCCCGGCTGGCGGCGCTCCAGCAGCTGCAGCATGTCGTCCAGATCGGCCACGGCGTCCTCGTTCACCGCCGTGATCACGTCACCCGCGACGATGCCGCCATCGGTGCCGCGGCGAAAGGGTTGCAGCCCGGCGCGCGCAGCCGGCCCGTTGGGCAGCACCTGGACCACCGGCACGCCCTTGGGCAGGTTGAGCGAGCGCAGCATCTGCGGCGAGCCGGCGGTGACGCCCATCGCCGGCCGCACGAAGCGGCCGTCGCGGATCAGACGCGGCACGATGCGGTTGACCTCGTCCACCGGGATGGCAAAGCCGATGCCGGCACTGGCCCCGCTGGGGCTGTAGATGGCGGTATTCACGCCGATCAGGCGTCCGGCGGAATCGAGCAGCGGGCCGCCGGAGTTGCCCGGGTTGATGGCGGCATCGGTCTGCACCACGCCGCGGATCGTGCGGCCATTCACCGCATCGATCTCGCGGTTGAGGGCACTGACGATGCCCACGGTGAGCGTCTGATCCAGGCCGAAGGGGTTGCCGATGGCAAACACCTTCTGGCCCACGATCAGGTCGCGGCTGCTGCCCATGACGATGGGCGGCAGCTTGGCGGCCGGCGCCTCGATCTTCAGCACCGCCAGATCACGGTCCGGAAAGGCGCCCACGAGCCGGGCGCCGTGGGTGCTCTGGTCGGACAGCGTCACCCGCGCGGCCTGCGCGCCCTGGATGACGTGGAAATTGGTGACGATGTGGCCCTTGTCGTCCCAGACGAAGCCAGTGCCGGTGCCGCGCGGCACCTGCTGCACATTCATCGAGAAGAAGTCGCGCTGGGTCTCCAGCGTGGTGATGTGCACCACCGAAGGGCTGGTCCGCTTGAAGACATCGACGTTGTTGATCTCGTCGGCAGCCAGCGGGCCGCGCGGGGCGACGGCACGCGGCGTGGCCTCACCCCGGCTTTGCGCGATCACCGGGCCCGACATCCAGGCGATGGCGGCGACGGCGAGGACGCAGGCCACACTGAAGAGGCCGATGCGAAGTGACAGGCGAGGTGACAGGCGAGAGGACGGCGGCATGGCAGCGGAGGGTCAGCAGTCAACAGCCCGCAGATGATGCCAAAGGTGAGCGACTCAAGAGGCGGCGCGCGATCCGCGCCCGCCGCGGTTCAAGACAGCACGTAGGCTGCCGCACCGGTGGCGATGAGCGTGCCTTCGTCATTGACCAGGCGCATCTGCGTGGAGCCCAGGCGGCCGCCCAGGCGCGTGACTTCGGCGCTGGCGATGAAATGGGTGCCCATGCCGGGCCGCAGGTAATCGATGCGCAGATCGATGGTGCCCACCTTCAGGAAGCGGTGCAGGATCTGCGCGGTGTTGTCGCTGCCATGGCGCTCGGCGATGCCGACCATGAGCGCCAGGCCGCCCATGGCATCCAGCGTGGCGCTGATGACGCCGCCGTGCAGACGGCCATAGGCATAGTGGCCCACCAGTTCCGGGCGCATGGCGATGCGCCCACGCACATCGCCCGGCCGCACGGAGAGCAGCTTCAGGCCCAGCACGCTGTTGAAGCTGATGCGCTGCTCGAACAACTCGGTCAGGGCCGCGTCCAGGCGCGCCTGCTCTTCAGCGCTGCGCGGGGCTGCGGGGCTGGCGTGGGTCATGGGCAGGGCGGCGCAGCACTGGGCCTCGCTCAGTTCAGGGTCGGTGCGGCCTTCAGGCCCAGGCGCTGGCGGGCCTCGGCCGGCGTGGCAATGCCGCGCCCGGCGCGTTGCGCGCAGGCGGCCAGCGCCTCGATCAGCTCGCCATTGCCGCGGGCGCGGGTGCCGTCGGGCAGGTAGAAGGTGTCTTCCAGACCCGTGCGCAGCATGCCGCCCAGATCGGCCGTCTTCTGGTGCACGGGCCAGATCTCGGCGCGGCCGATCAGCGTGGTCTGCCACACGGCGCCGGGCGCCATCCAGCGCGGCAGCAAAGCGAGCAGATCCGCATCGCAGGGCATGCCGCTGGCCACACCCATCACGAAGTTGTACTCCGGCACGCCGCTGAAGAGGCCGGCCTTGAGGTACATGCCGACCGCGCGCACGATGCCCACATCGAAGCACTCGAACTCCGGGTGCGTGTCGGCCGCATTCATGGCGGCCAGCATCTGCTCGATCTTGGCCACCGGGTTGTCGAAGACCATCGGCGGCCAGGCCCATTGCCCGTTGTCCTTGATCTTCAGGTAGTTCAGGCTGCCGGCATTGCAGGCGGCGATCTCTGGCTTGACCCGTTCGATGCAGGCCACGGGGCCGGACACATCCTTGCCCACCACACCGGTGGTGAGGTTGATGATCACGCCGGGGCAGGCCGCGCGGATGGCCTCGCACACCGCCTGGGCCACATCAGGGTCCCAGCTGGGCATGTGGCCCTGGCCTTCTTCCTGGCGGCGCAGATGCACATGCATGATGCTCGCGCCGGCATTGAAGGCGTCGCGCGCCTCGGCCGCCATCTGCGCCGGCGTGACGGGCACCGGGTGCTGCCGCGGATCGGTGAGCACGCCCGTGAGCGAACAGGTGAGGATGGCGTTGTCAGGCATCGTCGTCGAGCTCCAGTTCGATCATCACTTCGCCCCCGGCCACCGGGGCACGCAAGGCCACATGAACGGCCTTCACGGTGCCGGCCGCGGCCGCCGTGATGCCCATCTCCATCTTCATGGCTTCCACGCTGGCCAGCAGCTGCCCGGCGCTGACGCGATCGCCGGCCTGTACCTGCAGTGCGCTCACCACACCCGCCACCGGCGCGCGTGCCTTGGACGGATCCACCACCGCATCTCGCACCGGGTAGGGCGAGGGTTCGGTGAAGACGAAGACGGCCCCCTCGATCGACAGGTGCAGCGCGGCCGGCTCGCGCAGCGCCGGCAGGCGCCGCCAGCAGCCTTCCACCGACACGCGCAGCCAGCCCTCCCGCAAGGCGGCCACCTCGACCCCGGCGACCGGCAGGCGCAAGCTGCGCCGCTCGGCGCCGCATTGCAGCGTGAGATCGGCGCCGCTGACGCTGGCCGGCCGGGCCCCAGGTTCGCCGGCCCACACGGCCGCGGCGATGCGCCAGGCGGTGACGTCCGGCAGCGGGCGCTGCAGCAGGGGCGCGCCCTCGGCGGCCCATTCGTCCAGGCGCGTGGTGCTGAGCTGCGCTGCGCTGAACTGCGGGTGCAGCAGCAGATCGCGCAGAAAGCGTCCGTTGTTGCACAGCCCGAAGAGCGGCACGTCTTCCAGCGCCCGTGTCAAACGCCTGACCGCATCGGCACGGTCGCTGCCGTGGGCGATCAGCTTGGCCACCATTGCATCGTAGTAGGGCGTCACCTCGCCACCGGCCACGATGCCGTCGTCGATGCGGATCTGCGCATCCTGCGGGCGCCAGCCGGCGATGCGCCCGGTCTGGGGCGACCAGCCATCGCAGGGATCTTCGGCGATCAGGCGCGCTTCGATCGCGTGGCCCTGGAAGCGCAGCTCGTGCTGTTGCAGCGGCAAGGGCTCGCCAGCGGCCACGCGCAGTTGCCACTCCACCAGATCCAGCCCGGTGACGGCCTCGGTGACGGGATGTTCGACCTGCAGGCGGGTATTCATCTCCAGAAAGAAGTGGTTCATCTGTCCATCGACGATGAACTCCACCGTGCCGGCGCCGCGGTAGCCCACGGCCCGCGCCGCGGCTACCGCCGAGGCGCCCATGGCCTCGCGCAGCGCCGCATCCACCACGGGCGAAGGCGATTCCTCGATGACTTTCTGGCGCCGCCGCTGGGCTGTGCAATCGCGCTCGCCCAGGTGGATGACCTGGCCGTGTGCATCGGCAAAGACCTGGATCTCGATGTGGCGGCCGTGCTCGACAAGGCGCTCCAGCATCAGGGTGCCGTCGCCGAAGGCGCTGTGGGCCTCGCGACGGGCTGCAGCCAGCGCCGCGGGCAGCTCGGACGCGTCCCGCACCAGCCGCATGCCGCGGCCGCCGCCGCCGGCCACGGCCTTGACGAGCAGCGGCAGGCCCAGATCCAGGGCGGCGGCCTGCAAGGCTTCGTCCCGCTGATCCTCGCCCAGGTGGCCAGGCACGCAGGGCACGCCGGCCGCGAGCATGCGCCGCTTGGCGCCGGCCTTGTCACCCATCGCCGTGATGGCGGCGGCCGGCGGCCCGATGAAGACCAGGCCGGCGTCGGCGCAGGCCTGAGCCAGCTCGGCCCGCTCGGAGAGGAAGCCATAGCCGGGGTGCAGCGCATCCGCTCCGGTCAGCCGGGCTGCCTGCAGCAGGGCTTCGATGCGCAGATAGGACTCGGCGGCCGGCGCCGCGCCGATGGGCACGGCCTCGTCGGCCATCTGCACGTGGGGCGCGCGGGCATCGGCTTCGCTGAAGACGGCCACGCTGCGATAGCCCAGCCGGTGCGCGGTGCGCATCACACGGCAGGCAATCTCGCCGCGGTTGGCGATCAGGATCTTGCGGAACACGGCTCATCTCCAGGGCCGCGTGCGGCGGTCAAACCCGGGGACACGCCCCGCGCGGGCAAGGCTGCCGCATCACCGCTTGGCCAGGCCGGCCCGCAACGGGTGCCAGCCTGCCTCATGCCGGCGGCGCCCAGCTGGGCTTGCGCCGCGCCACGGCGGCGGACATGCCCTCCACGCCTTCCGGCCCGCGGGCGGCGCGCGAAAAGGCGGCAGCAGCGGTGCTGATCATCGCGGCCGGCGCCAGCAATCGGCCTTGCGCGAGCAGCGCCTTGGTCGAGGCGATGGCGCCCGGCGCGCACTGCAGGATCTCGCTGCACACACGCGCCACGGCGGCGTCCAGCTGCGAGCTTTCGTGCACCTCGTGCACCAGGCCGATGCCCAGCGCCTGCGCAGCGCCGAGCCGGCCGCCGGTGACGGCCAGGCGCTTGGCCTGCGAGTAACCCAGGCGTTCGGTGAGGAAGGGCGCGATCTGCGCCGGCAGCACGCCCAGCGAGGTCTCGGGCAGGCGGAAGGCCACGTCGTCGCTGGCCAGGGCGACATCGGCCACGCAGGCCAGCCCGAAGCCGCCGCCCATCACGGTGCCTTCCAGCACGGCAACGGTGGCCAGGCCGGTAGCCGCGTAGGCCACGCAGAGTTCGCCGAAGCGGGCGTTGATGTCGGCGATCGGGTCAGCCGAGGGCTCGATCTGGCGATCACGGTCATCGCCCTGCGCCGCACGGGCCTGGGCCTGCACCATGTCTTTCAGGTCGGCGCCGGCGCAGAAGTGGCCGCCGGCGCCGCGAAGCACCAGCACGCGCACCAGCTTGCCCGCTTGGGCGGCGGAGAGCACCTGCCGCAGCTCGCGCACCATGGCCATGGTCATCGCGTTGCGCGCATCCGGGCGGTTCAGCGTCACATGCAGCACCGCGCCGTCGCGGTGCACGTGCAGGGCCTCCCAGGTTCGGGCTTCGGGGGCGTCTTCGGGGCTCATGGGTTCCTCATGGGGCAGATGACCGCGCGTTCTGCGGGCAGCGCGCAGTGTCCCGCGCGGGCGGGGGCCTGCGGATCAGGCCTTCCCCGGCAAGGTGCCTTCGAGCTTGCAGATGATGCCCAGCATGATCTCGTCAGCGCCGCCGCCGATGGAGGTGAGCCGGCCGTCGCGGAAAGCCTGCGAGATCGGGTTGTCGGCCGTGAAGCCCATGCCGCCCCAGTACTGCAGGCAGCTGTCGGCCACCTCGCGCGCCAGGCGGCCGCATTTGAGCTTGGCCATGCTGGCCAGCTTGGTGACGTCCTTGCCGCTCACATAGAGTTCGACGGCTCTCCAGGTGAGGGCGCGCAAGCACTCGACTTCGGTGCGCAGTTCGGCCAGGCGGAAGTGGACGACCTGGTTGTCGAGGATGCTCTTGCCGAAGGCCTTGCGCTCGCGCGTGTAGTCGATGGTCAGGTCGATCAGCCGGTCCAGCCCGCGCAGCGAGGAACAGGCGGCCCACAGGCGCTCTTCCTGGAACTGCAGCATCTGGAAGGTGAAGCCCAGGCCTTCCTGGCCGATGAGGTTGCGCTGGGGCACACGCACGTTGTCGAAGAAGATCTGGCCGGTGTCCGAGGCGTGCATGCCGATCTTGTGGATCTTCTGGCGCGTGATGCCGGGCGCATCCATGGGCACGACGATCAGGCTCTTGTTCTTGTGCGCCGGGCCTTCGCTGGTGTTGGCCAGCAGGCAGCACCAATCGGCCTGCAGCGAGTTGGTGATCCACATCTTGGTGCCGTTGATCACGTAGTCGCCGCCCTCCTTGCGGGCGCTGGTCTTGCAGGCTGCGACATCCGAACCGCCGCCGGGCTCGCTGACGCCGAGGCAGGCCACATAGTCGCCGCTGATCGTGGGCGTCAGATATTCCTTGCGCAGCTCGTCGCTGCCGAAGCGGGCGAGCGCCGGCGTGGCCATGTCGGTCTGCACGCCGATGGCCATGGGCACGGCGCCGCAGCTGCAGCTGCCCAGCGCCTCGGCCATGACGGCGCTGTAGCTGAAATCGAGCCCGGCACCGCCGTAGGCCTCGGGATATTTCAGTCCCAGCAGACCCAGGTTGCCGAGCTTCTTGAACACCTCGTGCGCCGGAAAGATCTCGGCCTTCTCCCACTCGGGCACATGCGGGTTCACCTCTTTTTCGATGAAGCGGGTGACGGTGTCGGCGATCTGTCGGTGTTCAGGCGTGAGTTGCATGGGGTGGCCTTGTCTCTGGATTGCTTGGGTGGTGGCTGGCGCTTCTCAGGTCATTGGCGGTGCCGGACCGGTGGGGTGGCTCTTGTGGCGGCTTGCGCGCGGGAGACCTCGCGTCGCGGCGGGCGGCGGGGCTTGTCGAGCTCAGGCTCGGCCGGTCGGCCCTGCAGGCCGACTCCGCTGCGCTTCTCGGCACGGGATCGCACCGCCCAACTCGCTGCGCGCCGTGCCGGCGCTCCGCTCAGACAGTGGCGGTGAGTCAGATCACGAAGCGCGCTGCGCGCGCCGATCCCGCACCTGCGATGCTCGCCGCCCGACATTCGCCCGCCAAGCCCCACCGCCCGCCGCGAGACAGCCGAGTGAGAACTCGAAGCTTGGAACGCCAAGGCGAGCCTGAGAAAGACCGTCCTTCCACGACCTTCGCGCGCTCTGTCGGTGCCACAAAGCCGAGGGTGGCTTCGCGCGGCCACCCATGGGGCGCGTCGAGGAGCGCAGCGGCCGGGGCGGCGCGCGTGAGCGCGCTTCGTCATCTGACTCACCGCCGCTGTCCGAGCGCAGCGCCCGGGGGGCGCGGAGCGAGTTGGGCGGTGCGCCTCGGTCGTGAGCACCGCAGAGGCGTCGGGCCATCGGCCCGACCGCGCCCGCTGGGTGGCCGCGCGAAGCCACCCTCGGCTTTGCCACAACGCATCACAAGACCGAGCCCCCAACAAGCCACATCGCGCCCACCACTCGACAACCGACCACGAGCAGCCAGCCCACCTCACAACCGCGCCACCCCAAACGCATTCGGCCTCAACACCCGCCGCTGCGCCTCATCCACCACCGCCAGGCACAGCCCGAGGATGCGGCGCGTCTGCCGCGGATCGATGATGCCGTCGTCCCACAAGCGTGCCGTGCTGAACAGCGCGGTCGACTCCGCGTCCAGCCGCTTGCGCAGCAGCTCGCTCATCGAAGCCAGGGCCTCGTCATTGACCGGCAGTCCCTGGCGTTCCAGCTTGGCTCGGTTGACGATGTCCATCACCTTGGCAGCCTGCGCGCCCCCCATCACCGCCGTGCGTGCGGTGGGCCACGCAAAGATGAAGCGCGGGTCGAAGCCGCGGCCGCACATGCCGTAGTTGCCGGCGCCAAAACTGCCGCCCAGCACCACCGTGAACTTCGGCACCCGCGCATTGGCCACCGCCTGGATCATCTTGCTGCCGTGCTTGATGGCGCCGGCCTGCTCCGCTGCCTGGCCCACCATGTAGCCCGTCGTGTTCTGCAGGAACAGCAGCGGCGTGCCCGATTGATCGCACAGCTGGATGAACTGCGCCGCCTTGGTCGATCCCGTCGGCTGAATCGGGCCGTTGTTGCCCAGGATGCCCACCGCGTGCCCCATCAGCCTTGCGTGGCCGCAGACCGTATCGGCCGAGTAGGGCGCCTTGAACTCCAGGAAGTCCGATCCGTCCACCAGCCGCGCGATCACCTCGCGCACGTCATACGGCTCGCGTTCATCGGCCGGCACGATGCCCAGCAGCTCTTCGCTGTCGAAGCGCGGCTCTGCTGCCGTGGGCCGGGCTGGCACGGCTTCCCAGGGCAGCTTGTCCATCAGTTCGCGCGCCAGGGCCAGCGCGTGGGCGTCGTTCTCGGCCAGGTATTCGCCCAGGCCCGTGAGCTCGGCGTGCATCTGCGCGCCGCCCAGCGTCTCGTCATCGGCATCCTCGCCGATGGCGGCCTTCACCAGCGGCGGCCCGGCCAGGTAGATGCTGGAGCGGCCGCGCACCAGCACCACGTAATCGCTCAAGCCGGGGAGGTAGGCGCCGCCGGCGGTCGACGATCCGTGCACGACCGCGATCTGCGGAACGCCGGCTGCCGACAAGCGAGCCTGATTGGCGAATGTGCGGCCGCCGTCGACAAAGATCTCGGCCTGGTACATCAGGTTGGCGCCGCCCGACTCCACCAGCGCGATCAAGGGCAGCTTGTTCTCGCGCGCCAGCTCCTGCGCCCGCAAGGCCTTCTTCAGCCCCATAGGCGCCACCGTGCCGCCCTTGATGCCGCTGTCGCTGGCCGAGACCAGCACGCGCTTGCCGGCCACCGTGCCGATGCCCACGATGCTGCCGCCGCCCATCACGGTCTTCTTGCCGTCGTCATCGTGCATGCCCAGCCCGGCCAGCGGGCTGAGCTCCAGGAAGTCGCTGCCGCGGTCCAGCAGCCGGGCCACCCGCTCGCGCGGCAGCAACTGCCCGCGCTTGGCGAAGGTGGCCGCCTTGCTCGCGGATTCGGCCACCACCCGCGCCTGCAGCGACAGCACTTCGTCCAGCCGCTCGCGCATGCGGCGTGCATTGGCCTGGAAGCCGGCCGAGCGCGGATCCAGCAGCGTATTCAGTGCCGGCATTTGCAGGCTCCTGATGGCGCGTGCCGGCGGTTCGTCGGTCGGCGCTCGCAGAGCGCGCCGACCGGGCCGATGGCGCCAGCCGGCTTCATGGCCCCAGCACCTTGGGCTTCACCGCGCGATGAAACCCGTCATAGGCCGTGGAGCGGGCCTCGTGGCCCAGCGGGAAGATGTCGCTGCCCAGCGAAGCGCCGCCGTCGATCTGCAGCGTCACGCCGGTCACGAAGGCGGCGCCGGGCGAGAGCAGCCAGACGATGGCGCTGCTGACTTCGGCCTCCAGCCCCAGGCGCCGCATGGGCACGCTGTGCTTGAGCTTGGGGATCAGCGCCTTGGTCGCGCCTTCGTAGGTATCCATGCCGCTGGAGGCGATCCAGCCGGGCGCGACCGCATTCACGCGCACGCCGGCATGTGCCCACTCGAAGGCGGCCGTCATCGTGAGGTTGCTCATGCCTGCGCGCGCCGCGCCGGAGTGGCCCATGCCGGGCATGCCATTGCGGAAATCGGCCGTCATGTTGACGATCGCGCCGCCGTGCTGCTGCATGCACTGGTTGAAGAGCTCGCGCATCATCAGGAAGCCGCCGGTCAGGTTGTTGGCCACCACGGCTTCGAAGCCGCGCTTGCTGATGGCCAGCAGCGGCGCCGGAAACTGCCCGCCCGCGTTGTTGACCAGGCCGCTGACCGGGCCGTGCCGCGCCAGGACCTGCGCCACGCCGGCCTTCACGGCCTCTTCATCCCGGATGTCGAAGCACTGCGTGTCGCAGCGCCCGCCATCGGCGGCGATCTCGGCAGCCACGGCGTCCAGCCTGGCCTGCGTGCGCCCGCTGATGACGACCTGCGCACCCAGAGACGCCAGCTCGTGCGCGACGCACCGGCCGATGCCGCTGCCACCGCCCGTGACCCAGACGCTGCGGCCCGCAAACAGGCCCGCGCGCAGCACGCTGCGGTAGCCCGCGGCCGTGCCGGGGCCGGCCGCCGCGTCATCAGCGGCCGGCGCGGCGGGATCGGGCGAGGCAGTCGGGTCCGTCATGGATCAAGGGGGCATCAGTGGTGCTGGGCGCATTGGATGCGAGGGTGACGTTAACGTCAACCCGATGCCGCATGGGGGATTACGAGGACGTCGTCATCACGGCCTGACCTTAACATCGGGTGCCCTTCATCCTTGCCCTGCGGCCCACACCCATGGAAATTGCCGACATCACCCGCACCCTGCAAGCCAAGGTGGGCGAATCCAGCGGCCTGAACGCCACGCTGAAGTTCGATTGCGGCCCCGATGGCGTCGTGGTCATCGACGGCAAGGCGATACCCAATACCGTGGACAACACCGATCGCGAGACCGATTGCACCGTGAGCATCACGCGCGACAACCTCGTGGCCATGCTCAGCGGCGATCTGGACCCTGCGACCGGTTTCATGACCGGCAAGTTCCGTGTCTCCGGCGACATGAGCGTGGCGCTCAAGCTGCAGCGTGTGGTGTGACGCCGCGTGACTGAACGCCCGATCCCGCGCGCGACGCGCGATCCCGAGGCCCCCGACTGGCAGGCGCCGCCGCCTTCGCGCCGAAAAGGCCCGGCAGAGCGCGCCGCACAGGCGGTGCTGGCCTCGCACCGGGAAGGCGACGCCGGTGAGCTCTACGGCATCGCCGAGCTGTGCCAGGCGTTCAGCATCACGCCGCGCACGCTGCGCTTCTATGAAGCCAAGGGCCTGCTGGAGCCGCGGCGCGTCAACGGCACGCGGGTCTATTCACGGCGGGATCGCGCGCGCCTGGCGCTGATCCTGCGCAGCAAGGCCATCGGCGCCTCGCTGGGCGAGATCCAGCACTACCTCGATCTCTACGGCGATCACGGCGAGGGGCGCGACAAGCAGCTGCGCTACGTGCTGGAGCGCACCGACGCCACCATCCGCGATCTGGAAGAAAAGCGCGCCCACATCGAAGCCACGCTGGCCGAGCTGCGCCTCATCAACGCCGAGGTGCGCAAGCGCCTGGATCCCGCCTGAGTGCGGCGCGCGTCGCCTGCTCCGGCATCACCCAAGTCTCAGCCATGAGCCTGCCGCTGTTTCCTGCGCCCTGGATGACCGAAGAGCACCGCATGCTGCAGGACGCGGTGTCGCGCTACATGGCGCAGCGCTGGGTGCCGCGCGCCGCGGAGTTCCGCGAAGCCGGGCGCATGAGCCCGGCGGACTGGCGCGATGCCGCGGCCAACGGCCTGCTGTGCACCTCCGTGCCCGAGGCCTGGGGCGGCGGCGGCGGCGATTTCGGGCACGAAGCCGTGATCCTGCTGGAGCAATCCCGCGCCAACCTTTCGGGCTGGGGCGGCGGCCTGCATTCGGCCATCGTCGCGCCCTACATCCTGCACTACGGCAGCGCGTCGCAGAAGCAGCGCTGGCTGCCGCGCATGTGCACGGCCGAGTTCATCGGTGCCATCGCCATGACCGAGCCCGGCACGGGCAGCGATCTGCAGGCGGTGCGCACCACGGCGCGGCGCGATGGCGATCACTACGTCATCAACGGCGCCAAGACCTTCATCACCAATGGTCAGAACGCCAACCTGGTGGTCGTGGTGTGCCGCACCGGGGCCGAGGGCGGCGCACGCAACATCTCGCTGATCGTCGTCGAGACGGACCATGCGCCGGGCTTTCGGCGCGGCCGCCAGCTGGACAAGATCGGCCTGAAGGCGCAGGACACCTCGGAGCTCTTCTTCGATGAGGTGCGCGTGCCGCTGGACAACCTCATCGGCGGGCAGGAAGGCCAGGGCTTCTACCAGCTGATGGAGCAGCTGCCGCAGGAGCGCCTGATCATCGCGGTGCAGGGCATCGGGGCGATGGAACGTGCGCTGGACGAGACGCTGCGCTACACCAAGGGGCGCAAGGCCTTCGGCAAGACGGTCTGGGATTTCCAGAATACGCGCTTCAAGCTGGCCGAGGTGCAGGCCACGGTACTGGCCGCGCGCGCCTTGGTGGATGCCTGCATGGTCTCGCACCTGCGCGGCGAACTCGATGCCGCTCGCGCCGCCCTGGCCAAGGCCTGGGTCAGCGAGCAGCAGTGCCGCGTGATGGACGAGTGCCTGCAGCTCTTCGGCGGCTACGGCTACATGATGGAGTACCCGATCGCCGAGCTGTACGTGGATGCCCGGGTGCAGCGCATCTATGGCGGCACCAACGAGATCATGAAGGAACTCGCGGCACGCTCCATGTGAGCGCCGTCGCCGGTATACCCCCTCAGGAGACACCGATGTCCAACGCTTATCTTTACGATCACGTGCGCACACCGCGCGGCAAGGGCAAGAAGGACGGCGCCCTGCACCAGGCCACGCCCGTCTGGCTCCTGCGCACGCTGCTGCAGGCGCTGCAGCAGCGCAACGATCTGGACACCTCGCTGGTCGACGATGTGGTGCTGGGCTGCGTCACGCCGGTGGGCGAGCAGGGCGCCGATATCGCCCGCACCGCCGTGCTGGATGCCGAGTGGGCGCAGACCGTGGCGGGCGTCACGCAGTCGCGCTTCTGTGCCTCGGGTCTGGAATCCATCAACCTGGCGGCGGCCAAGGTCGCGAGCGGCTTCGAGGATCTGGTGGTCGCCGGCGGCATCGAGAGCATGAGCCGCTGGGCCATGGGCAGCGATGGTGGCGCCTGGGTGATGGATCCGCGCATCAACCAGAAGACCGGCTTCGTGCCGCAAGGCGTGGGCGCCGACCTGATCGCCACGCTCGAAGGCTGGGAGCGCGCCGATGTCGATGGCTTTGCGCTGCGCTCGCACCAGCGGGCAGCGGCTGCACGGGCCGAAGGGCGCTTCCGGCGATCCATCGTCCCGGTGCACGACATCGCGGGTCTGCCGATGCTGGCCGAGGACGAGACCATCCGCCCCAATGCCTCGATGGAGGCCATGGCGCGGCTGGACCCCAGCTTCGCGATGATGGGCCAGATGGGCTTCGACAGCACCGCCCTGCGCAAGTACACGACGGTGGAGCGCATCCGGCATGTGCATCACGCGGGCAACTCCTCGGGCATCGTCGACGGCGCCGCGCTGATGCTGGTGGGCACGGCCGAAGCCGGTCGCAAGGCCGGGCTGCGCCCGAGGGCGCGCGTGCGCGCCGCGGCCGTGATCGGCAGCGAGCCCACCATCATGCTCACCGGGCCCACGCCGGCCTGCCGCAAGGCGCTGGCCAAGGCCGGCATGCAGGCCCGCGACATCGATCTGTGGGAAATCAACGAGGCCTTTGCCGTGGTGCCGATGAAGACCGCGCGCGATCTGGAACTGGATCTGGAGCGCGTCAACGTCAACGGGGGCGCCATCGCCATGGGCCATCCGCTGGGCGCCACGGGCTGCATCATCCTGGGCACGTTGCTGGACGAACTGGAGCGCCGCGATCTGCACACGGGCGCGGCCACGCTGTGCGTGGGTGGCGGCATGGGCATCGCCACCATCATCGAACGGATCTGAGTGGAGCGCTGATCATGTCCAACACTGCAGTTCAATTGACGCTTGGCGACGATGGCATCCTTGTCGCCACCATGGATCTGCCCGGCCGCCCGATGAACGTGGTGGGCGATCTGCTGATGGACGGCATCAACGCCGCCGTCGAGCGCCTGGCCGGGGAGGGCGTGAAGGGGCTGATCCTCGCCTCGGGCAAGGCGGATTTCTGCGCGGGAGGGGATCTGGACCGCATGTCCAAGTGGACCCGGCCGGAGGAGCCCTTCGACTCCTGCCAGGCGATGAAGGCGGTGCTGCGCCGCATGGAGAAGCTGGGCAAGCCCGTGGTGGCCGCGATCAACGGCCACGCCTTGGGCGGCGGCCTGGAGATGGCCTTGGCCTGCCATGCGCGCATCGCCATCGACGACCCCCGGCTCAAGCTGGGCCAGCCCGAGGTGAAGCTCGGCCTGCTGCCGGGCGGCGGTGGCACGGCGCGCCTGTCACGCCTGGTGGGCATCCAGGCGGCGCTGCAGATCTGTGGCGAGGGCAACGACATCCCGGTGGCAAAGGCGCAGCAGATGGGACTGCTCAGCGCGCTGGCCAAGGACCGTGAAGACCTGATGGCCCAGGCCCGTGCCTGGATTGCCGCCAACCCCAAGGCCGCGCAGCCATGGGACCAGCCGAAGTTCAAGTTCCCGGGTGGGGATTCGCGCACGCCTGCGGTGGTGCAGATGTGGAGCATCGCGCCCTCCATCGCCTCGGCCAAGACCTGGGGCAACTATCCGGCCGTGCGGCACATCATGAGCGCCATCTTCGAAGGCGGCCTGGTGGACTTCGACAACGCCTGCGCCATCGAGAGCCGCTACTTCGCCGCCTGCGTGGTCTCGCAGGAATCCAAGAACATCATCAATACGCTGTGGTACCAGCTCAACGCGATCAAGAAAGGCGCCTCGCGCCCGGTGGGCATTGCGCCTTCGAAGGTGAAGAAGCTCGGCGTGCTGGGGGCCGGCATGATGGGGGCCGGCATCGCCTACGTCTCGGCCAAGGTCGGGATCGAGGTGGTGCTGATCGACACCACGCAGGAGGCGGCGGACAAGGGCAAGGCCTATTCGCAGGGCCTGCTGGACAAGGCGCTGAAGAAGGGCCGCAGCACGCCCGAGAAGCGCGAAGCGCTGCTGGCAAAGATCACGCCCACCACCGACCATGCGCTGCTGGCCGGCTGTGACCTGGTCATCGAAGCCGTCTTCGAGGACCGTGCCGTCAAGGCCGAGGTGACTGAGCGCGCCGAGGCCGTGATCGGCGCGCAGGCCATCTTCGCGTCCAACACCTCGACGCTGCCGATCACCGGGCTGGCGCAGGCCAGCGCGCGGCCGGCCAGCTTCCTGGGCCTGCACTTCTTCAGCCCGGTGGACAAGATGCCGCTGGTGGAGATCATCGTCGGCCGCGAGACCTCGCCCGAGGCGCTGGCCCGCGGCTTCGACTACGTGCTGCAGATCGGCAAGACGCCCATCGTCGTGAACGACAGCCGTGGCTTCTTCACCAGCCGCGTCTTTGCCACCTACGTGATGGAAGGCCTGACGATGCTGAAGGAGGGCGTGCACCCGCGCAGCATCGAGGTGGCCGGCCAGCAGGCCGGCATGCCGATGCCGCCGCTGGCCCTGCAGGACGAGGTCTCGCTGTCGCTGAGCCTGCATGTGAGCGAGCAGACCCGCAAGGACATGGCCGCCGAAGGCCGGCCCTACGCTGAACACCCGGGCACACCGGTGATCCGCCAGTTGTGCGAGATCGGCCGCATCGGCAAGAAGGCCGGCAAAGGCTTCTATGACTGGGGCCCCGACGGCCGCACGCTGTGGCCTGAGCTGGCCACATTGTTCCCGCCTGCAGCGGAGCAGCCGTCGCAGCAGGAACTGATCGACCGCCTGATGTTCGCGCAGGCCAACGAGGCGGCGCGCTGCCTGCAGGAAGGCGTGCTGCGCTCGGTGGCCGACGGCAACATCGGCTCCATCTTCGGCTGGGGCTTTGCGCCCTTCCACGGCGGCGCGCTGCAGTTCATCAATGCCATGGGCGCGGGCGCCTTCGTGCGCCGTTCGCGCGAGCTGGCGGCGGCCTACGGCCCGCGCTTCGAGCCCGCCGCCAACGTGGTCGCCCAGGCCGAGCAGGGCGGGCGGTTCACCGACTGAGCGCGGGCCGAAGGCCGCGCGGCGCAGGCGCAGCGAACGCGCGTCCCCACGGCGGCCTGCGCGGCGCTTCTGGCCGACAATGGCGGGGTCGTTGTCGAAGCTGCCTGAGGAACCCCATGGCCCTGTCTCTCTACCCGCTGCGGCGCTGTGCGCCAGGGCCGGCGAGGGTGCGGCCAGCGGGGGCGGATGGCTTCCCGGCGCCGCGCTGCGTCTGCGGGCCTGCGCGCCTGCGCTGACACCACCGTGCCGGCAGCCCTGATCCCCACGCCCCGTCCTGCCTGGCGCAGCTATGCCGGCATGCTGCTGCGGCCGCGGCGCGGCCTGCGCGGGTCCCAGGGCCTGCCGGTGATCGGCCGCAGCACCGGGCCCGTCAAGCTCAGCGCCCTGTGGCTCGCCGCCTACCGCGAGCTCATCGGCCTGCCGGATGAACCTTCGGTGCTGCCGCCGCTGGCCCTGCAGCTGGCCGCTGCGCCGCTGCACCTGTCGATCCTGGCCGATCCCCGGTTTCCGTTTCGCGCAATGGGCCTGGTGCACCTGGCACAGCGCATCGATCAGGCGCGGCCCGTCCTGCCCGGCGCGGTCTTCCGGCTGGAAGCCTTCACCGGGCATGCCGGGCCCGTGAAGCGCGGTACCCAGTTCGAGCTGATCACCGAAGCCAGCGATCGCGAAGGCAAGCTGCTCTGGCGCGCGGTGACGCTGGTCCTGTCGCGCCACCCGCCCGCCGACGCCCGTGCGGCTGAGGCCGCACCCAGCGGGCCGATTTCCAGTCTGGTCGGCGAACTGGCCGTCGAGCCGCCGCTGTGGACTCGATGCGGCTTCGTGTCCGTGCCGGAGCCCCTGGGCCGGCGCTATGCGGCCATCGCCGGCGACTGGAATCCCATTCACCAGCGGGCCTGGCTGGCCCGGCCCTTCGGCTTCGACCGCGCGATCGTCCACGGCACCTGGACGCTGGCGCGCGCGCTGGTCGCCGCCGGCTGGCCGGTGCATGAGGCGTTTTCGCTGCACGCGCGCTTTCGCAAACCCGTGCCGCTGCCGTCCTCCGTCGCCGTCTGGGTGCATGCCGGCCGTGCCCTGCAGACCCTGCGCGTCACCGACGGCGAAGGCGGCATCGAACACCTGACCGCCCGCATCGAACCCGCTCTCGCACGCGAGGACGAAGACGATGACGATGCGCTGCTGTGAGCCGCCGGGCTGCGTCTGCCGCTGACGTGGGGGCTGCAGCCGCGTACCCCGTCCGCGCCGAGCGGCTGGATCTGCTGCGCGCGCTGGCCATGCTTTGGATGACGGCGTTCCACTTCAGCTTCGATCTCAACCACTTCCAGCTGCTGCAGCCGCGGCAGAACTTCTACACCGATCCCTTCTGGACCGGGCAGCGCACGGCCATCGTGACGCTGTTCCTGCTGTGTGCCGGTGCCGGCCAGGCTCTGGCGCTGCACGCCGCTCAGGGCTGGCCCCGCTTCTGGAAGCGCTGGGCGCAGATCGCCGCCTGCGCAGCCCTGGTGAGCCTGGGCTCCGCGCTGATGTTTCCGCGCAGCTGGATCAGCTTTGGCGTGCTGCACGGCCTGGCCGTGATGCTGATCCTGTGCCGCCTGGCCGCGCCCTGGGGGCGTGCGCTGTGGCCCTTGGGCGCGCTGGCGATCGCGCTGCCCTGGCTCTGGTCTCACCCGGTCTTCAACGGGCCGTGGCTGCACTGGACGGGCCTGGTCACGCGCAAGCCCGTGACCGAAGACTGGGTGCCCGTGCTGCCCTGGCTGGGCGTGATGTTCTGGGGCATGGCCGGCACCCAGGCCCTGCTGCGCCACCGCCCGCACTGGCTGCTGGGCGCGGTGGCTCGACCGCTGCAGCCCCTGGTCTTGCTGGGGCGATGGAGCCTGAGCTTCTACATGCTGCACCAGCCGCTGCTGATCGGCGCGCTGATGGCATTTCTGGCGCTGCGGCGCGCGCTGGGCGGCTGAGGGCTGACCGCCGGTCTGTCCGGGCGGTTGTACGGAGCCCGTCTGTCCGGGCGCCTGTACGGATGTGCGGTTGTACCGGTGGACGGTCGCACAGTCGCACGGACGCATCGCCCGGCGACCTCGCCCAGCCATCGCGGGGCCATCACGGCGCGAGCACGGCGCGAGCACGGCGCAAGCACGTCCGTGCCACGAGGATCCGAAGCGCCCTGTGCACACAGGTGAGGCCGGTTTGACCCATCTCAAGACCCCACGACAAGGCTTGCCCGGCGCCTCTTGAACCCGGCGCAAGAGCACCTAACTGAGCATCCAAGGCAGCGTCGCCCACACCCTCTGCGGCCTGCCGGATCCGTGCAAGAAGGAGCTTTGCCATGTTGTACCGCAGCCTGTTTCCGCGTGACCTCTTCTCTGAATTCGATCGCCTGCAGCGCGAGATGCACAGCGTCTTCGACGCAGCGCCCGCCATTCGCGGCATGGGCCGGGGCGGCTATCCGGCGCTCAATGTCGGCGGCACGCCCCAAGCCGTCGAAGTGACGGTCTTCGCACCCGGCCTGGAGCCCTCCAGCATCGAGGTGCAGCTGGAGCGCGGTGTGCTCACGCTGTCCGGCGTGCGCCCAGAACTGCCCAAACCCGCCGACGACAAGAGCACGCTGCACATCAACGAACGCTTCAGCGGCCGTTTCCGCCGCGTGCTCAGCCTGCCCGACGACATCGATGCAGACGACGTGCAGGCCAGCTACCGCGATGGCGTGCTGCGCGTGCGCATCGGCCGCCGCCAGCCGCAGCAGGCGCGCCGCATCGCCGTCCAGTGAACAACCTGGTTCGAGATCCTGACAGGAGTCCCAAGATGAACACCTTGAATACCGCCCGCGACATCGCCCGAGAAAGCGCCCGAGACACCGCGCCCGCTCCGCGTGAAGAGCGCCCGGCGCTGCTGCCGCCGGTGGATGTGATCGAAGACAGCGGCGGCATCACGCTGTACGCCGATCTGCCCGGCGTGGCCAAGGAGCAGCTGCACCTGCGTGTGGACGGCGAACAGCTGGCCATCGAAGCCGAGATGACGCTGCCGGCCAGCGCCGAGCTCACGCCGCTGCACACCGAAGTGGCGCGCTCGGCCTACCGCCGCACCTTCACGCTCAGCAAGGAGCTCGACGCTGCCCAGGTGAGTGCCGAGCTTTCGCAGGGCGTGCTGCGGGTGCGCATCCCCAAG
Organism: Rubrivivax sp.; assembly: GCA_016790225.1. The sequence goes on from JAEUOZ010000074.1 coordinate 37,327, forward strand.
GCCGCCCACGCGCAGCCGCGGCGCGTCGACGTGCGCGTGGCCTGATCGGTGATCGCCATCTCGCCAGGCCGATGACCGGCTGCGCCTCGGCGCGATGGCGCCGGGGCGCTTCGCAACGGCGGGCTACCATCCCGTGCATTCGCCCTCCGGGCCGCCCCGAGGGCGAATGCTGGAAGGCGCGGCCTGAAGGTACCCCCATGAGCCCGCTGCGCACCCTCTATGGTTTCCACGCCGTCACGGTACGCCTGAAGACGGCGCCGGCCAGCGTGGCCGAGCTGCACGTGGATGCGGCGCGTCGCGACGCGCGCATGCGCAGCTTCGTGCAGCGTGCGCAGGAAGCCGGCGCGCGGCTGATCGACAGCGACGACGAGCGGCTCACGCGGCTGTGCGGCAGCCCGCGCCACCAGGGCGTGGTGGCGCGTGTCCAGCCGCTGCCGCCGCGGCATTCGCTGGATGACGTGCTGGACGACGCGCAGGCCGCCGGCGCCGGCCCGGCGCTGGTGCTGGCGCTGGACGGCATCACGGATCCGCACAACCTGGGCGCCTGTCTGCGCACCGCCGATGCGGCCGGTGTGCAGGCGGTGATCGCCCCCAAGGACCACGCGGTCGGCCTGAACGCGACGGTGGCCAAGGTGGCCAGTGGCGCCGCGGAGACCGTGCCATACCTGATGGTCACCAACCTGGCGCGCAGTCTGAATGAACTGAAGGAGCGCGGACTGCGCGTCGTCGGCTTCGGCGACGACGCCGAGCAGACGCTCTACGAGATCGATCTGTCCGGCCCCATCGCGCTGGTGCTGGGGGCCGAAGGCGCCGGCATGCGGCAGCTGACGCGCAAGACCTGCGATGTGCTGGTGCGCATCCCGATGGCGGGTGCGGTGGAGAGCCTGAATGTCTCCGTCGCCTGCGGCGTGAGCCTGTACGAGGTGCTGCGCCAGCGCCTGGCCGCTCAGCCGGCCCTGGTCGCGGAGCGGCAGACGCCGAGCGAGTGATCGCGGTCTTCTGGCGCTGCGTTTTCTGAAGACGCGCGCCTCGCTGGGTGCAGGCCTGCGGCGCGGGCCGCCAGGCCTGATCGCATCAGACCCAGCCGAGCATCCCGGCCGCGGCTCCCGCGGCGATCGGCCAGACCGGGCTGAGCCTGGTCTTCTGCATCAGCAGCACCGTGGCGGCGAGCAGGGGCACCGTGCCCCAGCGTGTGTGCGAGGGTTCGGTGAGCAGCCAGCAGGTGGCCAGCAGCAGGCCGATGGTGACGGGCGCCAGCCCTTCGGTAAAGGCGCGCACGCCGCGTGAGCCTTGCCGTTGCGCGCCATAGCGCCCCGCCGCGACGGCAAGCACGGTGGACGGCAGCAGGCTGCCGCTGAGCGTGGCCAGCACGCCCGCCAGGCCGGCCACGTTGAAGCCGATCACCGCCACGAAGAGCACGTTCGGGCCAGGCGCCGCCTGCGCCAGCGCGATCGATCCGCTGAAGCTGGTTTCACTCAGCCAGCCACGTTCGCCGACGATGAAGCGGTGCATGTCCGGCACGGTGGTGATCGCGCCGCCCACCGCCAGCAGCGACAGCAGCGCAAAGTGGCCGAAAAGCTGCGCCCAGGCCCACGGCGCCCAGCCCAGCGGCCCGGTGAGCCATTCGCTCACTGGACGACCCTCCGCCCTGCGGGCTCCGGGATGAGCGCTTGGGAGCGGCCCGGCGCGCACTGGACGACCCTCCGCCCTGCGGGCTTCGGGATGAGCGCTTGGGAGCGGCCCGGCGCGCTCATGGCCGCAGGCGCCACCAGGCCCAGGCCCAGGCCAGCGGCGCCACCAGCGCCAGCACGCCCACCAGCGGCAGGCGCAGGCCGCCGACGGCCAGCGCGACCCCGATCACCAGCGCGGCACAGGCGAGCAAGCCCATGCGGTTGCCCCGCAAGGCGGTCGACAGCTTGATCGCCGTGGCCAGCACCAGGCCGGCGGCCACCACGCCCATGCCGCGCAGCGCATCGTTCATCAGCGGCGCGTGTCCGGCCTGTTGCACCAGCGCGGCCAGCAAGAGCACGATCACCAGCGGCACCAGCATCAGGCCGGCCAGTGCCGAGAGCGCACCGCGCCAGCCCAGGCAGCGATCGCCATAGATCAGCGCCATGTTGACGATGTTGGGGCCGGGCAGGACCTGGCCCAACGAGAGCAGCGCCAGGAACTCGGCCCGGCTGAGCCAGCCGCGGCGTTCCACCAGCACACGCTGCGCCACCGGCAGCACACCGCCGAACCCTTGCAGGGCCAGGCTCTGGAAGGCGAGAAACAGCTCGCGGCAGCTGGATGGGCCAGGCTGTGCGGGCGCCGACGGGGGATCGCCCGCCGTACCGCTCAAGCCTGCACCTTCAGGACCTCGGGGTTGACGATGTTCGTCGGTGCACCATTCACGTAGGCCAGCACGTTCTCGAAGGCCGCGCGGAAGTAGAGCTCGTAGTTGTCCTGCTCGACAAAGCCGATGTGCGGTGTGCACACCGCGTTTTCCAGGCGAAGCAGCGGGTGGCCTTGCAGGATCGGCTCGCTCTCGAACACGTCGATCGCGGCCATGCCCGGGCGGCCGCGGTTCAGCGAGGAGACGAGCACGCCTTCTTCCAGCAACTCCGCGCGCGAGGTATTGACGAACAGCGCCGTCGGCTTCATCTGCACCAGATCGTCCAGCTTGATGCTGCCGCGGGTTTCGGGCGTCAGCCGCAGGTGCAGGCTGATCACGTCGCAACCGGCAAAGAAGGCGGCACGGTCGGACGCCGCCTCATGGCCATCGCTCAGCGCCCTCTGGCGCGAGGCTTCGCTGCCCCAGACCACCACCTGCATGCCGAAAGCCTTGGCATAGCCTGCCACCAGCTGGCCGATCTTGCCGTAGCCCAGGATGCCCAGGGTGCGGCCGCGCAGCACCATGCCCACGCCGAAGTTCGGCGGCATGGCCGCAGCCTTCAGACCGCTCTGCTGCCAGGCGCCGTGCTTGAGATTGCCGATGTACTGCGGCAGCCGGCGCATCGAGGCCATGATGAGCGCCCAGGTCAGCTCGGCCGGCGCATGGGGTGAGCCGATGCCTTCGGCCACGGCGATGCCCAGGTTCGTGCAGGCGTCCAGATCGATGTGCGAGCCGATGCGGCCGGTCTGCGAGATCAGCTTCAGGCGCGGCAGCTTTTCCAGCAGCTGCCGCGGAAACTGCGTGCGCTCGCGGATGGTGACCAGGATGTCGGCATCGCGCAGGCGCACGGAGAGTTGGCCCACGCCCTTCACCGTGTTGGTGAAGACCTTGGCGTTCAGCGTCTCCAGCAGGCTCGCGCAGGGGAGCTTGCGCACGGCATCCTGATAGTCGTCGAGGATGATGATGTTCATGGCTGTGCGCGATTGTGCCCTGCGCGATGTCAGGGCCGGCAGCGCAGGCGGGCGCCGGTGCGCTGCGCGGGCCTCGCAGGAGCCGGGCGCGTGAGGCGGGCCTCGCGGCCCCGTCGCGAGCGCTGCGGCTGTGAGATCGTTTGCGGGTCAAGCGCCGAAGCGCGACCCATCAGCGGCCGATCAGCCTGCGGTCAGTAGCTGTCCATCCGGGCGGCGGCGCGCGCGGCCGCACGGATCGCGCCGGCGCTGGGCATGCGGGCGGGCAGGGCACCCGGAGAGGTCGCGTGCAGCGGGATTTCGCTGCTGCTCACCGGCCCGGCGTCGGATTCCGTGAACAGGGAGTCCAGCCCGGTCTTCAGCGCGTGGCGGATGGTGCAGGTGTCCGGATCGTTGCCAGCCAACGCGGCAAACAGCGATTGACGCAGCTGCCACAGGTCATACGGATCCTCGGACTTGCGGACGCGTTCGCGCAGCCAATCGCCCCGATGCCCTGGCAGGCCGGCCGTGGCGATCATGAAGTCCTGCTTCAGTTCGACGAACGCGCGGCGGGCGGCCAGTTTGGCCAGGCGGTCTTGCGGCAGACCGGCACCTTCGAAGCTCGGAATGGTCATGGCTAGAACGGGGCGAAGCGCGAGTGCGTATCGCGCGCGTTGAAGTAGGGGTTCAGGCGCAGCAGGCGGCGCTGCGCTTCGGCCTGGGACAGCTGGCGCGCCAGCACGTCAAACAGGGCAGCACGCAGATGCCACAGCTCGCGCAGCGAGCGGGCACGCTGGATCTGGCGCGACAGGCGTTCGGCCTCGTCACCCACGAGATCCTTCACGCTGCCCAGGAACGCGGTACGGACCGAAGGCAGCCGGCTCAGCGGCGGCGATGCATCCAGCGGCGCGGGCGCGAGGACCCAGAACATGAATCGCTGCCAGCCGGATTCAGGTGCCGTCTGCAGCGAGGGGGGCTTGACTTCGGTGCGCAGCCGGCTCGAACTGATGAAGCCATGAGCGGCAGCTCGGGCGCGGTGGCTGGAGGGGGACAGGAAGCCAAGCATGGGTGTGGTATCGGGCACGCAATCTGCAACTTGAGATGCAGTGTCCGAGCCGCCATCACCGGCCGATCCTGTAAGTAAGCCGCGCTTGAGAAGGCACTTCGCGGATGGGGGCAAGCCTGCGCCGAACAGCACCCGGAAGGCGGCTCAATTCGGGCTGATCGTGAAGCCGCAGCGGACTTCCAGTGCCCGTGGCCGCTCAGCGCAGCGGCGCGAGCGCCACAGGCCTGTCAGACCCCGCCGTAGATCAGCTTTCGCGTGGCGGTGTACTGCCACCAGGGCGCCGGCGGGGCGCCGCCCATGAAATCGGTGGCGGCCATGAAGGTGTCCAGCACACAAGGGTCATGCCGCAGGCCGGTCTTGGCGCAAAGTGACTGGTACAGCACAAAGGGATCCCGGCCCTTGAGTTGCTGCGGATGCGTGATGCCGATCAGCCGAAGATCGCCGGCCAGCGAAGGGCCGACATTGGGCAGTTGCTCCAGTGCCTCGCAAACGGCCGCCGTGGCGGCCTTGGGGTGCTTGACGACGGCGGCCATGGACGCGCGTGGATTGGGGGCGAGACGGCCGCAGGGTGTCGGTGCGGCGGTGGAACGACAGTGGGAATGTGGCGGCAGGGCGGCGGCAGGGGGGCGGCAGGGCAGCGGTACGCTGGCGGGATAACGGCGCCCGCGCTACATCAGCATGGTGTTGCGGATCAGGCCGACAGCCAGACCTTCCAGTTCAAAGGGCTCGTCGGGGCGCACGATGATGGTCTGGAAATCGGGGTTCTCGGGGATCAGCTCGATGTGCTCGCGTGTGCGGCGCAGGCGCTTGACGGTGACCTCATCACCCAGCCGCGCAACGACGATCTGGCCATTCTTGGCTTCCCGCGTCTGCTGCACCGCGAGCAGATCGCCATCCAGGATGCCGGCATCACGCATGCTCATGCCGCGCACCTTGAGCAGGTAATCCGGCTTGCGGGCAAAGAGGCTGGCTTCCACCACGTATTGCTGATCCACATGCTCCAGCGCCAGGATCGGTGAACCGGCGGCGACGCGGCCCACCAGCGGCAGCGTGAGCTGTGCCAGGCTGGGCAGCGGCAGACTGAACTGTTTGCCGAAGGGTGCCAGCCGTGCCGCGTTGAGCGCGCGCAATGTGTCAGACTTCAAGCGGATGCCGCGCGAAGTGCCGCCCACCAGTTCGATCACGCCCTTGCGTGCCAGCGCCTGCAGGTGTTCTTCGGCGGCGTTGGCGGAGCGGAAGCCGAGTTCGGCGGCGATCTCGGCCCGCGTGGGCGGTGCCCCGGTGCGTTCGATGGCGCTTTGCACCAGATCCAGAATCTGCTGCTGACGCTCGGTGAGTTTGGGGCTGTCGATCATGGCTGCCGGTTCGGATGCACGAGTTGTGGTGCACCTGTCGATTTGTCCAGTGACTGTATTTTTATCCATGGAACGTGCGGATGGCAAGCACTGATGCATGCGTGGTGGTGCTGGCCACCGGCGGCACGATCGCCGGACGCGCCGCACAGCGTGACGACAACGTCGGTTATGTCGCGGCCCAGGATGGCGTTGGCCAGCTCATCGCGGCCGTGCCGGCCCTGGCGCGCTGGCGGCTGGAAGGCGAGCAGATCGCCCAACTGGACAGCAAGGACATGAGCGAAGCCGTGTGGGCGCAACTGGCGCGGCGCATCGGCCAGCTGCAGCAACGGCCGGACGTGGCCGGCATCGTCGTCACGCACGGCACGGACACGCTGGAAGAAACGGCCTACGCGCTGCACCGCCTGGTGAGCGGCAGCCGGCCGGTGGTGCTGACCGCAGCGATGCGCCCGGCCAGTTCGCTGCAGGCCGACGGCCCGCAGAACCTGCTGGATGCCGTCACGGTGACCTCGCACCCGGGCGTGTCGGGCGTGCTGGCCGTGCTGGCGGGGCGCGTGCTGGCCGGCCATGAATTGCGCAAGCTGCACAACTACCGGATCGATGCGTTCTCCAGCGGCGATGCCGGTGCGCTGGCCTGCATCGAAGAAGGCCGCGTAAGGGCGCTGCGCCCCTGGCCCGCGCCTGAGCCGATGCCGGGCCTGGAGCCCGCCTCACTGCCGGCCGCCTGGCCCTGGGTCGAGATCGTTCACAGCCACGCCGGGGCGCAGGGTCGCGCGGTCGATACCCTGCTCGCCGCCGGTGTGCAGGGTCTGGTGGTCGCGGCCACTGGCAACGGCAGCGTGCACGCCGATCTGCTGGCCGCGCTGCTGCGCGCGCGCAGCCACGGCGTGCCTGTCCTGCGGGCCACGCGCTGTGCGCTGGGGGCGCTGGTCGACGATGGCGGCCCACTCGAAGGCGCGGGCGGCCTGACGCCTGCACAGGCACGTGTGGAGCTGATGCTCAGGCTGATGTCCGGCGTTTGACATCGGGCGCAGGCCGTCCGTGGCCACCCGTGGCCAGCGCAGGCCGCCACGAGCGCCGCGCCATCGCGGCCCATGCCTGGCCGCAGGTTCTTGTGCGGGGCCCTTGCATCCGGCTGCGCGCGGCTGCCGTATCCCTGCCCAGATGCCAGCCCCTGGCGTCACCCGCCGGCAGCGTCGCCGGTACGCCGCAGGAGAACCCCCTTGAAGATCCGCAGACATCCGCGCAGTGCCTGGGCTGCCATCCCCCTGGCCTTGTCGGTGCTGGCCGGCAGCGCGCTGGCGTCCAGCCACCGCGAGGCGCCATTCATCACCACCGTGCCCAAGGTTGATGCGACCGATTTCTACCTCTTCCGCAGCTACGAGCCGGGACGCAGCGACTATGTGACCCTGATCGCCAACTACCTGCCGCTGCAGGACGCCTACGGCGGGCCCAACTACTTTGCGCTGGATCCGAATGCGCTCTACGAAATCCACATCGACAACAACGGGGACGCCAAGGAAGACCTGACGTTCCAGTTCCGCTTCCGCAACACCCTGGCCGGCAACGGTGCGGGCGTCAACCTGAACATCGGCGGCAAGCCGGTGGCGATCCCGCTCATCCAGGCCGGGCCGGTGGCCAACCTGAAGGACGCCAACCTGCATCTGGCCGAGAGCTACAGCCTCACGCTCGTGCGCGGCGATCGGCGCAGCGGCGCGGTCAGCGCCGTCACGCAGACGGGCAGCGGAGCGACCCAGTTCGACAAGCCGGTGGACAACATCGGCGCCAAGACCATCGCCGATTACGCCGGCTACGCAGCGCGCCACATCCACAGCATCAACGTGCCGGGCTGTGCGGCGCCCGGCCGGGTATTCGTCGGCCAGCGCCAGGATCCCTTCGCGGTAAATCTGGGCACGGTCTTTGACCTGGTCAATGCCCCTGTGGCGGTGATCACCGATCCGGCGCTGATCGGTGCGGCCGCCAACACGATCGGCGACAAGAACGTCACCACGCTGGCGCTGGAGATCCACAAGGACTGCCTGAAGTCCGGTGCCGGTGGCGACGATGTGATCGGCGGCTGGACGACGGCCAGCCTGCGCCAGGCGCGCTTGCTGAACGGCCGCCCGCCTTCGGGCCACCAGGTCAGCGAGAAGGCCGGCGGCGCCTGGGTTCAGGTCTCGCGCCTGGGCATGCCCCTGGTCAACGAGGTGGTCATCGGGCTGAAGGACAAGGACAAGTTCAATGCCTCGCGGCCCGGGGGCGATGCGCAGTTTGCCGACTACGTGACCCATCCCACGCTGCCGGCGCTGCTGGAGATCGCGCTGGCGCTGCCGGGCACGGCGCCCACCAACTTTCCACGCAATGACCTGGTGACCACCTTCCTCACCGGCATCAAGGGCGTGAACCAGCCGCGCACGGTCACGCCTGCCGAGATGCTGCGGCTGAACACCGCCATCGCGCCCGTACCCTTTGCCCAGCAGAACCGCCTGGGCATCGTCGGCAACCTGCTGGCCGGCGGAGCCGACAACGCCGGCTACCCCAACGGCCGGCGGCCCAAGGACGATGTGGTGGACATCTCGCTGGTCGCCGTGATGGGCGGGCTGTGCATGGCCAACGGGGCAAACGATGCACTGGGCTTCGGCAGCGCCTGCCGGCCGTCTGCCGTGCCGCTGGGCGCCACCGCCTTCCGCCTGCACGATGCCGTCGATCAGGCTGTCGTGCCCTTGCTGGGCGGCTTCCCGTACCTCAACACGCCGCTGCCGGGCAGCCGCTGAAGGAGCCGCGATGATCCACACCACACGCCCTTACTCGCCCGCTGGGCGGAAAGGCACGCGGCAGCCATCGGGGGCCGAGCTCACCGCCCCGCGCACGACACCACGCACGCCCGCGTGGCGGGCCGTGCTGATGGCCCCGGCCATCGCGCTGATGCTGGGCACCGGGCTCTCGGCCTGCGGGGGTGATCCGGCCCCGGTGGACACCCCGCCACCTATGGCCGAGCGCGAGGTGCCCGCCAGCGCGACGGCCTCGCCCGAGGCCTACGCCCGCTACGCCGCTTCGGCCACGGCAGACGACAGTGCCGAGCCGCTCAGCGTGGACAAGGTGGAGCCGCCCACCAGCGAGACGGCCGAGCCGGTGGAAGGCCTCTGATGACGGCGCCCCGCCTCCGGCGCCTGGCCAACAAGGCGTGCTGGCCGATGCTGGCGGTGCTGGGGATGGCCGCAGCCGCGTCTGCGCTGGCCGGTGAGCCGTTTGTGCCCGCGCGCGATGATCAGATCGTGGAGCGCCTACCGGTCCGCTCCGATGCCGAACGGCGGGCGCGCCAGCAGCAGCGGGCCACGCCCGCCGATCTGCCCTCGGCACTGAGTCAGGCGCGTGAAGCGGTTCTGCGGGCCCGCCGATGGGGCGATCCGCGCGAGCTGGGCGCGGCGCAGGCCGTGCTGGCGCCGTGGTGGCAGTTGCCCGAGCCGCCCGCGGCCGTTCGGCTGCTGCGCGCCACGGTGCGCCAGGGCCTGCATCAGTTTGAGCCGGCGCAGGCGGATCTGCAGGCGCTGATCGGAACATCCGGCGCCGCCGGGACTGCGGCCACCGAGGGTAAACGGCTGGCCGGCTGGGCGTTGCGAAGCCCTGACGTGGCGGTTGAGCAGCAGGTTCAAGCCCAGGCGCGGCTCAGTCTGGCGGCGCTGCATCAGCTGCAAGGCCGCTTCGACGCGGCGGCGGCCCTGTGTGCCGAGCTGCATCAGGACCGCTTTCGGGCTCTGGGTGAAAGCCTCGCGATTCAGGCGCAGGCCTGCCTGGCAGAACTGCAGGGCTTGCAAGGGCAGCCCGAGGCGGCCGAACGGTCTCTGGCCGCGCTGGCGGTGCGCGCGCCCGGCGATGCCTGGCTGGCCTTGCTGCGCGCCGAGCTGGCCCAGCGCCAGGGTCATGCCGCACGGGCCGAGGCCCAGTTTGCGCTGGCGGCGTCGGCTGCGCCCGATGTCTACACGCTGAGCGCATGGGCAGACCACCGGCTGGATCAGGGCCGGATCCGTGAGGCGCTCGCCGTGCTGGAGCGAGCACCCGAGCCGGCGCAGGCAGCCGATGCCCTGCGCTTGCGCCGCGCGCTGGCCTGGCATCGCCTGGGTGATGCACGTGCGCCGGCCCTGGCGGCGGATCTGGAGCGTGGGTTTGCGGCGGCGCGGCAACGCGGCGACGTGCCGCATCACCGCGAGGAAGCGCGCCTGGCGCTGGAGGTGCAGGGTGACGCCAGCCGTGCCTGGGAGCTGGCGCGCGAGAACTGGCAGCGTCAGCGCGAGCCGGCGGATGCGCTGCTGCTGTGGCGCAGTGGCTGGGCCGCGGGGCAGGGCGAAGCCGCGCAGGCCCTGTTGAGGCACTGGGCCGACGATCCGCAGAAGGTCGATCGCCGGCTGTCCAGGCCTGCGGGTCTCATGCCCGCGGCTCGCGTGGCCGGCCTGAGCGAGCCTGGCCGCAGGGTGAGCCCGTGGTGACGCTGCGCGCGCAGCCGCGTGGGCCGCTGCGTGGGCTGCGGCGCGTGCTGCCGCGCGGGCTGCTGTCCGGGCTGCTGTCTGCGCTGCTGTGGGCTGGGCTGGTCCCGAGCGCCGCCGCCCACCAGGCCAGCGATGCGCTGCTGAATCTGCGCTGGCTGCCGGCGGCTCATGGTCAGCCGTCGCACGAATCGCTCATCGAGCAGCGCCTGGACATCGCGCTGCGCGATCTGGATCGCGAATGGCCGCTGGATGGCGATGGCGACGGCAGCCTGCGCTGGGGCGAGGTGCTGGCGCAATGGCCGCAGATCCAGGCGTTGGCGGCGCAGGGTGTGACGCTGCACGCGGGCGCAAGGCCCTGCCATGCCGGCCGGCAGGGTGTGCCACAACTGGTGCAGCACGGCGAGCAAGCGCACGCGGTGCTGCAAACGCGCTGGTCCTGCCCCGCAGACGGCGGCCCGCTGACCCTGCGCTACACGCTGTTCCAGCAGACCGATGCGGGCCATCGCGGCCTGCTGCGTGTGGCCGGTGCTGGCGCACGCGATGCGCTTGTCGTGCTGGCCCCGGGCGATACGGCATCGCTGCCGCGGCCGCACCGGGATGCGGGGTCTGGCCTCGGCGACGCGGCCCAGGCAGCCGTGGCATCCACGTGCCCCGGCTGCGCGGATTCGGCGCCCGCGCCGCGCACGGGCCCTGGCGCGATCGGCTTCTTTCTCGAAGGCCTGCGCCACATCGGTTCAGGCCTGGATCACCTGCTGTTCCTGGCCAGCCTGCTGGTGGTGGCGGTCTGCGCGCGTGAGGACGGCCGTTGGGTGCCCCGCCGCAGCGCCGCGGCTGCCTGGGCAGAGACGGCGCGGCTGGTGACGGCTTTCACTCTGGCGCACTCGCTGACGCTGGCGCTCGCGGTGGCGGGCGTTCTGGCGCCGCCCGCGCGCTGGGTGGAGAGCCTGGTCGCTGCCAGCCTGCTGCTGGCGGCACTGGACAACCTGCGGCCGCTGCTGCCCGGGCCGCGCTGGGGCGTGGTGGCTGTCTTCGGCGCGGTGCATGGCTTCGGCTTTGCCGGGCCGCTGCAGGCGCTGGGCCTCCAACGCGGCGAGCTGGCGCTGCCGCTGCTGGCCTTCAACCTGGGCGTGGAGGCCGGCCAGCTGCTGCTGGTGGCGCTGCTGCTGCCGCTGGCACTGGCCTGGCGCCACGCGCCGGCCTACCGCGTGGGGGTGGTGCAGGGCGGCTCGGCGGCCGTGGCCTTGCTGGCGACGGCCTGGACCGCGCAGCGCGTGCTGGACACCGGGCCCTGGCGCTGAGCGGCAGGCTCGAGGAGGCGCCGGCACGCCGTGCCGTCCAGCGGCTGGCACAGCGAGCTGCCCAACGAGTGGCCCAACGAGTGGCCCAACGAGCGGCCAGCCGTGAGCCGGCGCCAATCGACGGGCCGGCAAGCCGCCAGCCAAGCGCCCGCGCGCCGTCTGGCGCAAAGCCTCCCCGCTTCAGACCACGGTGAGGCTGACGTCGATGTTGCCGCGCGTGGCGTTCGAGTAGGGGCAGACCTCGTGCGCCGCAGCCACCAGCGCTTCGGCGGCGGCGCGGTCCAGGCCGGGAATGCTGATGGCCATGCTGACCGACACGCCGAACGCACCGGGCTTGCCGGTCATCGGGCCGATGGAGCAATCCGCCGTGATCGAGGTGTCGGCCGGCAACGGCATCTTCTGGCGGGCGCCCACGGCCTTCAGTGCACCGATGAAGCAGGCCGCATAGCCGGCCGCAAACAGCTGCTCGGGGTTGGTGCCCGGGCCGCCATCGCCGCCCAGTTCCTTGGGCGTGGACAGCGACAGCGCGAAGCGCCCGTCGGAGGCGGAGGTGCTGCCGGTACGGCCTCCGGTGGAGGTGGCGCGTCCGGTGTAGAGGGCTTTGTCGATGGCCATGGTCTTTGTCTCTTTTCGAAAGGTGACTTGAAGTCGCGCAGCCGGATGGGCGGCCAGGCTGGACAGAGGCCTGTCCTCAACCAGCCGGCTGCCATGGCAGCACGCAATCCGGCCGCGGAAATCCAAGCCCTGCGGTCCACAGGACGTGGTGCAGGCGAGGGGATGCGCGGCCCCGCTGATCGTAGTGCGAGACGCCGCGCCTTGCTGACCCGGGTGCTTGTCCTGCTGCTCGCTCGTCATCAGCCGCAGGATGACGCGCCTTGCCGTGCGGCAGCGCCGCGCGCTGACGCTCAGGAAGCTGCGGCGTTCAGCGACTCCAGCTGCTCCTGCAGCTCGAGCCAGCGCTCTTCCAGCATGGCCACTTCGGCGGCCACGTGGTTGAGCTGCCGACCGTGCTCGGCGATGACCGCCGGATCCAGCGCGCCGCCGCTCAGTGCGGCTTCCGAGGCCGCGCGCTCGGCGGCGAGCTTTTCCAGGCGCTGGTCGATGCGGCTCAGCTCCACGCGCAGCGGGCGCGTCTGGTCTGCGAGGCGGCTGCGCGCCTGCGCCTTGGCCTTGCGGTCGTCGCGCCCGCCGCTGGAAGGCGGGGGCGGGGCAGCCGACGCGGCCTTGCCTGTCGCAGCCGCTGAGGCCGGCCGGCCTGCCGCCGCGGGTGATGAGGGCCGGCCCGCCGCCGCGGGCGAGGGGCCCGCCGGCGCAGGCGGCGGGGCCAGCGGCCGCGCGCCGGGTGCCGGCGGCGCTTCCTGGCCCTTGGCCACCGCGCGGCTGATGTCCAGCAGCCAGCGCTGGTAGTCGTCCAGATCGCCATCGAAGGGCTCGACGCCGCCGCGCGTGACCAGCCAGAACTCGTCGCAGACTTCGCGCAGCAGCGCGCGGTCGTGGCTGACCAGCATCACCGTGCCTTCGAACTCGTTGAGCGCCAGGGACAGCGCCTCGCGCGTGTTGAGATCCAGGTGGTTGGTGGGCTCGTCCAGCAGCAGCAGGTTGGGGCGCTGCCAGACGATCGTGGCCAGCACCAGGCGCGCCCGCTCCCCGCCCGAGAGCGTACCCACGCGCTGGTGCACCATGGCATCGGCAAAGCGGAACTGCCCCAGGAAGTTGCGCAGCTCCTGTTCCTTGGCGTTGGGGCTCAGCTCGCGGGCCAGGCGCACCATGCGCTGCATGGGCGTGTCGTCTTCGTGCAGCAGGTCCATTTCCTGCTGCGCGAAGTAGCCGATGCTCAGGCCCTTGCCTTCGGTCATCGTGCCGGCGATGGCGGGCAGCATGCCGGCGATCGTCTTCACCAGGGTCGATTTGCCCTGGCCGTTGGCGCCCAGGATGCCGATGCGCTGGCCGGCCAGCACCGTGCGGTTGACCTGCTGCACGATGGGCACACCACCGTAGCCGCACTGCACATCGCGCAGCACCAGCATGGGGTTGGGCAGGTTGGCGGGTTCGCGGAACTCGAAGCTGAAGTCACTGGCCGTCAGCACCGGCGCGAGCTTTTCCATGCGCGCCAGGGCCTTCACGCGGCTCTGGGCCTGGCGGGCCTTGGTGGCCTTGGCCTTGAAGCGGTCGATGAAGCGCTGCAGGTGCGCGATGCGTTCCTGCTGCTTGTCGAAAGCGGCCTGCGCCTGCGACATCCGCTCCACGCGCATCATCTCGAAGGCCGAGTAATTGCCGCCGTAGCGCAGGATGCGGCCCTCGTCGAGGTGCAGCGTCACATCGGTGACGGCATCCAGGAATTCGCGGTCGTGGCTGATGATCAGCAGCGTGCCGGCAAAGCGCTGCAGCCAGGCCTCCAGCCAGACCAGCGCGTCCAGGTCCAGGTGGTTGGTGGGTTCGTCCAGCAGCAGCAGATCGGCCGGGCACATGAGCGCGCGCGCCAATTGCAGGCGCATGCGCCAGCCACCGGAAAAGCTGTTGACCGGCGCATCCAGCTGCTGCGGCCGAAAGCCCAGGCCCAGCAGCAGCGCCTGCGCGCGCGAACGGGCATCGAAGGCGCCGGCTTCGTCCAGCGCCAGATGGGCCTCGGCCATCGCGTGGCCGTCGTCGGCGGCTTCGGCGGCCGCCAGCGCGTCCTGGGCGCGCTGCAGCGGCACATCGCCCTGCAGCACGTAATCCGTCGCCGCGTCCCCGGTTTCGGGCATGGACTGCGCCACTTCGCCGAGTTGCCAGCGCGGCGGCATGTCCACATCGCCGCCATCGGCCTGCAGGCGCCCGGCCATCAGTGCGAAGAAGCTGGACTTGCCCGCGCCGTTGCGCCCGACCAGGCTCGCCTTTTCGCCCGGGTTGAGCGTGAATTCGGCGCCTTGCAGCACCACCTTGGCGCCGCGGCGCAGCGTGAGATTGCGAACGGTGATCATGGAGCGGTAGAGAGAGAGGCCTGCCAGGCCCGTGCGGCCTCCTGCGTGACCAGCAGGACCTGTTCGTCGCCAGCGCTGGTGCCCAGCCACACCACCTCGAGCCCGGCAAAGGCCGCCTCGAAGTGTGCACGCTCGTGGCCGATCTCCAGCACCAGCACGCCGTGTTCAGTGAGGTGAAGCGTCAGCTGCTCCAGCAGCGGGCGGATGAAGGCCATGCCGTCCGGGCCACCGGCCAGGGCCAGCGCCGGCTCGGCGCGGAATTCGGCCGGCAGCGCCTGCATCGAGGCTTCATTGACGTAGGGTGGGTTGCACAGGATGAGGCCGTAGCGGCCCTCGGCGGCCGCAAGGCCGTCCCCCTGCCGCAGGCGGATGCGTTCGGCCAGGCCGTGGCGCTGCACGTTCAGCCGCGCCACGGCCAGGGCCTCGGCGCTGAGATCGCAGGCGTCCAGCTGCAGATCGGGCCAGGCCATGGCCGCGAGAACCGCGAGACTGCCATTGCCGGTGCACAGGTCCAGCGCGCGCACGGTATCCGGCGACAGCCACGCATCCAGCGTGCCGTCGGCGATCGGTTCGGCGATGAGCGAACGCGGCACGATGGCGCGTGCATCGATGTGGAAGGGCACACCCTGCAGCCAGGCTTCGCCCGTGAGGTAGGCGGCGGGCTGGCGGGTCTGGATGCGCCGTTCGATCAAGTCATCGATGGCGGCCGCCTCATCGGCCGTGAGTTCGCGGTCCGCGACGCCATCCAGATCGTCCAGCGGCAGACCGAGCTGCCACAGCACCAGCCACGCGGCTTCGTCGTAGGCGCACAGCGTGCCGTGCCCAAAACAAACGCCCGCCTCTTCAAGGCGGGCGCTGCTGCGCTCCACGGCCTGCAGCAAGGTCATGCGGGGCGCGCTCCGGGGCCATCCGGCCCTTGCACAGACACCCGGCCGCTCAAGGGCTGCAGACCGCAACTCATCGTCGCAGCCAGGGCGCGATGCCGGCCTGCACATTGCCCAGGTCATCCGGGCGCACGTCCAGCGTGATCTCGGTAAACGTGGCGGCATCCGGGTCCACCGGATCTTCGACCGGTTTGGCCGGCTCGCGCGAAGCCGCGCCGCCCTGGTTCTGCAGGCGCCACATCAGGTTGGTGGGCGAGTCCGCGTGCGCCAGCGCTTCATCGCGCGAGACGGAACCCAGGCCGATCAGCCGTGCCAGATCTTCTTCGAAGGTCTGCGAGCCTTCGGTCATGGATTGCTCCATGGCTTCCTTCACCGCGGTGAAGTCACCCTTGGCGATCATCTCGGCGGTCAGCTTGGTGTTGATCAGCACCTCGACGGCTGGGATGCGGCCACCGGCTTCCGCGCGCAGCAGCCGCTGGCAGACGATGGACTTCAGCGCCGCTGCCAGATCGGCCAGCAGCGCAGGCCGGGCTTCGGGCGTGTAGAAGCTCAGGATGCGGCCCAGCGCGTGGTAGCTGTTGTTGGCGTGCAGCGTGGCCAGCACCAGGTGGCCCGACAGCGCGTAGCTGATGGCCGAAGTCATGGTCTCGCGGTCGCGGATCTCGCCGATCAGGATGACGTCCGGCGCCTGCCGCAGCGCATTCTTCAGCGCCGTCTGCAGCGACACCGTATCGCGGCCGACCTCGCGCTGGTTGACCACCGACTTCTTGTTGGTGAACAGGAACTCGATCGGATCCTCGATCGTCAGGATGTGTCCCGGCACGTTCTGGTTGCGTGCTTCCAGCATGGACGCCAGCGTCGTGCTCTTGCCGGTGCCGGTGGCGCCCACCATGAGGATCAGGCCGCGCTTTTCCATCACCAGCGTATTCAGCACGTCCGGCACGCCCAGGCTGTCCAGCTGGGGAATGGTGGTGGGGATGCAGCGGAATACCGCGGCCAGAGAGCCGCGCTGGCGGAAGGCGGAGAGACGGAAGCTGCCCACGCGGGCGATGCCGATGCCCACATTGAGCTCGCCGGTGTCATCCAGCTCTTCCAGCTGGCGGGGCGTGAGCAGCTCGCCCAGCAGCTGGCGCACCTGATCGGGCGTCATGACCTGATCGCTGAGCTGGCGGATCTGGCCGTGGATCTTGATCAGGATCGCGGTGTTCGTCGACAGATAGACGTCGGAAGCACCCTTCTCCGCCATCAGGCGAAGGACCTTTTCCATGTTGCCACCGGACATCGTCAGCTCCTGTCGAAACGCAAGAAGGGAGCCTGGACTATGCGCGCAGCAGTTCGTTGATGCTGGTCTTGGAACGGGTCTGCGCATCCACTTTTTTGACGATCACCGCGCAATACAGGCTGTGCGTGCCGTCGGCGCTGGGCAGGCTGCCGCTGACCACCACGCTGCCGGCAGGCACTCGCCCGTAGCTCACCTGGCCCGTGGCGCGATCGTAGATCTTGGTGCTCTGGCCGATGAACACGCCCATGGAGATGACCGAGTTCTCTTCGACGATCACGCCTTCGACGACCTCGCTGCGCGCGCCGATGAAGCAGTTGTCCTCGATGATGGTCGGGTTGGCCTGCAGCGGCTCCAGCACGCCGCCGATGCCCACGCCGCCCGACAGGTGCACGTTCTTGCCAATCTGGGCACAGGAGCCCACGGTGGCCCAGGTGTCGACCATCGTGCCTTCATCGACGTAGGCGCCGATGTTCACGTAGCTGGGCATCAGCACGGCGCCCTTGCCGATGAAGCTGCCGCGACGGGCGACGGCCGGGGGCACCACGCGCACGCCGGTCTCGCGCATCGCACCTTCGCTGACATGCGCAAACTTCGTGGGCACCTTGTCGAAGAAGGACAGATCGCCCGCGTGCATCACCTGGTTGTCATTCAGCCGAAAGCTCAGCAGCACCGCCTTCTTGACCCACTGGTTCACGGTCCACTGGCCCACGCCCTGGCGATCAGCGACGCGCAGACGACCAGCATTGAGCTCGCCGATGACATGGTCCACGGCCTCGCGGATGCTCGGGTCGGCGTTGGCAGGAGACAGGGCACTGCGGCCCTCCCAGGCGAGGTCGATGAGATTCTGCAGTTCGGTGCTCATGGTGTGCGGGGTTGGGGTTGGGCGGCCAGGCCGCGCGTGAATTCGACGATGCGTCGGGCAGCCTCGGCACATTCCTGGGTGCCGGCGACCAGCGCCATGCGGATGCGGCCTGCGCCAGGGTTGATGCCGTGTGCCTGGCGCGCCAGCAGGCTGCCGGGAAGCACCGTGACATTGTATTGAGCGAGCAAGCCGCGCGCGTAGGCGAGGTCATCGCCGCCAGGAACCGCCGCCCAGAGGTAGAAACCGGCATCGGGCAGGCGCACGTCCAGCACGCCCGAAAGCAGCGGCGTCAGCTCGGCAAACTTGCGGCGGTACAGCTCGCGGTTGTCCACCACATGCTGCTCGTCGTTCCAGGCTGCGAGGCTCGCGCGCTGCACCAGGCCGCTCATCGCGCTGCCGTGGTAGGTGCGGTAGAGCAGGAAGTCCTTCAGGATCGCCGCGTCGCCCGCCACGAAGCCGCTGCGCAGCCCGGGCACGTTGCTGCGCTTGGACAGGCTGGTCAGCATCACCAGCCGCTCGAAGCCGCGGCCCAGCTGCTGGGCCGCCTGCAGGCCGCCTAACGGCGCATCTTCGCGGAAGTAGATCTCGGAATAGCACTCGTCGCTGGCGATCACGAAGCCGTGCCGATCGCTCAGTTCGAAGAGCGTGCGCCACTCCGCCAGCGGCATGACGGCGCCGGTGGGGTTGCCCGGCGAACAGACATAGACCAGCTGGGTGCGCGCCCAGGTGGCGGCATCGATGTCATCCCAGCGCACGCCGAAGTTGCGCTGCGGGTCGCTGTTGGCAAAGGCCGGCTGCGCGCCGCCCAGCAGCGCCGCGCCCTCGTAGATCTGGTAGAAGGGATTCGGGCAGACCACCGTGGCGCCGGGCCGGGAGGCATCCAGCACCGTCTGGGCGAGCGAGAACAGTGCCTCGCGCGTGCCCATCACCGGCAGCACCTGGGTACCGGGATCCACGCTCACGCCATAACGCCGCTGCAGCCACGCGGCGCAGGCTTCGCGCAGCGCGGGTTCGCCGATCGTGGGCGGGTAGGACGACAGCGCAGAAAGGCCCTGCAGCAGCGCTACTTCCACGAAACGCGGCGTGGGGTGCCGGGGTTCGCCGATGCCCAGGCTGATGGGCTTGAAGTCCGGGTTGGGAACGATGTCGCGCGTGAGCTCGCGCAGGCGTTCGAAAGGATAGGGATTCAGGCGCCGGAGCAGCGGGTTCATGGGCGGATTATCCGGGCCCGCCATGGCGCCGGCACGGCGGTCAGGCTGCAGGCTCGGGCGGCGCCTTGAGCAGCTCACCGAGTGCGGCCGTCGAACGGCGGCCGACCTGGTCTGCCTGCTCCCGCAGCCACTGCTGTGCGCAGTGCCGCCCCAGGCGGTGCAGATGGTCCACGAAGTCGGGTTGCGCGATCAGCCGCGTTTCGCCGGCCAGTGGCGCCAGCACGGCGGCCCCGTCGACCACGTGCCAGCGGGCGCGTGCGATGCGCCGCTCCAGGCGGCCGATCACCGGCCATCCCAGCGCGCGCTGCTGCTCGTCCAGCCAGGCGAGCTCGGCCACGAAGGGTGCGTTGAAGGCCAGTTCCGCCAGGCGATGGCGGATCTCGGGCGCGAGCTTCGGAACCGCCGGGCGGGCGCGGGGCGAAAGCGGCACGATCAGCGTGTCCGGCGCGGCGTGGGGCGATTCCAGCAGCGCACGCAGCGGCGGATTGGCGGCATAGCCGCCGTCCCAATAGGCCT
This sequence comes from Rubrivivax sp., assembly GCA_016790225.1. The sequence continues at coordinate 56,563 of JAEUOZ010000074.1, forward strand.
GGCCATCGAGCATGACGGGGTGGTGCAGCATCGGCAGGCAGGCCGACGCCAGCAGCATGTCCAGCGTCAGCTCGTGTTCGTGGAACAGGCGAAGGCGGCCGCTGTCGGCCCGCGTGGCGGCGATCAGCAGGCGCAGGGGCGTCGCGCGGCGCAGCAGCGCAAAGTCGATATGGGCGACCAGCAGCTCGCGCAGCGGGTTGTGATCCAGCGGATTGAATTGCGCGGGCGACACCCAGTGTGTCCAGGACAGCGCCCACTGCGCCATCGCGGACAGCTTCGGTGCCACGGCGCTGCCGCCCGCCATCCACCCGGGCTGCGCCTGTCGCGCCAGCTGCTCCCAGAAGCCGCGCAGCACCTGGCGCGCCGTGCCGCGCGGCGCGCCTTCGCGTTCCTGTGCCAGGCCGCAGGCCAGCAGGCTGGCGTTCAGCGCACCGGCGCTCGCCCCGCTGGCCAGCGGCCACTCGAAGGCGTCGGCCTCCAGCAGTGCGTCCAGCACGCCCCAGGTGAAGGCGCCGTGCGAGCCGCCGCCCTGCAGCGCGAGGTTCAGCCCGGGCCGGCTGCGCCGCGGAAACCAGAGGCTCACCGCGCCGACCTTCGCGGCCCGCCGGGCCTCAGATCGCGCCCACGCACGTCGGCGCCCCGCAACGGCAGCGCAGCGTGCCTCTGTGGTGCGTCTGGCCATAGTTCACAGTGATCTCTTCGCCCGGCGCGATGTCGCGCAGCGCATAGAACTCCACCCGCCCATTGCGGGTGCACAGGCGCGCATTGGGCGCGCAGGAGTGGTTGGTGTAGCGCATCGGATCCGTCGAACGGCTGAAATCGATCGCCCGTTTCGCCGAGAGCTCCACGATCATCACGCGTTCCGTGCGCGTGGCACGGATGCGGGCCTGCTCGACGTCGATCGATTCACCGCGGATCTCGCCGATCTTGCGGCGCGAAGGAATGCCTTCGGCGGCAAACGCGCCCTGGCCATCGATGCGGCTCTCGTGCACGTCGACGGCGTACTTCTGATAGGGCGGTCGGATCACGGCTGGCATGGCGGGTTTCGGCAGGCGATGGGCCTCAAGACGGCGGCCGGCGTTCGGCCAGCCATGCTGCCAGACCCAGCAGCAGGCCCAGTGCCGCCGCGGGCAGCACCACGGCACTGGCGCCGGCTGTCCAGGAACCGGCGGCCGCGACGGTAGCGGCGATGAGTGGCGTGCCGATGAACTGCCCGAGCTGCGAAGTCTGGATGTACAGACCCTGCAGCGTACCGGTCTGCTGGGGATCGCGGGCCAGCACGGTGGACGAAGACAGCACCGCCGAGGGGATCAGCCCGCCGACGAAGGACACGCCCACCGCCGCCGCCAGGCGCAGCGCATCGGGCAAGGCATCGGTGGTGTAGGCCAGCGCACCCAGGCCCGTGGCCAGATGCCCCAGGCTCAGCTGCCACCCGCGCGGCAGCCCGCGCTGGCTGAGCCAGCCGCCCAGCAGATTGCCGGGCACGTTGGCGACCACCATCGTGGCCGTCCACAGCGCCGCCGTGACGGCGCCCAGACCGCGGTGCTCGATCAGGTAGCTGGGCATCCACACGATGAGCGCAAAGTGCTGCACCGCCCACAGGCCGAAGCAGGGCGCCAGCAGCCAGGGCAGAGGCTGCCCCAGCGCCTGCCGCACAGGGGCCAGGAAAGAAGCCGGCCGGCCGGCGGGCTGCGTGCCGGGGTAATGCCGTCGCAGGCTGAATACCGCCCAGGCCGCCAGCAGCAGCCCCAGGCTGACGGCCAGCCACAGGCTGCGCCAGCCGGCCGTGGGGATCAGCCACGGCCCGGCCGCCAGGCCCAGCGCAGCGCCGGCGGGCATGAAGGCGCTCCAGATGCTCAGCGCAAAGCGGCGGTCCGGCCCGGCGGCCGCGGCCGTCACCAGCGCGGGCGCCGAGACCACGACCATCATGAAGCCCAGGCCTTCGGCAAAGCGGGTCAGCAGCAGACCGACAAACCCTTGCGCCATCCCCGCCGCGCTCACCGAGGCCAGCGCCGTCAGCAGCAGCCCGGCCATCACCAGGCGCAGCGCACCGAGCCGGCCGACCCACATGCCCATGGCCAGCGCCAGGCCCGCGGCCAGCGTGGTGAGCATCGAAGACACCCAGCCCGCCTGCAGCAGGCTCAGGCCGAGCTCCTGGCGCAGCACGGGCAGCGCTACCGGCACCTTGCCGATATTCAAGGCCACGGCCACCCCCGCGGCAAAGGCCGCCAGCACGGCGGGCCAGTGCGTGCGGTGGCCCGCCGCAGCCGTCAAAGGCGCGTCCAGCCCGGGCCGGCGTCGGCGCAAGCCGGCAGTTGGACAGCCGGCTGCGGCTTCCAGTCCTTCTTGCGGTGCTCCACGGTCACGTAGGTGCGGATGCCGCCGCGCACGAACCAGTCGGCATGGATGCGCGCAAAGCGGGGCTGGATGGCCTTGACCAGATCATCGAGGATGGTGTTGGTCACGCGCTCATGGAACGCGCCCTCGTTGCGGTAGGCCCAGAAGTACATCTTCAGGCTCTTGAGTTCCACGCAGAGCTGATCGGGAACGATCTCGATCCAGAAGTGCGCAAAGTCGGGCTGGCCCGTGAGCGGACAGTGGCAGGTGAATTCCGGCACGTCGAAGCGGATCACGTAATCGCGCGCCGGCTGCGGATTCGGAAAGACCTGCAGGTCCTTCGAGGGCGCCGATGGCGGCACGGCCGGGGCCTCGCGCTGGTTCAAGGGGCTGGCGCCGGCGCTGGCGCCGGCACGCTTGCGTGCCCTGCCGAGCGGCTTCTTGAGGGCGGCCGGTTCAGGTGCCGCGGCCGGCTTGGCGCCGTGTTCCGCGCCGGGTTCCGCGCCGGGTTCTCTGGCGGGCCCGGAGGCCCGCCCGGATGTGCGTCTGTTCATGGGTGCGATGCTATCATCCCGCCCCTCTGAAGCGCCGGTTATCGGCGCTTTTGTTCAATGAAATCAACAAGTTACGGTGATGCGCTCGCCTCGCCGGACGGAACCCGCCAGGAGGCTTGAGCCATGCGCCTGAACCAGATCAAGCTGGCCGGCTTCAAGAGCTTTGCCGAGCCGACCACCTTCCAGTTGCCGGGCCAGCGCGTCGGCGTGGTGGGCCCCAACGGTTGCGGCAAGTCCAACATCATGGATGCCGTGCGCTGGGTGCTGGGCGAGAGCAAGGCCAGCGAGCTGCGGGGTGAATCCATGCAGGACGTCATCTTCAACGGCTCGGGCAACCGCAAGCCTGCCAGCCGCGCCAGCGTGGAACTGGTGTTCGACAACGCCGACGCCCGCGCCGGCGGCCAGTGGAACAGTTTTGCCGAGATCGCCGTCAAGCGCGTGCTCACGCGGGACGGCACCAGCAGCTACTACATCAACAACCAGCCAGTGCGCCGCCGCGACGTGCAGGACGTCTTCCTGGGCACCGGCCTGGGCCCGCGTGCCTACGCCATCATCGGCCAGGGCACGATCAGCCGCATCATCGAATCGCGCCCAGAGGAACTGCGCCTCTTCCTGGAAGAGGCGGCCGGCGTCTCCAAGTACAAGGAACGGCGCCGCGAGACCGAGAACCGTCTCAAGGACACGCGCGAGAACCTCACCCGCGTGGACGACATCCTGCGCGAGCTCAACGCCAACCTCGAGAAGCTGGAGAAGCAGGCCGAGGTGGCCAGCCAGTACCGCGCCCTGCAGGAACAGGGCACGCTGAAGCTGCACCAGCTGTGGTTCCTGAAGCACCGCGATGCCGCCACCGAGCAGGAACGTGTGCAGCGCGCCATGGCCGAGGCCGTGAACGCGCTGGAAGCGCGCATGGCCGAGCTGCGCCACGTGGAAGCCGAGCTGGAGACGCTGCGCCAATCGCATTACGGCGCGGGCGACCGTCTGCATCTGGCGCAGGGCGCGCTGGCTGAAGCGGCCCTGGAAGTCAGCCGCCTGGAAGAGCGCATCCGCTACGTGGTGGAAGGTCGACAGCGTGTCGAGCAGCGCCTGGCGGATCTGCAGGCGCAGAACGGCCAGTGGGAACAGCGCCGCGCCGATGCCGCGCAGGAGCTGGACGACATCGCCGGGCAGATCGCTTCGGCCGAAGAGCAGGGCGAGCTGCTGATCGCGCAGGCCGAAGAACAATCCGGCCAGTTGCCCGGCTTCGAGGACGCGGTGCGCGCCGCGCAGGGGCGCAGCAATGCGCAGCGCAGCCTCGTGGCCCAGGTCCAGCAGCAGATCCAGGTGCTGGCCGCCGAGAGCCGCAGCGTCGAAGAACAGTCGCGCCAGCTGGGGCTGCGCCGCGAACGCATGGCGGGCGAGCGCAAGTCGCTGGCCGCGCCCGATCTGGCGCGGCTGGAGGAACTCCAGCGCCAGACCGCCTCGGCCGATGACGCGCGCCAGGTGGCCGAGGCGCTGCTGCACGAGCTGTCCGAACAGGTGCCCGGCCTGGACGAGCAGCGCCGCGCGCAGCAGGAAGCCGCCAACCGCGAGTCTTCGCGCCTGGCGGACATCAGCGCGCGGCTGGAGGCGCTGCGCGCCCTGCAGGACAAGGTGCAGACCGAAGGCAAGCTCAAGCCCTGGCTGGCGCGCCACGGGCTCGAAGGCCTGCAGGGGCTGTGGAAGAAGGTGCACATCGAGTCCGGCTGGGAAACGGCACTCGAAGCCGCGTTGCGCGAGCGCCTGAATGCGCTGGAAGTGGGCCGCCTGGACACCGTGCGCGCCTTTGCGGGCGACGCCCCGCCCGCACGGCTGGCCTTCTACACCCTGCCGCAAGCGGCCGCGCCGGATACCCATCGCACGCTGCCGCGGCTGTCGGACCTGCTGCGCCTGGGCGATGCCGGCCTGAAAGCGCTGCTGGTCGACTGGCTGGAAGGGGTCTACACCGCCGCCACCCTGGACGAGGCGCTGGCCCACCGCGGCAAGCTTGCGCACGGCGAAGTCATCATGACGCGCGAAGGCCATGCCGTCTCGCCGTTTGCGGTGAGTTTTTATGCCCCGGATTCCGAGCAGGCCGGCATGCTGGCGCGGGCCCAGGAGATCGAGAACCTCGAGCGCCAGCTGCGCGCGCAGACCCTGATCGCCGACGAATCGCGCACGGCACTCGTGCGGCTGGACGCGGCCTTCACCGAAGCCTCCTTGGCGCTCACCCGCGCGCGGCGCGAAGCCGCCGAGACGCAGACACGCCACCACGGCTTGCAGGTGGAACTGATGCGCCTGTCGCAGCAGGCCGAAGCCACGCAGTCGCGCCGTACACAGATCGACGACGAGCTGGGCGAGATCGACGCGCAGCTGGGCGATCTGCAGGAGCGGCGGGCCACGGGCGAGGCGCGCTTCGAAGAGCTGGACATGCAGCTGGCCAACACGCAGGAGCGCCACGCCGAGCTGGACGACGGCGTGATCGCCGCGGAGCGCCAGCTGGCCGGTGCACGTGAGCAGGCCCGCACGCTGGAGCGCCAGGCCCAGGAAGCCCAGTTCCAGGCCCGCGCGCTGGCGGCGCGCCGCGGCGAACTGCAGCGCGCCATCGAAACCGCGCAGCAGCAGGTGCAGACCAACCTGCAGGCCGGTGAGCAGCTGGAGCTGGAGCTGGGCAGCCTGAATGACGCGGCCGCGCAGGCGGGCCTGCAGAGTGCCTTGTCGCTCAAGCTCGACCGGGAGCGGTCGCTTGGCGCCGTGCGCAGCGAGTACGACGACATCACGGCGCGCATGCGCGCGGGCGACGAAAGGCGCCTGGAATTCGAACGCAGCCTGGATCCGCTGCGCGAGCGCATCACCAAGCTGCAGCTGGAGGCGCAGGCCGCGCAGCTGGGCGGCGCGCAGTACCTCGAACAGCTCACCGCAGCCGCGGTGGATCTCGAACTCCTGGGCCAGGGCATCGAGGCCGGCGGCGTCAAGCTCTGGGGCCTGCAGGGCGAGATCGATCGCATCCAGCGCGAGATCACCGCACTGGGGGCCGTCAACCTCGCGGCCCTGGATGAGCTGAGCGAGTCACGCGAGCGCAAGACCTTCCTCGACGCGCAGAACGCCGATCTCAATGACGCCATCAAGACGCTGGAAGACGCGATCCACACCATCGATCTGGACACGCGCGATCTCCTGGGCCAGACCTTCAACCAGGTCAACGAGCACTTCGGCCGCATGTTCCCCAGCCTCTTCGGCGGCGGCTCGGCCAAGCTCGTGATGACGGGCGAGGAAATTCTGGATGCCGGCGTTCAGGTGATGGCTCAGCCGCCCGGCAAGAAGAACAGCACCATCCACCTGCTGTCCGGCGGCGAGAAGGCGCTCACGGCGATCGCGCTGGTGTTTGCGATCTTCATGCTCAACCCGGCCCCGTTCTGCCTGCTGGACGAGGTGGATGCGCCGCTGGACGACGCCAACACCGAGCGCTACGGCAAGCTGGTCAGCGAGATGTCCACCAAGGGCACGCAGTTCCTCTTCATCAGCCACAACAAGATCGCCATGGAGATGGCCGAGCAGCTGATCGGCGTGACCATGCAGGAGCAGGGCGTCTCGCGCATCGTGGCGGTGGACATGGAAGCGGCGATCGGCATGGCCGAAGCGGCTTGATCCTGCTGGGCCGGCTGCGTGTTCGCCGAGAAGACGTGGCACGGCATGCACGGGCGCTAGCATGCAGCCCATGAGCCTGACCCTGTCCCTGATCCTGCTGGCCGCAGCGGTGCTGGCCGGTCTGGCCCTGCACAGCGGCTGGAAGGGCCGCCAGCAGCGCATGCTGCGCCGGCCCTTTGCGCCGACGGTGGCGGAGGAGCCGCGCCTGGAGCCGAGTCTGGGGGGCGAGACCGCTGGGGACCCGGCCGATGACACACCGGTTCTCCACGATGAGGCGCTGCCGCTGCGCGCACCGCGCAAGCCCCCGGTGCGCCTGGACGCCCTGATCGACGCGATGGCCACCGTGAGCCCGGAATCGCCCTTGAGCGGCGAACTGGCCTTGGCCCACATGCCGGCTTCGCGGCGCGCCGGGAGCAAGCCCATGCTGATCGAGGGCCTGGATGCCGAGACCGGCGAGTGGGAACCGCTGTCGCACGGCCGCCGCTACTCGGAGTTTCAGGCCGGCGTGCAGCTGGCCAACCGCAGCGGCGCGCTCAACGAGATCGAGTACAGCGAGTTCGTGCAGAAGGTGCAGGCCTTTGCCGACGGTGTGGGTGCGGTCGCCGATTTCCCGGACATGCTGGATGTGGTGGCCCGCGCCCGCGAACTGGACCACTTTGCCGGCGCGGCCGATGCCCAGCTCTCGCTGCGGCTGCGCGCCAACGGCGTGGCCTGGTCGGTGGGCTATGTGCAGCAGGCGGCGGCCCGCCAGGGCTTCGTGCCCGGTGCGCTGCCGGGGCGGCTGGTGCTGCCTGGCGTGCTGGAAGGCGATCCGCCGATGCTGGTGCTCGGCTTTGACGCGCAGGCCGCGCTGGCCGATGCGCCGCAGGCCGGCCTGCGCGAGGTGACGCTCTCGCTGGACGTGGCCCAGACGCCCGAGGCGGCCGAGCCCTTTCCCGCCTGGCACCGCGCCGCCACGGCGCTGTGCGAGGAGATGGACGCCACGGCCGTGGACGAACAGGGCGTCCCCGTGACCTTGCAGGCCTTCGATGGCATCTCCAAGGAGCTGGCCTTGCTGTACCGGCACCTGGAATCGCGCGATCTGGAAGCTGGCTCCGCGGCCGCCCGGCGCGTCTTCAGCTGAGCATGGCCCAGAGCAGCGCCGACCGTGCCCGCGCGCTGCGCGAGCAGTTGCATGAGCATGCGCACCGCTACTACGTGCTGGATGATCCGCTGATCCCGGATGCCGAGTACGACCGGCTCTTCCGCGAACTGCAGGCGCTGGAAGAAGCCGATCCGGCGCTGCGCACGGCGGATTCGCCGACACAGCGCGTGATCGGCCAGGTGCTGGACGGCTTTGCGCCAGTGCGTCATGCGGTGCCCATGCTCAGCATCCGCACCGAGACCGACACCACCGAAGGCGGCGCCACGGCCTTCGATGCCCGCGTGCGCAGAGAGCTGGAGCTGCCGCCCGAGGCGCCGCCGCTGGCCTACCACGCCGAGCTGAAGTTCGATGGCCTGGCCATCAACCTGCGCTACGAGGCCGGCGTGCTGGTGCAGGCCGCCACGCGCGGCGACGGCGAGACCGGCGAGGACGTGACGCAGAACATCCGCACCATCGGGCAGATCCCGCTGCGGCTGCACGGCGCATCGCCGCAGGTGCTGGAGGTGCGCGGCGAGGTCTACTTGCGCCGCGACGACTTCGAGCGCCTGAACGCCCGCCAGCGCGAGCGGGGTGAGAAGACCTTCGTCAACCCGCGCAATGCAGCCGCCGGTGCCGTGCGCCAGCTGGATCCCGCGGTGGCAGCACAGCGGCCCTTGAGCTTCTTCGCCTACGGCATCGGGCAGACGCAGGGCTGGCGCCAGCCGGACACGCAATCGGGCCTGCTGGATGCGCTGGCCGATTTCGGCTTTCCGGTGTGCGCCGACCGCCGCGTGGCGAAGGGCGCGCAAGGCCTGGTGGACTTTCACCGCGCCATGGGCGAGCGGCGCGACGCGCTGCCCTTTGACATCGACGGCGTGGTCTACAAGGTCGACGAGCTGGCGCTGCAGCAGCGGCTGGGCTTCGTCACGCGCGAGCCGCGCTGGGCCGTGGCCCACAAATACCCGGCCCAGGAGCAGGCCACGCGGCTGAACGGCATCGAGATCCAGGTCGGCCGCACGGGCAAGCTCACGCCGGTGGCCAAGCTGGAGCCGGTCTTCGTGGGCGGCACCACGGTCAGCAACGCGACGCTGCACAACGTCTTCGAGCTGCGGCGCAAGGGCGTGCGCGTGGGCGATCAGGTCATCGTGCGGCGTGCGGGCGACGTGATTCCGGAGGTCGTGGGCCGCATGCCCGGCGAGCGGCCGGCCTACGTGCCCAACTTCCGCATGCCGCGCCAGTGCCCGGTCTGCGGCAGCACCGTGCTGCGCGAACGGGGCGGCATGGATCACCGCTGCAGCGGCGGCCTGTTCTGCGCGGCGCAGCGCAAGCAGGCGCTGCTGCACTTTGCCGGGCGCCGGGCGATGGACATCGAAGGCCTGGGCGACAAGCTGGTCGATCAACTGGTGGATGGCGGGCTGATCCGCACGCTGCCGGAGCTCTACACCCTGGGCGTGGCCAAGCTGTCTGCGCTGGACCGCATGGCCGACAAAAGCGCGGCCAAGCTGGTGGCCGCGCTGGAGCAGAGCCGCCACACCACGCTGGCACGCTTTCTTTACGCGTTAGGCATCCGCCAGGTCGGCGAGACCACCGCCAAGGATCTGGCGCGTCACTTCGGCGGCATCGACCGCCTGATGGAGGCCAGCGTCGAGCAGCTGCTGCAGGTGAAGGATGTGGGCCCGGTCGTGGCGCAGAGCATCCACACCTTCTTTGCGCAGCCGCACAACCGCGAGGTGGTGGAGCTGCTGCGGGCCGCCGGCATCCACTGGGAGGAGTCCGATGGTGCCGCCACGGCGGATGCCGACAGCCTGCCGCTGAGCGGCAAGACGCTGGTGCTGACCGGCACGCTGCCCACGCTGAGCCGCGATGAGGCCAAGGCCCTGATCGAGGCGGCGGGCGGCAAGGTCTCGGGCTCGGTGTCGAAGAAGACGCACGTCCTGATCGCTGGCGAAGAGGCCGGCAGCAAGCTGGACAAGGCACGCGAACTGGGCGTGCCGGTGCTGGACGAAGCCGGGCTGCGGCAACTGCTGGCCGGCTGAATCCGCGCCGGGGCCCGCTGCGGGTTCAGCCTGGGCCCTTGGGCCGCAGCAGCGCCAGCGACAGGCCACCCACGCAGCAGGCCACCGCGCCCCACTGCAGCGGCCCCAGCGGCTCGCCGTGCACCAGCGCGCCGGAGATCATGGCCACCACCGGCACCAGGATCGAGGACAGGCCCGCCACGTTGGCGGGCAGCATGCCCACGATGGCAAACCAGGCGGCATTGCCCACGCTCATCGGCACCACGGCGATGTAGGTGATGATGAGGACCGAGGTCCACGAAGGCCAGAACCAGCCACCCTCGGCGAGCGCCAGCGCGGCGATGGCCGTCGGGATGCCGGCCCCCGTGAGCTGCCAGCCGCTGATCACCAGCGCCGATGCGCCCACCGGCCGGCGCTTGAGGATCAGGGTGCCCACGGCCCAGCCCACGCCCGCCAGCAGGCCGAGGAAGAAGCCCAGCGGCGCGAGCGCGTAGGCTTCGGCACCGTCGTAGATCAGCAGGCCGACGGCGCCGGCGCCCAGCCCGATGGCCCACAGCATGCGCGGCGCGAGTTCCTCACCCAGAACGGCCCAGCTGATGAGCGCGAGCCACAGCGGCATGGTGAAGCCGAGGATCGCCGCCTGGCCGGAAGGGATGAGGATCGCCGCGTAGGTGCTGGCGATGTTCCACAGCAGCAGGTAGAACAGCGTGGCCATCGCCAGCGTGCCCCAGTGCTCGCGCTCGATGCGCAGCGACTGGCCCCGCAGCCGGGCCACCAGCAGCAGCAGGGGCCCGGCGATCAGCAGCGCCACACCGCGGAAGGTCCAGACCGACACCTCCTTCGTGGCCAGCGGAAACAGCGGCCAGTTGGTGCCCCAGACCAGCGTCAGGATCAGCAGCAGGACCCAGGCTCGGGCGGGGACGGCAGAACGGCTGGACGGCATGGGGCTCGCGCGGGAGGGCCGGGTATCAGCCGATCAGCTGCTCAGCCCGCTTCGCAGCCGCATGCGCGCGCGGCGCTTGGCGCGCACGCGCCAGTGCCAGATGCCGTTGACCAGCAGATAGGCCAGGCCACTGAAGAAGACGGCGAAGCTCAGCGCGCCCAGGATCAGCGGCTTGCCCACGGCCGCAAAGCCATCGCGTGTGCGCTGCCACCAGCTGCGCGTGTCTCCCGGCGTCTCGGCCGCTGCGCCCGTGCCGGCGGCAAACGACGGCGCTTCGGATTCCTTGGCCTCTTCGCCGAGCATGAAGCTGCCCACGCGCCAGGCGGCGTAGTACACGGGCGGAAAGGTCAGCGGGTTGTTGACGATCGTGCTGGCCACAGCCACCGGGATGTTGGCGCGCAGCACCAGGGCCAGCGCGGCCGACAGCGGAATCTGCGCGATCGGGATGATGAAGGCGAAGAATACGCCGATCGCCGCGCCCAGCGAGATGCTGCGTCGGCTCATGTGCCACAGGCGCGGATGGAAGAGGCCGGGTCCCAGCCAGCGCAACCAGCGGTTGCGTTCCAGCGTCTCGCGGCTGGGAATCAGTTTGCGCAGTCGCTCGAACAAGACCAGGGCTCGCGGGCATTCACCATCCGCGCATTGTGGGCGATGCGGCATAGCCTGGGCTCAGGCAGGGGCGCGCAAGCGGCTGCGGCAGCGCGGCCCGCCGCGTCTGCACCCGGTGACTGCGCCGCCATCAGCGCAAAAGACCGGCCCACAGCCACAGCACGCAAAGCGAGAGCAGCGTCACCGGAATGCCGGTGCGCGCATGGCGCAGCCAATCGATGCGCACGCCTGCCTTTTCGGCCAGATCGACGACGATCAGGTTGGCGATGCTGCCCACCAGCAGCAGGTTGCCGGCAAAGGTGCTGGCCAGCGCCAGCAGCGTACCGGCGTCCGGCCCGGCTTCGCGCAGGTGCGGCAGCAGCAGCATCACCGCCGGGACGTTGGAGACCAGGTTGGACAGCGCGGCGCCCACTGGCAGCAGCACGCCGGGCTCGGCCAGATGCAGCCCTTGGGCGGCCATCCAGGCCACGGCCTGGCCCGACAGACCGGTCGCCTGGAAGGCGTGGTTGACGATGAACAGGCCGATGAAGAGCAGCAGCAGTTGCCAATCCACGAAGCCCATGACCTCGGCCGAATGCAGCCGGCGGCTGAGCAGCAGGATGCCCGCACCCACCAGCGCAGCCACCTCGCGAGGGATGGCCGTGAACAGGAAGATGAACATCAGCACCCCGGCCACTGCGAGACCCTTGATCGACTGCAGGCGATCGAAGGGCGGCTCCTCGTCCGCCACGGCCGGGACTGGGACTGGTGCCGACGGCGATTCGCCGCGGCCGGCCCAGGCCAGCCAGGCCCACAGCAGCAGCAGGCTCAGCAGCACCGGCAGCCAGGCGGCGGCCAGGTAGTCGGCGAACGAGAGCTTCAGAACCGAGCCGATGAGCATGTTCTGCGGATTGCCGATCAGCGTGGCGGCCGAGCCGATGTTGGCGGCGCAGGCCAGGCCGATCAGGAAGGGCACCGGATCCAGCCCACGGCGCAGGCACAGGCGCGCCACCAGGGGCGTGAGCGCGAGGCAGATGATGTCGTTGGAAAACACGGCCGAAAGCAGCGCCGCCATGCCCAGCACGGCCGCGAGCAGCGCGGCACGGCCGAGCGGCAGGGTCACCACCTGCCGCGTGACGGCCGTGTAGAAGCCGCCCAGGCGCATCTGCGCCGAGACCACCATGAAGGCGAACAGCAGCACGAGCGTGGGCAGATCGACGGCACGCGCCGCTTCTTCCAGCGTCATGCCGGTGAGCGCGATCATCGCGATCGCGCCCAGCAGGGCCACGCCCGAACGGTCCAGCTTCAACCGCGGCAGGCCGCCCAGGAACATGCCCAGGTAGACGATGGCAAAGATCGCCACCACGCCGGCTTCCACGGCATGCGGCGCGATGCCCGCAAGCCCAGGCAGGGCGCTGGCTGGCGAAGGCGCCATCAACCCCTCGGCAGCGAAGACCGGCGCCATTGCGCGAGGATCAGGTCTTCAGCAGCACACACGGGCGGGCGGTTCGGCATGGCGATTCACGAGATCCTGAAGATGGGCGATCCGCGATTGTTGCGTGTGGCCCAACCGGTACGCGCCTTCGACACACCCGAGCTGCACCGTCTGATCGCCGACATGTTCGAGACCATGGAAGACGCCAGTGGCGCGGGCCTGGCGGCGCCGCAGATCGGCGTCGATCTGCAGCTGGTGATCTTCGGCTTCGCGCGCAACGCCCGCTATCCGCAAGCGCCGCCGGTGCCCATGACGGTCCTGATCAACCCGGTCATCGAGCCGCTGGATGCCACCGTGGAAGAGGGCTGGGAAGGCTGCCTGTCCGTGCCAGGGCTGCGCGGCAAGGTGCCGCGCCATGCCCGCATCCGCTACCGGGGCTTCGATGCGCAGGGCCAGCCCATCGAGCGCGAGGCCGACGGCTTTCATGCCCGCGTGGTGCAGCACGAGTGCGATCACCTGATCGGCCGTCTGTACCCCACACGCATGACCGATCTCACCCAGCTGGGCTTCACAAGCGTGCTCTTCCCGGATCTGGATCCGCGCAGCGACGACTGACGCGCACGCAGGGGGCCAGACAGCTTCTTTACATGTGATGTGTCGGCGCGGCGAGCCTGCGCTGCGTTGAGCGTGCAACGGCACGCCACCCCGGCCTTGCGGGCGAGCGATTGCCGTCCGTGAAGGAGCGCACATGAAAGCCCGGCCCCACCCGCCCGCCGCCTCGGCACCGATGCCGCCAGCGCCGGGCCCCTCTTTCTGGAGAGCGGTGCTGGTGTGGGTGCTGCTTGTTGCCGGCCTGCTGGGTCTGGCCGGCCAGGCCCTGGCCAGTGACGGCGCGCCCGGTCGTGTCGGCCGCATCGCGCAGGTCGAGGGCAAGGCCTGGTTCTACGATGACGATCAGGGCCGCTGGGTCGAGGCCTGGCGCAACCGGGCGCTGACCGATGGCGACCGGCTGTCCACCGAGCGCGGCGCACGCCTGCAGCTGGGCATCGGCTCCACGGAAGTGCGGCTGGCGGGCAACACCGAGCTCAGCATCGACCGGCTCGATGACGATCGCATCGTGCTGCGGGTGCAGAGCGGCAGCGCCGCGGTGCGCGTGCGCAGCCGCGAAATCGCCCGAGAGCTGGAACTGCGCGTGGGCGAGGTCCGCGTCTGGGCCGAGCGCCCGGGTCACTACCGCATCGATCGCGATGACGGCGTCACGCAGATCACCAGCTGGCGCGGCAGCCTGGGCGTGGACACACGCGACCAGCGGCTCAGCGTCGAGGCCGGCCGCAGCATCGAGCTGCTGCGCGAAGGCCGCGACACCACGGTGGTGACCTGGAACGCGGTCGTGCAGGACAGCTTCTCCGACTGGGTGGCGCGCGACGAACAGCGGGACGACCGCGTCGCCTCCGAACGCTACGTGTCGCCCGAAATGACCGGCTCCGATGATCTGGATCGTTATGGCCGCTGGGATCGACACCCGGACTACGGTTCGGTCTGGGTGCCTGTGCGCGTGGCCGTGGACTGGGTGCCGTTCCGTCATGGCCGCTGGATCTGGCAGGTGCGCTGGGGCTGGACCTGGATCGACGAAGCGCCCTGGGGCTTTGCGACTTCGCATTACGGCCGCTGGCTGCACTGGGGAGGCCGCTGGGTCTGGGTGCCCGGCAGCTACGTCACGCGTCCGGTCTTCTCGCCGGCGATGGTGGCCTGGGTCGGCCCGGTCGGCTCCGGGGTCAGCGTTTCCGTGGGCCTGGGGCCGACGGTGGGCTGGATTCCGCTCGCCCCGCGCGATGTCTATGTGCCGCCCTTCCGCCATCCGCCGGGCTACTTCGACCGCGTGAACCAGCCGCACTGGCGCCCGGGCGCGCCGCGCCACGTGCCCACGGGCCCCATCAGCTACGGCAACAACGGTGTGCCCAATGCCGTGACCGTGGTGCCGTCCAACGTGCTGCAGCAACGCCAGCCGGTGGCGCCCTCGGTGATCCGCGAGGCGGAGGATCGCCGCCGTCACATCGGGCGTGAGCCCGTGGGCGCTCCGCCGCACGCGCCGGTGATGGCCGTGCCGGGTGGCGCGGTTCCCGTTCAGGCGCCGCCCGCCCCCAGCCGAGTGCCCCAGCCCGCGCCCCGCGCAGAGCTTGTGCAGCCGATGCCGCCCCTGGCACCCGTGCAGCCGGCGCCGGTCCAGCCCGGCCGTGTGCCGCCACCCCTGCCTCGGGCGGATGTCGTGCACCCGATGCCGCCGCTGGCGCCGGTTCAGGCTGCACCCGTGCAGCCCAGCCGCATCCCGCAGCCGCTGCCGCCCGCGATGGCAGCGCCAGCGCCCACGGTGCCCTCCGTCGCGCCTGGTGCGCCCATGGCACCGCTCGCCCCGGTTCAGCCCCTGACTGCAACGCCCGCTCAGGCGCCGGGCCCGGCCTGGCAGGCGCCCCCGGCTCATCGCAACGGGCCGCCGGAAGCAGGCCCCTCGCGCGTGCCGCCGCCGCGACCTGTCGTCGCCCCGGTCACTGTGCCCGGCGCGCCCGCCGCCACGCCGCCCGCCGTCGTGGAGCGTGCACACGGGCGGCCGGCCGAAGCCCCGCGTGAGCAGGCGCGCGGCCGCGAAGCACCGCGCGACAACCTGCGCGACCGGCAGGAGCGTCAGTAGGCACGGCCGGCGCTTCGGGAGGGCCGCGACTCATCGGCCGGCCAGGCGCTCAGCGTCGCGCTGCGACGAGCAGCGGCCGCAGCGCCGGCCAGACGTTGTCCAGCATGCGCGGCTGTGCCGCCGCCACCGGGTGGATGCGGTCGCTCTGGAACAAGGCCTCGGGGTTCGGGCCGTCGGCCACGCCGGCCAGGAAGAAGGGCACCAGTGCTGTTCCCTCGGCCTTGGCCACCTCGGCAAACAGGCCGGCAAACTCTTCACCGTAGCGGCGCCCGTAATTGGGCGGCATCTGCATGCCGGCAATCAGCACACGCGCGCCGGCCGCCTTGGATGCGCGCGTCATCGCCAGCAGATTGTCGCGGGTCGACTGCAGCGGCAGCCCACGCAAGGCATCGTTGCCGCCGAGCTCGATCAGCACCACCGCCGGCTTTTCGCGCTGCAGCAGCGCGGGCAATCGTGAGCGTCCACCGGCCGTGGTGTCACCGCTGATGCTGGCATTGACCACGCGCCAGCGCAGCCCTTCCTGGGCCAGGCGCCGCTCCAGCAGCGCGACCCAGCCGCTGCCGCGCGGCAGACCATACTCTGCCGAGAGACTGTCCCCCACCACCAGCAAGGCGGGCAGCGAAGGGGCCGCCGCAGCGGCGGCCGCCTGCGCTGCCGCAAGCCCCGGCGCAGCGGCGGAAACCAGCAGGGCGCTACAGTGGGCCAGCCACGCGCGCCTGGCGTTCTGCCTGCGCGAGGCCTCTTGCCCCAAGCCACAGGATTTCTTGCACCGCATGACCGATTCCATCATCGCCGTTCAACGTGTCACCAAGCAGGTGGTGGACTCTAGCGGCACGCTGACCATCCTTCACGAGATCGACTTTCAGCTCGCGGCGCAACAGTCGGCAGCCATCGTCGGCGCGTCCGGCTCGGGCAAGAGCACGCTGCTGTCCATCATGGCGGGCCTGGACACACCGACGCAGGGCACGGTGCTGCTGGCTGGCCACGACCTTTTCGCGGTCAATGAGGACGAGCGCGCGGCGCTGCGTGCGCAGAAGGTGGGGTTTGTCTTCCAGAGCTTCCAGCTGCTGAGCAACCTGACGGCGCTGGAAAACGTGATGCTGCCGCTGGAACTGCAGGGCCGCCACGATGCGCGCCAGGCGGCCACCGAACTCCTCAAGCGGGTGGGTCTGGGCGAACGGCTCAAGCACTATCCGAAAGTGCTGTCCGGCGGCGAACAGCAGCGTGTGGCGCTGGCGCGGGCCTTCGTGGTGCGCCCGGCGCTGCTGCTGGCCGACGAACCCACCGGCAGCCTGGATTTCGCCACCGGCGAGAAGGTCATGGAGCTGATGTTCGAGCTCAACCGCGAAGCCGGCACCACGCTCGTGCTGGTCACGCACGACCGCACCATCGCCGCGCGCTGCGACCGGCAACTGCACATCGAAGCCGGGCGCCTGCGCGCCGAGTGAAGCCGGGGGGGGCTCCACCCCCCGGGGCCCCTCTGCGGCAGGACCACCGGTTTCCCGGCCGAGGTGGGATCGCTGTTCATGCGCAACCTGCGCACACTGCGGCGCATGGATGCCTTCACCCACCCCACTGGCCCCCGTGGCCTGAGCCGCACGCGCCATGCCGGGCGCCTGCCTTCGTCAACCCTGCAGTCGATGATCGGCCGCGAAGCGGCGGCCCCAGCCGCCGATGGCGCTGTCCAGCCCACAGGCCCGTTGTCCCGCCGCGGCCTGCTGGGCCTGGCGCTGGCCAGCGTCTGCCTGCCGGCGCTGGCCGCGCGCAGCCTGCAGCCGCTTCCCATTCCGCTGGCCCAGGAAGCGCCGGCCGATCTGGACCCTGCGCAGCATCTGGTGAGCGAAAAGTACGACGGCGTCCGCGCAGTCTGGGATGGCCGCGAACTGCGCTTTCGCAGCGGCCTGCTGATCGCGGCGCCGCGCAGCTTTCTCGCCGGGCTGCCCGCATACGCGCTGGACGGCGAACTCTGGCTGGGGCGTGGCCGCTTCGAGGCCCTGTCCGGCGTGGTGCGCAAGCGGCAGCCGCTGGAGTCCGAATGGCGCGAGCTGCGCTACATGGCCTTTGATCTGCCGCAGGCGCGCGGCGGCTTTGCCGAACGGGCGCAGGAGCTGAGCGATCGGTTGCGCAAGCATGGGTTTGCGCCACTCCAGGCAGCACCCCAGGCGCGCCTGGCCAACCGTGCAGCGCTGCACAGCCGCCTGGACGAGGTGATCGCCACGGGTGGTGAAGGGCTGGTGCTGCGCCACGAAGACGCGCCGTATGCCGCCGGGCGTCAGGCCACGATGCTGAAGCTCAAGCCGCTGCATGATGCCGAGGCCACGGTGCTGGCGATCGAGCTGGGGCAGGGTCAGCTGCAAGGCCTGATGGGCGCGCTGCACGTCCGCGCGGACGACGGGCGCCGCTTCAAGATCGGCACGGGCTTCAGCGCCGCGCAGCGTCGATCGCCGCCGCAACCGGGTGAGCGCGTCACCTACACGCACCGCGGCTTCACCGAGGACGGCCTGCCGCGCTTTGCCAGCTTCCTGCGCACCCGTCCAGCCGGGCTGTGAGGGTGCGCCCGAAGCCTCGATCCCCACGCGCCGGTCGCACGGCCGGCCCTGACAAGGCCGGCCCTGGCGGCCGACATCAGCAGCGGCTCAGAGCACCTCGGAAGCAAAATCCGCCAGCCGCGAGCGCTCGCCCCGGGCCAGGGTGATGTGGCCAGAGTGCGGCCAGCCCTTGAAGCGATCCACCGCGTAGGTGAGGCCTGAGGAGCCTTCCGTGAGGTAGGGCGTGTCGATCTGCGCCAGGTTGCCCATGCAGACGATCTTCGTGCCCGGGCCGGCGCGCGTGATCAGCGTCTTCATCTGCTTGGGCGTGAGGTTCTGCGCCTCGTCGATGAGGACGTACTTGTTCAGGAACGTGCGCCCGCGCATGAAGTTCAGGCTCTTGATCTTGATCTTGCTGCGCACCAGGTCATTGGTGGCGGCGCGGCCCCACTCGCCGGCGCTGGAATCGCTGCGGGCCAGCACTTCCAGGTTGTCGTCGAGTGCGCCCATCCAGGGCCCCATCTTTTCTTCCTCATTGCCGGGCAGGAAGCCGATGTCTTCACCCACGGGCACGGTCACACGCGTGACGATGATCTCGGTGTAGCGCCGGTCGTCCAGCACCTGGCTCAGGCCCGCGGCCAGCGTCATCAGTGTCTTGCCGGTGCCCGCCGTGCCGGCCAGAGTGACGAAATCGCACTCCGGATCCATGAGCAGGTTCAAGGCGAAGTTCTGCTCGCGATTGCGCGCGGTCACGCCCCAGACGGCATTCTTGGCATGCGTGTAGTCGCGCAGCGTCTTCAGCACCGCGGTCTTGCCGGTGATCTCGGCCACCCGGGCATGCAGCGGCGCGGCGCCGGGCGTTTCCAGGTAGACGAACTGGTTCACCAGCAACTGCGGCACCATCGGCCCGCTGACGCGGTAGTAGGTGTGGCCGGCCTGCTGCCAGCTCTCCATGGTCTTGCCGTGCCGCTCCCAGAAGTCCGCCGGCAAGGCCAGTACGCCGGTGTAGAGCAGGTCGCCGTCTTCCAGGACCTTGTCGTTGAAGTAGTCCTCGGCGGGCAGGCCCAGCGCTCGGGCCTTGACGCGCATGTTGATGTCCTTGGACACCAGCACCACGTCGCGCCCCGGGTGCATCTGGCGCAGCGTCTGCACCACGCCCAGGATCTGGTTGTCGGCCTTGCCCTGCGGCAGGCCGGCGGGCAGCTTGATCTCCAGCAGCTGGGTCTGGAAGAACAGGCGGCCGGTGGCATCGCGGTGTCCGGTCTTGGACAGCGGGATGCCTTCGTTGGGATCGAGCGCGCCATCGGTGGCCAGGGCATCCAGATCGCGGCTGACCTGGCGCGCATTGCGCGCCACCTCGCTCATGCCCTTCTTGTGGCCGTCCAGCTCTTCCAGCGTGATCATCGGCAGGAAGATGTCGTGCTCCGCGAAGCGGAACAGGCTCATCGGATCGTGCATCAGCACGTTGGTGTCCAGCACGAAGAGCCGCGGCGGGCCGGAGGCCTTGCGCGGCGCCTTGGCCGGCCGGACGGCGGCCTTGGGCGCAACGGCGGTCGGTGGCGGCGCGGCGGCGACCGGCGGGCTGGCCACCACGGGCGCGGGCAGCTTCGTGGGGCCTTCGTCCAGCAATTCCGGGGTGATCAGCCGGTCGGGGAGATCCCGCAGGCTGTCGCGACCGCGCCTGGCGGGACGTACGGCAGCCTGGGCTTCATAGTCGGCGGGCGCCAGGAGGGCGGCCTTCTTGGTCGGGGGCTTGGGCAGTGGCATGTCAACCCTGATGGAAAACAAAAAAGCCGCCGGGCAAGCCCAGGGCGGCTTCTGCAAACAACGCGGAAGGAGCGGCGAGCAAGTTCAGGCGGCCTTGGAGAGCTCCTTGACGGCCTTGAGCACTTCATCGACGTGGCCGGTCACCTTGATGCCACGCCATTCGGCGACGAGCACGCCATCGGCATCGATGAGGAAGGTGCTGCGCTCGATGCCCTTGACCTTCTTGCCGTACATGATCTTGTTCTTGACCACGCCGAACATGTGGCAGAGCTTCTCTTCCGTATCGGCAATGAGCTCGAAGGGCAGCTGCAGGTTGGCCTTGAACTTCTCGTGCGAGACCATGTTGTCGCGCGAGACGCCGAAAATCACGGCGCCGGCCTTGACGAACTCCTTGTGCATGTCACGGAACTGCATGGCTTCCGTGGTGCAGCCGGGTGTGGCGTCCTTGGGATAGAAGTAGAGAACGATGGCCTTGCCGTGGTAGGCCTGCGGAGAGAACTTCACGCCGCTGGTGGCTGGCGCGTCGAAATCCGGTAGGGCTTTGTTGACGATGGGTGTCATGGGCATTCTGGGTTCGAGGCGCCTGTTCCATCCTGCAGCGCAGGATGGCCGGCAAAGACCCCATCATTATAAAGGACCCCCATGTGACGCTTCCCACCGCGGCCGCATGCGGCGCCTGGCAGGCGCCCTGGCTCAGGCGCCCGGGCCGATCAGCAGGGCAGCCACCACCGTGCGCCCTTCGGAGGCCAGCACGTTGTAGGTGCGGCAGGCGGCCGCGGTATCCATGGTCTCCATGCCGATGCCGTTTTCGATGAGCACACGGTAGACCGCGGGGCGCAGAAAGCGCAGTCGCTCGCCGCTGCCGTAGATCACCAGTTCGGGCTTGAGCTTGAGGATGCGCTCGAAGTGCGCCTCCGTCAGGTCCGCGGCCTGGGTCGCGTTCCAGGCCTGGACTTCGCCTTGCCAGGGCACCAGCACGCTGGCGGCATGCACCTGCGTGCCGACCCAGACGCGGTTCGTCTCTTGACGGGTGATGGCATTGACGCCTTCGCTGCGGTCGGGCTGGAATTTCATGTGGTCAAATTCTAGGTTTTTGCGAAGCCGCGCACGCACTGCGCCCTGCGGAGCCCCTTGTCTTGAACCTCAGACCGATCTCCAAGTCCAGCAAGCTCGACAACGTCGGCTACGACATCCGCGGCCCGGTGCTGGACAAGGCCCGGCAGATGGAGGAAGAAGGGCACCGCATCATCAAGCTGAACATCGGCAACGTGGCCGCGTTCGGTCTGATGCCGCCGGACGAGATCGTGCAGGACATGATCCACAACCTGTCGTCCCAGGTGGCGGCGGGCTACACGGACAGCAAGGGCCTCTTTGCGCCGCGCAAGGCGGTGATGCACTACACGCAGGAAAAGCACATCACCGGCGTGACGGTGGATGACGTCTACTTGGGCAACGGTGCCTCGGAACTCATCGCCATGTCGATGAACGCGCTGCTCGATGCGGGCGACGAGGTGCTGATTCCCGCGCCGGATTACCCGCTGCACACGGCGGTGGTCTCGCTCTCCGGCGGCACACCGGTGCACTACCGATGCGACGAGATGAGCGGCTGGCTGCCCGACCTCGCCGACATCCGCGACAAAGTGACGCCGCGCACCAAGGCCATCGTCGTCATCAACCCCAACAACCCCACGGGCGCGCTGTATCCGGTGGCGCTGCTGCAGGAGATCGTGGAGATCGCGCGGCGCCACCAGCTGATCGTCTTTGCCGACGAGATCTACGACAAGACGCTGTTCGACGGCGAGACGCACACGAGCATCGCCTCGCTGGCCGATGACGTGCTCTTCGTCACCTACAACGGCCTGAGCAAGAACTACCGCGCCTGCGGCTACCGCGCCGGCTGGATGGTGGTGTCTGGCGACAAGCGCCACGCCAGGGACTACATCGAAGGCCTGAACATGCTGGCCTCGATGCGCCTGTGCGCCAACACCCCGGGCCAGCTGGCCATCCAGACCGCCCTGGGCGGCTACCAGAGCATCAAGGATCTGGTGGCGCCCGGCGGGCGGCTGTGCAAGCAGCGCGACAAGGCCTACGAGCTGCTCACGCAGATTCCCGGCGTGAGCGTGGTCAAGCCCAAGGCGGCGCTGTACATGTTTCCGCGCCTGGATCCGAAGCTGTACCCGATCCAGGACGACCAGCAGTTTGCCTACGAGCTGCTGGCCGAAGAGAAGGTGCTCATCGTGCAGGGCACCGGCTTCAACTGGCCGACGCCCGATCACTTCCGCCTGGTCTTCCTGCCGAATGTGGACGACCTGACGGAAGCCATCGGCCGCATCGAGCGCTTCCTCGCGCATTACCGCAAACGCCACGCATCCTGAACGGCGCCCCGCGCCGCGCACGCACCTTATGAAAAGCATCCAAGTTGGCCTGTTGGGCATCGGCACCGTCGGCAGCGGCACCTGGCAGGTGCTGCAGCGCAACCAGGAAGAGATCCGTCGGCGCGCCGGGCGCGGCATCGAGATCAGCATGGTGGCCGATCTGGACACCGCCCGCGCCCAGTCCATCGTCGGCGACCGCGTGCAGGTGGTCTCGGACGCCCGGCAGGTCATCGCCAACCCCGCGATCGACATCGTGGTCGAGCTCATCGGCGGCTACGGCATCGCCAAGGCCCTGGTGCTGGAGGCCATCGCCGCCGGCAAGCACGTGGTCACCGCCAACAAGGCGCTGCTGGCGGTGCACGGCAGCGAGATCTTTGCCGCCGCACGCGAGAAGGGCGTGGTCGTCGCCTTCGAAGCCGCCGTGGCGGGCGGCATCCCGATCATCAAGGCGCTGCGCGAGGGCCTGACCGCCAACCGCATCGAGTGGATCGCCGGGATCATCAACGGCACCACCAACTTCATCCTCAGCGAGATGCGCAGCAAGGGGCTGGATTTCGCCGAAGTGCTGAAGGAAGCCCAGCGTCTGGGCTATGCCGAAGCCGACCCGAGCTTCGATATCGAGGGCATCGACGCGGCGCACAAGGCGACGATCATGAGTGCCATCGCCTTCGGCATCCCGGTGCAGTTCGACAAGGCACATGTCGAGGGCATCACGCAGCTCTCGGCGATCGACATCCGCTATGCCGAGCAGCTGGGCTACCGCATCAAGCTGCTGGGCATCACGCGCCGCCGCCCGCAGGGCATCGAACTGCGGGTGCACCCGACGCTGGTTCCGGCCAAGCGGCTGATCGCCAACGTCGAAGGCGCGATGAATGCCGTGGTCGTGCAGGGCGATGCCGTGGGCACGACGCTCTACTACGGCAAGGGCGCCGGCAGCGAGCCCACCGCCAGCGCCGTGGTCGCCGATCTGGTGGACATCACGCGGCTGCACACCGCCGATCCGCACCACCGCGTGCCCTACCTGGCCTTCCAGCCGGGCTCGATGGCCAGCACGCCCATCCTGCCCATCAGCGAGGTGATCACGGCCTTCTACCTGCGCCTGCGTGTCTCGGACGAACCGGGCGTGCTGTCGAAGATCACCACCATCCTGGCCGATCAGGGCATCAGCATCGATGCGCTGCTGCAGCGCGAGAGCGCCGAGGGCGAGCGCCAGACCGACGTCATCATCCTGACCCACGACACCGTTGAAGGGAAGATGCGCGAGGCGATCGGGCAGATGCAGGGCTTGTCGACCGTGCTGGCGCCCATCGTGAGCCTGCGCAAGGAAGAGCTGGCCTGAGGGCCGGCGAGCACCAACCGGCTACCGACCCATGCGCTACCTCAGCACCCGCGGCGACCCCGGCGAGCGCCGCTTTTCCGAGATCCTGCTCGAAGGCCTGGCCCCGGATGGCGGCCTGTACCTGCCGACGCACTACCCGAAGATCGACGATGCGACGCTGACGCGCTGGCGTGCGCTTTCGTATGCCGATCTGGCCTTCGAGATCCTGTCGCTCTACATCGACGACATCCCGTCTGATGACCTGCGCCGTCTGGTCCACGCGACCTATACCGAAGCGGTCTTCGGCAGCGCTGCCATCGTGCCGCTGCGTCCGCTGGAAGACGGCATCTGGATCGAGGCGCTGTCCAACGGGCCCACGCTGGCCTTCAAGGACATGGCGATGCAGCTGCTGGGCGCGCTGTTCGAGTACGAACTCGCGCGCCGCGGCCAGACGCTGAACATCCTGGGCGCCACTTCGGGCGATACCGGCAGCGCGGCCGAATATGCGATGCGCGGCAAGCGCGGGGTCAAGGTCTTCATGCTCTCGCCCTTCGGGCGCATGAGCCCGTTTCAGCAGGCACAGATGTTCAGCCTGCAGGATCCGAACATCCACAACCTCAGCATCGAAGGCGTGTTCGACGATTGCCAGGACATCGTCAAGGCGGTGTCCAACGATCTGGCCTTCAAGCGGCGCTGGCAGATCGGCACGGTGAACTCCATCAACTGGGCGCGGCTGCTGGCCCAGGTGGTGTACTACTTCGCCGGCTATTTCCAGGCCACCAAGGCAAATGTCGAGCGCGTGAGCTTCGCCGTGCCTTCGGGCAACTTTGGCAACGTGTGCGCCGGCCATGTGGCGCGCATGATGGGCCTGCCGATCGAGCAGCTGGTGGTAGCCACCAACGAAAATGATGTGCTTGACGAGTTCTTCCGCACCGGCACCTACCGCGTGCGCGGCAGCGCGGAGACCTACGAGACCTCCAGCCCCTCGATGGACATCAGCAAGGCCAGCAACTTCGAGCGCTTCGTCTTTGACCTGGTGCGGCGGGACGGCGCCCGCACGGCGCAGCTGTTCGGCCCTTCGATTGCCCGCGAAGGCGGCTTCACGGTCACGGCGGATGAGCGCTCGCGCATCGCCGGCTTCGGCTTTGTCTCCGGCCGCAGCACACACGCTGACCGGCTGGCCACGATCCGCGATGCCTGGCAGCGCTGCGGCACGATGTTCGACACGCACACGGCCGATGGTGTCAAGGTGGCGCGTGAACAGGCCCGGCCCGGCACGCCGATGATCGTGCTGGAAACCGCGCTGCCGGCCAAGTTTGCGCAGACCCTGCGCGAGGCGCTGGGCCGCGAGCCGGATCGCCCCGCTGGCCTGGAAGGGATCGAATCGCTGCCCAAGCGCTTCACGGTGATGCCCGTGGACGTGGACGCCGTCAAGCGCTACATCGAGACCCATGCCTGAGCGCGCGCGCACCGCATGAACGCCCCGCGTCCCTTGATGAGCCTGGAAGAGGCGCTGGCCCAGCTGCTGGCGGCCGGCACGCGCGAGCAGATCCGCCAGACCGAGACCGTATCGAGCTTCGAAGCCCTGGGCCGCGTGCTGGCCGAGGACGTGGCGTCCGCGCTGGATGTGCCGCCGGCCGACAACAGCTCGATGGACGGCTATGCCTTGCGCCTGGCCGATGTGCCGGCGGCCGGGGCCGTGCTGCGCGTGGGGCAGCGCATCCCTGCAGGGCATGTGGGCCGCGCGCTCGAGCCCGGCACCGCGGCGCGCATCTTCACCGGCGCCCAGGTGCCGCCCGGTGCCGATGCCATCGTGATGCAGGAGCTGAGCACCGCGCTGGATGACGGCCAGGTGCGCATCGACACGCTGCCGCTGCCCGGCCAGTGGATTCGCCGCCGCGGTGAAGACATCCGCGACGGCAGCACCGTGCTGACGCGCGGCACCCGGCTCACGCCACAGGCGCTGGGTCTGGCGGCCGCGGTCGGGCGGGCCTCGCTGGCCGTGCTGCGCCGGCCGCGCGTGGCCCTGTTCTCGACCGGCGATGAACTCGTCATGCCCGGGCAGCCCTTGAAGCCGGGCGCCATCTACAACTCCAACCGCTACACGCTGCGCGGGCTGCTGCAGGCCGCGGGCTGCGAGGTGCAGGATCTGGGCATCGTGCCCGACCGGCTGGACGCCACGCGCGCCGCGCTGCGGGCCGCGGCCGGGCACAACGACCTCATCGTCACCAGCGGCGGTGTCTCGGTGGGCGAAGAAGACCACCTGCGGCCTGCGATGGCCGCCGAAGGCCGGGTCGATCTCTGGCAGCTGTCGATGAAGCCGGGCAAGCCGCTCGCGTTTGGCGCCTTGCCGCGTCAGGCGGCGACGGCCGGGGCGGGTACCGGCGAGGCGGCCGTTTCCGCCGGCGAGGCCTTGTTCATCGGTCTGCCCGGCAACCCGGTCTCCAGCTGGGTGACCGGCCTGCTGGCGGTGCTGCCGCTGCTGCGCGCGCTGCAAGGCATGCCCGCCACCCAGCCGCGCGCCTTGAGCGTGCGGGCCGATTTCGACTGGCCGCGCCCCGACAAGCGCCGCGAATTCCTGCGCGCACGCTTCAACGCCGAAGGCGGCCTGGAGCTGTTTGCCAACCAGAGCAGCGGCGTGCTGACATCCGCGCACTGGGCCGATGGCCTCATCGACAACGCGGGCGGCCAGGCCATCGTGCGCGGCGACGCGGTACGCTTCCTGCCGTTGGCCGATCTGACCTCGGCCTGATGGACCCAGGCCTGATTGACTGTGGCCTGATGGCGCGAGCCGCTCCGCCAGCAAGACACTCCAGCCCATGAAGATCACCGTTCGCTACTTCGCCTCCCTGCGCGAGGCCCTGGGCCCCGGCGAAAGCCTGGAACTGCCTGCGGGCAGCACGGTCGACAGCCTGCGCGATGCGCTGGTGGCACGCGGCGGCCGCCACGCGGAAGTGCTGGCCGAAGGGCGTGCCGTGCGCTGCGCCCTGAACCAGCAGATGTGCGAAGGCTCGACGCCGCTGGAAGCCGATGCCGAGCTGGCCTTCTTTCCGCCGGTCACGGGCGGTTGACGGCCCGGCGGCGGTCGGCGGAGCACAGACTCCTGATCCACTCTCTACCGTGAGCCTCCCATGAGCACCTCCCGCGTGAGCATCCAGACGGCGGATTTCGACACCGCAGCGGAAATCGCGGCGCTGCACGCGCAGGATGGCGGCGTCGGCGCGATCGTCACCTTCACCGGCACCGTGCGGGACCGTGACGGCGCGCAGGCCGGCATTTCGGCGCTGGAGCTGGAGCACTACCCCGGCATGACCGAGAAGGCCATCGAGGCCATGATCGATGCGGCCTTCCAGCGCTTTGATCTGCGCGGCGCACGCGTGGTGCACCGGGTGGGGCCCTTGAAGCCGCTGGACCGCATCGTGCTGGTGGTCGTGAGCTCGGCCCACCGCGGCCAGGCCTTCCAGGCCTGCGAGTTCCTGATGGACTACCTCAAGACGCAGGCGCCGTTCTGGAAGAAGGAGACCACGCCGGCCGGGAGCCAGTGGGTCGACGCCCGCGTCGCGGACGACGAGGCCTTGCGCCGCTGGGGCATCGAAGCCGGCAACGCCCGCGAGTAGCGGCGCGCACCCGCGCCAGAATGTCGTCCGTGACGGGGGACACCAGCATGCAGTTGCCAGAGATCGAGCCCAAGGCGCTGCGCCAGGCGCTGGGCCGATTTGCGACCGGGGTGACCATCATCACCTGTCGCGACGAAGCCGGCGTGCCGGTCGGCCTGACGGCCAATTCCTTCAGCGCACTGTCGCTGGATCCGCCCCTGGTGCTGTGGTCGCTGCGCCGACAGAGCCCGAGTCTGGGCGCGTTCCTGAAGGCCGGGCACTGGGCCGTCAACGTGCTCAGCGAGGCGCAGGTCGAGATGTCGCGCCGCTTCGCTTCGCCCTTGCCGGACAAGTTCAGCGAAGGGCAGTGGTCCGACGGCGTAGGCGGCGTGCCGGTGCTGGCCGGCTGCGCCGCTGTCATCGAGTGCGAGGCCTTCGAAGGGCGCGAGGCCGGCGACCACTGGCTGTTCTTCGGCCGCGTGCGCGGCCTGCACGAGGCGCCGATCGCGCCGCTGGTCTACCAGTCCGGCCGCTACCACCTGCTGGGAGAGATCCTGTGACGCCGGCCCGCATCGAAGGCAAGTGGATCGATCTCTTTGCGCGGGTCTTCCGCCTCAATGGCGTGCAGCCGGGCGATGCCTGCGCGGTGCTGTCGGAAACGCAGACCCGTTCCGATCTGCCGCAGCTGGCCGAGCTGGCGCTGCTGCAGCTGGGTGCGCGGCCCTTCCATCTGGTGATGCCTGCGCGGGCGCTCCAGGCACCGGTGCCGGTGCGTTCCACGGGCGCGAGCGAGGCCATCGGCGGGCTGCAGCCGGTGATCGCCGCCTTGGCCGCGAGCCGCTTCATCGCCGACTGCACGGTTGAAGGCCTGCAGCATGCGCCCGAACTGCCGGCCATCCTGAAGGGCGGTGCGCGCGTGCTGGCCATCAGCCACGAACACCCTGAGACGCTGGAGCGCGGCGAGCCGCTGGCCGAGGATGAAGCCCCGGTGCGCGAAGCCATGCGGCGGCTGAAATCTGCCCGGCAACTGCAGGTGCAATCCGCCGCCGGGACCGATCTGCACATCGCGTTGGCCGGCGCCCGCGTGGGCGGCGTCTGGGGCTTCAGCACACGGCCCGGCACGCTGTCGCACTGGCCCGCCGGGCTGGTGCTGGCCTTTCCCGCCGCGGGCGCAGTGCAGGGCCGCCTGGTGCTGGACCGCGGTGACGTCAACCTCAGCTTCAAGCGCTATCTGCAGGATCCGGTGACCCTGCTGATCGAAAACGACCATGTCGAGCGCATCGATGGCCGCAGCGTGGACGCGGACCTGATGCGGGGCTATTTCGAAGCCTGGGGCGACAGATCGGCCTATGCCGTCTCGCATGTCGGCTGGGGCTTGAACCGGCGTGCCCGCTGGGACGCGATGCTGTTCCACGACAAGGCGGAGTTCAACGGCACCGAGCTGCGTGCCTTTGCCGGCAACTTCCTCTATTCCACCGGCGCCAACGAGGTCGCCGGCCGCCACACACTGGGCCACTTCGATCTGCCGATGCGCGGCTGCACCGTGAAGCTGGATGGCGTGGCGGTGGTCGAGGAAGGTCGCCTGCTGTAATCCCCGCCAAGGCGCCAACCCATGCTCGCCTTCGATCGCTACGCCGCCGCGCCGCCAGGTGATCGCCCCTGCGTGGTGCTGCTGCACGGCGTGGGCGGCGGCCGGCGCATCTGGGATGCCGCGCATGGCGGATTCGCCGCCACGCTGGCGGCGGCCGGCTGCAGCGTGCTGGCTTTCGATCTGCCGGGCTACGGGGATTCGGCGCTGCCGGCCGAACTCAGCATGCCGGGCATGGCCCAGGCAGTGCTCGACACCCTGCGCGTGCTGCGCACCGGGCCCGTGGTGCTGCTGGGCCACAGCATGGGCGGCATGGTGGCGCAGGAGATCCTGGTGCAGGATCCGCCCGCCGCGTGCGGCCTGATCCTGACCTGCACCTCGCCCGCCTTCGGCTCTACCGCCGGCGACTGGCAGGCGGCGTTTCTCCGGGACCGACTGGCGCCGCTGGACGCCGGGCAAGGCATGCCGGCGCTGGCGCGGCGGCTCGTGAGCGCGATGGTGGCGCCCGGCGCGTCGCCGCTGGCGGTGGAGCAGGGCGTCGAAGTGATGGGCCGGGTGCCGGAGGCCACCTACCGAGCGGCGCTGCGCGCGCTGATCGGCTTCGATCGCCGTGCGGCCCTGCCGCAGATCGCCGTGCCCTGCCTGTGTCTGGCGGCCGAGCAGGACCGCACCGCGGCGCCGGATGTGATGCAGCGCATGGCTCAGCGCATTCCCGGCAGCGCCGTGCAGGTGCTGCCCGGTGCCGGGCATCTGGCCCACCTCGAGCAACCGGCGGCCTTTGCCGAGGCCGTGATCCGCTTCCTGCAGCAGCACCTCTGGCGCTCCACCTGAACGCACCCCGCGAGGAACCTCTCATGCCTGCCCAAGCCCACATCGCCGGAAACGCCCGCTGGCTCACCGAGCAGCAGCGGGAGCTGATCGAGCTGGCCGCACGCCTGGGGCGCGAGCGCTTCGCGCCGCGTGCGGCGCGCTTCGATCGCGAGGCCAGCTTTCCCTTCGACAACTATGACGATCTGCGCGAAGCCGGCCTGCTGGGCATCTGCGTGCCGCAGGCTTACGGCGGCCAGGGCGCGGACTTCACCACCTACGTGATGGTGGCGGCCGAGATCGGCCGGCACTGCGGCACGACCGCGCTGACCTGGAACATGCACGTCAGCTCGTCGATGTGGTCGGGCTTCATCGCCGATGCGCTGGAGATGAGCCCGGCACAGCGCGCCGAGCACGAGCGCTTCCGCGCCGTGCACTACGAGCGCATCGTGTGCCAGGGCAAGGTCTACGCGCAGTCGTTCTCTGAAGGCGGCAGTGCCGCCGCCGGCAAGGCCCCCTGGGGCACGGTGGCGCGCCAGGTGCCGGGCGGCTATGTGGTCAACGGGCGCAAGATCTTCGCTTCGCTGGCGGGCGCCGCGGATGTCTACGGCGTGCTGTGCACGCTGGACGTGCCCGGCGCGACGCAGCGCGATTCTCTCTACCTGTCGATCCCCGCGGATTCGCCCGGCATCCGCGTCTATGGCGACTGGGATCCGCTGGGCATGCGCGGCACGGTCTCGCGCAACCTGGAGTTCACCGAGGTCTTCGTCGGTGAAGAAGCACGCATGATGCCCGAGGGCCTGTACTTCCAGGCGGCCATGCGCTATCCGCACATGTTTGCCACGCTCTCGCCCACCTACATGGGCCTGGCGCAGGCCGCCTATGACTTCACGGTGCAGTACCTGCGGGGCGAGGTGCCGGGCATGCCGCCAGTCAAGCGACGCATGTACCCGACCAAGCAGGTGGCCGTGGCCGAGATGCGCATCAAGCTGGAGCAGACGCGCGCGCTCTTCCTGCAGAACGCGCGCGACGCCCAGGTGGACCCGGATCGCGACACCCGCATGCGCCTGTACGCGGCGCACTACACGATCATGGAGAACGCCAACGATCTGGCGCGTCTGGCCATCCGTACCTGCGGCGGCCAATCGATGCTGCGCAGCCTGCCGCTGGAGCGCATCTACCGCGATTCGCGCTGTGGCGCGCTGATGCTGCCGTGGACGGCCGAGTTATGCGTCGACCGGCTGGGCCGCGAGTGCCTCTATGAACCCGGCGAGCGCGACGAGGTGATCGAGGCGTGAGCCTGAACGCGGCCGCCTGGGAGCGCCTGGCACCCGCGCCGGCCATCGACGCTGCCGAGCTGCAATTGCGGGCCCTGGGTGCCGGCGCCGGCCATATCGTTGCCTGGCTGGGCCACAACCGCCACGAGATGCTGGCCACGCTGGCCGCCAGCCGGCGCCTGGGCTGCGTGCTGATGCCCTTGAACTGGCGCCTGTCGGCCACCGAGCTGGCGGCGCTGCTGCGCCATGCCGGCGTGGCACACATGATCCACTGGCCGGAGACTGCGGCGCTGGCCCAGGCGGTGCTGGCGCAGTCGCCCTTGCAGGCTGGCCCGGCCAGCGGCATCGAGCCCGGCGATCTGCTGCTGGTCTACACCTCGGGCACCACGGCCGCGCCCAAGGGCGCGCTGCACACGGCCGACGGCATGCTGGCCAACGCGCGCGCGGCCCTGGCCGCACAGGGCCTGGACGAGCACAGCCGCGTGCTGGCGGTGCTGCCCACCTTTCACGTCGGCGGCCTGTGCATCCAGCTGCTGCCGGCGCTGATGACCGGCGCGCAGGTTCTGCTGCAGCCGCGCTTCGAGCCCGTGGCCTGGTTTGATGCGCTGGAGCAGGCGCGTCCCAGCACCTGCCTGCTGGTGCCCGCCGTGATGCGCAGCCTGATCGAGCACCCGCGCTGGGCCGGCGCCGATCTGGCTTCGCTGGACTTTGTGTGTGCCGGCTCGCAGATCGTGCCGCCGGCCCTGATCGAAGCCTTTCATGCGCGCGGCGTGCCGGTGGCGCAGGTCTACGGCGCCACGGAGACCGGGCCGGTGAGCCTGGTGCTGCCGCCCCAGGAAGCGATGACGGCCGGCGCTCGCAGCGGCCGGCCCGCGCTGGGCGTGCAGATCCGCCTGGCCGCGGATGGCGAGATCCTGCTGAAGGCCGAACAGATGATGCGCGGCTACCACCGCGCACCGGGTGAGGCCTTCGACGCCGAGGGCTGGTTCCACACCGGCGATCTGGCGCTGCGGCACGCCGACGGGCTGTACGAGGTGGTGGGCCGCTCGAAGGAGCTGATCATCTCCGGTGGCGAGAACATCCACCCGGCGGAGATCGAAAACCTGCTGCTGGGCCACCCGGACATCGCCGAATGCGCCCTGGTCGGCCTGCCCGATGCACGCTGGGGCGAACTGCCCGTGCTGGCCGTGGTACCCCAACCCGGCCGTTCATGTGACCTGGCGTCCCTGCAGCCCGTCTGGGAAGGCCACGTGGCGCGCTTCAAGCACCCGCGGCAGTTGCTGCTGCTGCCCGAGCTGCCCAAGACCGCGCTGGGCAAGGTGCAGCGCGCCGCGCTGGTGGCGCAGCTGGTCGAACAGGTGGACAGGCGCTGAGGCCACGGCTGGCCGCGCCGCGCGTCAGTTGAGCGTCGGCGGCGGCGCGACAGGCCCGCCGGGAGCGGCTTCGGTGCCGGCCGAGCCTGCCGGTGCCGCAAACCATTCGGATGCCGCCACCGCGCGTTCCATCAGGCGCAGCAAGGCGGTGGCCAGGTCATCACCCAGCTGCAGATCCAGGCTGCGGCCGCCGGTCTCGCGCACGCGCAGGGCCAGCCGCCGCCCGCCCGGCCCGGACACGGGTGCCAGATCGATGGCGTCGGGCAGCAGGGGCTCGGGGCCCAGCGGCCGGGTCAGCGCCTGTGCATCGAAGGGCTGTTCGAAGTCCGCTTGCGGCAGCGGGCGCTGCCGCGCGACATCGGCCAGCATCTCGCGCGCCTGCGGCATCACCGTCGGCGCGGCGGCGGCAGCAGCGGCCGGGCCTGCCGGCCGCGGCGGCAGCTGCGCCTGCAGAACCCAATGCTGAAAGTGCGGCCAAAGGCGCTCCACCATCCGCCGCGTGAGCCACACGCCCACCACGGCGCCTTCGCGTGTGCGAAGCTGCCACAGCAGGCGGTCGGCCCGCAGCTCATAGCTGAGCTGGATTTGATGGATGTCCATCGAACCCATTCTAGGAAGCGGCCCGCCCTTGAAATGTGCCGGCGGCGCCTTAACTGCGCACAAGACATGACCCGGACCCGGGTCCAGGAGATCGCCATGCGCCTCGACAAACTGACCACCGCCTTCAGCCAGGCCCTGAACGAAGCCAGCTCCATGGCGGTCGCCCGCGACAACCCCTATGTGGAACCTTCGCACCTGCTGCTGGCCATGCTGCAGCAGACCGATGGCCCCAAGGCCCTGCTGGACCGCGCGGGCGCCAATACCGCGGCGCTGAAGACCGCGATGGACCTGTCCATCAGCGGTCTGCCGCAGGTTCAGGGCGGCGGCCAGACGCAGGCCGGGCGTGATCTGGTGCAGCTGCTGCAGGCGGCCGACAAGGAATCCACCAAGCGCGGTGATCAGTTCATCGCCAGCGAGATGTTTCTTCTCGCACTGGCCGATGCGAAGAGCGATCTCGGCGGCGTGGTGCGCGGCCACGGCCTCACGCGCAAGGCGCTGGAAGCCGCCATCGAAGCCGTGCGCGGTGGCCAGACCGTGGATTCGGCCGAGGCCGAAGGCCAGCGCGAGGCCCTGAAGAAATACACGCTCGATCTCACCGAGCGCGCCCGCAAGGGCAAGCTGGATCCGGTCATCGGGCGCGACGACGAGATCCGCCGCGCGATCCAGGTGCTGCAGCGCCGCAGCAAGAACAACCCGGTGCTGATCGGCGAGCCGGGCGTGGGCAAGACCGCCATCGTGGAAGGCCTCGCTCAGCGCATCGTCGCTGGCGAAGTCCCGGAAACGCTGAAGGACAAGCGTGTGCTGGTGCTGGACATGGCCGGCCTGCTGGCCGGCGCCAAGTACCGCGGTGAGTTCGAAGAGCGCCTGAAGGCCGTGCTGAAGGAAGTGAGCCAGGACGAAGGCCGCATCATCCTGTTCATCGACGAGCTGCACACCATGGTCGGCGCAGGCAAGGCCGAAGGCGCCATCGATGCCGGCAACATGCTCAAGCCGGCCCTGGCGCGCGGCGAGCTGCACTGCATCGGCGCCACCACGCTGGACGAATACCGCAAGTATGTCGAGAAGGATGCCGCGCTGGAGCGCCGCTTCCAGAAGGTGCTGGTCGATGAGCCGACGGTGGAAGCCACCATCGCGATCCTGCGCGGCCTGCAGGAGAAGTACGAGGTCCACCATGGCGTGGAGATCACCGATCCGGCCATCGTGGCGGCGGCCGAGCTGAGCCACCGCTACATCACCGACCGCTTCCTGCCGGACAAGGCGATCGACCTGATCGATGAAGCGGCCGCGAAGATCAAGATCGAGATCGACTCCAAGCCCGAGGCGATGGACAAGCTGGATCGCCGGCTGATCCAGCTGAAGATCGAGCGCGAGGCCGTGCGCAAGGAAAAGGACGAGGCCTCGCAGAAGCGCATGGGCCTGATCGAGGAAGAGATCGGCAAGCTGGAGCGCGAGTACGCGGATCTGGAAGAGATCTGGAAGGCCGAAAAGGCGCAGGCCCAGGGCAGTGCACAGGTCAAGGAAGAGATCGACCGCATCCGCCACCAGATCGAGGAACTCAAGCGCAAGGGCGATTTCAACAAGGTCGCCGAGCTGCAGTACGGCAAGCTGCCCGATCTGGAGAAGCGCCTGAAGGAAGCGCAGGCCAAGGAGGCCGGCAAGAAGGGATCTTCAACGCCCCAGTTGCTGCGCACCATGGTGGGCGCCGAAGAGATCGCCGAGGTCGTCTCGCGGGCCACGGGCATTCCGGTGAGCAAGCTGATGCAGGGCGAACGCGACAAGCTGCTGCAGATGGAGACCCGGCTTCATGAGCGCGTGGTGGGCCAGGACGAGGCCATCGTCGCTGTGGCGGACGCCATCCGCCGCAGCCGCGCGGGCCTGAGCGACCCGAACCGTCCGCTGGGCAGCTTCCTGTTCCTCGGCCCTACGGGCGTGGGCAAGACCGAGCTGTGCAAGGCGCTGGCCGGTTTTCTCTTCGACAGCGAAGACCACATGGTGCGCATCGACATGAGCGAATTCATGGAGAAGCACTCCGTCAGCCGCCTGATCGGCGCGCCACCGGGTTATGTGGGCTATGACGAAGGCGGCTACCTCACCGAGGCGGTGCGCCGCAAGCCGTACTCCGTGCTGCTGCTGGACGAGGTGGAAAAGGCCCATCCGGATGTCTTCAACGTCCTGCTGCAGGTGCTGGACGATGGCCGCCTGACCGATGGCCAGGGCCGCACCGTGGACTTCAAGAACTGCGTGATCGTGATGACCAGCAACCTGGGCTCGCACCTGATCATGTCCATGGCGGGCAAGCCGGCCGACGACATCAAGGAAGCGGTGTGGGGCGAGGTCAAGCAGCACTTCCGGCCGGAATTCCTCAACCGCATCGACGAGACCGTCGTCTTCCACGCGCTGGACCAGAAGCACATCGAGCGCATCGCCCGCATCCAGCTGCGCCAGCTCGAGGCGCGCCTGGAGAAGATGGAGATGAAGCTCGACGTCAGCCCGGCCGCGCTGATCGAACTGGCCAAGGTCGGCTTCGATCCGGTCTTCGGCGCGCGGCCCTTGAAGCGCGCGATCCAGCAGCGCATCGAGAACCCGGTGGCCAAGCTGATCCTGCAGGGCCGCTTCGGGCCCAAGGATGTGATCCCGGTGAACGTGGAAGCCGGGGTGTTCGGCTTCGGGCGCGTGGTGCACTGAGCAGCCCTGGCCGGATCCCTAGAATCCGGCCATGAATGACAAGATCGAGACAGCGGCGCCGGTCGTCATCGTGGGGGCCGGCCTGGCCGGGCTGGCGGTGGCCTTGAACCTGGCTGACCGGGTGCCGGTGATCGTGCTGGCCAAGCGCCGCTTCGACGAGGCCGCCACCGCCTGGGCCCAGGGCGGCATCGTGGGCGTTCTGGGATCGGACGACAGTGTCGAATCCCATGTGCGCGACACGCAGGATGCCGGCGCCGGGCTGGTGGACGAGCACACCGCGCGCTTCATCGCCGAGCGCAGCGCTGCGGCCATCGAATGGCTGGTGCAGCGCGGCGTGCCGTTCTCCGCCGATCCGGACGGACCGCTGGGCCTTCACCTCACCCGCGAAGGCGGCCATGCCGTGCGCCGCATCGCCCATGCGGCCGATGCCACCGGCAAGGCGATCCACGAAGCCCTGCTGGATCTGGCGCGCCAGCACCCCAGGATCTCGCTGCGCGAGCACTGGATGGCGGTGGACCTGATCACCAACCGGCACCTGAAGGCGGAGGGCCCGCCGCGCTGCCATGGTGTCTATGCGCTGGACATGCGCGCCCGGCGCGTGGAAACGCTGGCAGCCTCGGCCGTGGTGCTGGCCACCGGCGGCGTGGGCAAGGTCTATCGCTATACCAGCAACCCGGACACCGCCACCGGCGACGGCATCGCCATGGCCTGGCGCGCAGGCTGCCGCGTGGCCAACATGGAATTCATCCAGTTCCACCCGACCTGCCTCTACCACCCGCAGGAACGCAGCTTCCTGATCACCGAAGCCCTGCGCGGCGAAGGCGCGCTGCTCAAGCTGCCCAACCTGGAAGGCGAGGCCGCTCGCTTCATGCCGCGGCACGATCCGCGCGCCGAACTCGCCCCGCGCGACATCGTGGCCCGCGCGATCGATTTCGAGATGAAGAAGCACGGCGTCGATCACGTCTGGCTCGATGGCCGTCATCTGGGCGAGCCCTTCCTGAAATCGCACTTCCCCACGATCCACGCGCGCTGCCTGCAACTGGGCATCGACATCGCGCGCCAGCCGATCCCGGTGGTGCCGGCCGCGCACTACACCTGCGGCGGCGTGGTCACCGATCTGGACGGCCGCACCGATCTGCCCGGCCTCTTTGCCGTGGGCGAAACCACTTACACCGGGCTGCATGGCGCCAACCGGCTGGCCAGCAACTCGCTGCTGGAGTGCGTGGTCCTGGGCCAGACCTGCGCCGACCGCATCTTTGCCCAGGCGGGGGCGGCGCCAAAGGGACTGCCGGCCTGGGACGAGAGCCAGGTCGACGATGCGGACGAGCAGGTGGTCATCGCCCACAACTGGGACGAGCTGCGACTGCTGATGTGGAACTACGTGGGCATCGTGCGCACGACGCGCCGGCTGGAACGCGCGCTGCACCGCATCCGCCTGCTGCGCGACGAGATCGACGACTACTACGCCAATTTCCGCGTCACACGCGATCTGCTGGAGCTGCGCAACCTGGTCGAGTGTGCCGAGCTGATCGTGCGCTCGGCCCTGGTGCGGCACGAAAGCCGCGGCCTGCACTACAGCCGCGACTTTCCGCAGACCTTGCCGGTGAGCTTTCCAACGGTGCTGACGCGGCCGGCGGCCAGCGCCGAGCACCGCGCGCACAGCACACCGCTGCGCTGAGGCCGCCGATCAGCGGCGCTCAGGTGAGCGTCGCAAAACCGGTGTGCTCGGCGTGCTCCACTCGGGCGCGGCCACTTTCCTTGGCGCGGTACAGCGCCTTGTCGGCGCGGCCGAGCAGGTGCTCCAGGCGGTCGCCGTGCACCGGGAAACTGGCCACGCCGGCCGAGAAGCTGCCGGCAGCAATCGTGCGACGGCGAAACTCCACCGGCTCGTCGTGGAAGGCGTGCAGCAACCGATCGATGGCGGCGGCCGCCGCTTCGGCGTCCAGCTCCGGCATCACGACCACAAACTCTTCACCGCCGTAGCGGCAGGCGATGTCCTGGTGGCGCAGCTGGCTGCCCAGCAGCGCGGCCATGCGTTGCAGCACGGCATCCCCGGCGGCATGGCCGTAGCTGTCGTTGAGCGACTTGAAGTGGTCGATGTCGATCAGCACCACGCTCAGCGGCTGGCGTTGCTGGCGCGCCAGTTCCAGCAGCCCGGGTGCCATCTCGAACAGGTAGCGCCGGTTGTGCAGGCCTGTCAGCGGATCGCGGCGCACCTGCTCGCGCAGGCGGGCCTGCAGCAGTTCGTTCTCGGCCACCTTGGCTTCCAGCGCGCGGTTGAGATCGGCCAGGCGCCGCCGGTCTGTCTCGGCCTCCTGACGGAAGCGCTGCGCCTCGGCCAGCTCGCGCTCCACGCGGGCGTATTCGTGCTCGGCCTGCAGTGCGCGGGTGCGCGCTGCCTGGGCATGCGCGATGAGTTGTTCGTAGAGCTGCTGCGCCTGCTTTTCGTGGCGCAGCGCGGCGTCCACGTCACCCAGCGCTTCGCACGCGTCTGCGGCGGCGCGCATGAGTTTCATCTGGTGGTAGGGCAGTTCGTGCCCCCGCCGCAGCAGCAGCGTGCGTTCGGCCAGATCGCGCGCAAACTGATGCTCGCCGCGCGTCATGAGACAGCGTGCGCTCAGCCAGGCCCAGAAGGCCACGCCGTTGCCGTCCGTCGCCGACGAGGGATTGGAGCCACCCTCGAGCCAGGCTTCGGCGCGGTCGATGTCGCCGGCCGCGAAATAGGCCAGGGCCAGCGGCACCGAGACCTGCGTCAGGGCGGCAGGCGCCTGAAGCTCGGGATGCTCGATGAGAAAGCGGGCCATCTCCAGCGCCTGCGGCTCTCGGCCGG
This sequence comes from Rubrivivax sp., assembly GCA_016790225.1. The sequence goes on from JAEUOZ010000074.1 coordinate 94,630, forward strand.
CGGCATGGTGGATGACGATCAGCTGCGCAGCCGCTGTCGTCACCACGCGCCGCGCACCGCAGCGACGCGCCAACTCCAGCGCCGCTTCGCTGTAGCGACGCGCATCGTCCAGATCGAAAAGCTCCTGGTGCAAGCCGCCCAGGTTGCACAGCATCGTGGCATGCGCACCGCTGTTCTGGCTGGCTTCAGCCGCCTCGCGTGCCGCATAGCTGCGCACCAGGGCTTCTTCATGCTCGCCCAGACGGCTGGCAGTGATCGCGCGCAGGTTGTGGGCCAGGAACTGATCAAAGGGTTCATAGCCCGGATCGTCCGCCTCGTCGATGCCCGCGTGGATGCCGCGCGCCAGATGCGGGTTGGACGCATTGAGGGCCAGCATCGCCTCCAGCTCTTCGCACAGGGCCAGGCCGCGCCGCACGCCGTGCTGCTGGAACAGGCAACGCGCCAGCTGCAGGCGCCCGCGGGCCGAGGCCGCGGCCTTCTGCCGGGCGTCCGCCAGGGCCATCAGCCAGAAGCACCATCCGGCCGCTTCGCTGCCGGGCTCGACCAGGTCCAGCGCCAGCGAGGCTTCCGCGCGGGCGGCTTCGGGCTCGAGGTACGAGAATTCCCAGGCACGGCGAAGCAGCGTGCGGGCGTCGACACCGGCGTCCATGTTCAGCCCGCCTCAGCGGCGCGCCCGCATGGCCGTGCGTGCCTGGATGAACCCGAAGGCGTACTCCACGGCCTCCGAGATGGCCAGTTCTGCATCGGCACGCTCGCGGTCGCTCAGGAAGAACGCAAAGTCCGCTTCGTGGCGGATGTAGCGCGGCGGCAGGCGATTCAGCGCGACGCAGGCCACATCGATCATCAACTCCGGGCGATGGCTCACGCCCGGAAACTGCGAGGCCGTCTCGATGACCGCGCGAAAGACGGCCTGCTCGTGATGGTTGCGGATGGAACTGAAATCCAGGCTCATGGCGGGGGTGTGGGCGTGGAGGGTCATGCCCGGATATCGGCCCCGCTCTGGCCGCGCTTGAGCGCAGCCGATCCCTCTTCAGGGCCAGAACACGATCACCCAGGTCAGGACCGCCAGCAACAGGGAGCCCATCACCGCAGCGCTGCCCAGATCCTTGGCCTGCCCCAGCAGCGGGTGCAGCTCTGGCGAGACCGCGTCCGCCACGGCTTCGATGGCCGAGTTGAGCAGTTCGACGATCAGCACCAGCAGGGTGGAGGCCACCAGGGCCAGCAACTGCCAGCGACCGGGCGCCAGCCAGACAGCCAGCGCGAGGGCCGGGATGGCCAGCAGCAGTTCCTGGCGGAACGCGGCCTCGTGACGCCAGGCGGCCTTGAGGCCCAGCCAGGAATAACCGGTGGCGCGCCAGATGCGCTGAAGGCCGGAGCGGCTCTTCATGGGGCTTTGAAGCGGGGTCGGATCGGATTCAGGCATCAGCGAAGGAGCTCAAGGGGACAGTCGAAAGCGCACAGGGACAGGCAGGCACACCCTCAAGGGCAGGGGGCCCGGGCAGGACGACAGATGCCATCGGGCTCACGCGGTGGAGCCCGGGCCGAATTCAAGCCGCACGCAGAAACCTTGCGGCACTTCGGGCAGCAGCAGGCGCCCGCCATGGGCCCGGGCCACGCGATCAGCCAGCCGCAGCCCCAGACCGACAGGGCCTTCGGCCACCGGCTGAATCAGCGCCCGCTGCAGCGATTGTCGGCGTTCAGCGTCCACGCCGGGGCCGTCGTCCACCAGTTCGACGGTCCGATCATCGGGGCTGCGGATCCACACCTGCCCGGCGCCGTGCCGCGAGGCGTTGTCGATCAGGTTCAGCAGCGCGGCCGCCAGCAGATCGGCGTCGGCCTCCAGTGCCGCGCCTTCGGCCACGTGCAGTTGCAGGCCGGGAGCGGGCGGCAGCCGCGCCAGCAGCGCCGCCACATCCACACGCTGGCGCTGCAGCTCGGTGCCGGCGCGGAACAAGCCGATCAGCGCAGCCACCACGGCCTGCAGGCGCACGGCGCCGCCCCGCACGCGCAGCAGACGCTCCCGCAAGGGCGGCGGGCACTCCTTCAAGGCGACCGCCAGCTGCGCATCGATGCCCGCCAGCGGGGTGCGCAAGGCGTGCGCGGCATGGGAGGCAAAGGCCTGCTCTGCGTTCAGCCGGTCCGACAGTCGCAGCGTCAGGTCCTCGATGGCCGCGAACATGGGCTCCAGCTCGCTGCGCTCCACCGGGCCCAGATCGGTGCGCAAAGAATCCGGCCGGCCGTCCCAGGCGCTCAGCCGGGCTGAAAAACTCTGCAGCGGCTGCAGCTCGCGGCGCACCTGCTGGCGCAGCCACAGGTGCCCGAGCAGGCCCACCGCCAAGGCCGCGAGACCGGCGCTCAGCGTCACCTCCAGTCGGGCCTCGCCGCGCTCTTCCAGGCTCTGCCCGACATACAGCATGCGGCCGGATTCACCCAGCGCGCGGCCGTGGAGGCGCCAGTGCGCGGCGTCGGAAAACCCCGCCGTGGGCGTGACCCGCCAGGCCTGCTGGGGCGCGGCCGGGGATCGCGCCAGCAGGCGGCCGTCGGCGCCGACCACCTGCCACGCGTAGTGGCGATCTTCGTCCGGAGCTGCCACATCCGGCAGCGACGGGTCGCCGCGCCAGCCGCTGGCGACCTGTGAGGGCAGGTCTGCCGGCGTCAGGGACGGCTCGTCCGAGATCAGATGTCCTTGCAGCGTGACAAGCAAGGCCGAGGAAGACTGCAGCGTCTCGTCGAGCAGTTCGTCCAGCTCATGCGTCGCAGCCAGCCAGGCGGCCATGCCCACGGCCAGCGCCCAGAGCACCGACCAGCCCAGCAGCGAGCGCGCCAGGCGGTCGCGGATGGACGGCGTACGGGCCGGCTGCAGAGTCCGCCCTGCCGTGACCTGGCTCATGATTCGCCCAGCCGATAGCCCAGGCCGCGCTCGGTGTGGATCAGCTCGCGGCCAAGCTTGCGTCGCAGCGCGGACACGTGCACCTCGAGCGCGTTGCTGGCCAGCTCGGCCTCGAAGCCGAGCACCAGCTTCTCCAGATCGGACTTCGGCACGATGCGGCCGATGCGCAGCGCCAGCGCCTCCAGCACGGCCCATTCGCGGCCCGTGAGCGGAACGCGCTCGCCCTGCACGTAAACCTGGCGCGCGTGCAGATCGATCTCCACCTCGCCCAGCACGCAACGCTGGCTCGCACTGCCGGCCAGGCGGCGGCTCAGCGAGCGCAGGCGCGCAGCCAGCTCTTCGGGCGCCACGGGTTTGACCAGGTAGTCGTCGGCGCCGGCATCCAGGCCTTCTACGCGATGGGTCAGCCGATCGCGCGCCGTGAGCATCAGCGCGGGCGTGGTGTCGGCTCGCGATCGCTGCGCACGCAGCCAGTCCACGCCGGAGCCATCCGGCAACTGCCAGTCCACGAGCCAGGCGTCGAACGGCTCCCCCCGCAGGCCCCGCACCTCCACGAGCCGGCGGCACCACTGGACGCCATGGCCTTCGCTGCGCAGGTAGTCACTCAGGCCGGAGCCCAGCAATTCATCGTCTTCGATCAGCAGCAGTCTCATGGTGTTCTTGGGTCCTGCGGGCGGGCGCTGGCGCACTCGCAGGGGCATCTACCGTACCACTGCTGAAGGCCAAGCGTCTTCAGGTGCGCTTCATCCTGGCTCGCTCCACTGCGGCCCATGAGCGAAGAACAGATGGCTGGTGGACCGCGAACGGGCCATGCCGCGGGCCTGCCCACACGCCCCCCATCGGGCACCTGGCGACGACAACAGGCCCGCGCCTGGGAAGCCAGCATCGAGTCCCTGATCCTGGCCGTTGCGCTGTTCTGGACGCTGGCCGCGAACACCGGCTTCCTGTCGGGCGCGCTGCGGGGAAGGTCGACGGGGGAGGCCGCCACCTGGGCCTTCGCGCTGGCCCTGGGTGTGGGTGTCTTTGCCGTCCACGCGCTGCTGCTGTCCCTGCTGGTGTTTCGGCGCGGCGGGCGCTGGGTGCTGACGCTGCTGCTGATCGTGGCCGCCGTGGCGTCCTACTACACGCAGGCCTACGGGGTCTATCTGGACCCCTCCATGATGCGCAATGTGCTGCGCACCGATCCGCTGGAAGCGCGTGAGCTGCTCGGTTGGGGCCTGCTGCTGCAGCTGCTGCTGTACGCCGCGCTGCCTGCTGCCCTGCTGTGGCGCCTGCCGTTGACGCCAAGGCCCTGGCGGCAGGCACTGGCGTGGCGCCTGGGCCTGCTGCTGGGCTCCCTGCTGCTGCTGGTGGTGGCGGTGATGCTGGTCTTCCAGCCGCTGTCTTCGCTGATGCGCAATCAGAAGGAGCTGCGCTACCTGCTGACGCCGGCCAATGTTCTGTGGTCCGGCGCTGCGGTGCTGCACGACGACCTGCGCGGCGCAGCGCGCCCGCGCGAAGCGATCGGCCTGGACGCCGCGCCGGGGCCCTCCTGGGCGCAGCGCACGCGGCCGATGGTGGTGCTGCTGGTGGTCGGCGAAACCGCGCGCGCTGCGAATTGGGGCCTGTCGGGCTATGCGCGGCAGACCACGCCGGGCCTGGCGCAATGGCCGGTGATCAACTTCGGCGAGGTGCAGGCCTGCGGCACGAACACCGAGGTCTCCTTGCCCTGCATGTTTGCGCCGGTGGGACGGCGCGACTACGACGAATCGCGCATCCGCGGCCAGGAGAGCCTGCTGCATGTGGTGCAGCGTGCCGGCGCCGCCGTCCACTGGCGCGACAACCAGAGCGGCTGCAAGGGCGTCTGCGAAGGGCTGCCGGCCGAAACGGTGAGCGCCTCGTCGGCGCCGGGTCTGTGCAACGGCGGCCGCTGCCTTGACGAAGCCCTGGTGCACGATCTGGATCAGCGCCTGGCGGCCGCCAAAGGCACGCAGCTGTGGGTGCTGCACCTGCTGGGCAGCCACGGTCCGGCGTATTTCCAGCGTTATCCGGCCGCCTTCGCCCGCTTCCAGCCGGCCTGTCAGAACGAGGAGCTGCACAAATGCACGCCTCAGCAGATCGTCAATGCCTACGACAACTCACTGCTCTACACCGATCATGTGCTGGTCACGGCGCTGACCAAGCTGCGCGCCGCTCAGGACAGGGTGGACTCCGCGATGATCTATGTGTCTGATCATGGGGAGTCGCTCGGAGAGAAGGGCCTGTTCCTCCACGGCATTCCCTATGCGATCGCGCCGTCGGAACAACAGCGCGTGCCGATGGTGATGTGGGCGAGCGCCGGCCTGGAGGCCGCTGCCGGCCTGCGCCCGGGTTGCCTGAATCCGCAACTGCAGACGCAAGCGCAGCGTGCGGTGTCGCATGATCATCTGTTCCACACCGTGCTCGGCCTGCTGGACGTTCGCACGGCGCTGCACGAGCCGACCCTGGACATGACCCAGCCGTGCCGTCCGCCCGCGCCGTGAAGCTGCCGCGCTCCTGGGCGGCGCTGCGTGCACCGGTGCTGGCCCTGGCTTTCACGGGCGCCGCCTTCCTGATCTGGGATCTCAGCGGTCTGGATCCCGCGCTGACACGGTGGTTCGGCAGCGAGCAAGGCTTCGCCTGGCGTGATCATGGGTTGACCCGTCACGTGCTGCACGATGCCTCGCGCTGGCTGGCGGGCATCCTGGCGCTGCTGCTGCTGGCCGACGCCTGGCGGCCCATCCTTCCCGGGCCGACGCGCCTGCAGCGCTTCTTCTGGCTGGGCGCGCTGGTGAGTGCCTGGATCGTCGTGCCGCTGCACAAGCGGGTCAGCCTGACCAGCTGCCCCTGGGATCTGGCCGAGTTCGGCGGGCGTGCCAGCCTGGTCTCCCACTGGGCCTGGGGCGTGGCCGATGGAGGCCCAGGCAAGTGCTTTCCTTCCGGCCACGCCACCACCGCATTCGGTTTCCTGGCGCTCTACTTCCTGTGGCGATCCTGGCGGCCGGCGCTCGCGCGGCGCATCCTCATCGTCACGCTGGCGGCGGGCGCGCTGCTGGCCGTGGGGCAGCTCGCGCGGGGCGCGCACCACCTGAGCCACAGTCTCTGGTCCGCCTGGCTGTGCGGCGCATGGATGCTGCTGCTGTCGCTCTTCGAGCCTTCAGCCGCCAGAGCCCGGCCTCATGCCGCGTTGACGCCGGCCACGGCAGCGCTCAGGCCAGCACGCGCATCGAATAATCGACGGCGATGACATCCTTGGTCAGCTTGCCGATCGAGATACGGTCCACGCCTGTGGCCGCGATGCCGGCCAGCTGATCCAGCCCCACGCCGCCGGAGGCCTCCAGCAGCGCGCGGCCGGCCGTCAGGGCCACGGCGTCGCGCATCAGGGCCGGGCTGAAGTTGTCCAGCAGCACGCTCCGTGCGCCATGGTCCAGCGCCTCCTGCAGCTGCGCGAGCGACTCCACTTCGATCTGGATCTCCACGCCGGCATTCAGGGCACGCGCCTGCTCCAGCACCTGGCGGATGCCGCCTGCGGCCGCGATGTGGTTTTCCTTGATGAGGATCCCGTGCCACAAGGCCAGGCGCTGGTTCTGGCCGCCGCCCACGCGCACCGCGTACTTCTGCGCCTGACGCAAGCCGGGAAGTGTCTTGCGCGTATCCAGCACGGCACAGCCACGCGGATTGGGCGAGGCGCCCTCGATGGCTCGAACGTGCCGCCGCGTGATGCTGGCCGTGCTGCTGAGGAGCTGGAGAAAGTTCAGGGCAGGGCGCTCGGCCGACAGCAAGGCGCGCGCATCGGATGCGATCTCGCACACCGGCGTATCGGGCGCCATGTCGGCGCCTTCGGCATACAGCCAGCGCACCTGGGCGCCGGGGTCCATCGCCAACACACAGCCGTCGAACCAGGCCTGGCCGCAGAGCACGGCGGCTTCGCGCACGATCACGCGCGCCTGCACACGCCGCCCGGCCGGCACCAGCTGCGCCGTCCAGTCGCAGCGGCCGATGTCTTCGAAGAGCGCGTCGCGGATGTTGCGTGCGCGGGCTTCTTCCAGCGATTCGTCGTGATCGAAGGGCATGAGGCGGGACATCAGGCGCTGCCGATCTGCGGGACAAAGCCGGCGCGCGGCTGCGCGATGCTCTGCGGGTTGGCCTTGACGAAGTCAAGCATGCGCTCGATGCAGCCCAGCGCCTGGCTGCGCACCGGCTCGGGCACGAGGATCTCGCCGCTGCCGGTCTCCAGGCAGTTCACCACGCCCTGCAGCGCGTTCATCGCCATCCAGGGGCAGTGTGCGCAGCTCTTGCAGGTGGCACTGTTGCCGGCAGTCGGCGCCTCGAGCAGGGTCTTGCCCGGCGCCAGCTGGCGCATGCGGTGCAGGATGCCGTTGTCGGTGGCCACGATGTAGGTCTGCGCCGTGCCGTCCACCACGGCCTTGAGCAGTTGCGAGGTAGAGCCCACGACATGCGCCTGGCTCACCACGCTCTGCGGCGACTCGGGGTGCACCAGCACCAGGGCATCGGGGTGCTCCTTGCGCAGCAGTTCCAGCTCGATGCCCTTGAACTCGTCGTGCACGATGCACTCGCCCTGCCACATCAGCATGTCGGCGCCGGTCTGTTCCTGGATGTAGCGGCCCAGATGCCGATCCGGCGCCCACAGGATCTTCTGGCCGCGCGCCTTCAGGTGCTCCACGATCGCCAGCGCGCAGGAGCTGGTGACCATCCAGTCGGCGCGCGCCTTCACGGCGGCGCTGGTGTTGGCATAGACCACCACCTGGCGATCGGGGTGCGCATCACAGAAGGCCGCAAACTGGTCCGGCGGGCAGCCCAGGTCCAGCGAGCAGGTGGCCTCCAGATCCGGCATCAGCACGCGCTTGTCGGGGCTCAGGATCTTGGCGCTCTCGCCCATGAAGCGCACGCCCGCCACCACCAGCGTGCGCGCCGGATGCTCGCGCCCGAAACGCGCCATCTCCAGCGAATCCGCCACGCAGCCGCCCGTGGCCAGCGCAAGATCCTGCAGATCGCCGTCGACGTAGTAGTGCGCCACCAGCACGGCGTCCTGCGCCTTCAGCAGCTCGTGTGCCCGGTCCAGCGCGCTCTGGCGTTGCGGCGGCGAAAGCCGCTCGGGCACCTTGGCCCAGGCGCGCGTGGTGCAGGTGGCGCCGCTGGCGTCCTGGCGCGTGTAATCGAAGAGAACCGAGGTCGTCATGGCGATGGATTCCGTGGTGATCGGGCGCAGGCCTGCGCAGGCAGGCCGTCCCGCAGAACGGGCAAGCATGGTACTGGGTGCACAGGCGCACCGCGGTCACAGGCCGATTGCCCTCCTCGCACGGCAGAGCAGCACCCGGCACGGGCGTAGCATCGCGCCATGAGCGCCACCCCTGCACCCGCGGCTTCCCTGGCCCAGGACGCCCGCACGATCAGCCTGATCGGCGTGGCGCACGGCACCTCGCACTTCTTTCACATGCTGCTGCCGCCGCTGTTTCCGGCCTTCATCCGGGACTTTGGCCTGAGCTATTCCGAACTGGGCCTGCTGGTCACGGTGTTCTTCGTCATCTCGGGCATCGGCCAGGCCAGCGCGGGCTTTCTGGTCGATCGTGTGGGCGCGCGGCCGGTGCTCTTCGGCGCCTTGTCCTGCTTCTTCCTGGCTTCCATCGCCGCCGCCACGGCCACCGGCTATGGCGAGCTGATGCTGGCGGCTGCGCTGGCTGGATTCGGCAACTCGCCGTTCCACCCAGTGGACTTCACCATCCTCAACAAGCGCGTGTCGTCCCAGCGCCTCGGCCATGCCTTCTCGGTGCATGGCATCAGCGGCAATCTGGGCTGGGCCGCCGCGCCGGTGTTCCTGATCGGCCTGTCGACGCTGGGCGGCCACTGGCGCTGGGCCTATGTCGGGACCGCCGCGGTCGTCGCCGTCGTGATCCTGCTGCTGTGGCTGAACCGGGCCTCCATCGATGACCGCGCCGGCAGCTGGGCGCACGAGAAGCCGGGCGCAGCCGCCTTGTCGTCAGAACACCCGATGGCCTTCCTGAAGCTGCCTTCGGTCTGGCTGTGCTTCTCGTTCTTCTTCTGGAGCACCGCGGCGCTGGCCGCGATCCAGAGCTTCGCCAGCCCGGCGCTGGGCAAGATGTACGGCCTGCCGCTCTCAGGCACGGCCTTCGTGGTGACGGCCTTCATGCTCTGCGGTGCCGTCGGCATGGTCCTGGGCGGCTTTCTGGTCAGCCGCGTGCCCCGCCTGGAGGCGGTGATCGCCGGTGCGCTGACGCTGGGCGCCGGCCTGCTGCTGCTGACCGCCAGCGGCTGGCTGCCCCCCTGGCTGGCCGCAGCCTCGGCCGCGGCTGCCGGCTTTGGCACCGGCCTGGCCGGCCCCTCGCGGGACATGCTCATCAAGCGCGCTTCGCCGCCCGGCGCGACGGGCCGCGTCTATGGCACGGTGTACTCCGGGCTGGATGTGGGCTTTGCGATGGCCGCCCCGGTCTTCGGTGCGCTGCTGGACAGCGGGCGGCCGGCGGCCGTCTTCGGCGGCGCAGCGGCCGCGCTGATGTGCGGTGTGGCCTCGGCCGCCCTGGTCGGCATCGCCGTGCGGGCGCGACGCGCCGTGCCGGCGTGACATGCGGCACCGCGTTGGCGCGGGCTTGGGGGCTCAGCCCCTATCGTCATACATGAGGAGCCTGTCTTGAGCGAAAGCACTCCCGGCCCGCGTCTGGCCGGCCACGCGCTGGTCGAAGCGCTGATCGAGCAGGGCATCCAGACCTGTTTCGGCGTCCCGGGCGAAAGCTATCTGGCCGTTCTGGACGGCTTGCACGAACACCGGGAGCGCATCCGCTTCATCGCCTGTCGGCAAGAGGGCGGGGCGGCCTTCATGGCAGAAGCACAAGGCAAGCTGAGCGGGCGCCCGGGCATCTGCTTCGTCACCCGCGGCCCGGGTGCAAGCAACGCGAGCATCGGGCTGCACACGGCCTTCCAGGACTCCACGCCCATGATCCTCTTCGTTGGCCAGGTGGCCAGCGACCAGCGGGACCGCGAGGCCTTCCAGGAGCTGGACTACCGACAGATGTTCGGTCCCGGCACGCTGGGCATGGCCAAGTGGGTGGCCGAGGTCGAGAGCGCGGACCGGCTGCCGGAGTACGTCTCCCGCGCCTTTCACACCGCGATGCAGGGCCGGCCGGGCCCGGTGGTGCTCGTGCTGCCCGAGGACATGCTGACCAAGCCCACCGCCGCACCGGTGCTGCCGTGCGTCGTGCCAGCGCAGGCCTGGCCCGCACCCGGCGCGCTGCGCGACCTGCGCGCGCTGCTGATGCGGGCACAGAAGCCCTTCGTGATCGTCGGCGGCAGCGGCTGGACAGCGGAGTCGGCCGCCGCGCTGCAGCGCTTTGCCGAAAACTGGCAGTTGCCGGTCGGCTGCGGTTTCCGCTTCCAGGATAGCTTTGACAACAGGCACCCGCTGTATGCCGGCGATGTCGGGATCGGCATCAACCCGGCGCTGGCCGCCCGCGTACGAGAGGCCGATCTGGTGCTGGCCATCGGCGTTCGCCTGGGCGAGATGACCACCGGTGGCTATACCCTGCTGCAGGCTCCGAGACCCGCGCAGACCCTGGTTCACCTGCATGCCGGCGCCGAGGAACTGGGCCGCGTCTACGCCGCCGATCTGCTGCTGCAGTGCGCCTTGGCCGGCGCCGGCAAGGCGCTGGAAACCCTGGCCGCGCCCCCCACTGTGCCCTGGACCGCCTGGACGCAGCAGGCCCAGGCCGACTACCAGGCCAATCAGGCCGCCGCCGCCGTAGAGCCCATGGACCTGGCCGTGGTGATGAAGACGCTGCAGCGCCTGGCGCCGGCCGACAGCCTCTACACCAACGGCGCCGGAAACTTCAGCGGCTGGTTGCATCGGTTTGTCCGTTATGCCGGCCTGCAACACCACGGACGCACGCAGCTGGCCTGCACCTCGGGTGCGATGGGCTATGGCCTGCCGGCCGCCGTGGCGGCCGCCCTGTTGTACCCGCAGCGCACCGCCATCAACATCAGCGGTGACGGCGACTTTCTGATGAACGGCCAGGAACTGGCCACCGCCACCGGCTACGGCGCCGGACGCCTGATCAGCATCGTGGTCGACAACGGCACCTACGGCACCATCCGCATGCACCAGGAACGCGAATACCCCGGTCGCGTGAGCGGCAGCGATCTCTTCAACCCGGACTTTGCGGCGCTGGCCCGCGCCTATGGCTGGAATGCCTGGCGGATCGATCGCACGGAACAATTCGAGCCGGCGTTGACCGAAGCCTTGTCGGCGGCCCGGCCGGGCCTCATCCACCTGAAGCTCGATCCTGACGTGATCACCTCGCGCACCCGCCTGTCGGCAATCCGCGAGGCTGCACAACGCCGTCACGCGCCCTGAACTCGACCCCCATCGCCTTGCGCATCTCCACGCCATGAGCCCATCCGTCAGCCTGCCCCCCACCTGTGACCTCGGCGACCGCTTGAAGAGCGATCGCTCCGGGCAGTTCCGTGTGCTGCCGCCGGTCTTTCGGCACTTCGGCCAGCGCACGGCGTTCGGAGGGCCTGTGGTGACCGTCCAGTGCCATGAAGACAACTCGCTGGTCAAGGCAGCTGTCGAATCCGCCGGAGATGGCCGGGTCCTGGTGGTGGATGGCGGCGGCTCGCTGCGGCGCGCGCTGCTGGGCGGCAACCTCGCTGCGGCCGCCGCCCGCAACGGCTGGGCCGGCGTGGTGATCGACGGCTGCGTGCGCGACGTGGCCGAGCTGAATGCCTGCGACATCGGCATCCGTGCCCTGGCCCTGATCCCCCTGCCCACGGAGCGCCGCGGGGAAGGGCAGAAGGACCTGCCGGTGCAGATCCAGGGCGTGACGGTCAAGCCTGGCGACTGGCTCTATGCGGACGCCGACGGGATCGTCGTGCTGCCGGAACGCGCGCACTGAATCCAGGCGAAACCCGGCGGAGCGACACATCCATGGCATCAGAGCCAGCCCAGGCCAGCGGCCGACTGCGCGCGCTGACCGCGCCGCTGCGCAGCCGAAAGCCGCAAGCCGAGGTGGCCGAGTGGACCGTGGTGCCGGATCGTGAGCAGGCAGAGGCCATCGCGCGGCGCTGCCGCAAGCGCGTGAACCAGAAAGCTCTGCTCGCCGCCGGCGTGGCCATGGTGCCCGTTCCCGGGCTGGACTGGGTCACCGACGTCGGCGTGCTGGTGCAGCTGCTGCCCGAGATCAACGAAGCCTTCGGCCTGACGCCGCAGCAGGTCGAGCGGCTGGCGCCGGACCGCCGCATCGTCGTCTACAAGGCCATCAGCACGGGCGGCAGCCTGCTCATCGGCAAGGTGATCACGCGCAACCTCGTGATGACGCTGCTCAAGCTCGTCGGCGTCCGTCTGACGACCCAGCAGGCCGCCAAATACGTGCCGATCGCCGGCCAGGCCGTCTCCGCCGCGCTGACCTTCTCGGCGCTGAAGTACGTTTGCGAACTGCACATCCAGCAGTGTGTGGCCATCTGCGCGCAACTTGATCTGCCGGATCCCGTGCCGGCGCCGGCGGCGCCAACCCGGCGCGCCTGAGGGCCGGCACGCCGCCCTGCGTCGGCCGCCCCATGCCGGCTAGAATCCCGCCTTCTTGTCGGGGTGTAGCGCAGCCTGGTAGCGCAACTGCTTTGGGAGCAGTGGGTCGGATGTTCGAATCATCTCACCCCGACCATCCTCGCCCCGCCGCGCCTTCGGCACCGCACTGCCCGTAGCTCAACTGGATAGAGCAGCTGCCTTCTAAGCAGCAGGTCGGGGGTTCGAGTCCCTCCGGGCAGGCCAATCGTGGAGACAGCGATGCGCCCAAGGCCAGCTTTTCCCGTTCGGCAACTCGCCGCGTCGATGCTTCTTGCATCCTGCTGCACGGGCGCCTTCGCGCTGGATCTCGAGCAGACCTTCCGCAGCTTTCTGGATGGCTTGAAGGCCCGCGGCCAGAGTGCCGTTGCGGCGGCCGTGGGCGCCAACGAAGTCCGGGTCGCAAGCCTTGCCGATCGCGTCGATTCGCTGCCGCTCGGCAAGGGCCAGGCCGTGGTCTTTGTCGCCGATGGCTGCGGCAGTTGCCCGGAAGTGACCCGTCAGCTGACCCGATTGATGGGCTCGGTGACGGTGATGAACCTGAGCACCAGTGCCACCGCGCGCGAGGCCTTTGCACTGACCGGCGCCAAAGGCGTGCCGGCCACGGTCTTTGGCCGGCGGCTGCTGACGGGCTATGACACCCAGCTCGTGCAGCGCATGATCGTTGACGAGATGCAGGACAAGGGCACCGAGGCCGCGCGTGAGGGTGGGGCTTGAGGCAGGAGCGTGAGGCCGCTGCGTGAGGTCGCTGCGTGAGGCGGCTACATGAGGCCGCTACATGAGGCCGCACCGAGCCTTCCATCTCGCTATGAGTTCACATAATATACATTGTAGACAAACGACAGGAACGCTCATCTAGACGTGCGTCAGCGCTGAACGGCGCGTATGGGCGGCGCCGCTCCACCGCGCCGGATCCTGTGCCGCTGTGCGAACGGCGGCCGCGAGCGCGGCCGTTGGAGGATCAGACGGTGATCACACCGCGCGGCGCCCCGAACTCGGAGCAAGCGTCGCGGCACAGTGCCGCCGGTGACGTGGCACCGGTGAAGTGGCACCGGTGAAGTGACACCGGTGAAGTGACACCGGTGAAGTGACACCGGTGAAGTGACGCTGGTGACGTGACTCTGGCGATCAGAACGCGCGGCGCGCAGACGCACGCTCGATGGCGGCGTCGAATGCGGCCAAGGCGTCGTTCGGCGCGGTCGGAATCAGCGGACGGTCCAGCGGTCGGCAGACGCGGCTCTGAAGGCGGCCCAGTCGCTCGGACGACTCGACGGCCTTGATCACCGACTCCGGGTTGATCAGCAGCTCGAAGGGGTTGGGCAGTTCCTGGGTAGCTGTCATGGTGCGATGGACTCCGATATCGACGGTCTCTGGGCTGAAACCACTGTAGAACCCGGTTGGGTGGTGCCCTAGTGGATATCGGCCGATTCCGCGTGTCAGCAAATGCCTGACAAGCCTGTCCTCCGCGGGCCGGCGAGCGCCCATGACGTCGTTCACGAAGTTTGCAAAGTTCCCGCAGTCTGGCCGGGTTCCGCCCGCTTTTCAGGCGCTGCGGCACTGCGGCGCGCCCTGACCCAAACCGATCGGCGGACGCCGATGACGAACCTGCCTGACAAGGTGGCGACGATCAGATCGCGCCTGGCAGGTGGCCGATCAACCGTGAAAACTCATTTTCAGACAATGACTTGGAAGACAATTTGAAAATCACTTGAAGTACAACTTGAAGTGGACGCTGAAGGCCACATCGCGTTCGCCAGGCTCATGAGATCATCCGCCCACCACACGGATCAGAAATCAGTGTAATTACAAGAAGATGAAGCTTCTTCATGAAGTAAATAGTCATCCGACTTGAAGCCACTTGAAGCTGCTTGAAGCCGCTTCAAGCGGCCGTCAGACCCCCAGCGGGAAGAACAACGCATCGAAGTTGCGCGTCGTGGCATGCGCCACGTCCTCGACCGACAGGCCTTTGGCCGCTGCCAGAGCCGCCGCGACATGCGGCACATAGGCCGGCTGATTGGGCTTGCCGCGATACGGAACGGGCGCCAGGTAAGGGCTGTCGGTCTCGATCAGGCAGCGATCCAGCGGCACCCAAGCGGCGACGTCGCGCAGATCCTGGGCATTCTTGAAGCTCAGGATGCCGGAAAACGAGATGTAGAAGCCCATGTCCAGCGCGGCGCGCGCAACGGCTGCGGTCTCGGTGAAGCAATGGAAGACGCCGCCGGCCGCTTCGGCGCCCTCCTCGCTCAGGATCCGCAAGGTGTCGTCCGAAGCCGATCGTGTGTGCACGACCAGCGGCTTGCGCACCGCCCGCGCGGCCCGGATGTGGCGGCGAAAGCGCTCGCGCTGCCAGGCCATCTCGTCGACCGAGCGCCCGTTCAGGCGGTAGTAGTCCAGCCCGGTTTCCCCGACACCTACGACCCGCGGTCGGGCCAGAAGATCCATCAGCTCGGATTCGCTCGGCTCGTGAACCGCTTCGCTGTCCGGGTGCACACCCGCGGTACACCAGAGCTTGTCGTGGGCCAGCGCCAGCGCGTGCACACGATCAAACTCCTCGACGGTCGTGCAGATGCACAGCGCTCGCGTCACCTGGGCGGCCGCCATCGCGGCCAGGACGTCTTCGATGCGCTCGTGCAAGCCTTCAAAGCTCAGATGGCAATGGGAATCGACAAACATGCGGTGATCGGGATGCTGCAGTCCGTTCGGGCCACCCCGGGCGCACAGCGTCGCGCCCTGGGCAAGCGCCGGCTGGATCAGATGGTCTGCGTCGGCTTGGAACTGGAGATCGAGGTGCCGAGCAGCTCTTCGATCTTCAGCTTCAGCGCGCGGGTCTTGTCGTCGTTCGGAAAACGCACGCCCACGCCCTGGGTCCTGCCGCCTGAGGCGTTGGCCGGCGTGATCCAGGCCACCTTCCCGGCGACTGGATAACGTTGCGGGTCATCGGGCAGCGACAGCAGCAGGTAGATGTCTTCGCCCAGCCGGTATTCACGCGAGGTCGGAACGAACAAACCGCCATCGGCCAGCATCGGGATGTAGGCCGCGTACAGCGCGCCCTTCTCGCGAAAGACCAGCTGGATCACGCTGGGCCGCGCGCCGCTGGTCGCCGGCGTCGACGCGGGCGCCAGCGGGGCAGATCGGGCCGTGGGCGGCGTGTTCATGCGTCGAGTGTAGCCAATGCGCTTGTCATGCGTGTCATCCCGAACGCGTCAAGCCGTGACTGCCCGTCAGGCCCGCGCGGGCCGCAGCGCGTCCTGCCCTTCGGCGATCAAGGCGTCCATGAGCACGGGCTCGTTCCACGGGTGTTCGGCGTGGCGCTGGATCTGCAGCAGCTGCCGCTGCCATTGGGCCAGGCGGGGCAGCTGCAGCGGCCCCTGAAGGCGAGCTTCGGGGAAGAAGCGCGGCGCAGCACCGACCGCCAGGCACATGGCGTCGTGGCACAGGCGAGCCAGGATGTCCAGGCGCAGCGCGATGCCCAGACCACCCAGTACGGACGCGTCCCCGGCCTGCACCCGCTGAGGCAAGGCCGACCAGGCCTCGGCGCTCAAGCCGGCGCGGTGCAGGGCCAGCGCATCAAGCGGCCGACCCGAGCAGGCCGCCAGCAGCACAGCCGCGGCGGAAACGCCCTGCCCGGCCAGCCAGGCCTGCGCCTGCGCCGCATCGGGCGAGGGCAAGGGCGTGATCTGGCAGCGGCTGCGGATGGTCGGCAGCAGCCGCGCGGGCTCGGCGGCCGCCAGTACCAGGCGCGTGCCGGGAGGCGGTTCTTCCAGCGTCTTGAGCAGCGCGCTGGCGGCGATGGCATTCATGGCTTCCGCTGGCAGGGCCACCAGCGCATGCCCGCGGCCACGGCCGGAGGTGGAGCTGAGCCGCTCGGTGGCAGCGCGCACCTCATCGACGCGGATCTGTCGGCTGGGCTTGCGGCGCTCGTCCAGCTTGACGGGCATCTCGCGCTCCAGCGCCAGGGCCTCCGGCAGCAGCCACACCGCATCGGGATGTGCCCAGCCCCGAAAGAGCCGGCAGCTGCCGCAGTGGCCGCAGGGGCGCGCTTCTGGGGCACCCTCGCAGAGCCAACCCTGGGCGACCGCCAGCGCCAGATCCCAGGCGCCGTCACCCGGCGCGCCGTGGATGATCAGCGCATGGCCGCGCTGCTGCTGAAGGATAGTCTGCAGCGGCTGGCGCAGCCAGGGCAGGCTCAGCTCGCCCGACTCGCTCACCACCGCAGGCAGCGCGCCCGTCACCACGCCCCATGCTCCTGCG
Source organism: Rubrivivax sp. (assembly GCA_016790225.1). Next base: position 111,357 of record JAEUOZ010000074.1, read on the forward strand.
CCGCCCGCGCTACCTGCAGCCAGACCCGATCCGGCGGCTGATCGGCATCGATGACGGCAAAGCGCTGTGGCGAGGCTGCGCTGCGGCGGGCGTAGCCGCCGCGCACCCGCTCGAAGAACTCGACATCCTGCGCCTCGAAGCGGTCCGGCGCCCGAGCGGCCGCGCGGCGGCGGGCGGCCTCGGCCGCCGGCAGATCGAACCACAGCGTCAGATCCGGCTGACGACCTTGCTGGACCCAGCGCTCCAGTTGCGCCAGCACCTCAAGATCGAAGCCGCGCCCGCCGCCCTGGTAGGCGAAGCTCGCGTCCGTGAAGCGGTCGCAGATCACCGTGATGCCGGCGCGCAGGGCGGGCTCGATCGTCTGCTGCAGGTGATCACGCCGCGCCGCAAAGATCAGCAGGCTCTCGGTCAAGGTGTCCATCGGCTGGTGCAGCACCAGTTCGCGCAGGGTTTCGGCCAGCGGCGTGCCACCGGGCTCGCGCGTCAGCAAGACGCGCCGGCCGTGATCACGCAGCGCCTGGGCCAGGGTCTCGATGTGCGTGGTCTTGCCCGCGCCGTCGATGCCTTCGAAAGTGATGAAGAGGGCCGCTGCCGAAGTGCTCAAGGGTTGCCGCGCCGCTGATAGGTGTTGACCGCGCGATTGTGATCGGCCAGGTTTTCGCTGAAGACGCTGCTGCCGTCGCCACGCGCCACGAAATACAGCGCCCGCGTCGTCTGCGGTTGCACGGCCGCCAGCAGCGAATCCTCGCCCGGCATGGCAATCGGCGTGGGCGGCAGGCCGCGGCGTGTGTAGGTGTTGAAGGGCGTGTCTGCCTGCAGATCACGCTTGCGAAGGTTGCCGTCGAAGGCCGCGCCCAGGCCGTAGATCACCGTGGGATCGGTCTGCAGCGGCATGTCGATGCGCAGCCGGTTGATGAAGACACCGGCCACCAGCCCGCGATCCGCGGCGCGGCCGGTTTCCTTCTCGACGATGGAGGCGAGGATCAACACCTCATCCGGGCTCTTCAGGGGCAGCCCCGCCGCCCTGGCCTCCCAGGCTTGCTGGAGCTTGCGCTGCATCTGCGCCTGGGCGCGGCGAAGCACGGTCAGATCACTGACGCCACGGCCATAGCGGTAGGTATCCGGAAAGAAGCGGCCTTCCGCCGCGACGCCCGGGGCCCCCAGCGCCGCCATCAACTCGGCTTCGCTCATGGTCGCGGTGCTGGGCTTGAGGTGGGGCGCCTTGGCCAGCGCCTCGCGCCATTGACGCAGGGTCCAGCCTTCGATGAGTCGCACCTGCTCCATGGTCTCGTCACCCTGCACCATCTTCTGCAGCAGGGCCCGCGGCGTGGTGTTGTCGTCGATCGCGTAGCTGCCCGCGCGGATGCGGCGCGCATCCCCTGACCAGCGAAACCACTGGAAGAGCCACTCGGCCGGCACGTCCACGCCGGCAGCGACCCAGCGCTGGGCGATCTCCCGCGGGGTTGCGCCGGACTCGACGGAAAGCTCCACCGTTGCCTGTTTGACCGGCAAGGGCTGATCCAGCCAGCGCCACGCCAGCCAGGCGGCCAGCCCGGCCAGCAGCAGGAGCGTGGCCAGCACCGCACCCAACAGCCGTAACCCGATTCGCCTTGCGGACATGGGTGCTGATGATAATGAGCCGATGACGCCCACTTTGAGCCCCGCCGCCGCGCTGCAAGGCGCCATTCGCCTGTCTGACTGGGGCGTGATCCTGGCCCGCGGCGCCGACGCCGCGAGCTTCCTGCACTCGCAGCTGACGCAGAGCGCGCAAGGCCTGACGGCCGACCGCGCGCGCCTGGCGGGCTACTGTTCGCCCAAGGGGCGGCTGCTGGCCAGCTTCGTGCTCTTCCGGCTGGATGCCGACACGATGGCCCTGGCCTGCAGCGCCGATCTGCTGGCCCCGACGCTGAAGCGCCTGTCGATGTTCGTGATGCGTGCCAAGTGCCAGCTCAGCGATGGCTCGGCGCAGTGGGCGCTGTGGGGGCTGGCCGGCGACGCCGCGGGCCGCTGGCTGGGCGGCGCCGCGCAGCAGGCCACGACCTGGCGTGCCGGCGTGGCAGAAGCGAGGCCCGATCTCACCTGGATCCGCCTGCCCGATGCCCCGGCCACGCGCTGGCTGTGTTGCGCACCGGCCGAAGCCGCAGCGCCTGATGTGCCAGCGCTGCCTGCTCAGGCCTGGTCCTGGCTGGAGGTGCGCAGCGCCGTGCCGCGCATCACGGCCGCCACGTCCGACCACTTCGTGCCCCAGATGGTGAACCTGGAGCTGGTGGGCGGCGTGGACTTTCAGAAAGGTTGCTTCCCTGGCCAGGAGGTCGTCGCGCGCAGCCAGTACCGCGGCACGCTCAAGCGCCGCATGGTGCTGGCCGAGGCCAGCGGCCCGCTGCAGGCCGGTGCCGAGGTGCACCACAGCAGCGACCCCGGCCAGCCGGCGGGCGAGGTGGTGCTGGCGGCCGCGCACCCCGATGGCGCCTGGTCTGCGCTGCTGGAGGTGAAGCTGGCGATGCTGGGCCAGGAAGGCAGCTTCCGCAGCGGCGAGGTCTCGCTGCTGCCCACGCCCCTGCCCTACGCGATGCCGGCTGAAGCGGCCTGATGGATCCGATGTGACCCCTGACGGGAGCGGCGGCATCCAGCTCTACGCCTACTGGAAGACGCTCGACACGACGCGAGCCCTGGCCTTGGCAAGGCAGATGCAGGCCGATCTGCGGCAGACCTTGCCGGGGCTGCAGGCGCAGCTGCTGCAGCGCGCCGACGCCGGGCACGAACCGGATGTCACGCCACCACCATCCCAGGGCGCTCCAGCCGCTGAAGACGGGTCTGCCAAGCCGGGCCACCCGACCACGCTGATGGAGATCTACCGGTTGCCTGGTGCCGGCCTGACAAAAGCCGAACAAGCCCTGATCGATGCGATGGCGGCCGAGCGGCTGGCCACAGTCATCGTCTCGGCCCGCCAGGTGGAGCGATTCGTGTCTTTGCCGCCGGCGGGGGCGCCCACTCGGCCCTGGCCATCCGCATAGTCGCCGTCCGCTGGCCTTGACGAACCGCTGACGCTCCTAGAGCGCCAGCACCATCTCCTGGTGCGGAATGCCCGCTTCCTCGAACGCAGGGCCGCGGGGCTCGAAGCCCTGGCGGCGGTAGAAACCGACGGCGGACGCCTGCGCGTGCAGCACCACCGCGCCCAGCTCACGCTCGCGCGCAGCCTGCACCAGGGCCTGCAGCAGCGCGCGGCCCACCTGCCCTCCGCGCGCCACGCGCAACACGGCCATGCGGCCGATCTTGCCCGTGCCGTTGGCCAATGCCACGAGCCGCCCGGTGCCCAGCACCTGGCCCAGGCGATTGACCGCCAGCGCATGCAGGGCCGTGGCATCGGCCGCATCCCACTCCAGCTCGGCCGGAATCTTCTGTTCTTCGACGAAGACGGCCTTGCGCAGAGGGTGGGCCTGCGGGCCGAGATCATCCCAGCGGCCGGTGCGCAGCTGCACCATCGGCTCGCCGGCTTCGAAGGCAGTCAGCAGTTCGCGCAGCGGCGCGGGGATGGGGCGCGAGGTCTGGCTGGCCGGATCGGCAAACACATAGACCAGCTCGCCCGTGACCAGCGCCTGCTCGCCGTTGAAGACCGCGGCCTGGAACAGCATCGACGAGTTGCCGATGCGCTCGCAGCGGATGCCCACCTCGAGTGCGTCGTCATAGCGCGCCGAGCCCATGTACTCCACGGTCGCCTTGCGCACGTAGAGGTCGCCCTGCAGCGCCGCCATCGTGTCGTGGTACGGCAGTGCCATCGCACGCCAGTAGCCGGCGACCGCGGTGTCGAAGTACATCAGGTAGTGGCCGTTGAACACGATCTTCTGCATGTCCACCTCGGCCCAGCGCACGCGCAGGCGCTCGAGAAAACGGAAGTTGCTGCGTTTCATGCTGTCCTCAGGGTGAATAAAAAGCCTGCTTCAGCGCTGCCGCTGCCGCGTCCAGCGCGGCGCCGGCTTCGGGCAGCACGCGGCCCATCTTGATGAAGTCGTGCGTCACGCCGCGCGCCAGTTCCAGCTGCACCGGCACGCCGGCCGCGCGCAGGCGGTCAGCATAGGCCAGCCCCTCGTCGACCAGCGGATCGCACTCGGCCAGGATCACGCAGGCGTCCGCCACGCCATCGACATCCGCCACTTCCAGCGGTGCAAAGCGCCAGTCGCGCCGGTGGTGGTACTCCAGCGTGTGATCGAAGAACCAGGCGATGGTCGCGGCCTCGATCAGGAAGCCTTGGGCAAAGAGCCTGTGCGACGGCGTATCGGCATGCGCCGTGGTGCCGGGCGTGATCAGCAGTTGCAGGCGCAGCGGCAGCCCGGCATCGCGCGCCATCAGCGCCGCGACGGCCGCCAGGGTGCCGCCGGCGCTGTCGCCGCCCACCGCCAGGCGCTGGCCATCCAGCTGCAGGGCCTCGGCCTGCTGCGGCAGGCAGCGCAGGGCCGCCCAGGTGTCGTCCTGCGCCGCCGGAAACCGGTGCTCGGGCGCCAGGCGGTAATCCAGCGAGATCACCGCGCAGCCCGCCCGCCGCGCGAGCTGCCGGCACAGCGCGTCGTGCGTTTCCAGGCCACCGACGACAAAACCCCCGCCGTGCAGGTACAGCAGCACCGGCAACCTGGCGTCGGATGGCGCATAGAGCCGCGCGGGACGCGGGCGGCCATCGCCGCCGGGCAGTTCCAGCGCCTCCAGGCGCGCCATCGGCACCCGGGGCAGATCCAGCACCTCGGCGCCCGCGGCATAGGCCGCACGCGCCTCGGTCGGCGTCAGGGCGTGCAGCGGGGGCCGGCCGGCGCGGCGGATGCGATCCAGCAGCCCGGCCATGCGCGGCGTCAACAGGTGATGCGCCAAACCATCAGGGGAACAAGCGATAAGGCGCCCGAGTATGCCGTTGCATACTGGCCGCAGCACCCGGGGGAACCGCGCAGCAAAGCCGCCCGACCCGCCCGTGCCACCGGAGCACTCGATGGCCTTCATCAACTACCTCACCCAGATCCACCTGGACTATGGCGTCGTCGGCCAGCTGCCGGCGGAATGCGCGCGTGTCGGCATGCAGCGGCCGATGATCGTCACCGATGCCGGGGTGCGGGCGGCCGGCGTGCTGGCCCAGGCCGAAGCCGTCCTGGGCGAGCTGCCCCACGCGGTCTTCGATGGCACGCCCGCCAACCCGACGGAGGCCGGCGTGCGCGCCGCCGTGGCCCTGCTGCGCGAACAGCGCTGCGATGGCCTCATCGCCGTCGGCGGCGGCTCCAGCATCGATCTGGCCAAGGGCGTGGCGATCGCCGCCACGCATGAGGGCCCGCTGACGCACTACGCCACCATCGAAGGCGGCAGCCCCCTCATCACCGAACGCGTGCTGCCGCTGATCGCCGTGCCCACCACCGCCGGCACCGGCAGCGAGGTGGCGCGCGGCGCGATCCTGATCGTCGATGACGGCCGCAAGCTCGGCTTCCACAGCTGGCACCTGGTGCCGCGCAGCGCGCTGCTGGATCCGGCACTGACGCTCGGCCTGCCCCCGATGCTGACGGCCGCGACCGGCATGGATGCCATCGCGCACTGCCTGGAGACCTTCATGGCGCCTGCCGTCAACCCCCCTGCCGACGGCATCGCGCTGGACGGCCTGGCGCGCGGCTGGGCGCACATCGAACGCGCCACGCGCGACGGCCAGGACCGCGAGGCGCGCTGGAACATGATGAGTGCCAGCATGCAAGGGGCCATGGCGTTCCAGAAGGGCCTGGGCTGCGTGCACTCGCTCAGCCACAGCCTGGGCGGCGTGAATCCGCGGTTGCACCACGGCACCTTGAATGCCTTGTTTCTGCCCGCGGTGGTGCTGTTCAACGCGCCGTCCGAATCGATCCGCCGTGAACGGCGCCTGCAGCGCATCGCTCAGGCCATCGGCATCGGCACCTGTGATGAGCAGGGCACGGAACTCGCCGAAGCGCTGCGCGAGCTGAACCAGCGGCTCGGGCTGCCTTCGGGGCTTGCCGCGCTGGGCGTGAGGCCTGAGCTCTTCGAGCGCGTGATCGATGGCGCCATGGCCGATCACTGCCACAGGACCAACCCGCGCCTGGCCACGCGCGAGGATTACCGGGAGATGCTGCAGGCCTCGCTCTAGGCGGGACGGCTGCGTCCGCGGCCTGTGAGGACCGCGCGGACTGCGCGGCAGATCGCCCGGCTGCGCAGTCTGTCCTGCCCATCTGCAGAACGTCGCACGGCCCGGCGGCGTTCATCCGCTGCCGTTATGGTGTGCTACCTCGGCAACACACCTGCAGCGCACCATGACCAACACCTGGGACGACGGGCTTCCGATCTACCAGCAGCTGGCTGACCGTCTGGCGGCCCTGCTGCTGGACGGCCAGCCACCGGAAGGCGAGGCCATGCCCTCGGTGCGCGTGCTGGCCAGCCAGCACTTGCTGAACCCCCTGACCGTGAGCCGCGCGCTGCAGGCACTTTCCGAGGCGGGCTTGCTGGAAAGCCGCCGCGGGCTGGGGCTGTTCGTGACGCCGGGCGCGCGCGAACGCCTCAAGGCCAGCGAACGGGAACGTTTTCTGAAGACCGAATGGCCCAGGCTGCGCGAGCGCCTGAAGCGCCTGGACATCGACGCCACACAACTGAGTTGGGAGGACCGGGCATGAGTACGAGCGAACTGCTGGTACAGGCGCGCAACCTGAGCGTGCGCTATGGCGGCAAGGCGGCCGTCGAGGACGTGAGCTTCAGCATCCCCAAGGGCCGCGTGATCGGCCTGCTGGGGCATAACGGCGCAGGCAAGACGACACTGATGAAGGCACTGGTCGGCCTCAAGACGCCCGAGGGCGAGCTCAGCGTGCTGGGCCTCTCGCCGGTCAAGGAGCGGGTGCCCCTGCTCCAATCGGTCTGCTACATCCCGGACGTGGCGATCCTGCCGCGCTGGGCGCGAGTGTCGGAACTGATCCAGTTGATGAGCGGGCTTCACCCGCGGTTTTCCGCCGAGCGGGCCCGGGCGCTGCTGCGCCGCACCAGCGTGGGCCTGGACGACAAGGTCAAGAAGCTCTCCAAGGGCATGCTGGTGCAGGCGCACCTGGCGCTGGTGGCGGCCATCGATGCACGGCTGATGATCCTGGACGAGCCCACGCTCGGCCTGGACGTGCTCTCGCGCAAGGCCTTCTACGAGATGCTGATCGACGAGTGGTGCGACGGCGAGCGCAGCGTGATCATCAGCACGCACCAGGTGGAAGAGATCGAGTCCCTGCTGTCCGACGTGATGATGCTCAACGAAGGCAAGCTGGTGCTGTCCATCAGCCTGGAGGACATGGACCGGCGCTTCGTCGCCCTCGGCCATGACGCGGCCGTCGCCGACCGCATGGCCGCCGCTCACCCCTTGCTGCGCTACCGCAGCAGTGCAGGCGCCACCGCCTTGTTCGACGGCGCGCCACCGGCCGACATCGAGGCCCTGGGCCGGCGCGTGCGGCCCAGCCTGGTGGACCTGTTCGTCGCGCTCACGCGCAAGCCCGAGCTGGATCGCCAGCACTTCTGATCCGGAGAGCCGACATGACTGTCTTGACGACCCTGGTGCGCCGCGAGTGGATGCAGCACCGCTTCGGCTGGGCCCTGCTCGCCTTGCTGCCGACGGCACTGGCCGTGCTGCTGCTGAGTTTCGGGCAGATCGAACTCGGCGGACTGCCGTCCGAACTGAGCCAAAAGGTTGCGGTGATCGGCTTTGCCTCGCTGGCGGTGCCGACCGCCGCGCAGCTGGGCATCTTCTGGCTCACATCCTTGATCATCGTGACGGGCCTGGCGCGGCGCGATCACGCAGACCGTTCGGTGGAATTCTGGCTCTCCATGCCCATCGGTCACAGCCAGAGCCTGGCCGTGCCGCTGCTGGTGCACCTGATCCTCGCGCCGCTGGCCGCGCTGGCCATCGGTGTGGCGGCCGGGCTGCTGATCTCGCTGGTGGTGGTCACGCGCATCAGCGGCTTCGACACCTGGCTGGGCTTGCCCTGGTCCGGACTGATGGCCACCGTGGCCGCGCTGGCGGCGCGCCTGGCGCTGGGGGTCTTCCTCGCGACGCTGTGGCTCTCGCCCATCATCCTGGCCGTCGTGCTGATGACGGCCTGGTTCCGGCGCTGGGGTCTGGTGATCCTGGGCGTGGGCGTGGGCCTGGGCAGCGGCCTGATCGACCGCCTGCTCGGCGTGCCCTGGCCCTGGGAACTGTTGCGCGGCCTGGTCGAGCGTGCGGCGCGGGGCTTCATCCATGCCAGCGACCCGGACCAGCCGGAAGGGCGCAGCGAGTCGCTCAGCACCGCGCTGGAGCAGGCGCCCCACTGGCTGGCCGGCGACGCCATGCTCGCGCTGCGCGAACTGGCGTCGCCCTGGCTGCTGGGCACGCTGCTGGTCTCGGCGCTGCTCTTCGCCGGCCTGGTGCACTGGCGGCGGCTGGGGGCTTCGGCGGGGTCTTGAGCGCCGGCGAACGGCGGGCCTTGGACGAAAGACGCCCGCATGCTGCGGGCGCAGAGAAACTGAAGACGCCCGCATGCTGCGGGCGTCGTGGCTTGCGCCCCCTTCCCGCGAAGCGAGCCGGTGGCGCGCTTCGCGAAGGGCAGCGCCAAGGATCAGTGGAACTGCTCTTCTTCGGTCGAGCCGGTCAGTGCCTTGACGCTGGACGAGCCGCCCTGGATGACGGTGGTGACGTCGTCGAAATAACCGGCGCCCACTTCCTGCTGGTGCGACACGAAGGTGTAGCCCTGGTCGCGCGCCTTGAATTCCTGCTCCTGCACCATGTTCACGTAGTGCTTCATGCCTTCGCCGCGGGCATAGGCGTGGGCAAACTGGAAGGTGTTGTACCAGTTGATGTGGATGCCGGCCAGCGTGATGAACTGGTACTTGTAGCCCAGCTCGGAGAGCTTCTCCTGGAACTCGGCGATGGTCTTGTCGTCGAGGTTCTTCTTCCAGTTGAAGGACGGGCTGCAGTTGTAGCTCAGCAGCTTGCCCGGGCTCTTGGCGTGCACGGCTTGCGCAAACTCGCGCGCGAAGCCCAGATCCGGCGTGCCGGTTTCGCACCACACCAGATCGGCGTAGGGCGCGTAGGCCACGCCGCGGCTGATCGCCTGCTCCAGACCGTTCTTCACGCGGTAGAAGCCTTCCTGCGTGCGCTCGCCGGTGCAGAAGGGCTTGTCGTTGGCATCGTGGTCGCTGGTCAGCAGGTTGGCTGCTTCGGCATCGGTACGGGCCAGCACGATCGTCGGCACGCCCATCACGTCCGCGGCGAAGCGCGCGGCGATCAGCTTCTCGACCGCTTCGTTGGTCGGCACCAGCACCTTGCCACCCATGTGGCCACACTTCTTCACCGCGGCCAGCTGGTCTTCGAAGTGCACGCCGGAAGCGCCGGCGGCAATCATGTTCTTCATCAGCTCGAAGGCATTCAGCACGCCACCGAAGCCGGCTTCGGCATCGGCCACGATGGGCAGGAAGTAGTCGACGAAGCCCTTGTCGCCGGGGCCGATGCCACGGCTCCACTGGATTTCGTCAGCGCGCTTGAAGGTGTTGTTGATGCGACGCACCATCGTCGGCACCGAGTCATACGCGTAGAGCGACTGATCGGGGTACATGGTCTCGCTGGTGTTGCCGTCGGCCGCGACCTGCCAGCCCGACAGATACACCGCCTCGAGGCCGGCCTTGGCCTGCTGCATGGCCTGGCCGGCCGTGATGGCGCCGAAGGCGTTCACGTAGCCCTTGGTGGCGCCGCCATTGACCAGGTTCCAGAGCTTTTCAGCGCCGCGCTGGGCCAGCGTGTATTCGGGCTGCAGGCTGCCGCGCAGGCGCACCACATCGGCGGCGCTGTAGCCCCGCTTGACCAGCTTCCAGCGCGGGTTCTCGGCCCAGTCCTTTTCGAGGGCGGCGATCTGTTGCTCACGGGTCAGTTGCGTCATGCGAAAACTCCTTATCGAAAGACGGCTACGAGAGAAAGGGAAAACCAGGATTCAACGGCTGCAAGCGTACGCGCTCTCGCTGTCACGGAGAACACTTATGTCTTATAGAAGACTATTTTTCTTCTCCTTGCAAATCAAGGACTTGGCGATGTCGTTCCATGTTGCGAAACGATTTTTCTTCTCGTGGGTCGTCCATGCTGCGCTGCCGCAAAGACAGTTTCACGACACATGGTGGATTTTCGCCATATGAAACTGCGATCCTCGCCCCCGGCAGCAGGAAGCAGCCCCGGTGACACGCCGTTGCCGCATGCCCAGAGCCACACGGGCGCCAGGTACGGCCTGGCCGTGCGGGATGGCACCCGTTGACGCAACGCAACAACGATGGCGCCCAGCCGCGAACAATCCCGACATTCCCCTTTCCAGGAGCAAATGATGAGCAAAGCCAACAAGAAAGCACGCGTCATGGATGGCTTCACGCGCCCTTCCCTGCCGGCCATCGACGCACTCGATGGCGAGCATCGCCAGGTGATGGATGCGCTGGGTGATCTGGCGCGGCTCATCGCCTTGCTGGACAGCGAAGGCGTGACCGACAAGAGCCGCAAGCTGGCGCGCCACATCTGCACCTTCTTCACGCAACATGCACGCGAGCACCATGCGGCCGAAGAGCGGCTGATCTTTCCGGGCTTGCTCAAGAGCAGCGATGAGACCTTGGTGCAGCACGTGATCCGGTTGCAGCAGGACCATGGCTGGCTCGAAGAGGACTGGCTGGAACTGGAACCGCAGCTTGAAGCGGCCGCCAACGGCTTCAGCTGGTACGACCTGGATACGCTGCGCGCAGCCCTGCCCGTCTTCGAGCAGCTCTACCGTGATCACATCGCCCTGGAAGAATCGCTGATCTATCCCGAGGCGCGTCGGCGCCAGGCCGTCGAAGACGCCGCGGCAGAAGGGCGTGCGCAGGCCGACGTCCAGGGCTGAGGCATCGATCGCGGCGACAGGCCGCTCACCTGCCCCTCTTTTGGTCCCCGCCAAGCGGGGTTGCCAAAGCCCCTGCTTGATGCAGTTCCCGGCCTGAAGCCGTCCTGTGACGTACGGATACACAAACGGGGTGTAACAGCCGGGGTCGGGCGATTGCCAAGGGGTCGCCCACATGGCGACACTGCGCGCTCGCCGTTGCGCACCGGATCGGTGCGTGATGACCGGGTCACACGCAAGAGGGCAAGCCGTGAACATTCATCGGATCGTGAGAGTCCTGAGCCGCTGCATCGGCGCTGCAGCGGTCAGCCTGGGCGCGACCACGGCCTGGGCGCAGCCTGCTCCTTCCCAGGCGCTGGATGAGCTCGCGTCGCGTGCGGCATCCCAGGGCTCGGTGCGGGTGATCGTCGGGCTGGACATGGTCACCCGCGCCGAAGCCGTGCTGGGCGCGGCGGCGGCCCAGCAGCAGCGCCGCGACATCGGCAATGCGCAGGCCGCTGCCGTGGCCCAGCTGCTGACGAATACGCTCTCACGCGTCAAGGCTCGCTTCGAGACCGTTCCCTACATGGCCCTCGAAGTCGACGCCAATGCGCTGGCGCGCCTGCGGGCATCACCGCTGATCCGTCACATCCAGGAAGACGCGCTGGACGCGCCCTCGATGCTGCAGAGCAACCCGCTGATCAATGCGCCCACGGCCTGGGGGCGCGGCTTCATCGGCACGGGCTGGGCGGTGGCCGTGCTCGATACCGGCGTCGACAAGTCTCACGAGTTCCTGGCCGGCAAGGTGGTCTCGGAAGCCTGCTATTCGACGACCAGCGGCACCACCTCCGAATCCGTCTGCCCGGGCGGCGCGGCATCCAGCACCGCTGCGGGTTCCGGCGTGCACTGCACCGGCTCCGCAGACTGCCCCCACGGCACCCACGTGGCCGGTACGGCCGCGGGCGGCACGCGCCCTTCCGACGGCTCGCACGGTGTCGCCTATGGCGCCAACATCATCGCGATGCAGGTCTTCAGCCGCTTTCCCAACTACAACGGATCCGGTCAGACCCGCATGCTCTCCTACAGCAGCGATCAGATGCTGGCGCTCGAGCGCGTCTATGCGCTGCGCAACACCTACAACATCGCCGCGGTGAACATGAGTCTGGGAGGCGGTAACTTCGCCAGCAACTGCGATTCGGATTCGCGCAAGGCCATCATCGACAACCTTCGGGCGGCCGGCATCGCGACCGTCGCCTCGGCCGGCAACAGCTACTACACCGCCAGCATGGGTGCACCGGCCTGCATCTCTTCGGCCATCAGCGTGGGCGCCACGTGTGACTCTGCCGGTGGATGGGCCTGCGCGACCGGTGTGAACGGCATCGCCGCGTATTCCAACATCGCCAGCTTTGTTTCCTTGCTCGCACCGGGCAGCTACATCACGTCATCGGTTCCCGGCAATGCCTACTCGGAATACAACGGCACCTCGATGGCGGCGCCGCACGTCGCCGGCGCCTGGGCGCTGTACAAGCAATGGAAGCCGGGAAGCTCCGTGACCGATGCGCTCAACGAATTCCGCAGCAATGGCCTGACGGTCAATGACACGCGCAGCGGTGGCACGGTGACCGGCATGAAGCGCATCGATCTGGCCTTCATCGGCGCGGCCAGCAGCTTCCCGCTGACCGTCACGCGGGCAGGCGCCGCAGCAGCATCAGGAACCGTCACCTCCGCGCCGGCAGGCATCAATTGCGGCGCAGACTGCAGCGAGAGCTACCCCTCGGGCACCAGCGTCACACTGACGGCCGCAGCCGGCAGCGGCGCCGTATTCGCCGGCTGGAGCGGCGCCTGCTCCGGGACGGCGGCCACCTGTACCGTCAGCATGAGCGCAGCCCGCGCGGTGACGGCGACCTTCGATGCGCCGCCGTCCACAACCGTCAGCTTCTCGGCGGCAAGCTACAGCGTCAACGAAGGCTCGGCCACGGTCGCCATCACTGTCACGCGCAGCTCCGGCGTCGGCACGGCCAGCGTCAGCTTCGCCACGGCCAACGGCACGGCACAGGCCGGCTCCGACTACACCGCGCGCAGCGGCGTCGTGAGCTTCGCCGCTGGCGTGACAAGCCGGACCTTCACGGTGGCCATCACCAACGACACGGCGGTGGAAGGCAACGAAACCTTCAGCGTCAGCCTCAGCAGCCCGACCGGTGCCACACTGGGTTCGCCCAGCACCACCACTGTGACCATCGTCGACAACGACACGGCGCCAGCGGCCACGCTGCAGCTCAGTGCGGCAAGCTACAGCGTGAATGAAGGCGCCGGCACGGCGACCATCACGGTCAACCGCAGCAGCGGCACGGGAACGGCCTCGGTCAGCTACGCCACGAGCAACGGCACCGCCACGGCCGGCGCGGATTACAGCGCCACGTCCGGTGTGTTGAGCTTCGGCTCCGGAGTGACCTCGGCATCGTTCACGGTGCCGATCATCAACGACAGCACGCCCGAAGCCACCGAGACCTTCACGGTGACGCTCAGCGCACCCTCGGGCGCGACACTCGCGTCGCCCAGCAGCGCCACCGTGAGCATCGTCGACAACGACAGCGCGCCGACCGCGACGATCCAGTTCAGCAGCGCAAGCTACAGCGTGAATGAGGGCGCCGGCACGGTCACGGTCTCCGTCACTCGCAGCAGCGGCACGGGAGCGGCCTCGGTCAACTACGCCACCAGCAACGGCACGGCCACGGCGGGCGCCGACTACACCGCCACCTCCGGCACGCTGAGCTTTAGCTCGGGCGTGACGACAGCCTCCTTCACGGTGCCCATCACCAATGACAGCACGGTGGAGCCCAACGAGACCTTCACGGTCAGCCTGAGCAGCCCGGTGGGCGGCAGCCTGGGGTCGCCGGGCACGGCAACGGTGACGATCGTCGACAACGACACGGCGCCCAGCACGACGGTGCAGTTCCATTCGGCCACCTACAGCGTGAACGAAGGCGCCAGCACCGTGGCGATCACGGTCACCCGCAGCAGCGGCGTGGGCACCGCTTCGGTGTCCTTCGCCACCTCCAACCTCAGCGCCCTCGCGGGATCGGACTATGTGTCACGGACCGGTGTGCTGAGCTTTGCGGAGGGCGTGACCAGCCGGACCTTCACGGTTGCCATCGTCAACAACACGATCGCCGAGCCCTCGGAGACCTTCCGCATCACCCTCAGCAGCCCCGTCGGCGCCACCCTGGGTGCCAACAGCCAGGCCACGGTCACGATCATCGACAACGATTGATCCCAGGGTCGGCCCCTTGGCCGGCCCCCGGCAACCCACGGCCCTGCCCGCCTCACAGCGGCAGGGCCGTGGTCTTCTTCACCGTACGCAGCACCAGCATCGAGTTCGAACGCTCGACGCCGGGCAGGCGCATCAGCACCTCGGTGTGGAAGCGTTCCAGGTCTTCCGCATCGCGGTAGGCAAAGCGGATCAGGTAGTCGTTGGCCCCGGCGACGTAGAAGCAGTCCAGGATCTGCGGCTCGTCACGCACCGCCTGCTCGAAACGTTCGAGCTGACCGTTGCTCATCGACTCCAGGTTGATGATGGTGTAGCTCGTGCCGTGCGCCCCGACGGCACGCGGGTTCAGCAGCGCCACATACTGCGCAATGACGCCCGCCTCTTCCAGCTGCTTGACGCGGCGCAGGCAGGCCGAAGGCGACAGATGCACCCGCTGCGCCAGCTGCAGGTTGGTGAGTCTCCCGTCCTGCTGCAGTTCACGCAGGATCTCGCGGTCGATCGCATCCAGTTGCGGCTGTGAGCCCGGGTTTCGCATGAAATGCGGTGGAAGCCTCGTTCTTGCGCATGATATGCGAAGCATCCGGGCAGGCCCTGAGGCCGCTTGCACACACATTGCGCCGGCCCGGGCATAGACTGGACGTGGCTCTATCTTCCCTGGCCCCTTCGTGGCATGTGCCCGCCGGCACGCGCCCGATGTCCGGCCGCGCCGCATGACGCTGGATACCGTCGACCGCAGACTGACCCGCCATTCCTACTACGAGGCCAGCGCGCCGCGTGGCCCGGCGCACGCCCCGCTCCAGGGCACGGCGCGCTGCGACGTCGCGATCGTCGGCGGCGGCCTGGCCGGGCTCTCGGCCGCGCTGGAACTGGCCGAACGGGGCTTTGATGTGCGCGTGCTGGAGGCGCAACACCTGGGCTTCGGCGCCAGCGGCCGCAACGGCGGCCAGGCCATCCACGGTTATGCCTGCGATCAGGAGACGCTGGAACATCAGCTGGGCGAAACGGCGGCCCGGCAGGCCTGGGATCTGTCGATCGCCGCGCTCGATCTGATCCGCGAGCGCATCGCACGGCATGCCATCGCCTGCCACTGGCAGGACGGTTACCTCGGGCTGGCCACCACCGCCGGCAAAGGGCGCGCACTGGCGGCCTGGGCCGACGGCATCGCCAGCCGCTATGGCTACCCGCTGCAACGCATCGCGCCTGGCGAGATCCGCAGCTGGATCGATTCACCGCGCTTTCACAGCGGCATTCATGATCCCCGCTCGGGACACCTGCATCCGCTGCTCTATACGCAGGGCATCGCGCGCGCCGCAGCGGCCGCCGGCGCCCGGCTGCATGAAGGCAGCCCGGTCACGGCCCTGCAGCGCGGCAGGACGATCACCCTGCGCACCCCGCAAGGCGAGCTGCAGGCCGCGCAGGTGCTGCTGGCCGGCAATGTGTACCTGCAGGATCTGGCACCGGCACTGCAGGCGCGCATCATGCCGGTCGGCACCTACATCGCCTGCACCGAGCCGCTGGGCGCCGATGCCGCGCAGGGCTTGATCCCCAGCCGCAGCGCGGTGTGCGACACCAACTTCGTGCTGGACTACTTCCGCACCACGGCCGATCACCGCCTGCTCTATGGTGGGCGCGTCAGCTACTCCACCGCCACGCCCATGAACCTGGCCCAGAGCATGCAGCGCCGCATGCTGCTGAGCTTTCCCCAGCTGGCCGGCAAGCGCATCGACTACGCCTGGGGCGGCTTCGTGGACATCACGATGAACCGGGCGCCGGATTTCGGCCGTTTGCCCTCCGCGGTGCCGGGCGACGCACCGGTCTACTACCTGCAGGGCTTTTCAGGCCATGGCCTGGCGCTTACCGGGATGGCCGGCAAACTGGTGGCCGAAGCCATGAGCGGCGATGCCTCCCGATTCGATCTGTTCAGCCGCCTGAAGCACCGGCCCTTTCCGGGCGGGCGCTGGCTGCGCACACCGGCCCTGGTGCTGGGCATGGCCTGGTACCGACTGCGGGACCTGCTGGCATGAGTCGAGCCGATAAGCTGCCCGGATGCGGCACCGCGCCCATGATCGATGCGGTGTGCGCCACAGGGACCACCTCGCGCCCGTGCGGCGCGGGGAAGGCTTCTGCCGCGCGGGCGCGTCGCAGCACCCCCGTTGCCAACTGGCGCGAGCGGCCGCGCGCGCCCTTGCCCTGACAGCCCACGCCGCTCTTCGCGACGCGGCCCGGCGGCTGCGCGCCCCCACCGAATCCAGCACAGGTGCCTCATGGCCACAAAGTCCCATTTCAGCTTCGGCGATCTCGAAAACTGGCTCAACGAACGCCGCGTCACGGAAATCGAATGCCTGGTGCCCGACCTCACGGGCGTCGCGCGCGGCAAGATCCTGCCGCGCCAGAAGTTCAACGAAGACCGCGGCATGCGGCTGCCCGAGGTGGTGGTCGCGATGGGCGTGACGGGCGAATTCCCCGAAGAGGGCCCGTACTACGACGTCATCAGCCCGACCGACCACGACATGCACCTGCGGCCCGATCCGAGCACCGTGCGGATCGTGCCCTGGGCGGCCGACCCCACGGCGCAGGTCATCCACGACTGCTACGACCGTGACGGCAAGCTGATCCCCTATGCGCCGCGCTCGGTGCTGCGCCGCGTGTGCGATCTGTATGCCGCCGAGGGCTGGGATCCGATCGTGGCGCCCGAGCTGGAGTTCTACCTCGTCGCGCGCAACACCGATCCGGACGTGCCGCTGAAGCCGCCCATCGGCCGCAGCGGCCGCAGCGAGACCTCGCGCCAGGCCTACAGCATCGATGCGGTCAACGAATTCGACCCGCTGTTCGAGGATGTCTACGAGTACTGCGACAAGATGGAGCTGAACGTGGACACGCTGATCCACGAAGTGGGCGCCGGGCAGATGGAGATCAACTTCTTCCACGCGCACCCGCTGGGCCTGGCCGACGAGGTGTTCCTGTTCAAGCGCACGGTGCGAGAGGCGGCGCTGCGGCACGACATGTTTGCCACCTTCATGGCCAAGCCCATCGCGGGTGAGCCGGGCAGCGCGATGCACATCCACCAGAGCATCGTCGACCATGCCACCGGCCGCAACATCTTCAGCAATGAGGACGGCAGCCCGAGCGACAGCTTCCGCTGGTTCATCGGCGGGCTGCAGCGCTACATACCGGCCGCGATGTCGCTCTTTGCGCCTTACGTGAACAGTTATCGCCGGCTCGCCCGCTTCACCGCCGCGCCGATCAACATCCAGTGGGGCACGGACAACCGCACCGTGGGCATCCGCTCGCCCCTGGCGTCGCCGGCCGCGCGTCGCATCGAGAACCGCGTGATCGGCGCCGATGCCAACCCCTACGTGGCGCTGGCCGCCACCATGGCCTGCGGCTACCTGGGCATCAAGAAGCAGCTGGAGCCCACGCCGGAGTGCAAGGGCGATGCCTACCTGGGCGACTACCAGCTGCCGCGCAGCCTGGGCGAGGCGCTGCAGCTGCTGCGCGAGGAAGCCGATCTGGCCGAGGTGCTGGGCGCCGGCTTCATCACCGTGTACTCCGAGATCAAGGAGATCGAGTACGCCGAATTCATGAAGGTGATCTCGCCCTGGGAGCGCGAACACCTGTTGCTGCACGTTTGAGGAGACCCACGCATGACCCCCGTCACCGAGACTGCGCCGGCCGGCACCCTGCACCAGGGCCGCAGCACGCGCGAATGGCAGGCTGCCGATGCCGCGCACTTCCTGCATCCGTTCACCGATTTCAAGGCGCTGGCGGCCAAGGGCGCGCGCGTGATCACGCGCGCAGACAACATCTACCTCACCGACAGCGACGGCCACCGCATCCTCGACGCGATGAGCGGCCTGTGGTGCGTGAACGTCGGCTACGGGCAGAAGGCGCTGGTGGACGCTGCCGCGCACCAGATGCAGGAGCTGCCCTTCTACAACGCCTTCTTCCAGACCGCCACGCCCCCGGCCATCGAGCTGGCCGAACTGCTGGCCGAGGTCTCCCCGCCCTCGTTCCAGCATGTCTTCTTCTCCGGCTCGGGCTCCGAAGGCAACGACACCGTCGTGCGCATGGTGCGCCGCTACTGGGATGTGCTGGGCCAGCCGCAGCGCCAGGTCATCATCAGCCGCCGCAACGCCTACCACGGCAGCACCATGGCCGGGGCTTCTCTGGGCGGCATGAGCGGCATGCACGCCCAGGGCGGCCTGCCGATCCCCGGCATCGAGCACATCGAGCAGCCCTACTGGTGGAAGCACGGGCGCCCGCAAGGGCTCAGCCGCGCCGCCTTCGGCCTGGTGGCCGCGCGCTGGCTGGAAGAACGCATCCTGGCCATCGGCCCGGAGAAAGTGGCCGCCTTCATCGGTGAGCCCATTCAGGGCGCGGGCGGCGTGATCATCCCGCCGCCCACCTACTGGCCCGAAGTGCAGCGCATCTGTGATCGCTACGGCATCCTGCTGGTCAGCGACGAGGTCATCTGCGGTTTCGGCCGCACGGGCAACTGGTTCGGCTGCGAAACCCTGGGCAGCCGGCCCGATCTGATGACCTTCGCCAAGGGCGTGACCAGCGGCTACGTGCCGCTGGGCGGCGTGCTGGTGGGCGAACGGGTGGCCCGCGTGCTGATCGAGCAAGGCGGCGAGTTCGAGCACGGCTACACCTACAGCGGGCACCCGGTGGCTTGCGCCGTCGCACTGGCCAACATCCGCCTCATCCAGCAGCAGCGGCTGGTGGAGCACGTGCGCGACGATGTCGGCCCGTACCTGGCGCAGTGCTTTGCGGCACTGGGCGCTCACCCCTTGGTCGGCGACGCCGAGACCTGCGGCCTGATGGGCGCCTTGCTGCTGGTGAAGAACAAGACCACCGGCGAAGCTTTCGAGGAATCGCGTGCCATCGGCATGGTCTGCCGCGGCCACTGCTTTGCCAACGGGCTGATCATGCGGGCGGTCGGCGATCGCATGATCATCGCGCCGCCCCTGGTGATTACCCGCGGCCAGATCGACGAGATGGTGCAGCTGATCCGCAAGTGCCTCGATCTGACGCTGGCGCATGCACAACATCAGGGATGGCTGGCCTGAGCACCCGGGCATGACGTTTGCGCGTAAGCCACACCTGCGCGCTTCCCCGCATGGCCCATGCCTTGGGCTCGCTGGGAAACTTTGCCCCGAAACGACGATTGCACCCCTACAGACTGCCCAGGAGGTTTTTCCATGAAGTTGAAGTCGGTCCGCTTTGCTGCAGCCCTCATGGCCGCTGCCCTGGCCTGCGGCTGGGGCATTGCCAAAGCCCAGGAAGAAGAGAAGGTCCTGAACATCTACAACTGGTCGGACTACATCGCCCCGGACACGATCGCCAACTTCGAGAAGGAAACCGGCATCAAGGTCCGCTACGACAACTTCGACAACAACGAGATCGTCCACGCCAAGCTCGTGGCAGGCAAGACCGGCTACGACATCGTCGTGCCCTCGTCCAACTGGGCCAAGCTGCAGATCGATGGCGGCCTGCTGCAGAAGCTGGACAAGAGCAAGATTCCAAACCTGAAGAACCTCGATCCGGCGGTGCTGCGTCAGCTGGCGCGCATGGATCCGGGCAACGATTTCCTGGTGAACTGGCTCTGGGGCTTCACCACCGTCGGCATCAACGTCGACAAGGTGAAGGCAGCGCTGGGCAACCTGCCCATGCCCGACAACGTGTGGGATCTGATCTTCAAGCCCGAGTACGTGAGCCGCCTCAAGAGCTGCGGCACCTCGGTGCTGGATTCCGCCAGCGAGGTGGTCCCTGCCGCCCTGCACTACCTGGGCAAGCCGCCCTTCAGCAGGAGCCCCGGCGACTATGCCGCGGCAGCCGCCACGCTGAAGGCCATCCGCCCGCACATCACGCTGTTCTCCAGCTCGGGCTACATCAACGACATGGCCAACGGCTCCATCTGCGTGGCGCTGGGCTGGTCGGGCGACATCAACATCGCACGCCAGCGTGCCATCGACAACAAGACCGGCCAGAAGATCGAAGCGCTGATCCCGAAAAACGGCGGCCTGCTGTTCTTCGATGTGATGGTCATCCCGGCCGATGCCCAACGCCCCAACAACGCGCACAAGTTCATCAACTTCATGCTGCGCCCGGAAAACGCCGCCGGCCTGACCAACAAGGTCTTCTATGCCAACCCGGTGCCGGATTCCAGGAAGCACATCCGGCCCGAGGTGGCCAACAACCCCACGGTCTTTCTGCCGCCGGCCGATCTGGCCAGGATGGTGCCGCCCGATGCGCTGAACAATGACCTGCGGCGCCTGATGACGCGCACCTACACCTCGTTCAAGACGGGTCTGTGATGGCGGCCGCGCCGGCAGCGCCCACCCTGCCTCCTCCGGGCTTCCTGCGCATCGAGGGCGTCACGAAGGACTTTGGCGGCTTCAAGGCCGTCAACAACGTCAGCCTGGACATCGCCAAGGGCGAGATCTTCGCGCTGCTGGGCTCGTCCGGTTGCGGCAAGAGCACGCTGCTGCGCATGCTGGCGGGCTTCGAGACGCCCACCAGCGGGCGCATCGTGCTGGCGGGGCAGGATCTGTCGGGCCTGCCGCCCTACGAGCGGCCGATGAACATGATGTTCCAGAGCTACGCGCTCTTCCCGCACCTCACGGTAGCCGAGAACATCGCCTTCGGGCTCAAGCGCGAAGGCATGCCCAGCGCGCAGGTTCAGGAGCGCGTGGACAGCATGCTCAAGCTCGTGCAGCTGAGCTCCTTTGCACGGCGCAAGCCTCACCAGCTGTCCGGCGGCCAGCAGCAGCGCGTGGCGCTGGCGCGCAGCCTGGCCAAGCAGCCCCAGGTGCTGCTGCTGGATGAGCCTCTGGGCGCGCTGGACAAGAAGCTGCGCGAGCAGACGCAGATCGAACTTGTCAACATCATCGAGAGCGTGGGCGTCACCTGCGTGATGGTCACACACGATCAGGAAGAGGCCATGACCATGGCCTCGCGCGTGGCGGTGATGAGCGAAGGCCGCTTCCTGCAGGTGGGCGCACCGGCCGACATCTACGAGACCCCGGCCACGCGCTTCGTGGCCGATTTCATCGGCAACGTCAACCTGATGGACGGCACGCTGGATGTGGACGAGGCGGATCACTGCGTGATCGGCTGTGCCGACGTGCGGCATTACGTGGGTCACGGCATCACCGGCACGCCCGGCATGGCGGTCACCGTGGCCCTGCGCCCGGAGAAGATCCACCTGTCGCGCCAGACGCCGCAGTTCCGCGACTTCAACGCCGTGCAGGGCACGATCAAGGAGATGTCCTACTTCGGCAGCTACACGGTCTACCACCTGCAGCTGCCCAGCGGCCAATCGCTGAAGGTCAGCCAGGCCAATACGCAGCGCCACCGAGACGACGAGCTCACCTGGGGCGATGCCGCCTGGGCGCACTGGTCGCGCTCGGCCCATGTGGTGCTCACGCAGTAACCGGCCGTATCTGCTGCACTGATGGACCGTCTGAAGAAGCTCCTCATGCGCCTGCGCGGGGTCGCCAGCGGGCGCACCGCCGTCATCGGCCTGCCCTACCTGTGGCTGCTGGCCTTCTTCCTGTTCCCGTTTCTCATCGTCCTGAACATCAGCTTTTCAGAGATGGGCGCCGTGCGCCCGAACGATCTGATCAGCTTCAAGGACGGTCTGGCCACGCTGACGCTGAAGTTCACCGGCTACCAGTTCATCACCCAGGACACGCTGTACTTCTCGGCCTACATGGCCAGCGTCAAGTACGCCTTCTGGACCACCGTGCTGTGCCTGCTGATCGGCTATCCGTTTGCCTACTTCATGGCACGCGCCAAGCCGGCCCACCAGCCGGCCTTGCTGATGCTGGTGATGCTGCCCTTCTGGACCTCGTTCCTGCTGCGGGTGTATTCGTGGAAGGGCCTGCTGACCACCGATGGCTGGGTCTGGGAGCTGATCACCGGCACGGGTCTGGATCAGCTGCTGTATGCGATGGGGCTCATCCCCGCGCCCGGCAAGCTGATGAACACGCCTTTCTCGCTGGTGCTGGGCATGGTCTACACCTACCTGCCCTTCATGATCCTGCCGCTGTACAGCAACCTGGCCAAGATGGATCTGCGCCTGCTGGAAGCGGCGCAAGACCTGGGCGCCACGCCCTGGGTGGCGTTCTGGAAGGTGACGGTGCCGCTGTCCAAGGCCGGCATCATTGCCGGCTCGATGCTGGTCTTCATTCCCTGCATCGGCGAGTTCGTGATCCCCGAGCTCCTGGGCGGGCCGGAGACGCTGATGATCGGGCGCGTCATGTGGGATGAATTCTTCTCCAACAACGATTGGCCGATGGCCTCGGCCGTGGCCATCGTCATGGTGCTGCTGATCCTGGTACCCCTGGCGATCTTCAACAAATACCAGGCCGAATCGCTGGAGAGCCGCAAATGAAGGCCAGTCGTGGCGGGCGCTGGTTTGCCAACGGCTGGCTCAGCCTGGGCTACCTGTTCCTGTACCTGCCCATCGTCTCGCTCATCCTGTACTCGTTCAATGACTCGACGGTGCCCAACGTCTGGCGCGGCTTCACCCTCAAGTGGTACGTCGCCCTGGCGCAGGACCGAGAGATGCTCTCGGGCCTTTGGCTGAGCCTGAAGATCGCCTTTCTCACCGCCTGCGGCTCCATCGTGCTGGGCACGATGGCAGCCTTTGCGCTGGTCAAGTACCGGCGCTTCACCGGGCGCACGTTGTTCAGCGGCATGGTCAATGCGCCGCTGGTGATGCCCGAGGTGGTGGTCGGCCTGTCGCTGCTGCTGATGCTGGTGAGCCTGCAGCGCACCACGGAGTCTCTCTTCGGCGTGGGCTTTCCCGAGCGCGGCCTCGTGACGATCTGGCTGGGCCATCTGCTGCTGGGCATGGCCTATGCCACGGTGGTGGTGCAGTCGCGGCTGCAGGACTTGAATCCTCAGCTGGAAGAGGCGGCCCAGGATCTGGGCGCGCGGCCGCACCAGGTCTTCTGGCTGGTCACGCTGCCCATGATCGGGCAGGCCCTGGCCTCGGCCTGGCTGCTGACCTTCACGCTGTCGCTGGACGACGTGGTGCTCTCGGCCTTTCTTTCAGGCCCCGGGTCCACCACCATGCCGCTGGTCATCTTTTCTCGCGCCAAGCTGGGCCTGAACCCTACCGTGAATGCCGTGGCCACGGTAATCGTGGTGATCGTCGCCATCGGCGTGCTGCTGGCCAGCTGGATGATCGCCAATGCCGAACGCCAGCGCGCCCGCGAGATGGCCGAAGCCGCACGCCACTGAAAGCCTTGCCCCATCGGCCCACTCGCACAAGAAACCCATTGAACCCAAGGAAGGAGAACCCCTGATGAACAAGACCCTGCTTGCCACCGCCATGGCCCTCGCGCTGGCGGCTGCCTTCCCGGCGCAGGCGCAGAGCAATGCCGACATCCTCAAGGAGCTGGATGCCCTCAAGGCCAAGGTGGCCGAGCTGGAGAAGAAGCTCAAGGCCCAGGAAGAGAAGAAGCCGGAGTGGGGCATGACGCCGGAACAGGCGCGTGAACTCAACCGCGTGACGGTCAAGGCCGAGGCGATGGAAGACTCGCGCGATGCCTCCGGCCTGAAGCAGCTGACGATCAGCGGCTATGCGGATCCGACCTACATCTTCAACCGCAACCAGGGGCGCGCCGGCTTTCAGTTCCTGAACAACGTGGCCAACGATGGCTACAGCTACGACAACAGCTACTTTGGCACCGTCACGCTCGATTTCCAGAAGGAAACCGATTCCGGCACCAAGTGGCGCCTGACGCTGTCGCCCAACCGCGGAACCGATTCGGTCATCGGCAATGGTGGCCTGGTGCACGAGGCCACCGTCAGCGTGCCGCTGTCGGATCTGCAGACCCGCCTCATCGCCGGCCACATTCCGGATTGGTCCGGCTACGAGTTCCTGCAGCCCACGCTGAACAAGCTGATCACGCACAACCTGCTGTTCGACTACACGCTGCCCACCACCTATACCGGCGCAGGCCTGGAGCTGACGCGCGGCAAGTGGTGGCTGCGCGGCGTGATCGCCAACATGAATGCCTCCAAGAACAACGCGGGGGAGAAGGCGCCGGTGCTGGCCTACCGCGTGGACTATTCGCGCGGCGAATTCCAGGGCTTCGGCTTTGCCGGCGTGCACGGCAAGGCCACCAACTTTGCCGATCCCTTGACGGCCAAGTCGCGCGTGGACCTGTTCGAGATCGATGGCTACTTCATCCGCGGCGACTGGACGGTCCAGGGACAGCTGAGCTTCGGCAAGCACAAGGGCGCAGCGATCGCGCCGGATCCCGTCTCGGGCGATCTGCGCGATGCGGAGTGGACCGGCCTGTCCGCACTGGCGGCCTACAAGTTGACGCCGCGCCTTGAAGGCGTGGTGCGCGGCGACTTCGTGCGCAACAGCAAGAACGGCGGCGGTCTGCTGGGCTACACCGGCTACTGGGATCCCGCCAACGGCTCGCTGGGTGATGGCCGCAGCGGTATCGGGGTGGATGCCACCGCCAGCTGCGGCACGCTGGCCGAAGCGCTCACGGCTGTCTGCAACACCGGTGTGAACCGCAGCGCCTTCAGCTTCGGCCTGAGCTACCTCTTCGACATGAACACCACCTTCAAGGTCGAGTACCGGCTGGATCGCGCCAGTGCCCCGGTGTTCTACGTCGTCAAGGACGGCAGCTACCGCAAGAGCAACAGCCTGTTCGGCGCTTCGGTGCTGGTCAGCTTCTGATCGACGCGGCAGCCCGGGGATCGTCGTCATGGGTGCTGCCGAGATCGATTGGGCCGCTCGCGCCCGGGAGCTGCACTTCGACGGCCGCTGCCTGATCGAAGGCGAGCGGGTCGCGGCGCGATCGGGCGAGAGCTTTCTCAAGGCCTCGCCGATCGATGGCCGCCTGCTCGGGCCGGTGGCGCGGGCTGCCGCCGCCGATGTGGACGCCGCCGTGAGCAGCGCCCGCAGGGCCTTTGAAGACCGACGCTGGGCGGGCAAGCCGCCGGCGCTGCGCAAGAAGATCCTGCAGCGCTTTGCCGACAAGATCCTGGCGGCTCGGGAAGAGCTGGCGCTGCTGGAAACCCTGGACATGGGCAAGCCCATCCAGTTCTCGCTCTCGGTCGACGTGGCTTCCACCGCGCGCACGATCGGCTGGTACGCCGAAGCCATCGACAAGGTCTACGACGAGATCGCGCCGACGGCCGATTCCGCGCTGGCGCTGATCACGCGCGAACCCATGGGCGTGATCGGCTGCATCGTGCCCTGGAACTACCCGATGATCATGGCGGCCTGGAAGCTGGGGCCGGCCCTGGCGACCGGCAATTCCGTGGTCCTGAAACCCAGCGAGAAGAGCCCCTACACCGCCTTGCGGCTGGCTGAGCTGGCGCTGGAGGCCGGCGTCCCGCCGGGCGTCTTCAATGTCGTGCCCGGCTTCGGCCCGGAAGCCGGCGAGGCCCTGGCACTGCATGCCGAAGTCGATGCCATCGGCTTCACCGGCAGCACGCGCACCGGCCGGCGCATGCTCGAGTACGCCGGCCGCAGCAACCTCAAGCGCGT
This sequence comes from Rubrivivax sp., assembly GCA_016790225.1. Next base: position 137,014 of record JAEUOZ010000074.1, read on the forward strand.
CTACAACGAACTGGGCGGCAAGAGCGCCTTTGTCGTCTTCGATGACTTTGCCGACGTCGAGCGGGCGGCCCAGACCGTGGCGGCCAGTCTGTTCTTCAACCAGGGCGAAAGCTGCAACGCACCGTCGCGCGTGCTGGTGCATGAAGCCATCGCCGACCGCTTCGTCGAGGTCGTGGCCGCACAGGCGCCGGCCTGGCAACCGGCGGATCCGCTGGCGCCCGCCACCGTGATGGGCGCATTGGTCGACGAAACCCAGCTGCGCACAGTGATGGGCTACATCGAAGCCGGCCGCAGCGAAGGTGCACGCTGCGTCAGCGGGGGGCGCCGCGCGCTGGCCGAAACCGGCGGTTTCTACGTGGAGCCCACGGTCTTCGATCAGGTCGGCAACGGCATGACGATCGCGCGCGAAGAGATCTTCGGCCCGGTGATGGGCATCATCCGCTTCAAGACCGAGGCCGAGGCCATCGCCATGGCCAATGCCTCAAGCTATGGCCTGCAGGCCAGTGTCTGGAGCGACAACCTGAATCGTGCCCACCGCGTGGCGCGGGCGCTGCGCGCCGGCACCGTGCATGTGAACCAGTACGACGAAGACGACATCACCGTGCCCTTCGGCGGCTACAAGCAAAGCGGCAACGGGCGCGACAAATCCCTGCACGCGCTGGACAAGTACACCGAGCTGAAGACCACCTGGCTGCGCATCGACGCAGCCTGAGGTACAACGCGGCGCGCCACCCGCGCAGCCGCCTTCCCCGGCGCCCTCACCCCGGGCGCCCTGCCGACGACCTTTCTGGAGACAAGATCATGAACCACTCGAAGAACGAACAACTGATGGCCCGCAAGGCTGCCGCCACGGCGCGCGGCGTGGGCGTGATGGGCAGCTTCTTTGTCGAGCGCGCCCAAGGCGCCGAGCTGTGGGACGTGGAAGGACGGCGCTACATCGATTTTGCGGGCGGCATCGCCGTGATGAACGTCGGCCACGGCCATGCCAAGGTCAAGGCCGCCCTGCAGGCCCAGCTGGACCGCTTCACCCACACCTGCTACCAGGTCGTGCCCTACGAGGGCTACATCGCGCTGGCCGAGAAGATCAACGCGCTCACGCCCGGCAGCCATGCCAAGAAGACCTCGTTCTTCTCCACCGGCGCCGAGGCGATCGAGAACGCCATCAAGATCGCGCGCTATCACACGCGGCGCTCGGGCGTCATCGCCTTTGGCGGCGCCTTCCACGGGCGCAGCCTTCTGGCCGTTTCGCTCACCGGCAAGGTGCAGCCCTACAAGGCCGGTTTCGGGCCCTTCCCGGCGGAGATCTACCACGCGCCCTTCCCCTGCCATTGCGCCGATCTGGCTGAGGTGAAGCGTGCGGTGGAGCATCTCTTCAAGGCCGACATCGAGCCCAGCCGCGTGGCGGCGATCATCTTCGAGCCCGTGCAGGGCGAAGGTGGCTTCAATGTCATCCAGGCCGAAGCCGTGCGCTGGCTGCGCGATCTGTGCGACGAGCACGGCATCGTGCTCATCGCCGACGAGGTGCAGACGGGCTTCGGCCGCACCGGGCGCCTGTTTGCCATGGAGCACTTCGGAGTCGTGCCGGACATCATGGTCGTCGCCAAGAGCCTGGCTGCGGGCATGCCCTTGTCGGCCGTCTGCGGCAAGGCCGAGATCATGGACGCGCCCGCACCCGGCGGCCTGGGCGGCACCTATGCCGGCAACCCGATGGCCATCGCCGCGGCCCACGCGGTGATCGACATCATGGCCGAAGAGCGTCTGCCTGAGCGCGGCGCGCTGCTGGGCGACCGGCTCAAGAGCCTGCTCAACGAGATGCGGACTCGCGTGCCGCAGATCGCCGATGTGCGCGGCCTGGGCGGCATGGTGGCGGTGGAGTTCAACCGCGCAGGCAGCACCGAGCCCGATGCGGATTTCACCCGGCGTGTGCAGGCCCAGGCCCTGCAGCGCGGCCTGATCCTGCTGAGCTGCGGCGTGAACGGCAACGTGCTGCGCTTCCTGTTCCCGCTGAGCATCGAAGAAGCGGTGTTCCAGGAGGCGCTGGTGATCCTGGGCCAGGCCTTGACCGCGGCCTGATGGCTGACGCCAAAGTTCAGCCGACGGCGCACGCGGCAGCGGCCCCGACGTGAGCGAGGAGCTGCGCCAGCGCCTGCAGGCCGCAGGCGTGCACAGCCTGCTCGTGCAGTTTGCCGATGTGCACGGCACGGCCAAGGGCAAGCTGGTGCCGCTGGAGCACCTGGCGGACGTCATCCGCATCGGCGCGGGCTTTGCCGGCCCGTCGATCTGGGGCACGGGGCTTCCGCGCACGGGGCCGCGATCCGAGTACTACGCACGCGGTGACGCGCAGACCGCCCAGCCGCTGCCCTGGATGCCAGGCGTCGCGCGCATCGTGGGCGATGGCTTCGTCGATGGCCAGCCCTTCGAGGCCTGCCCGCGCCAGGTGCTGCGGCGCGCCACCGCGCGCCTGGCCGCGCGCGGCTGGACGCTGCGCACCGGCATCGAGCCGGAATTCTTTCTGCTCAAGCGCAGCGGCGATCGCTGGCAACCGGCAGACGAACGGGATCGTCTGGACAAGCCCTCCTACGACCTGAAGTCCCTGGCACGCCAGACGGGCTTCCTGCACGCGCTGCAGGCAGCGCTGAAAGCCGCTGGCCTGGATGTGCTGCAGCTTGATCACGAAGACGCGCAAGGCCAGTACGAGGTGAATTTCGCGCACGACGAGGCGCTGCGCAGCGCAGACCACCTGATGCTCTTCAAGCTGGCCGCTCACGCGCTGGCCGAGGCACACGGCTGCGTCTTTTCGATGATGCCAAAGCCCTTTGCCGATCAGCCGGGCAGCGGGCTGCACTTTCACGTCTCATTGTGGGAAGGTGCTCGCTGCTTGTTTGACGGATTTGACAGCGCGGCCGCGCCGGCAGGCGCGCCGGGCGATGCCCCGGCGCTCGGCCGTCACTTCATCGCCGGCGTGCTGGCCCACGCCCCGGCGCTGAGCGCGCTGGCGGCGCCGACGGTCAATTCCTACAAGCGGCTCACGGTGGGCGAATCCCTGTCCGGCACAACCTGGGCGCCCGCCTATGTGGCGCATGGACCGAACAATCGAACGGCGCTGGTGCGCAGCCTGCCCGGTCGCTTCGAGTGGCGGCTGCCCGATGCCAGCGCCAACCCCTACCTGGCCACCGCAGCGCTCATCGCCGCTGGTCTGGACGGCATCGATCGCCGCCTGGACCCCGGGCCCGCCTGTGTCGACGATCTTTTCGAGTGGCCTCTTTCGCGCATCCACGCGGCCGGCATCGGCGTGCTGCCGCAATCGCTGGCGCAGGCACTGGACGCCCTGGAAGCGGACGAGGTGATCCGATCGGCGCTGGGGGCCACGCTGAGCACCGAGTTCCTTCGCCTGAAGCGCGACGAGTGGCTGGCCTGGCAGCGGCACGTCAGCGGCTGGGAGTGGGAACGCTATGTGACGGCGTTCTGAAGCCGGCCGCCCGGCCTGCGTTCAGGCCGGCTGCGCCTGCTCCGATGTCCGGAACGCGGCCACAGACGCCAGCAGATCCCCGGCCTGGACGCGCAGTGTCTCGGCCGCTGCGGCGCTTTGCTCCACCAGTGCCGCGTTCTGCTGCGTGGCCTGGTCCATGGCGGTCACCGCCTGGCTCGCCTGGGTCAGGCCGCGGCTCTGTTCGCCGCTGGCTTCGCTGATTTCACCGACGGCCTGGCTGACCCGCTGGATCGCGCTGACGATGTCGCGCATGGTCGAACCCGCCTGGTCCACCAGGGCGCTGCCGGCGGCGACGCGGTCGACGCTGTCGTTGATCAGTTGCTTGATCTCGCGTGCCGCATTCGCGCTGCGCTGGGCGAGGTTGCGCACCTCGGCGGCCACGACGGCGAAGCCCCGTCCCTGCTCACCGGCCCGAGCGGCTTCCACCGCGGCATTCAAGGCCAGGATGTTGGTCTGGAAGGCAATGCCGTCGATGGTGCCGATGATGTCGGCAATGCGCCGGCTGCTGTCGTTGATGCCCTTCATGGTGTCCACCACGGCGCCGACGGTCTGGCCGCCGCGCTCGGCGACTTCACTCGCGCCGCGCGCCAGATCGCTGGCTTCGCGGGCGTGCTCGGCGTTGTTGCGAACCGTCGTACCCAGCTCTTCCATGGTCGCGGCCGTCTGCTGCAGGGCGCTGGCTTGCTGCTCGGTGCGGCTGGAGAGTTCCTGGTTGCCTTGTGCGATCTGCTGGCTGGAGCTGGCCACGCTCTCGGCGCCGGCACGCACCTGGCCCACGGCTTCGGCCAGGTGCTTCTGCATCTGGGCGATGCGCGCCATCACGCTGTGCTCCAGGCCGGGGGCGATGGGGATGCGGCGCGTCAGGTCGCCATCCGCGACCGCGGCGAGCTCCTGCGCGGCGTCTTGAGGCTCGGCACCCAGCTGGCGGTTCAGGCTGCGCCAGATCTGCAGCGCCATTCCGGCCGCCAGCAAGAGCACCAAGACGGAGAGCCCCAGCAGCACCCCTTGAGCGCGCTGGCGCATCTGCTGCGCGCTGTCGCGCGCGGCAGCGCCACCGGCCACATGCAGATCCAGCAGCGCCGTCAGCGCGCTCTGCACGTCTTCGTAGGCGATGGCAGCCGCGCCGACGCTGATCTCCTGCGCATCGGTCTGCTTTTTCTCACGGCCCAGGCGCAGCACCGTGTCCAGCGCCTTCAGGTAGTCGGCCGTCGATCGGACGAGCATCTCGGCCTGCCTGCGCTCGTCAGCGCTGTCTGCGGCCACCAGCGGCTGGTAACGCTGCAGCGCATCCGCCAGGGCCGTGCGGGCCTTGCCGATCTTTTCTTCGTACTCGCTCTGGTAGCTGCGATCCTGGGTACGGCTGAACTTGACCTCGAGATCGCGCGCCTCCACGAGATTGGAGCGCGCGGCCGAGAGCAGGCCGATGCCGGTCATCCACTTGCCGTGCAGCTCGTCGGCCGTATGCGCGACCTGCACGATGCCCCACTGGCCCAGCGCGCCCACGCAGCCGCACAGCAGCATCATCAAGCCAAAGGCCCAGGCCAGCTGGGGGCGGATGCGCCCGGATTGCGGGCTGAACTTCAGAAAGCCAAGAGCGGTCATGTTGTTATCCCCGATTCGATCGCCGATGCGTGCGGTTCGGGGGACAGGTCGCCGCCCTGCGGCCAGACACCCTCGCCCGAGATCACGCACATCCAGGACAGGATCGTTCACCCGACCCTTGGGGCGGTCGCCGGCCGGATTCCTTGGCCGCTCCCGCTCGCGGGGCGGAGTGCCTGATGACACCCTGTCAAGGCTGAGTTTCAGTGGGACGAGGAGGGCCGAAACGCCCAATAACCGATTTTCTGTGGGGTCAATTCAAGCCGGCCGAGTCCATGTGCCGCGGGATGCACGGCTGGCTCGCTCAGAAGCAAATGTGGCTTTGCCACTTTGCTTGAACCCCCTCGGGGGGCGGGCTGGGCGCAGCCCGGCCCTGGGGGCGCTCTCAAGGCACCCGACCAAGAACAAAGCGGCCTCAAGGGCCGCCGGATGTCCGCGTGCACAGGGGGCTGTCAGGCCGTCTGCAGCTCTCGCGGGCTAGAGCCCTGCGCGTCGGTGCGGAACACGGCCACCGACTGCAGCAGGTCCTGCGCCTGTGCACGCAGGGTCTCGGCAGCGGCCGCCGACTCTTCCACCAGGGCGGCGTTCTGCTGGGTCGCGCGGTCCATGGAACTCACCGCCTGGCTCACCTGCACCACGCCGTTGCTCTGCTCGGTGCTGGCCACGCTGATCTCGCCGACGGCATCGCTGACCTTGCGGATGGCCTGCACGATGTCCTGCATGGTGTGGCCGGCCTTGTCCACGAGTGCCGTGCCTTCGGCGACACGGTCCACGCTGGCGCCGATCAGGCCCTTGATCTCCTTGGCGGCTCCGGCACTGCGCTGCGCGAGGCTGCGCACCTCGGCTGCCACGACCGCAAAGCCGCGGCCCTGCTCGCCGGCACGGGCCGCCTCGACGGCGGCGTTCAGCGCCAGGATGTTGGTCTGGAAAGCGATGCCGTCGATGGTGCCGATGATGTCGGCGATCTTGCGGCTGCTCTGGTTGATGTCCTTCATGGTGCTGACCACGGCGCCCACCATCTCGCCGCCGCGCATCGCGACCTCGCTCGCGCCGCGGGCCAGTTCGCTGGCCTGCCGTGCATGATCGGCGTTGTTGCGCACGGTCGTGCCCAGCTCGTCCATCGTGGCCGCTGTCTGCTGCAGCGAGCTGGCCTGCTGTTCAGTGCGGCTGGAGAGTTCCTGGTTGCCGTGGGCAATCTGGGAACTGGAAGATGCCACGCTCTCGGCACCTGAACGCACCTGGTCCACGGCCTTTTTCAGGCTGTGCTGCATCTCGGCGATGCGGGCCATCAGGCTGGCGTGATCGGCGGGCTGGACGCGGATCGGCACGGTCAGATCGCCGGCTGCAACAGCCGACACCACCTGGGCGGCCACGGCGGGTTCTCCGCCCAGCTGCCGAACCAGGCCTCGGGTGATCAGCTGCGAGAGGATCAGCGCCAGCACGGCGGCGATGCCGGTCAGTGCCAGCCCCAGCCACTGCCCCTGCTTCTGCTCCTGTGCTGCTCGTGCCTGCGCCTCTTCGCCACCCTTGAAATTCAGCGCCAGCAGCTTGCCCAGCGCGTCGATCGATTCGTCGAAGGCCATGGTGGCCAATCCGTCGCTCACGTCGGCGGCATCCACCTGCTTCTTGCCCTTGCCGAGCGCGACGACCGTGTCCAGGGCCTTGTTGTAGGCCGCCCAGGACTTCTGCAGCGCTGCAAACTGCTTGTGCTCGTCGCTTCCCTCAGCGCCCAGGAGTGCGGCGTACGCGTCGAGCCCCTTGGACGCAGCGGCCCGGCTGTGCGCGATCTTCTCTTCGTATTCGCTGTGGTAGCTGCGGTCCTCCGCACGGCTGTGCTTCACCTCGTAGGCCCGCGCATCCACCATGCCCGTGCGGGCATCCGACAGATGCCCGACGCCGGCCAGCCACTTGGCATGAAGCGCTGCGGCCTGCTGGCCGACACGCATCATGCCCAGCTGGCCGACAGCGCCGACGGCCAGGCACAGCACGATGAGCAACCCGAAGGCCGTGGTCAGCTGAGCCCGCACGGACCAGCGCGACAGGTCGATGCCCTTGAGGGAGGGGCGAGACACCATGGGATTTCTCCGGACAGGCAGCGTTTGGGCAGACGGGATCAGCTCTTCTTGTGGCCGATGTAGCTCACGCCGATCAGATTGCCCTTGGCATCCTTGATCGGGTTGTAGCAGGCGTCAAATGCGGTGCCCAGCACATCGATCGGGCCGCAGAAGGACTTGCCCTTGCTGACGGCCTCGTAGGCGGCATTGCGGGCCAGCTGGGTGCCGATGCCGCGCTTGCCTTCAGGCGTCAACACGTTGGTGCTGACACGGACGAACTCCTCGCCCTGCTTCACGAAGACGGTGGCCGTGGCTTGATGCGACTTGCGGATCGAGTCGACGACGTCGAAGTTGTTGTTGATCTTGCGCTCGCCGAAGAAGATGGCCGGCACTTCCTTGCCCGCCACCATGTCGACGCCTTCGATGCGCGGCGCGCCGATCTTGCCCAGGCGGGCATCGAGTTCGGCGATGGTCGCCTTGGGATCGACGGCCTGGGCCTGGGCCGGGTTGGCCATCACCAGGACGACGGTGGCAATCATGGAAGACGTCAGGACGCGGGAAACAAGGCTCATGGTCAACTCCAGCAGGAAAGGGGTCGGGAATCGCGGTCACCCCGGCCCGGACGTGCCGTGCCAGGCGGTGATGCGATTGGAAGATGCCTGCCTGCGCGCGATCGCCCGATGAACGGGAGGACAGCGCCTCTGTTCGCCGCCAGCCGCTGTTCACCGCGCACCATGCCGCCTGTCCCCCTGACTGCCTACCTCAGCCTCGCCGCCAGCATGGCGCTGGTGGGCAGCTATGTCGGCCTGTCCAAGCTGCTGGTCGCCGTATTCCCGGTCTTCCTGCTGGCCTGGCTGCGCTTCGGCATCGCGGCCGTGGCGATGCTGTCCTGGGTGCGGCGGCCGGCGGGCGAAGCCCCGTTGTCGCCGCACGACCGCAAGCTGATGTTCTGGGAGAGCTTTCTCGGCAACTTCCTGTTCTCGATCTGCATGCTTTTCGGGGTGGCCGCGACCTCGGCACTGGCCGCGGGCGTGGTGATGGCCGCCATCCCGGCCGCCGTGGCCCTGCTGTCCTGGGCCTTCCTGGGCGAGCGGGTCAGCGGCCGCATCTGGGCCGCCATCGCCTGTGCCGCCGGGGGCATTGCGCTGCTGGCCCTGGCTCGCTCGCCCGAAGGCGATCTGGCCAGCGCCCGTGCCCCCTGGTGGGGCTACGGCTTGCTGCTGGGTGCCGTCATCTGCGAGGCCAGCTACGTGGTGATCGGCAAGCGGCTGACCGGCAGGGTCTCGCCACGGCGCATCAGCGCGCTGATCAACCTGTGGGGGCTGGCGCTGGTCACGCCCCTGGGGCTGTGGCAGGCCTTGCGCTTCGACTTCGGCGCCGTGCCCGCCGACATCTGGATCCTGCTGGTCTTCTACGCCCTGGCCGCCAGCATGGTCACGGTCTGGCTCTGGATGCGCGGGCTGATCCACGTGCCCGCGCCGCGGGCCGGCGTCTTTACCGTGATGCTGCCGCTGAGCGCGGCGCTGGTGGGCATCCTGTTCCTCGGTGAATCCTTCGGCCAGGCGCACGTGGTGGCGCTGGCGCTGGCCATCGTCGGGCTGCTGCTCGCCACCTGGCCGTCGCGGCGCCCCGACTGAACAGGCCCGCCGACGGCGTCCAGCGTCGAACAGCCTGCCGACAGGTGGAGCAGCAGACTGGGCCTGGACGGCTCAGGGGCCCGGCGCGCTCGCCAGGGTCTGGTATGCGCCGTCCGGGCGCGATTCGACCAGGTCCACGCGCTGCACGTTCCAGGCCAGATCGATCTGGCGCGGCGCGCTCGGCAGCAGCCGGCAGTCGCGTGCCAGGCTCAAGTGGGGCCGGTAGGGGCGGTCTTCCAGCGTGGCGCCCAGGCGGCGCAGGGCCAGCGCCTGTTCCGCAAACAGTTGCTCCAGCTGCGCGGGCACGGAGCGCGGTGTCAGCACCACGAGGCCGCCTTTCCAGGCCTGCAGCATTTCCAGATGAAGCACGAAGGGCCGTCGCAGCGGGGGCAAGGCGGCCTTGAGTTCCTCCAAGCGCCCCTCTGGCCAGGCGCCGATGAAGTGAAGCGTCAGATGCAGCTTGGCCGGGGAGATCGGCCGGGCTGCGGCCGGCCAGCCCAGGGCAGAGCGCCACTGCGTGAACCTTGCGCGGGTGTCGTCGTCGGGCCACAGTGCCGTGAACAGGCGGCGCGTCGGCGTTGGCGGCAAGGGCGGCGTCGGCGATGAGGCGGCGGTATCGGTCATTCCCGCCAAGTATCGCGTCTGGCGGCCCACCTTGCCGGCCGCGGGCGCGCATGGCTGCGGAGGCGGTGTTGCCCTCTGAAGCGCGTGCGGACGCTTGGAGGCCGGATCTGCGCGGATCCCCCAGCGTCCCGAAGGCGACAGGTGCGATGCGTTCCAATGCCGGCATGCTCGCTTCGCCCGCTCAGCTCGGCCTGGGTATCGCCTGGATGCTCGCCGCCGTGAGCTGCTTCGCGGCGATGGACACGACCGTGCGTCACCTGGGCGCCGCGGTGCCGGTGCTGATGCTGCTGATCTTGCGCTACCTCACGCAGGCACTGCTGATGGCGCCGGTGCTGGCCCTGTCCGGCCTGGGCTTTCGCAGCCCGCGCCCAGGCTTCCAGCTCATGCGGGGACTGCTGCTGCTGGCCTGCAGCGCCATCACCTTCATCGGCCTGCGCTACATGCCGGTGGCCGAATACACGGCCATCGCCATGCTCACGCCGGTGCTGGTCACCGTGCTGAGCGTGCTGCTGTTCAAGGAGCGCATCTCGGCGCTGCGCTGGGCCCTGGTGCTGGGTGCCTTTGCGGGCGCGCTGATCATCATCCGCCCCGGCAGCGGCGCCTTCGGCTGGGTGGTCCTGTGGCCGCTGGCCGGCTCGTTTGCGTATGCGGGCTTCCAGCTCATCACCAGCCACTATGCGGCGCGCGAAAACCCGTTTGTCACGCACTTCTGGACGGGCGCGGTGGGCGCCGCGGCCGTGCTGCCGGCCTGGCCGCTAGGGGCCGTCGACGTGCCGGCGCTCTGGCTGGCGCTGGATGCGCGCGTGCAGGCGCTGATCGTGCTGGTCGGCCTGCTGGGCACCTTCGGCCACCTGCTGCTGATCCTGGCCTTCGGCCGCGCGCCGGCTTCCCGTCTGATGCCCTTTCTCTATCTGCAGATCGCCATGGCCGTGCTGCTGGGCTGGTGGGCGCTGGGCCATGTGCCCGATGCCTGGGCCTGGATCGGCATGGGCGTGATCGCCGCCTGCGGCGCAGCCACGGCGGTGCTCAACCTGCGCAGCGCCGCGGGCAGCCGGCGCGAGGTCTCGGCGGTGGCAGCGGACACCACGGCGGATTGATCCGGCGCCGCGCTCAACGCGCGGCCACCGGCGCCGGCAGGGCCATGCCGCGGCGCGTCATCACCTCGCGCAGCCGATCCGGATAGTCGGTGATCAGGCCGTCCACACCCATGGCGATCAAACGTTCCATGTCAGCGGCGTTATTGACGGTCCAGGGGATGACCTTCAGCCCCAGCGACTGCGCCTCCTGCAGCAGGGCCGGCGTCAAGGTGCCGGCGTTGGGCGACCACACCGCACCGCCTGCGGCCTTGACCATGCGCGGCAGGCTGCCGTGATCGGCCAGCCGCAGCCCCGCTGTCCACGGGCTCTCTGCGCCGCCCGCACTGAACATGGCCGCGTCGGTGAGGTAGCTGGTGGGGATGGTCGGGGCGAGCTTCTGCACCGCCTGCAGCGTGCGCCAGTCGAAGCTCTGGATCGTGACGCGGCTGGCCATGCCGGCCTCGCGGATCAGCGTCAACAGCGCCTGGGCAAAGGGCTCGGGCGCCAGCGTCTCTTCGGGCCGCAAGGGGCTGAGCTTGGTCTCGATGTTGAAGCGCACCTGCGTGCCGCCCAGCGCCTTCACGCGATCGAAGAGCGCCGCCAGGGTGGGCATGCGCGTGCCATCGCGCGGCTGCTGCTGGGCAAACGTGCGCGCGTAGGGGCTTGCAGGGTCGATGCGGCCCACGTCGTAGGCCTGCAGCTGGGCCAGCGTCAGGCTGCGCACGGTGGGGCCGGGCGCGCTGATCCAGCGGCCCGTGGCATCGCGCACGATGGCCGGGTTGAGCGTGCGGTCGTGGCTGATGACGACCACGCCATCGGCCGTGACGCCGACGTCAAGTTCCAGCGTGTGCACCCCGATAGCCAGCGCCTGCTCGAAGCCCGGCAAGCTGTTTTCGGGCAGCAGGCCGCGCGCGCCCCGATGACCCTGGGCATCGAAGGCCTGAACCCCGAAGGCCGCGAGCGCGAGCGCGGCCACGAGGCCGCGGCACAGAAGAGTGTGGATCACGCCGTGCTCCGTCTTCAGGGCTCAGCCGGGCGCGGCTGGCCGTAGGTCTTGAACTTGTCGATCACCTCGGCCATCTGCGCGCGGCTGAGGCAGCGCGGCTCTTCCACCGCCAGGGCCTGGAGGTAGATCCCGCACAGCGCCTCGATTTCCACCAGCACCTTCATCGCCTGCGCCATGTCCCGACCGCCGGCCACGAGGCCATGGTTGGCCATCAGGCAGGCCTGGCGGCCGCCAAAGGCCTCGGCCACGGCCTCGGACAGCGCCTCGGTCCCAAACAGCCGATACGGTGTGCAGGGCACGTTGTCGCCACCGGCGATGGCCACCATGTAGTGAAAGGCCGGCAGCTCGCGGCGCAGGCAGGCCAGCGCGGTGGCGTTCACGCTGTGCGTGTGCAGCACGGCGTGCAGATCCTCTCGGCGCCGGTAGATGGCCTGGTGAAAGTGCCACTCGCTGCTGGGCTGCAGCGGGCCCTGTGCCCTGCCCTGCGCATCGATCCAGACCAGCCGCTCCAGCGTCAGGTCCGCCGCGGACAGCCCGGTCGGCGTGACCCAGAAGCCGCCCTCGGCCGCGCGCACGCTGGCATTGCCGGTGCTGCCGCGGTTCATGCCCAGTGCATCCAGGCGCAAGGCGGTGCTGATGAGCTGCTCGCGCGCCGCCAGATCGGGCAGGTCACTGCGCCGGCGCAGCGGGGCCCTGTCGGCCGCGCGGCGCGGGCCTTGCGGGCGCGCATTCATGAAGGCGTCTCCAGCGATCGGATGCCCTGCACCGTGGCTGGCACCACGCCGCGCTCGGTGATGAGCGCCGTCACCAGGCGGGCCGGCGTCACATCGAATGCCGGGTTGGCGGCCGCCGTGCCCTCCGGGACGAGTCGGATCTCGGTCTCGCGGCCGTCAGCAGCCAGCCCGCGCAGGTGCGTCACTTCGTGCGGCGAACGCTCTTCGATGGGCACTTCGCGCAGGCCATCCTGCAGCGTGCGGTCCAGCGTGGAGATCGGCATGGCCACGTAGAAGGGCACGCCGTTGTCGTGCGCGGCCAGCGCCTTCAGGTAGGTGCCGATCTTGTTGCAGACATCGCCCTGGGCGGTGACGCGGTCGCAGCCCACGATCACCGCATCCACCTGCCCATGCTGCATCAGATGGCCACCGGCGTTGTCGGCGATCAGCGTGCAGGGAATGCCCTGTTGCTGCAGTTCCCAGGCCGTGAGGCTGGCGCCCTGGTTGCGCGGGCGCGTCTCGTCCACCCACACATGCAGCGGCAGGCCCTGACGCGCGGCCTGGTAGATGGGCGACAGTGCCGTGCCCCAATCGACGGTGGCCACCCAGCCGGCGTTGCAGTGGGTCAGCAGGTTCAGGGTTCGGCCCGGGCGCAGCGAGGCCAGATCCTGCAGCAGCGCCAGCCCGTGCCGGCCGATCGCGGCATTGGTGGCGACGTCGGCATCGGCGAGTTCGCCCGCCAGGCGCCAGGCCGCGGGCCCGCGGGCTTCAACCGGCATCTTCAGCAGCTGCGCGAGCAGGCGATCCACGGCCCAGGCCAGGTTGACGGCGGTCGGCCGCGCGCCCTTCAGCAAGGCTGCCGCAGCGGCCAGCGCCGTGTCGTCGGCCTGCTGCAGCGTCTGCAGCGCCAGCCCGTAGGCCGCGGTGACGCCGATCAGCGGCGCGCCGCGCACCGTCATGTCGGCAATCGCCTGCGCAGCCTGGGCCGGCGTGTGCAGCCGCAGGGTCTCGAAGCGGTGCGGCAGCCAGCGCTGGTCGATCACCTCCACGGCCGTGCCTGCGAAGCCACTGTCGGCCGGCGGCAGAACCCAGATCGTGCGCCAGTCGCGGCCCTGGACCCGCATCTCAGAGCACCCGCGCGGCGATGAAGCGCAAGCGCTCGACCATCGCCGGCTCGCGCGCCGCCGGGGCGGTGATCAGCGCGGCATCCAGCGCGCGGCGGCAGGCGCAGCGTGCACCCTGCTCATCCGAGGTGATGTGCCCCGCCAGGCTGCTGACCAGCCCGCGTGCGCGCTCGGCATTGCCCAGCAGCACACGGATCACCGCGTCCACCGTCACCGCATCGTGCGCCGGGTGCCAGCAGTCGAAATCCGTCACCATGGAGACCGAGGCATAGCAGATCTCGGCCTCGCGCGCCAAGGCGGCCTCGGGCCAGTTGGTCATGCCGATGACGCTGCAGTTCCAGCTGCGGTAGAGCCGGCTTTCGGCCAGGGTGCTGAACTGCGGCCCTTCCATGGCGAGGTAGGTACCGCCCTGCGCCCAGGGTGCATCGCCCGCGGCCAGCGTCCGCGCGACGTGCTCGCCCAGCCGCGAGCACACCGGGTGCGCCATCGACACATGCGCCACCAGGCCGCTGCCGAAGAAGGACTTTGCGCGCTGGCTCGTGCGGTCGATGAACTGGTCGACGATGACGAAGCTGCCGGGCGGCAGATCGGCACGCAGGCTGCCCACGGCGCTCAGCGAGAGGATGTCGGTGACGCCCAGCGACTTCAGCGCCGCGATGTTGGCGCGGTAGTTCACCTCGCTGGGCGGAATGCGGTGCCCTCGCCCGTGCCGCGGCAGGAAGGCCAGTTCGGCGTCGCCCAGACGGCCCAGCAGGATCTCGTCGGAAGGCGCGCCCCAGGGGGTCTCCACCCGGACCCAGCGCGTCTCGGTCAGGCCCGGCAGCTCGTACAGACCGCTGCCGCCCAGGATGCCCAGCCGCCCGCCGGCCGCCGCCGCCGAGGACGTGTTCGCTGTTGGCTCGGGCACGGCGCCCTCAGCGTGCGGCGCCGTGGCCGGATTTGTCATGCATGACCCCTTGATAGAGCTGGATGTACTGGCGCGCAGGGCCGTTCCAGGAAAAGTCGCAGGCCATGGCCTGGCGCATCAGCGCCTGCCAGGCCGCCGCATCGCGGCGCAGGGTCAGCGCACGGCGGACGGCGCCCGACAACTCCGCGCCATGGGCGTGGTCGAACAGAAAACCGGTTGCCGTGCCCTGCGCCAGGGTCTGCGGGTTGGCATCCACCACCGTATCGGCCAGGCCACCGACCCGCCGGACCACCGGCAATGTGCCGTAGCGCTGGCCGTAGAGCTGCGTCAGCCCGCAGGGCTCGAAGCGCGAGGGGACGAGGATCAGATCCGCGCCGGCCATCAGGCGGTGCGCGCGCGCCTCGTCATAGCCGATGTGCACGGCCACGCGCCCGGCGTGGACCTGCGCGGCCTGGCGGAACGAGGCCTCGAGCGTGCTGTCCCCCGTGCCCTGCACGACAACCTGCGCGCCCTGCTCCAGCAGCGATGGCAGGGCCGCCAGGATGAGATCCAGCCCCTTCTGCGATGACAGCCGGCTGATGGCCAGCAGCAGCGGCGCCTGCGCGTCCGGCTGCAAGCCGAATTCGGCCTGCACCGCCTGCTTGCAGGCCAGCTTGCCGTCCTGCTGCAGTGCGTCGTAGCGCTGCACCAGCGCGTCATCCGTGGCCGGGTTCCAGACCTCGTCATCGATGCCGTTGAGGATGCCGCTGACCGTGCTCTGCCGGCTGCGGATCACGCCGTCCAGCCCGCAGCCGAATTCGGGCGTGGCGATCTCGCGCGCATAGGTGGGGCTGACGGTGGAGATGCGGTCGGCAAACTTCAGCCCCGCCTTCATGAAGCTGAGCTGGCCGTGGTACTCCAGCCCGGCGGGCGACATGAAGCTGGCCGACAGCCCCAGCAGCGAGCTGTCTTCCTGTGGGAACAGGCCCTGGTAGGCCAGGTTGTGCACGGTATAGATCGATCCCGCACCCTGGCCGCCATGGGCGCGCAGGTAGGCGCAGGTCATCGCGGCGTGCCAATCGTGCGCATGCACCACATCCGGCAGCCAGGCCGCATCGAGCTCACCCGCGCCCAGCTGCGCGGCCACCCAGCCTAGCAGGCCAAAGCGCTGCAGGTTGTCTGGCCATTCGCTGCCATCGCCCGACTGATACGGCCCGCCGCCGCGGCGGTAGAGCAGCGGCGCATCCACCAGGTAGACGGGCAGCTGCGAGGCCGGCATGCGGCCCTTGAGCAGGCGAACGCGGCCCGCGCCAAAGCAGGCCCCCAGATCGATCAGCGGCTTGGCATGCAGCACCGCTTCCAGCATCGGCGGCAGGCCGGGCAGCAGCAGCCGCACATCGACATTGGCGTGGGCCAGCGCCAGCGGCAAAGCGGCCACGACATCGGCCAGCCCCCCGGTCTTGACCAGCGGAAAGACCTCCGCGGCCACGTGCAACACCCGCATCGACAGTTCCCTTCAGGCGGCGGCGGAGGCCTCGCCGTATTCGTCCAGCCGCATGAGCATGTCGCGCGTGACGAGCACGATGCCGCTTTCCGTGCGGTAGAAGCGCTTTTCATCCTCTTCGGCGTTTTCGCCGATCACCATGCCTTCGGGAATGCTGCAGGCACGGTCCACCACCACGCGCGTCAGGCGCGCATGGCGCCCGACGGTGACGCTGGGCAGCAGCACGCTCCAGTTGACCTGCGAGAACGAGTGCACCCTGACCTGAGAAAACAGCAGGCTGCGGAAGATCGAGCCGGACACGATGCAGCCGCCCGAGACGGTGGATTCGATGGCCATGCCGCGGCGATCGTCCTGGTTGTGCACGAACTTGGCGGGCGGCAGCTGCGGCTGGTAGGTCCAGATCGGCCAGCGCGTGTCGTAGAGGTTGAGCAAGGGATCGGTGGCCGTGAGATCGATGTTGGCGTCCCAGTACGCATCGATCGTGCCCACGTCGCGCCAGTAGGGCTCCAGGCCCAGGCGCTTGCCCACGCAGCTGAGCTCGAAGGGGTGCGCCGCGGCCTTGCCCAGGCGCACCGCGCGCGGAATGATGTCCTTGCCAAAATCGTGGCTGGATTCCGGATCGTGGATATCGCGCTCCAGCTCCTTGTAGAGAAAGCGAGCATTGAAGATGTAGATGCCCATGCTCGCCAGCGCCCGCCCGGGCTTGCCGGGCATGGCGGGCGGATCTTCGGGCTTCTCCACGAAGCTCGTGATGTTGCGGCGCTCGTCGATGGCCATCACACCGAAGGCCTTGGCCTCCTCGCGGTCGACCTCGATGCAGCCCACGGTCACATCGCGGCCCATGGCCACATGGTCGGCCAGCATCACCGCATAGTTCATCTTGTAGATGTGGTCGCCAGCCAGCACCACGACGTAATCGGCGCCATAGGCGGCCAGGATGTCCTGGTTCTGGTAGACGGCATCGGCCGTGCCGCGATACCAGGTTTCTTCGCTCACCCGCTGCTGCGCCGGCAGCAGATCGACGAACTCGTTCATCTCCGGCCGCAGGAAGGCCCAGCCGCGCTGCAGGTGGCGCAGCAGGCTGTGGCTCTTGTACTGGGTGATGACGCCGATGCGCCGGATGCCGGAGTTCAGGCAGTTGGACAAGGCAAAGTCCACGATGCGGAACTTGCCGCCGAAATACACCGCCGGCTTGGCGCGGGAATCCGTGAGGCTCTTGAGCCGGCTGCCGCGTCCGCCGGCGAGCACCAGCGCTATGGCGCGCTTGGGCAAGTCCAGGCTCTGGGCCAGATCGTGCGGGGTCATCGCGTCATCTCCTGCGTGATTTTGTCCATTGTCGTGCGGTTGACGCCGTCTGAATGTCCCAACATCCACACGGTTTCGCCACAGCAACAGACAGCGGGCGATGCACAATGACCGTAGTGAAACTACTTCTGAGAGGTTGAATTCATGAAACTTAACTACGAAGACACGCAGGCTGCGGCAGCGGGCGAAGGCAGCGAAGCCGAGATCGCCAGTGCCGTCTGCGCGCTGCCGGTGGCCGTGGATCGGCAGTTGCTGAATGTGCTGGGCGTGGAGCCGCAGCAGGCCTCTCAGGGCGACATCATGCGCGCGGTCTCCCAGCTGGCGCGCGAGCAGCTCTCACGCCGCTGGGTGGCCACCGATGCCGCGGATCGCGCGAGCAAGGCCCGCCGGGTGTACTACCTGTCGATGGAATTCCTGATGGGGCGCACGCTGGGCAACGCGCTCGCGGCGCTGGATCTGAACGATGACGCGCAGGCCGCTGCGCAGCGCCATGCCGCCACGCTGGAAGACATCGCGGATCACGAGCCCGATGCGGCTCTGGGCAATGGCGGCCTGGGCCGGCTGGCGGCCTGTTTCCTGGATTCCATGGCCACGCTGGGACTGCCCTCCTTCGGCTACGGCATCCGCTACGAGTACGGCATGTTTGCGCAGAGCATCGTCGGCGGGCGCCAGGTCGAGCATCCGGATCCCTGGCTGGAAGACGGCACGCCCTGGGAGTTTCCTCGCGCCGACTTGGCCTACCTCGTGAAGTTCGGCGGTCATGTGCAGCCGCCGGCTCGGGCGGGTGGCGCGCCGCAATGGCATCCAGCCGTCGAAGTGAATGCCAAGGCCTTCGACATGGTCGTGCCGGGCCACGGCACCGAGCGCGTGAGCACGCTGCGCTTGTGGAAGGCCGGCGCGCCGGCGCATATCGACCTGCACGCCTTCAACAGCGGCGACTACGCGCGTGCGGCGGAATTCAAGAATGCCTTCGAGAACATCTCCTGGGTGCTCTACCCCAACGACAGCACACCCGCCGGGCGCGAGCTGCGCCTGAAGCAGGAGTACTTCTTCACCTCGGCCAGCATCCAGGACATCCTGGCGCGGCATCTCGCTGAACACGGCACCCTGGTCAATCTGGCCGACAAGGTGGCGATCCACCTGAACGACACGCACCCGGCCATCGGGGTGGCTGAACTGATGCGTTTGCTGGTGGACGACCACGGCTTCGAATGGAGCTTTGCCTGGTCGCTGACGCAGAAGGTCTTCAGCTACACCAACCACACGCTGATGCCCGAGGCGCTGGAGACCTGGCCGGTGGCGCTGATGGAGCAGGTGCTGCCGCGGCACATGGGCATCATCTACCGCATCAACCACGACTTCCTGCAGTTTGCTTCGAGCATGCGGCCCGGCGACGGGGGCTTCCTGCAGCGCCTGTCCCTGATCGGCGAGAACGGCGAGCGGCGAGTGCGCATGGCCCATCTGTCGATCGTGGGCAGCCACCGCGTCAACGGCGTCTCGCAGCTGCACTCCGATCTGCTGGTGCAGACCATCTTTGCCGACTTCGCGGCGCTGTGGCCGGAGCGCTTCTGCAACATGACCAACGGCGTGACGCCGCGCCGCTGGCTGGCCGAGGCCAACCCGGGCCTGGCCGCGCTGCTGGACAAGACCATCGGCAACGGCTGGCGCGGCCGCCTGGATGTGCTGCGCGATCTGCTGCCGCATGCCGAATCCGGCGGCTTCCGCCGCGACTTCCTGGCCGTCAAGCAGGCCAACAAGCAGCGCCTGGCCCAGTACATCCGCCGCAGCGTGGGCATCGAGGTCGATCCGGCCAGCCTATTCGACGTGCAGGTCAAGCGCATCCACGAGTACAAGCGCCAGCTGCTCAACGTGCTGCACGTGGTGTCCCGCTACCAGGCGATCCTGGCGCAGCCGCGGGCCGACTGGGTGCCGCGCACGGTGATCTTTGCCGGCAAGGCGGCCAGCAGCTACCACATGGCCAAGCAGATCATCCGGCTGATCCACGATGTGGCCGCCGTGGTGAACGACGATCCCGTGGTGGCCGGGCGCCTGAAGATGGTGTTCGTGCCCAACTACGGCGTCTCGGTGGCCGAGATCATCATGCCGGCGGCCGATCTGTCCGAGCAGATCTCCACCGCCGGCACCGAAGCCTCGGGCACCGGCAACATGAAGCTGGCGATGAACGGTGCGCTGACCATCGGCACCGACGACGGCGCCAACATCGAGATCCGCCAGAACGTGGGCGACGACAACATCTTCATCTTCGGCCTGAAGACGCCGGAAGTCGAAGCCACGCGCCAGGGCGGCTACGACCCCATGGGCATCGTGCAGGGCAACCCCGCGCTGCGCGGCGTGCTGGATGCCGTCGCCGGGGGCGTGTTCTCCGCCGATGAACCCGGCCGCTATCGCCCGTTGGTGGATTCGCTGCTGTACAACGACCACTACCGCCTGCTGGCGGACTTCGGCAGTTATGTGGCCGCCCACGGCCAGGTCGACACTCTTTACCGAGACCGCGAGGCCTGGGCGCGCAAGGCCATCGCCAACGTGGCCGGCATGGGCCCGTTCAGCTCGGACCGCACCATCTCGGCCTATGCCGAGACGATCTGGAAGGTTCAGGGCCGACGCTGAGCCAGGCAAAGAAAAGGCGCCCCGCGGGGCGCCTTCTTTCATTTCTGCTGTGAGCTTGTCGCTGCCGGGGCCGGCGACTGCCGGCCCCTTGCCTGACGGCAACGCTCAGCGGACCACGGCGATCTGCTCGCGCTTGCCACCCTTGTAGGTGAAGAGCGTCAGCGCGCCGTTCTTGATGTCGCCCTTCTCGTCGAAGGAGATCACGCCCGTCACGCCCTTGTAGTCAGCCGTGGCAGCCAGGGCCGGCAGGTACTTGGCGGGATCGGCACTGTCGGCCTTCTGCATGGCGGCGACCATCACGTTGACGGCGTCATACACGTAGGGCGCGTAGATCTGCACGTCGGCGTTGAACTTGGTCTTGAAGTCGGCCTTGAACTTGTCCATCGAGGCCTTGGCTTCGCCTTCGATGCCACCGGCTTCGGCGCACACCACCTGGCCATCGCCCATGGAGCCGGCCGCCAGCTTGGGCAGCTCGCCCGAGCAGATGCCGTCGCCACCGACGAACTTGGCCTTGATGCCCAGCTGCTTCATCTGGCGCAGCATCGGGCCGGCAACGGCGTCCATGCCGCCGAAGAACACGACATCAGGCTTCTTGGCCTTCAGGCTGGTCAGGATGCCGGTGAAATCGGTGGCCTTGTCGGTCGTGAACTCGCGGCCCACCACCTTGCCACCCGCGGCTGCAACGCCCTTCTCGAACTCGTCAGCCACGCCCTGGCCGTAGGCCGTGCGGTCGTCGATGACGGCGATGGACTTGCCCTTGAGCTCGGTCACCGCGTACTTGCCCAGCGTGCCGCCGAGGTGCACGTCGTCAGCCACCACGCGGAACGTGGTCTTGTAGCCCTGACGGGTGAACTTGGGGTTGGTGGCCGAGGGAGAGATCTGCGGAATGCCGGCGTCGCTGTAGATCTTGGAAGCCGGGATCGAGGTGCCGGAATTCAGGTGACCGATCACGCCGTGGACCTTGGCATCCACCAGCTTCTGCGCGGCAGCCGTGCCCTGCTTGGGATCGGCGGCATCGTCTTCAGCCAGCAGCTCGAACTTGACCTTCACGCCCTGGATCGTCAGACCCTTGGCATTCAGATCGTCGATGGCCATGCGGGCGCCGTTTTCGTTGTCCTTGCCCAGGTGGGCGATCGCGCCGCTGGTGGGACCAACGTGGCCGATCTTGATGACGGTGGGGGCAGCCGGCGCAGCGGGCGCAGCAGCCGAAGCCGGTGCCGCCGCAGTCGCAGCGGGCTTGGCTTCTTCCTTCTTGCCGCAGGCGGCAAGGAAGGCCAACGACACCACAGACAGTGCCAGAACGGTATTTTTCATCAGAGATGTCCTCCGGACTTTTGAAAACGCGCATTGTAGGGATAGGCAAGGCTTCGCCATCAGGGGAAGCGCCAAGACCGCGGGCGGGAGGGGCTTTGCGTTACCAGGGTTTTCCTGGGTCGGCGGAAGCCCGAGCATGGAACCATCCGCGTCGGCCGTCGGGGCCTTCAATCCGCGGGGTCGGCAGACCCGTCGACGACCTCATGCAAGGGCGCCAGGCCCTGGCGCTTGCAGGCTGACCAGCGCTGGCGGCCGCTCTCGACTTCAGGGTCGCTGCGGCCGACCAGCTCGATGATGCGGGCCACCGGCGCCGGCAGGTCCGTCAGATCCGTCAGAGGGACTTCGCCGGAACCCAGGTTCAGCCACACCGATGGCTCAGCGCCCGCCACCGCGCCATCGCCCAGCCACAAGGCCGTGCGCGCAAGGCCCGGCGTGTCGGCACGCCCGGCGATGGCATGCGCGACGAAGCCTTCCCGGTCGGCCACCCACAGCTGCTGGCTCAAGGCCTGCAACTCGCCCGGCGCGCCGCGAACACGCACACGCACGCCCGAAGCCTGCTGACGCCGCAGCCAGCGCAAGGCATAGCCCAGCCGATCGTCCAGGCCGCTGCGGAATTCGACCCGCGCCACGTCGGGAAGGCGCTCGCGGCCCTGTTCAGGCCACCGCGCGCCCGAGCACGAAGTGCGTCAGCAAGCCCACGGGACGCCCCGTGGCGCCCTTGGCGGCGCCCGATTTCCAGGCCGTGCCGGCGATGTCCAGGTGCGCCCAAGGGTACTTGCCAGTGAAGCGCTTGAGGTACATGGCGGCCGTCACGGCGCCGCCAGCGCGCCCGCCCACGTTGGCCATGTCGGCAAAGTTGCTCTTCAGGCCTTCGTCGTACTCGGCATCCATCGGCATGCGCCAGCTGGGGTCCAGCGCGGCGTCACCGGCCGCGGCGAGTTCGGCGGCCAGCGCGTCATCGGGGCTGAACAGCCCGCTGCGCACGCCGCCCAGCGCGATCATGCAGGCACCCGTGAGCGTGGCGATGTCCACCACCGCTGCGGGCTTGAAACGTTCGACATAGGTCAGCGCGTCGCACAGGATCAGGCGGCCCTCGGCGTCCGTGTTGAGGATCTCCACCGTCTGACCCGACATGGTGTTCACCACGTCGCCCGGCTTGACCGCACGCCCGCTGGGCAGGTTCTCGCAGGCCGCGATGACGCCGATCAGGTTGACGCGGGCCTTCAGCGCCGCCACGGCCTGGAGCGTGCCCAGCACGCTGGCCGCGCCCCCCATGTCGAACTTCATCTCGTCCATCTCGGCAGCGGGCTTCAGGCTGATGCCACCGGAATCGAAGGTGATGCCCTTGCCTACCAGCACCACGGGCGCTTCCGTCCTCGCAGCCCCGTTCCAGCGCGCGACGATGAACTTCAGCGGCTCATCGGAGCCCTGCGCCACCGCCAGGAAGGCGCCCATGCCGAGCTTCTCGCAATCCTTGCGGTCCAGGACCTCCACCTTCAGGCCATGGCTCTTGCCCAGCCTGCGCATCTCGGAAGCCAGGAAGCCGGGCGTGCAGTGGTTGGGCGGCCGGTTGGCGCACTCGCGCGCCAGCTGCACGCCCTCGGCGATGGCCGCGCCGCGGGCCAGCCCCGCAGCCGCCTCATCCAGATCGCTCTGCGGGCACAGCAAGGCCGTGCTGCGCAAGGGCGAATCCGCCGGCGCCGAGGGCTTGGTGTGCCGGTAGACATAGACCGCATCGGCAACCGCCAGCGCAGCGGCCTCGGCGTGGGCTGCCGTCATCGCGGCACCCGACAGCGCGATCGCCAGATCCCGCGCACCGCCTGACTTGAGCAGTTGGACACCCGCCTGCACCGCCTTGGCGAAGGCCTTGGGCGAGGCATCGGCCGCCACGCTGCAGGCCAGCCGGGGGGCCTGCACCTTCGGCACGCGGTGCAGCAGCAGCGTGCGGCCGGCCTTCCATTCCAGATCGCCCGCTGCCGCCGCGGCATCCAGAGCCGAAGCGACGCTCTTGTCCAGGCCCGCGGGGGCGCCACCGGCCACCGTGATCAGCAGCAGCGCATCGCACTCGATCTTGCCCCAGGCCGTCGCGGCGGCCACTTGCGTCTTGAAGTCCATAATTCCATCCGATTGGAAAGTCGTTTCATGTTATTCGATTCAACTGTGAGGAAGGATCTGGCGCGCGCCTTCGCCGCGACGCTGGTGGTGATCCTCACGATCGTCATCACGATGTTCCTCATCCGCACGCTGGGCCAGGCGGCAGGCGGCGTCGTGTCTCCGCAGGACGTGGTGCTGCTGCTGGCCTACGCCGCCAGCGGACACCTGGCCACGATGCTGTGCCTGTCGATGTTCGTGGCCGTGGTGGTGACCTTGGGCCGCATGTACCGGGACAGCGAGATGGTGATCTGGTTTGCCAGCGGCCTGCCGCTGTCGCGCTTCGTGCGGCCGGTGCTCTGGACCGCGCTGCCGGTGATGATCGTGGTCGTCGCCTGCATGCTGCTGCTGTGGCCCTGGGTCAATCAGCAGAGCGCCGAGCTGCGCGATCGCTACACGCAGCGATCGGATCTCTCGCGCGTCACGCCGGGGGTCTTCCAGTCTTCGGCGGACGGGCGCCGCGTCTTCTTCGTCGAGCGCGAGAGCCCCGACGGCATCAATGCCCGCAACGTCTTCATCCTCACGCGCGAGAAGTCCGAGGAAAGCGTCATTGCCGCACGCAGCGGCCGCCTGGAGACGCAGGGCGAGCAGCGCTACCTGGTGCTGGAGCGCGGCCAGCGCAACCAGACCGACGCCAAGACC
>JAEUOZ010000026.1 GCA_016790225.1 Rubrivivax sp.
GCCCGCAACGTCTTCATCCTCACGCGCGAGAAGTCCGAGGAAAGCGTCATTGCCGCACGCAGCGGCCGCCTGGAGACGCAGGGCGAGCAGCGCTACCTGGTGCTGGAGCGCGGCCAGCGCAACCAGACCGACGCCAAGACCGGCGAGCGCGTGGTCTCGCGCTTCGAGAACTACCGCGTGCTGGCCGACGACGATCAGGTGCGGCGCGCCGAATCGCGCCCGCCCAAGGCGCTGGGCACGCCGGAGCTGCTGGCCCGCCCGACAGCCGTCAACCAGGGCGAGCTCACCTGGCGCATCGGCATGATCCTGGCCGCGCTGAACCTGCTGCTGCTGGGCATCGGGCTGTCGGCCACCAACCCGCGCCGCCCCGGCAACTGGAACCTCATCTTTGCGCTGCTGTCCTTCATCGTGTACTTCAACCTGCTCACGCTGTCGCAGAACTGGGTGGCCACGGGGCGCATGGGCATGGGCACGGCACTGCTGGCGGTGCACGGCAGCGTCTTCCTGATGGCACTGCTGCTGATGGCCTGGCGCGAGCAAGGCGGCCTGGGCCGCTGGTCCGTGCTGCGCCGGCGGGTGGTGGCCTCATGAAGACCGTCCGGCGCCTGCTGTACCGCGAGATCGTCGGCTCGGTGCTCTTCGTCACCGCGGCCTTCCTGTCGCTGTTCTTCTTCATCGATTTTGTCGACGAGCTGAATGACCGCTCCGCCAGCGGCCGCGGGGCCTGGCGCGCGGCGCATCTCTCGGCACTGGAGATCCCCGGCCACCTGTACGAGCTGATCCCGATCTCGGTGCTCATCGGCACGATCTATGCACTCTCGCGCATGGCGCAATCTTCGGAGTTCACGATCCTGCGCACCGGGGGCCTGGGCCCGGGCCGTGCGCTGGGGCTGCTCGCCAGCCTGGGGCTGGCCTTCGCGGCCGTGACCTTCGTCGTCGGCGACCATGCGGCGCCCTGGGCCGAGCGGCAGGTGGCGCTGAACAAGGCGCGCGCCTCGGGCATCACGCTGGGCCAGGCCGGCGCCTGGCTGAAGGAACGCCGGCAGGCCGAGGACGGCAGCGAGATCAGCGTCTCGATCAACGTGGGCGCGGCGCGCGGCGCGGGCGATCTGCAGGGCGTGCACATCTTCGAGCACGATGCCCAGGGCCGGCTGCTGCTGCGCCTGATCGCGCAGGAGGCCCATGTCGATGGCGATGCCGTCTGGCACCTGCGCGAGGTGCAGCGCACGCGCTGGCCGGTGCCGCAGACCGGGCCGCAGCGGCTGATCGAGGAACGTCTGCCGGAGCTGGCCTGGCGCAGCACGCTGACGGCCGATGTCGTGGGCTCGGCCGTGCTGCCGCTCAAGACCATGACCACGCTGGATCTGTGGCGCTACAGCACCCACCTGAACCGCCAGGCGCAGGATGCCCAGCGCTATGCGATCCAGTTCTGGAAGAAGGCCCTCTATCCGCTGGCCTGCGTGGTGATGGTGGCGCTGGCGCTGCCCTTCGCCTATCTGCACGCCCGGGCCGGCGGGGTAAGCCTGAAGGTATTCGGCGGCATCATGCTGGGCATCAGCTTCGTGCTGCTCAACAACGTGGCGGGCCATCTGGGCGTGCTGCGCGGCTGGACACCCTGGGTGGCGGCCGCCACGCCGGCCCTGACCTACCTCTTCATGTCGCTGGTCGCCTTTGCCTGGCTGGTGCGCTACCGGTGAGGCTCCACCCGTTTGCTTGTCCGAGGCCCGCCGCATGCCGCAGGGATTGATCCTCTTTGCCCACGGCGCGCGCGATCCGCGCTGGGCCGAGCCCTTTGTCGCCCTGCAGGCCCGCGTGCAGGCCCTGCGCCCTGACTGGGCCGTGCGCCTGGCCTTCCTGGAGCTGATGACGCCCGGCCTGCCGGCGGCCGCGGCCGAACTCGCCGAAGCCGGCTGCCTGCAGGTGACGATCCGGCCGATGTTCCTGGGCACCGGCGGGCACCTGCGGCGCGATCTGCCGCTGCTGATCGAAACGCTGCAGCGCACGCACCCGCAGGTGCAGTGGCAGCTGGAGCCGGCCATCGGCGAACATGCCCAGGTCATCGCGGCCATGGCGCTGGCCGCGGCCGGCCTGCCCGAGGGCGTGCCGCCTTGAACCTGCACCAGTTCCGCTACGTCCAGGAGGCCGTGCGCCGCGGGCTCAACCTGACGGAGGCCGCCAAGGCGCTGCACACCTCGCAGCCCGGCGTGAGCAAGGCCATCCTCGATCTGGAGCAGGAACTGGGCATCGACATCTTCGTGCGTCACGGCAAGCGGCTGCGCGGCATCACCGAGCCCGGCCAGCATGTGGTGCGGGCGATCGACAACATCCTGCTGGAGGTGGGCAACCTCAAGCGCATCGGCGAGCACTACACGCAGCAGCAGAGCGGCCGGCTGTCGATCGCCACGACACACACCCAGGCGCGTTACTTCCTGCCCGGGCCGGTGGCCGAGCTGCGCCGCCGCTACCCGCAGGTCCGCGTGGAGCTGCACCAGGGCACGCCGGACCAGGTGGCGCGCATGCTGCTCACCGATCAGGCGCTGATCGGGCTGGCCACCGAATCGCTGCAGCATCACGAGGGGCTGGTCACCCTGCCCTGCTATGACTGGCAGCACCTCGTGGTGGTGCCGCGCGGGCACCCGCTGGCACAGGCCACACGCGTGACGCTGGAACAGCTCGCGGCGCATCCGCTGGTCACCTACCACCCCACGGTGACCGGCCGTTCGCGGCTGGATCAGGCCTTCGAGCGCGCGCGCCTGAAGCCCGAGATCGCGCTGGAGGCGCTGGATTCGGACGTCATCAAGACCTACGTCAGGCTGGGGCTGGGCGTGGGCATCCTGGCCGAGATGGCGATGCGCGAGGAACCCGCCGATGCCGATCTGGTGGCCTTGCCGGCGGGCCATCTGTTCGGCACCAACGTGTCGCGCGTGGCCTTCCGGCGCGGCGCCTGGCTGCGCGAGTTCGAGCTGGGCTTTGCCGAGCTGCTGTCGCCGCGCCTGAGCCGCAGCCTGATCCAGCGCGCGATGCTGGGCGGTGAAGACGACTACGAGCTCTGAGGCCGCGCGGGCAGCGCCGCGCACTCACGACAGCGGCTGAATGCTGCGATCATCCAGGCTCTTCAGGCAACATGCCCGCACCTCAAGACGCCATGGCCAGCCCCCGGATCCCCAGCTTCCCCAGCCGCCTGCCCCGCGTGGGCACAACCATCTTCACCGTGATGTCGGCCTTGGCCAGCGAATGGGAAGCGGTGAACCTTGGCCAGGGCTTCCCGGATTTCGATTGCGACCCGGCCTTGCTGGATCACGTGAATGCGGCCATGCGCGAAGGCCACAACCAGTACCCGCCGATGGCCGGCCTGCCCGCGCTGCGCGAAGCCGTGGCCACGAAGATCGAATCGCTCTACGGCCGCCGCTACGACCCGCACAGCGAAATCACCATCACCGCGGGCGCCACGCAGGCCATTCTCACGGCCGTGCTGTGCTGCGTCAGCCCGGGCGATGAAGTCATCGTGCTGGAGCCTTGTTACGACAGTTATGCACCGAACATCGAGCTGGCCGGCGGAACGGTCGTTCGTGTGCCGCTGACGCCGCGCAGCTTCCGCCCCGATTTCCAGGCCATCGCCGCGGCGCTGTCCTCGCGCACGCGGGCGATCATCGTCAACACGCCGCACAACCCCACGGCCACGGTCTGGACGCGCGCCGAGCTGCAGCAGCTGGCCGCCTTGCTGGTCGGCACCTCGGTGCTGGTGATCAGCGACGAGGTCTACGAGCACATGGTGTATGACGGTGCATCGCATGTCAGTGCCTCGTCGCTGCCCGAGCTGGCCGCGCGCAGCTTCGTCATCTCCAGCTTCGGCAAGACCTTCCACGTGACTGGCTGGAAGGTCGGCACGGTGGCCGCGCCGATTCCGCTGACGGCGGAATTCCGCAAGGTGCACCAGTTCAACGTGTTCACCGTGAATACGCCGATGCAGCACGGGCTGGCGCGCTACCTGGGCGAGCCCGGGCCTTATCTGGGCCTGCCGGCGTTTTATCAGCGCAAGCGCGATCTGTTTGTTCAGGGACTGAAGTCCACGCGCCTCAAACCGCTGCAGAGTGCCGGAACGTATTTTCAGTGCGTCGATTACCGCGAGGCCAGCGATCTGAAGGAAGCGGCCTTCTGCGAGTGGCTGACGCGCGAGATCGGCGTCGCCGCGATTCCCCTGTCGGCCTTTTATGAGGACGGATTCGAGCAAGGCATCGTGCGCCTGTGCTTCGCCAAGAAGGACGACACGCTGAACCGCGCGCTGCAGAGACTGAGCCGCTTGTAGAGGGCGAAGCCGGGTGGCCGGCCCGGCTCAGTGGCGGATCAGCGGAAGCTCAGCGGCGGCTTGTGCCCGTGCCGAGCGACTGCTCGCCCAGCTGCAGGTTCAAAGGCGGCAAGGACAGGCCGGAGGCTGAACCCGTGCCCAGACCGCCGGCAGAGTCGCGCTCGGTCGCTGAGGGTGAGCCCAGCGGCAGGAGCACATCCACCACGGGCAGATCGGCACCGCTCGCATCGTTGAGATCGCGGGCCAGCGTGAAGAGCAGCATCACGTCACGGTAGGCCGGCAACTCGAAGAGGCGGTTCGAATCGTTGCGGAACATCAGTGTCTGAAGCTCGGCCATGGCGTCCACCGGATCGGGCCAGGCCTGCTGGATGCGCTGCATCACCTCGGGGTATTCGTCCAGCGTGCGGCCGGCAGTCGGATCCGATGACCAGTCCGGCGCCAGGCCGTTGAAGCGAGCGTTGAACCGCTTGCGCGTGCGCTCGTACGAGGTCTGATCGCCGATGCGGCGGTAGATTTCAAGCAGCTTCAGGTAAGGCATCGGGCTGGCACCGCCCGAGGACATCACGTGGCTGGTGAGCAGATCGATGGCTGCATCGTCCTGGCCCAGCACCACGAAGAATTCAGCCTGCTGCTCCACGTCCAGCAGCTCTTCGATGCTGATGTCGTGGGCACCGTGCGCCTGCTCCAGTTCGACCGTGGACGAGGGCTGGGTCTCCGGGAACGGCCCGCGTGCAGGGGCTGCCGGTGCCACCGGAGCCGCCGCGGCGGCCAGGGGCGGCAAGGGGGACAAGCTGCGCGGCTGCGGCAGTTCATCCAGCGGACCACTGCGCGTGATCGGTGCCATCGTCTGGCTGAACTCGGACGGAAACTGCTGGGTCACCGGCGCCACGGTGTCGAATTCGGATTGCCGGGAGCGCGGGAACGGCACATCCAGCCAGCCCTGCAGCCGCTCGGCATCCAGGCGACGCATACGCACGAACAGCAGGCCGACGATGGCCAGCAGCACCGCGCAGGCTGCCGCCAGCCAGGGCGCCAGGCTGGCGAACAGGTCGGCCGTCTCCTGCTCTTCGCGCAGACGCACGAGAGAAGCCTTGACTTCGGCGGTCTCACGCCGCGCAGCTGCCAGGGCCGCTTCGATGCTGGCGACCTTCTGCGCCGCGGACTGGTTGGCAGCCTCGGCCACGTCCACCGCGATCTTGGCCGTGGCCAGGGCCTCGGCGCGCTGGGCCATGGCCCGCGCAAACACCTGGTCGTTGGCGGTGTTGACGATCGGCGCATCCAGGCGCAGGCGGGCACCCCCCTCGCTGGGCACGATCGCACCCCCCGACATCTTCAGCGATTCGGGCGGCTCCGGCGGCGCGGGCGAGGCGGGAGCAGCGGGTGCCGCCGCAGCGACGGCAGCGGCGCGCGTGCGGTTGACGGCCACTGCGGGCCGGGGCCGCTCCCTCGGGCGCTCGGCCCTGGCGGCCTGGACCTGGCCGCTGGACGCGCGCGGCGTGGACGGCGGCGGGGCCACCGCGGCACCGGCGGGCAGCACGGCCGCAGGTGCCGCAGCCGGCGGCGGCGACGGCGCCTCGGCCAACACCGTCACCGTGGGCTCCAGCAGCGGCGCCGAAGACGGTGGATCGGCAAAGACCGTGAACTGGCGCGACAGACGCGTATCGCACAGGATGTTGACGGTGACCGTGACGAAGGGTTCGTCGATGCGCACCGAGGTCCGCACACGCACCCGCGGTTCCGCACCCGGCGGGTGCACGAAGCTGGCCGATACCACGCCGGCCGCAAGGGGTACGTCACCGGATGTGACGGAGGCGCTGATGCAGCTGTCGCTGACCGTCTCCCCGGGCTGCAGGCGCAGGGCGACACTCACGTCCAGCGGCTGGCCCATGATGGCCGAGGCGCGCAGCGAGCCGAACCCGATGGCCCACGCCGGTGCGGTGCCCAGGCAGGCGGCCAATGCGATGCTCGTGGCGGACAGGAAACGTGGGGCCATGCAGTGCCGGCTGGGCGTCACAGGCGGTGAAGGTTGAAACGACTCTAGCATCAACACTTTACATTCTCGGTCTGGAATAGCTGCTGTTTCCCTGGCCGAACTTTCCGTATGGTGAGCGTGAGTAACAGAACGATAAACCCCGATCGGGGCGATTGCCGATGAGCTCAATCCTGGCGTTGACCGAAGCTGAACGTGCCGCGATTGATTCCGGCGGCTGGTTTTCGCGGCTCTCTGCGGGTTTGCGAGAGGCCATCCTGTCGCGCGCCCGCGTCCGACGACTGCGCGATGGCGCGGTGCTGGCGGCTCGCGGCACCGCGGCTTCCGAGTGGTGTGGCGTGGCGCGCGGTGCCGTGCGCATCAGCACCGTGTCCCTGGCGGGAAAGCAGGTCACCTTGACCTACGCCGAGCCGGGCGCCTGGTTCGGCGACATCGCCCTCTTCGACGGCCTGCCCCGCACGCACGATGCCGACGCCCACGGCGACACCACGCTGCTGGTGATCGGCAAGGCGGATTTCCATGCGCTGCTGGCGCAGCACGTGGAGCTCTACGAGGCGCTGCTGCGACTGAACTGCCGACGCTTGCGCCTGATGTTCGAGCACTACGAAGACCTCAACACGCGGCCGCTGCAGGCGAGGCTCGCGCGCCAGCTGCTGCTGCTGGCGCGCAGCTACGGGCAGGCCGAAGGCGACGAGATCCGCATCGGGCTTCAGCTGGCCCAGGAGGACATCGCGCAACTGCTGGGGGCCTCGCGCCAGCGCGTCAACCAGGAGCTCAAGGGATTCGAGCGCGAAGGCGCGCTGCGGGTGGAGCCGACGCGGCTGGTCGTGCTGTCGCGCGAGAAGCTGCTGGCCATCGCCGAACGTTGAAGAATCGCCGAGGCCCCTGCGAAGGGCCAGGACCCCGGACACTCGCGGAGACAGCCTCATGGAAGCATTCACCGGCACCAAGCCCGTTGCATCGGGTCATGCATTTGATGTGCAGGCTCTGGCGGCCTGGATGCAACAGCAGGTGGACGGCTTTGCCGGCCCGCTGACCGTCTCTCAATTCAAGGGCGGCCAGAGCAACCCCACCTACCACCTGCAGACCCCCGAGCGCGCCTACGTGATGCGCAGCAAGCCGGGCCCGGTGGCGCGCCTGCTGCCATCGGCCCACGCGATCGAGCGCGAATACCGCGTGATGAAGGCGCTGGGCGGCAGCGAGGTCCCCGTGGCGCGCATGGAAGCCCTGTGCGAGGACGAAGCCGTCATCGGCCGCGCCTTCTACATCATGGCCTTCGTGGAAGGCCGCGTGCTGTGGGATCAGACGCTGCCCACCATCCCGCTGCCGCAGCGGGCTGCCTACTGCGACGAACTCAACCGGGTGATCGCCGCGCTGCATGCCGTGGATCCGGCGGCCGTGGGCTTGTCCGACTATGGCCGGCCGGGCAACTACTTCGAGCGCCAGATCGGGCGCTGGACCAAGCAGTACCAGGCGTCGATCACCGAGCCGATCGAGGCCATGGATCGGCTCATCGAGTGGCTGCCGGCCCACATCCCGCCCAGCGCACGGGAAGACGCCCGGCCGTCCATCGTGCACGGCGACTACCGGCTGGACAACGTCATCTTCCACCCCACCGAGCCGCGCATCCTGGCCGTGCTGGACTGGGAACTGTCCACGCTCGGGCACCCGCTGGCCGACTTCAGCTACCACTGCATGAGCTGGCACATCCCGCACACCCTGGGCCGGGGCATCGGGGGTCTGGATCCGCTCAGCCTCGGTCTTCCCACCGAAGAGGCGTATGTGAAGCGTTATGTCTCGCGGCTGCCCGGCCGCTTCGATCCTGTCGCCTTGGCGGCAGACTGGAACTTCTATCTCGCCTACAACCTGTTCCGCATCGCTGCCATCCTGCAGGGCATCGCGCGGCGCGTGGTCGATGGCACCGCGGCCAGCGCCGAAGCCAGGGCCGCAGGGGCCGGTGCGAAGCCGCTGGCCGAGCTGGGCTGGTCCTTCGCACGCAAGGCCTGACAGCGGGGCACGGCCACATCACTGCGCATCAACCCGCATCCCCCGGCACAACCCTGCACAGGAGCCCGACATGGACTTCAGCTATTCACCGCGCACGCAAGCACTGCGCGAACGGATCGACGGATTCATGCGTGAGCACGTCTTTCCCGCCGAGTCGCGCTGGTGGGAAGAACTCGAAGCCAACACCCGTGCCGGCCGCCGCTGGACGCCGCTGGCGGTGATCGAGGAACTCAAGCCCAAGGCCCGTGCCGCCGGCCTGTGGAACCTTTTCCTGCCCGAGAGCGATCGCGGTGCGGGACTGAGCAACCAGGAATACGCCCCGCTGGCCGAGCTGATGGGCCGCGTGCCCTGGTCACCGGAGGTGTTCAACTGCTCCGCGCCGGATACCGGCAACATGGAAGTGCTGGTGCGCTATGGCAGCCCGCAGCAGCAGCAGCAGTGGCTGGAGCCGCTCCTGGCCGGCGAGATCCGCAGCGCCTTTGCGATGACCGAGCCGGCCGTGGCCTCGTCGGATGCCACCAACATCGAGGCGCGCATCGAGCGCCAGGGCGACGAATACCTGATCAACGGCCGCAAGTGGTGGACCAGCGGCGCCGGCGATCCGCGCTGCAGGATCCTCATCTTCATGGGCAAGACCGATCCCTCGGCGCCACGGCATTCGCAGCAATCGATGATCCTGGTGCCGATGGACACGCCGGGCATCCGCGTGATCCGCCCCTTGAGCGTCATGGGCTATGACGACGCACCTCATGGGCACATGGAGGTCGATTTTGTCGACGTGCGCGTGCCGGCAGCCAACATGCTGCTCGGCGAGGGCCGCGGCTTCGAGATCGCCCAGGGTCGCCTCGGGCCGGGCCGCATCCACCATTGCATGCGCCTGATCGGGCTGGCCGAGCGCTCGCTGGAGCTGATGTGCCGGCGTGCCACCTCGCGCACCGCCTTCGGCAAGACCGTTGCCCAGCAGACCGTCACGCAGGAGCGCATCGCGGAGGCGCGCTGCATGATCGATCAGGCCCGACTGCTGACGCTGAAGGCTGCGTGGATGATGGACGTGGCCGGCAACAAGGCGGCGAAGGCCGAGATCGCGATGATCAAGGTGGTGGCCCCGAACATGGCCTGCCAGGTGATCGACTGGGCCATGCAGGTGCACGGCGGCGCCGGCATGTGCCAGGACTTTCCGCTGGCGTACTTCTACGCGCAGGCCCGCACGCTGCGCTTTGCCGACGGCCCCGACGAGGTGCACCGCAACGCGATCGCCAAGATGGAGCTCGGCCGGCACGCGGCCTGAGCAGCAGCGCGGCGCGCGGCCCGCACGCCTGCCGGCGTGCGCCCGCAGCCGCAGGCCTCAGTGCGCGTCGGCCGGCTCGCCGGCCATCGCCGAAGGGATGAACATCCCCGGCGCCGTCACTTCATCTTCGGCTCGCTCGCAGCCGGTCAGGCCCACGCGGCGCGCTTCGCGCACCGCACACTCGAACAGGTGCAGCCAGTGTTCGACGTGCGTCACGCGCGGTTCGGGCAAGGCCAGTCGCAGCGTCAGGCGGCCGCGCGCGATCATCATCACCAGCGGCTCGCCCGGGTCCGCATCGAGCGCATGCAGTGCCTGGCCCAGCGGCCCGGACAGCCACAGCTCCAGCCACTGCTTCACGTTGGACACCGCGGCCCAGCGATCGCGCAGCTGCCGCAGTTCCGGGCCGGTCAGCGGCGTGTACATCACCAGCCAACGCATCTCCGGAGGCGTGCGGGCATCCGCCCGCGTCTGCAGATCCTCGACGTAGTGGTTGAAGACTTCGCTCTCCATGCGTTCCTGCAAGCGGCGATTCAGCACCAGGGCCTGCAGCTCCGGCGCCACGGCCACCTCGGCCCTCAGGCGCATCTCGGGGCTCTTCAGGTAGTCGCGCTGCGACGGGCCCCACTCCAGGCGCCAGGGCTGCGTGCCTTGCCGGCCCTCGATGACGAAGCCATCGTGGCCGCGCACCTCCCGCCATTCGTACTGGCGGTCTTCCACCCACTGCTTCAGCGCGCTCCAGTCCTGCTGCGGCTTTTCCTGGCGGACGAACCATTTCCTGAAGACTTCAAGCATGATGCAGTGTTTCCCGACGCTGTCTGATGGATGCATGGAGACGGACATGATCGAGGTCTATTCCTGGGCCACACCGAATGGGCACAAGGTCCACGTCATGCTGGAGGAGTGCGGTCTTCCCTACCGCGCCCACCCCGTGAATATCGGCACGGGCGAGCAATTCGCACCGGAATTTCTTGCCATTTCCCCCAACAACAAGATTCCGGCGATCACCGATCCCGAAGGCCCGGACGGGCGGCCGATCTCGCTGTTCGAATCCGGCGCGATCCTGCTGTACCTGGCCAGCAAGACCGGCCGCTTCCTGCCCGAGGGCACGCGGGAGCGCTTCGAGGTGCTGCAATGGCTGATGTTCCAGATGGGTGGTGTCGGCCCGATGCTGGGCCAGGCGCACCACTTCCGCCTGTACGCGCCCGAGAAGATCCCCTACGCGATCGAGCGCTACACCAACGAGGCGCGGCGCCTGTACGGCGTGATGGATCGCAGGCTGGCGCGCTCCCGCTACCTGGGCGGCGAGAGCTACAGCATCGCCGACATCGCGGTCTTCCCCTGGCTGCGCAGCTGGAAGAACCAGGGCATCGACTGGGCAGACCATCCGCACCTGAAGGGCTGGTTCGACGAAGTGGCGGCCCGGCCGGCCGTGCAGCGCGGCGTGGAGGTGCTGGCCGATCTGCGCAAGCCGCTGACCGGGGACCGTGAACGCGACGTGCTCTTCGGCAGCACGCAGTACCGCCCCCGCTGAGCGAGGAAGCCGCATGGCCTCGATCAGGGGGCTTCGGAGCCCTGGGCCGCGCGCCGCAGGCGATGGATCGCCTGGATCATGGGCGGGCTCGTCCAGTGCCGCTGGACGCCGGCCAGGGCCGGATGCTCCAGATAGCCCAGGAACTGGTAGAGCTCCGTCTCGTTGTCCTGCGTGATGTCGATCGTCTCGGGCCGCAGCGTCGGATCGTTGGCCAGACGCTCACCCAGGCGCGCCGCGAGGTAGCACAGGCCCAGTCGACAGGCCTTGGCCGGCTCCATGTTGGCGTATGGCGTGTACAGGACCGACTCCACCTCGCAGGCGTCGTGGATCACGACGTCCGGCAGGCCCCAGTGCGCCATCAGCAGACGGCCGACTTCGGTGGCGCTGACGCCCAGAACGGCTTGTTCCGCATCGGCGCGCGCCAGCATGTCGCGCGCCGGAATCTTGTCGAGCAGGCCGCGCGGCATGGTCGCGACCGTCCCCAGGCGGCCCAGGAAGGTCAGGACCACCTGGCTCACCAGCGAAGCCTGGTCCGGCAACCCCATGGCGGACGCCAGCCGCTGCGTGATCTCGCTGGCCAGGCCGCTGGACTGCCAGATCGTGTCCAGGATCTGCTGCCGTGCCGCGCTGTCGGCCTTGAACGAATGGGCCATCAGGTACTGCAGGCACAGGCTGCGCACGGCCGTCAGGCCCAGCAGCGTCACCGCCTGCTCGACGCTGGCAACCGGGTTGCGCAGGCCGTACATCGGCGAATTGATGGTACCCAGCAGCTTGGCCGCCAGCACCGGCTCGGCGACGATCAGATCGGCCAGCTCCGAAGAACTGGCCTTGCTGACGAAATCAGGCGACAGCAGCTTGTCCATCAGCCGCGGCGGGCGCGGGATGGTCTGGAAGAGCTTGATCAGCACCTCGCGCCGCGCGGCATCCAGCTGGCCGGCCTTGACGGGCCGGTAGGCCGCCAGCTCGGGCGGCACCGGTCCCCGAACGCGCGGCGGCGGCGGCGGTTCTGCCGGGACCGCAGGCGTGACAGAGGGTGCGGTGGCTGGCGTCTGGGCCCTGGCGCGGGCTGCCGCCACCGATGCGGAAGGCGGCTCGGAACGCTTGAACAGGCTGAAGAGGCTCATGGTGCGGCAGGCGGCTGAGTGAACGAAAGGGGACGTCGCAAGGCGGATTCCGCGAGCCGGCCGCCAACCCGACCTTCCTCGCGTTGCGGGTCTGGCGGTGCGCGATACTGGCTCGGCCGCCCTTCAGGCGGCGATGAAACGTTTGCGATGGGCTTCCTGCCCTTTCGGCCTGAACGGCCCGCACTTGAACCCCGGACATGCATTCCTGGATCCGTTCACTCCTGCTGGCTGCGGCCGTGTGCCTGGCCGCGCCCGCCTCTGCCTCCGCCTGGACGCTGCAGATCGATGACCAGACCGGCCTGCCGCAGCTGAACAAGGGCGGCGGCCCGGGCATGAATGCGCAATGGGCCTTCTGGGGCGCCAACTGGGCCTGGGCCGATTTCACGCCCGTGCTGCGCAACACGGCGCCGCTGCAGTACACGCTGGAAGGCCGCAGCGGCGCGCTGGACACGCGCCTGAATGCCCAGATCCAGCGCACGACGCCGCAGCAGCTGAGCGGCAGCTTCACCTGGGAGGCCGCCAGCCAGCGCTCGCCCGCCATCGGCGGCGGCTGGTCGGTGCGCTTCGATCTGGCCAACCACGCCGCCGAGATGGGCGAGCCCGAACTGCTGCCGCAGAACCAGGGCTGGGTCTGGGGCAAGCCCGGCGGCACGCGTGTGGAGGTGCGCTTCGAGCCGGCGCTGGCCTCGATCCACTTCGAGCGCGGCAACCGCAACGAGATCCGCGCCTTCTTCTACAACGGCAGCGTCGCGGCAGGCCGGCTGAGCCATACGCTGACGGTCAAGGTCAGCGGCAGCGTGGCCATCGTGCCCAATGCGGCCGAACGCTTCGGCGGCGGCAGCCCGGCCAGCTGGCCGCTGGACAGCACCGACTGGCGCAGCGCGCCGATCGATCTGAGCTTCCTCAATGCGGCGGACAAGCCGGCCGGCAAGCGCGGCTTCGTCAGGGCGGACGGCGAGCGCCTGGTCTTCGGCGACGGCACGACGGCGCGCTTCTGGGGCACCAACGTCAATGCCTGGGCCCTGTTCGAGACCCCGCGGGACGCCGTGCGCCAGCAGGCGCGGCGCCTGGCCGCGCTGGGCTTCAACCTCGTGCGCATCCACCACCACGATGCCTTCTGGGTGCAGAACAACCTGTTCGGCGACCAGCGCAGCCTGCGCGAGACCGGCCAGATCCATGCCGAGCAGTTCGACAAGATCGGCTGGTGGATCAAGTGCCTGCGCGACGAAGGCATCCACATCTGGCTGGATCTGCACGTGCACCGCGCATTCAAGCCGGGCGACAACATCACGGCCTTCCACGAGATCAACAAGCCCAACGAAGGCGGCGACCCCAAGGGTTACGGCTACGTCAACCCGAGCATCCAGGCAGCGATGAAGCGATTCGCCGAGGCCTACGTGACGCGCACCAACCCGCACACGGGACTGGCCTTCAAGGACGACCCGGCCATCGTGGCGATGCTCATCACCAACGAGAACGACATCACGCACCACTTCGGCCACGCGATGCTGCCGGACAAGAACGTGCCGGAGCACCACAAGCTCTTCATGGCCCAGGCCGAAGCCTTCGCCAAGGCCTCGGGCCTGCCGCGGGACAGGGTCTGGCGCACCTGGGAAGGCGGCCCTCCCAAGCTTTTCCTCAACGATCTGGAGCGCCGCGTCAATGCCGACATGGCAGCCCACCTGCGCAGCCTGGGCGTGAAGGTGCCGCTGGTCACCACCAGCACCTGGGGCGGCAACTCGCTGAGCTCGCTGCCCGCACTCACCGCCGGCGAGATCATCGATGTGCATGCCTACGCGCCGCAGGCCCAGCTGGAGATGAGCCCGCTGTCGGCCGCCAACCTGGTGCACTGGCTGGGCGCGGGCCAGGTGCTGGGCCGCCCGATGACGGTGACCGAGTGGAACGCAGAGCCCTTCCCCACCGCAGACCGCCACACACTGCCGCTCTACGTGGGCGCGGTCGCTGCCCACCAGGGCTGGGACGCGCTGATGCACTTTGCCTACACGCAGTCGCCGGTGGACGGGCCGGGGCAGCCCTCCAACTGGCACTCGTTCAACGATCCTTCCGTCCAGGCGCCTCTGGCTGCGGCGGCACTGATGATGCGCCGCGGCGATGTGCGCGAAGCCACGACACGCTATGTCTTCGATCCCGGCGCGGCACTCTTCAACCAGGCGCTGACGCCCCCGAATACGCCGGCCATTCGCACCGCCCTGGAACGCGGACGCCTGTCGATCGCCATGCCCGCCACGCCCGAGCTGCCCTGGCTGCAGCGCGCACCCTTGCCTGCCGGCGCCACGGTGCTGCGCGATCCGCAGCAATCGGTCATCGAGCCCGGCGCCCAGGAGATCCGTTCCGACACCGCCGAGCTGCACCGTCACTGGGGCAAGGGGATCTACCGCATCGACACGCCGCGCACCCAGGCGGCGATGGGCTGGATCGGCGGCGAGACGATCAAGCTCGCCGATGTCGAGCTGCAGCTGCTCACGCGCAACGCCACCGTCGCCGTGCAGAGCCTGGACGACGCCCCGATCCACCAGGCGCGCCAGCTGCTGATCACGCTGGCCGCGCGTTCGGTGCCGCAGGAAGGCAACCGCGCGCCCTTCCGCGTGGAGCCAGTCGAAGGCCAGATCCTCATCCGCGCGCCGCAGGGGCTGCGGCTCTTCAAGCGCGCCGGCGGCGCCGCAACGGCCGATGTACCCCTGCCAGTAAGCTGGCAGGATGGTGTCTACCGCATCACGCTGGAGCGCAGCCTTGGCGCGTCATGGCTGGTGATGAAAGGGTCGGCACAGAACGCGGAAGCCATCGCCCGCTGAGGTGCCACTGAGGGAACCCTGGCCAGGCGACAGCAGAAGGACGAGGGGCGCTCCTTGAACACCCGAGTTCCATGCGAACGGCACTGAGCATGCCCTGCGTGGATGACGATGAGCTGACCCACGAGCAGCTGCTTTGAGGCAATGGCGCGCTGATCGACCCTCAAGCAGCCATCGACGATGGAGTGGCACCACTGCTGCGGCTGCTCATCGACAGAGACCTGTCGGCTGTCTCCTGAGGCACCAGGGCTGAGGTACCCAGGCTCCGGTCGGGAGAGGATGAACGTCCTTGCCTGAGTCCAGGTACGCACGCCCCAACGGGGCAGCGACGATGTTTCCGGAAAGAGTTCACAGGCCGCGCAGTGCGGCGTGCGACACAGGCTTCTTCCCCACCCTGGATGCGTGGCGGAAACCCTTATATGCGGATGCTATGGACCGTTAGACTCCAGCTCCATTGTGTTTGGCGGCGCTCACGCAGAAGGAGCCTTCTGGCCGTGTCGCGCCATTCACGTGAACTGTTTGCGGCCTGGGCTCGCACGGGCCAGCATGCAAACAGATCCCGGTGGCCTTGGGTGAAAGTCATCGGGGCATTGCATCAGATGATGGTGTGGGGCGCCATGCTTGGGAAGGCTGGTGAAGGGAAAGTGGACGGGGCACAGGCTTCGGAGCATCTCAGCGTCGGCTCGGCGCTTCGAGCTGCCAACGTATCGAGCAACTCGCCAGCAGTGCTGCTGGACGCCTTTCAGGCGCTCGCTCTGATCGCTCGTCTGCACCACGTGCAGGCTGATGCAGCTGCACTGGTGCACGAAAGCGGGCGGTCCGCAACCGATTGCGCGTCTGCCGACGATGTGTTGCTCGCCGCCAGGCGGCTGGGCCTGCGAGCCAAGCACACACGCACCACACTGCAGCGTCTAGCGCTCACGCCGCTGCCGGCCCTGGTCTTCTTGAAGGACGGCAGCCTGGCGGTCCTGGCGCAATGCGACGCGCACCGCGTGCTGTTGCAGCGCTTCGCGCAGGGCGCCGAAAGGCGGCCGTTGATCGAACCACTCTCAGACTTTGCAACGCAGTGGACGGGTGAGTTGATCCTGATCAGCAGCCCTGCAAGTCTGGCCGGAGAACTCACCAGGTTCGACTTCACGTGGTTCATCCCGAGCCTGGTCAAGCACCGCAAGCTGCTGGGCGAGGTGCTGATCGTCAGCCTGCTCCTGCAGCTGTTCGCGCTGGCTTCACCGCTGTTCTTCCAGGTGGTGATGGACAAGGTACTCACCAACCGGGCGAGCCGTACGCTGGATGTGCTGGTGATCGGGCTCGTGGCGGTGATCCTGTTCGAGACCGTGCTGACCTTGCTGCGGGCCTACGTCTTCAGCCACACGACCAGTCGCATCGACGTGGAGCTGGGGTCGCGGCTGTATCGCCACCTGCTGAGTCTGCCGCTGACCTATTTCGAGACGCGGCGCGTGGGGGACTCGGTAGCCCGCGTGCGGGAGCTGGAAAACATCCGCAGCTTCCTGACAGGCAATGCGCTGACGCTCATCCTGGACGTGGTGTTCTCGGTGGTCTTCGTGGCCATCATGCTGACTTACAGCGTCAAGCTGACGCTCGTCGTGCTGGCGAGCCTGCCGCTGTATGTGCTGGTCTCGCTGGCGATCGTGCCCGTACTGCGTGGACGGCTGGACGAGAAGTTTCAGCGCGGCGCCGAGAACCAGGCGCTGCTCGTCGAAAGCATCGCAGGCGCGCAGACCCTCAAGGCCGGGGCACTCGAACCCGTCTTTGCGCGCCGCTGGGACCAGCAGCTCGCGGCCTATGTCTCGGCCAGCTTTCGCTCGCAGACCCTGGCCACGGGTGCACACGAGTCCGTCAACCTGATAGGCAAGCTGGTTTCGGCGGCATTGCTGTGGGTCGGCGCCCACGCGGTGATGTCCGGCGAACTGACCGTGGGCATGTTCGTGGCGTTCACGATGTTCGCCAACCGTGTGGCTCAGCCCATCATGCGCATGGCGCAGATGTGGACCGATTTCCAGCAGACGGGAATCTCGGTGCGCCGGCTGGGCGACATTCTGAACTCGCCCACCGAAGTGGCACCGCGGGCTGCAGCGCAGCTGCCGCCCCTCAAAGGCCGCATCACGCTCGACGGCGTCACATTCCGCTACCGGCCAGAGGCCAACACGGTCTTGCACGGCATCAGCCTGGACATCCGCCCCGGCGAGATGATCGGCATCGTCGGGCGCAGCGGCAGTGGCAAGAGCACGCTGACCAAGCTGGTTCAGCGACTGTATTCTCCCGAACAAGGGCGGGTGCTGGTGGACGGGGTCGACATCGCGTTGATCGATGCAGCCCAGTTGCGTCGCCAGATCGGGGTGGTCCTGCAGGAGAACCTGCTGTTCAACCGCAGTGTGCGCGAGAACATCGCCATCGCCGACCCGGCAGCC
This sequence comes from Rubrivivax sp., assembly GCA_016790225.1. The sequence continues at coordinate 17,486 of JAEUOZ010000026.1, forward strand.
CCTGTGGAGGCTGTCTTGCCAGCGGCCATGCTGGCGGGTGCGCACGAATTCATCTCCGAACTGCCCCAGGGTTACGACACCATCGTGGGCGAGCACGGCACGGGGCTCAGCGGCGGGCAGCGGCAGCGCATCGCGATCGCCCGCGCCCTGTACACCAATCCGCGCATCCTGATCCTCGACGAGGCCACCAGCGCGCTGGACTACGAGAGCGAGGCCATCCTGCAGCGAAACCTGGGCGCCATCTGCAAGGGCCGCACCGTCATCATCATTGCGCATCGGCTGTCGTCAGTGCGCCAGGCGAATCGCATCGTGGCGCTGGAACGGGGCCGGATCGTGGAGAGCGGCTCACATGACGCCTTGATCCGGCACAACGGCCTCTACGCCCACCTGTGGCGCCTGCAGTCCCAGGCCGTGCCCTCACCGGAGCAAGCGGCATGACATCAGCCCAGCTCACCCCACGGCACCCTCGCAGGGAGCTGATCGCGCGCTATCGGGCCGTACTGGCTGCGGCATGGGCCGCACGCGAGGAATTGGCCGGACCCAAGCGACTGACGGACGAAGCGGCGTTCTTGCCGCCGGCCTTGGCCTTGCAGGAGACCCCCGTTCACCCCGCCCCACGTCGCGCGATGTGGGCCATCATCGCGCTGGTGGTGGTGACGATCCTGTGGGCGTACTTTGGCAAGCTGGACGTCGTGGTCGTGGCACCCGGACGCATCGTGGTCAGCGATGGGACCAAGGTCATCCAGCCACTGGAGGCCAGCATCGTCAAGGCCATTCACGTGCGCGACGGCATGCGGGTGACGGCTGGCCAGGTCTTGATCGAGCTGGATCCGACGGCCGCTGCCGCCGACATGCAGAGCCTGGGCGCCCAGGTGGCGGCCGCGCGGGCCGAAACGGCGCGTACGGCGGACCTGCTTCGAGCGCTGGGGGCCGTCACTTCAGCGCGCGCGGCGGGCCCGACCGCGTCGCCGCCGGTTGCGGACTTGCAGACCCAGACCGAGTGGGCCGACATTCAGAGCCGGCTGGAACGGCTCGACGCCGAGATCACACGCCGCGAGGCCGAGGGCCACACGGCGCGCACCTTGTTGGCGAAGCTGCAGTCCACAGCGCCGCTGGTGGCCCAGCGCGAAGCCGATATGGCTGCGCTGGCCAAGCAGGGCTTCGTTTCCAGCCATGTCGGGCAAGACCGTGCACGCGAACGCATCGAGATGGAGCAGGACCTGGAGACGCAGCGTGCCCGGGTGGCCGAAGCACAGGCCGCCTTGTCAGAGAGCCTGCGTTCACGCGCGTCCTACTTGGCCGAGCTGCGTCGCGTGCTGGTGGACCGCGCCAACAAGGCCAGGCTCGAACTGGGCCAGCTGGAACCGCAGGGACGTAAGGCTGCGCAACGGCAGCAAGTTGCCCAGCTCAAGGCACCTGTGTCCGGTACCGTGCAGCAACTGGTCGTGCGCACCCTGGGCGGCGTGGTCACGCCTGCGCAGGCCTTGATGGTGGTGGTGCCCGACGAGGCGGAATTGACGGCCGAAGTCTTCATCGAGAACAAGGACATCGCGGACGTGCGCGTCGGTCAGGCAGTGGATGTGAAGGTGGACGCGTTTGACTTCACGCGTTACGGGACGGTACCTGCCGTGGTCTTGAGTTTGTCGGAGGATTCGGTGGTGGACGAGAAGCTGGGAGCGCGATATGTCGCAATCTTGATGTTTCGCACAGGTGGTTCGATGCATGCCGGAGGTAGCAACAGGCGTATTGGACCAGGGATGAGTGTGATAGCAGAAATGCACGCAGGGCAAAGGCGGATACTTGAGTACATTCTCAGTCCGATGATCCGCCGCGGCATGACATCCTTGAGGGAGCGGTAGCTTGCGGCCGTCCTCTGTTGTGTTGAGGGTTCATATTTATGTGATTGGCTTTGGCATTCTAATCAATCAACTTCGCAGAGCATCGGTATGCCCACTCGATCGACCAATTATTTCTCCTGGACCAGACAAGCAGGTTATGTATAGCAGATTCATCAGAATTCTTCTTGTCGAGCTTCTTGCGATCGTGGCCAGTCTCGGGATAGCTATCAGCCTTGGTTTGCTCTTCGCAGAAGTTGTTGACCTCCTTTATAATTCACGACACGCAATTCCTGATCCATCTCTCAGAGGGGATGACTTGGGTTTAGGTATGGTTGTTGTCATTGCGGTTTTGGCCTCTCTTGCAGTTAGTATACCTACTGCTGTGGCGATTCACGTCTATCTATTCAAGAAATTCATGAGGGAAAGCTAATCATGGATGCGAACTATGGATTTCTCGGTGCAGTCCCGCCAGGCGTTAGTATTACATCGAATATTGATCGGGCACTTCAGTACAAAGCGAATCATACCCCCTATGAAACATTTGTATGGTTCTACGAACAGGTGCGGAATAATCGGGACAGGCATCTCCCTCTTGACACGTCGATGGACTATAAGCAGATAGATCCTGGCTATGCGGACTTTGGGAATTTCAATTTTGGAGCGGTCGGAAATGCACTTGGAATACCTTCCGCCATTCTTCAGTATGGCGCCGGCATAGCTCAAGGGCGCGCAGACGGGCTGCCAACCGGTGGCGCAATCTTTCGGGCCTTGATCGATTTCGAAAATAGAGGTGATAATCCGGGTGATCAGCGGTGGATTACCTCCGGAATAGAGGCGACCAAGCTCCAAGGCTATACACAATATGATGTGGGCATTGCCGATGTTTTGGAGGGAGTGATTCTTGAAGCGCTGTTGTGGTTTAGCAGGACTCTTTCCAACGCCATCGACGCAAAAGTATCGGACGCTTGGGTTTCGGCCGCGCATTCGGTACAGCGGGACCCCCTTGCCATCGACTTCGATTCCGACGGCATAGAAACCCTCGGCATTCCCACCACCGGATCCCCCATCCTCTTCGACCACGACGCTGACGGTGTCAGAACTGCAACTGGCTGGGTAAAGGGAGATGACGGCTGGCTGGTCCGAGATCTCAATGGCAACGGTGTCATCGATTCAGGCCGAGAGCTCTTCGGTGTGGACACCCGAATCGTCTCCACTGACTATGTCGGTGCCGGGCTCTGGATCACGCAAGAGCGCAACGCCTACAGCGGTTTTGACGCCCTGCGTGTTCTCGATACCGGCTCCGGCCCCAGCAACGCAGGCCTCGGCGATGCGCTTATCGATTTGCGCGACGCAGCCTTCGGTGAGCTCAAGATCTGGCGCGATCTGAATCAGGATGGCGTGAGCCAAGCTGGCGAGTTGCAGTCTCTTTCTGCAGCCGGCATTGCTTCCATCTCGCTGCAGTCAACCCTTGCCAACACCGATCTTGGCAATGGCAATACGGTTTCCGCCACTGCGACGGTGACGCGCAGTGCCGGCACGCAGACCCGAGTGGGCGGCGTAGGGCTCACAACGGCCGGAAACCTCAACCTTGGCGACAACCCGTTCTACCGATCTTTCAGCGACACCATTGCGCTGACTCAGACCGCCAAAGGTCTGCCAGAGATGGGTGGAAGTGGCTGGGTGCGGGATCTTCGCGAGGCGATGAGCCTGAGTACAGGTGGACCACTGACTTCCGCGGTTCAGCAGTTTTCTGCTGCCACAACCCGTAGCGAGCAGATGGCGCTCGTCGATTCAATCCTTCGTTCATGGGCGACGGGTACGGGTCGACTGGCACCCGTTTCCGCGCAAGACAAGGTCTACTCTTGGGTTGTCAATGATACGGGTTCCAGCAAGACCTACAAGTATGTAGCGACAGACGTGGTGCCGGGTATCCTCTGGAATGCAAACTATATGTTTGCAAGTCCTGATTTCATGATATCCCGGACAGATTCGACAGGACGGATATCTGTCCAGTTCACCGCGGCAGCCATGGCGTGGCTTGAGCGTCGCAATGTACTGGAGGTATTCAATGGTCAGCGCTTCTTGTCATTTGAGCAGACGGTATCAAACTCCAGTAGTGGTGGTACTGGGGGTGGCGGCGGTGGAGGAGGTACGGTCGGCGGAGGGACGCCTTCCTTTACAGTTGGCATTACCGATACCCAAATTGACCTCATCGATCAGGCGTACGCTGCATTGCGTGACTCGGTCTACGGCGCACTCGCTCTGCAAACACGCTTGGCACGGTATCTTGAGGCGGTCGAGCTGACCATCGACGCGAGCGGTCTGCGCTTCAATACAGCCCCCATGCATCAATTGCTGCAAAGCAGCTATTCTGGATCGGCGCAGGTGGGTATGGAGGACTTGGCCGAGCTGCTGCGCTTTGCGATGCCCACGCTTCAGGCGGTCGGCTACGACGGCATGGCCACGCTGCGCCAGTGGGTGGAGGCACAGCCAGCCGGTTCCGCAGTGCTGCAGAACCTGGCGGACGCGGGACTGCTGTCGTACGGTACGGCGGCAACCACCAGCAGCGCAGCTGACCTGAACCTGGGCGGTACGGCAGATGACATCGCTGACGGCGGGCTGGGAGACGACGCGATGGACGGTGGCGCCGGCAATGACGTGCTGCAGGGCGGTGCCGGTGATGACACCTTGTACGGCCGATCGGGCGCGGACACACTGTACGGTGACGTCGGGAACGATTGGCTCGATGGAGGCACAGGCAACGACGTCCTCTACGGCGGGACCGGAAACAACACCTACCTCTTCGGCCGGGGCGACGGGCAGGACACCATCAACGGGACCTACGATGAGACGGTTGGCCGACTGAACACGCTGGAGTTCAAGAGCGGCATTTCGCCCTCCGACATCGTGGCCAGGCGCGTGTATGACGGCAACACCCATAACGATCTCGAGTTGTCGGTCACAGGCACGACCGACGCGGTCAAGCTGCGCTTCTTCTTCGTCGGCGACGATCCCGGCACGCCCTACAGCCCCGTTCAACACGTCAGGTTTGCGGACGGCACCGTTTGGGACACCGCCGCCATCGTAGCCAGGTTGTTCGCAGGGACCTCCGGCAATGATTTGATCAACGGAACGCCGTCTGCCGACATCATCCATGGTCAAGCGGGCGCTGACACGATCAGCGGGCGTGCCGGAAACGACACTCTGAACGGCGGTGCCGGTGCCGACAACTTGAACGGCGAGGAAGGCAACGACACCTTAGACGGTGGCACGGGCAACGACGTCCTCTACGGCGGAACCGGAAACAACACCTACCTCTTCGGCCGGGGCGACGGGCAGGACACCATCAACGGCACCTACGATGAGACCCCGGGCCGACTGAACACGCTCGAGTTCAAGAGCGGCGTAGCGCCCTCTGACATCGTGGCCAGGCGCGTGTATGACGGCAACACCTACAACGATCTGGAGTTGTCGGTCACAGGCACGACCGATACGGTCAAGCTGCGCTTCTTCTTCGTCGGCGACGATCCCGGTACGCCCTACAGCCCCGTTCAACAAGTCAGCTTTTCGGACGGCACCGTCTGGGACACCGCCGCCATCCTCGCCAGGCTGTTCGCAGGGACCTCGGGCAACGACCTGATCTTCGGCACAACTGGCAGTGATGTCATCAACGGTCAAGGCGGCGCAGACACCCTCTACGGCGGCCTTGGAAACGACACGTTGAACGGCGGGGCTGGAAACGACATCATGGTGGGTGGTTTGGGCGACGACACCTACGTGGTCGACAGCGTGTCAGACACGGTGACCGAGAGCGCGGGCGAGGGGACGGACACGATTCTCAGCTCCGTCACGCTGACTTTGGCATCCAACGTCGAGAACCTGACACTGACCGGCGCATCAGCCTTGAATGCCACAGGCAACGCGCTGAACAACGTCTTGCGCGGAAACGCAGCTGCCAATACGCTCAACGGCGCTGCCGGCGCAGACACCATGATGGGCGGCGCGGGCAACGATACCTATGTGGTCGACAACCTGGCTGACTGGGTTACGGAGCTGGCTGATCAGGGAACGGATATGGTCATGAGCAGTGTCAGCTACACGATGCCTGCTCACGTCGAGAACCTCACGCTGACAGGCACAAGAGCTATCAATGGCACGGGCAACGCTGCGGCAAACCTGCTCCTGGGCAATTCTGCGGCCAACATGCTTGTCGGTGGAGCGGGAAACGATCACCTTGATGGCAAGGCAGGCAACGATACGTTGCGCGGCGGCGCAGGCAATGACATCTACGTTGTCGACTCGTCGGCGGATGTGACCACCGAGGCGCTCAACGAAGGGTATGACACGGTTCAGTCCAGCATCTCTTGGGTTCTTGGCCCCAACATCGAAGGCTTGCGCCTGACCGGAGCAGCTGCCATCAACGGCACTGGCAACGAGCTGAACAACTATCTGGAAGGCAATGCTGGAGCCAACGAATTGCGCGGCGGCTCGGGAAACGACACCTTGAACGGCGCGGCGGGAGCAGATCGACTGTTCGGAGGTACCGGAGACGACGTCATCTTTGTGCATGACATTGGCGACGTGGTAACCGAATTGGCTGGAGAGGGTAACGACACGGTCAAGCTGTACACCAACGATCCAGCCGTCTACCGGTATACCTTGCCTGAAAACGTGGAGAATCTGGACGCCTCAGGTGATTCCTTGAATCACTATCTGGCCGGCAACGCTTCGGACAACCTGCTGATTGGCACAAGCCAGCAAGACACTCTGGATGGCCTTGGAGGCCAGGATCGCTTGCGAGGCGGCCAGTCCGGTGACACCTACAAGTTCGGCATCGGCTATGGGGTGGACATCATCGAAGAGAACGATGCGACGGCTGGCGTCATCGACAAGGTCATCATGGGGGCCGGCATTGCGGCCAGCGACCTGATCTTTACGCGGGTGAACAACAGCCTGGAGGTCTCTCTGCTCGGTCGCTCGGACAAGCTCGTCGTCAAGGACTGGTATCTGGGCTCGCAGTACCGGATCGAGCAGATGCTCCTCAACGACGGTACCGCGGTGTCGCTCAATCAGGCAGCAAATCTGGTGGCTGCCATGGCGTCGTTCGATCAGCCGGCAGCGATCACGACGACCCGGTCATCAACAGTAGACGCGCAATACTGGAACGGGACAGGCCTGGCGGTGGCTCACTGACACTGAATCGGACTCTGCACTGGGGCGGCAGGACCACTCTCGGACCGCGCGCCACCGACAAGGTGGTGGGCGCCCTGCCGCAGGCGTAGCATCCGCGCGTCGATTCGAGCCGGCGCGATCCGGATGCCAGGATCGGCAACCGCATGTCCGCCCTGAAGGATCACCCCATGAACCGCATACCTGCCCTTGCGCCCCTGCTGACGATCCTGGCCGTCATGGCGCTTGCGCCCGAGGTACATGCGGCGGATACGCCAGATCCCGTGCCCGCTGCCGCGACAGACCCTCTGGGCAAGGCGCGTGGCCTGATCGCCGAGAAGAAGTGGGCCGCCGCGATCTCGGAACTCAAGCGTGTCAACGCCAGCCGCAGCGCTGACTGGAACAACCTGATGGGCTACAGCCTGCGCAAATCCGCCACGCCGGATCTGGCGGGTGCCGAGCGCCACTACAACGAGGCGCTGCGCATCGATCCGCGGCACCTGGGCGCGCTGGAGTACGCCGGTGAACTGCACCTGATGCAGGGCGATCTGGCCCGGGCCGAGGCGCGCCTCGCGGCGCTGGCCACGGCCTGCCAGTCCAGCTGCGAGGAGTACCGCGATCTCAAGGGCGGCATCGAGCGCTACAAGGCCAACGGCAACCGCTACGTGGCCCAGCCCTGAGTGCGAGGCGGCCGCGGCCGGGCTGGCCGCGGCGCCATCGACCTTGCGGTCAGTAGATCAGGTTGATCTGCAGCACCGCCGTGGTGCCGCTTTGCTCGTTGCCGACGATCAGCAGCGGCTTGCCGTTGGGGGACTGCGCCGCCGGGATCAGCAGCAGACCCTCCGGGCCCAGGTCACCGGTGGTGCCGTTTCGCGTATTGAGGTAGGTGACGAAGCTCGGCGAGCGCGGGTTGGTGATGTCATAGACCATCACGCCGCCCACCCGCTCCAGACCCACGAACGCAAACACCTTGCCGCCGAAGTGGCCCAGCACCACGCCCTCGGGCTCAGGGCCCTTGCTGCCGCTGCGTGAATCCAGGGCGTTGTCGCTGTGGCTGGCATTGAACGCGACATTGGGCAAGGCGGAGGTGCGACGCTCCAGATCCTCACCGGAGTCATACACGCGGCTCAGGTCATCGGCACGCCAGATGGTGAACGAGCGGCTGCCGTAGGCCAGCAGCTTCGTGCACTGGCCTGCGGCGTTCTTGCCCGTGTCGTTGCCATTGGGCGCCGTCGTGACACGCAGGCGACCGAGGTTTGAATCGAACAGCAGGCGGGCCGCGTCAGCACCAAAGACCGCCGGATCCAACCCCGCCGGGCAATGGGCCCGGATGCGAACCTCTTCGTTGAAGCCCGGCCAATCGGCACGCGCATCACCTTCGTTGGCGGTGACAAGGTACAGCTGACCTCCCACCTGATAGGACGCCATCGCATCGGGCAGGTACATGCCGAATACCGGCCAGTTGCCGATGCGCAGAGCCGGCGTGCCGCTGTTGGTGTCGGTACCGCCGTCTTCGTCGCTGGGGTCAAGGCCCATGCCGGCCTGCCGATGGTCCTTCAGGCCCAGCGCCCGCACCGCCGTGATGGTGGCGCTGGCGACATCCACCGTGGCGATGGCGTTGTTCTCCTGCAGGGTCACGTAGGCCGTGCGGCCATCGGGCGAGACGGTGATGTACTCGGGCTCCAGATCCTGGGCGGCGGTCGCGCCCGGGCCGTAGATGCGAACACCCTGCGTGCGCAGCGCATCGATCTGCGGGTTGAAGGCGGCGAAGCCCGCTGTCCGCACCGTGGGCGCCACCGCGCTGCCGTTGCGGTTGACCTCGATGATGCTCACCGAGCCTTCGGGATCGACCGAATCCGGGCGGCCGTAGCTGTTGGGCTCACCTTCGTTGGCCACCAGCACGCGGCTGCCATCGGGCGTGAAGACCAGCATGTCCGGCAGCGCGCCGACGGTCACGGTGGCCAGGCGCACCAGATCGGAAGCGCGGAAGAAGGCCACGGCCCCGGGGCTGGTCTTGGGCACGGCCTCCACGGCGACGGCCACGAGGCCATCGTGCACTGCCACGCTGTTCGCCGCCCCGGCCAGGCCGGCGAAGTCCAGCGTGCCGACCCTGCGCGGTGCCGTGGCCGTGGAAAGGTCAAGCACATCCACCGTCGCATTGGCGCCATTGACCACGAACAGGCGCTTGCTGGCCGCGTCGTAAGCGGGGATCTCGGCCGCGCCGACGATGGGCGGGCCGCCCGCCGCCGGGTCGAAGCCGCCGATGCGTTCGAGCGTCAGCCCCGTGGGGGTGGGCTCGAAGACCGGATCATCGCCGCCGCCGCAGGCGGCCAGCGCAAGGCCAGCCAGCAGCATGCCGGCCCAGCCGAGCCGTCGGCAGGCGCGCCAGGCGCCCGGAGTGATGCTTGCCCTTCCTGTCATGCCTCAGCCTCCGATCACGCCGCCGTCGGTGCGGCGCACCATCACCGTGGCCGAACGCGGGCGCGCGCCGGCCGTCGGCCATTGCGAGAACGCCGTCGAGTTGCGGGCCAGCTCGTTGTCGGTCAGCGTGGCACCGGCCGCATTCTTCGGCGCACGCGGATGGTTGCCGACCTCGCCGGGGTGCTGCACGTTGATGAACATGGTCTTGCGATCGGGTGTCCAGGTGACGCCGGTGATCTCGCAGCCCGAAGGGCCTACCAGGAAGCGGCGGATTTCCTTGCTCACCGGGTCGGCCGCCAGCATCTGGTTGTTGCCCATGTTGGCGAAGTCGCCCGTGTTGGAAAAACTCCCGTCGCTCTGAATCCACAGGCGACCGAAGCTGTCGAAGGCCAGACCGTCCGGGCTGTTGAACAGGTTGTCCGCCGTGATGTTGGCCGAAGGCTTGCGCGCATCGGTGATCGAGGGCTGACCTGCCATCACGAAGATGTCCCAGGTGAAGCTCAGCGCCGTGACATCGCCGCCCGTCTCGTTCCAGCGCAGGATGTGGCCCCACACGTTGTTGGCGCGCGGGTTGGCCTCGTCCACGGCGGGTCGTGCCGATCCGGCGCCCGTCGTGCCGGCGGGGTTGTTGCTGGTCGCCGGCGTGCCGCCACGGCGGCTGTTGTTGGTCAGCGTGATGTAGACCTCGCCCGCCTTCTTGGGGTTGGCGGCGATCCACTCCGGCCGGTCCATCATCGTGGCGCCCACACGGTCAGCTGCCTGGCGCGTCTTGATCAGCACTTCGGCCTGACTGGCGAAGCCATTGGCAGCGGTCAGCCCGTTCTGGCCGAACACCAGCGGCACCCAGGTGCCGGTTCCCATGTTGTCGCCCGCAGTCGGGCCGGCCTCGAACTTGGCCACATACAGCGTGCCGTCTTCCAGCAGGCGCCGGTTGGCGGCGCTGGTGGGGTTCGTGCGGTCGAAGTTGCCGGTCGAGACAAACTTGTAGATGTACTCGTTGCGCTCGTCGTCGCCCATGTAGACCACCACCTTGCCATTGGCGGCGACGACCAGCTCGGCGTTCTCGTGCTTGATGCGGCCCAGCGCCGTGCGCTTGACCGGCTTGGAGGCGGGCGCGAAGGGATCGATCTCCACCACCCAGCCGAAGCGGTTGGGCTCGAACGGGTTGACATCGGCGTCGAAGCGCGGATCCACGGTGTGCCAGCGGTAGCCGAAGCCGGCCGTGCTGATGCCGTAGCGGTTCTGGTTGGCCAGGATCTCGGGTTTCTGGTCCTGCAGTCCTGGTGCGATGGTGGCACCGCTGGTCGGCGCGCCGAAGTAGCCGTTCCAGTTCTCCTCGCAGGTCAGGTAGGTGCCCCAGGGCGTATAGCCGTTGGCGCAGTTGTTCAGCGTGCCCAGCACCTCGGTGCCGGTGGGATCCGCTGCGGTGCGCATCCAGGCATGGCCGGCCGCGGGCCCCTGCAGCGTCATCGGCGTATTGCCGTGGATGCGGCGGTTGTAGGGCGAGGACCGCACGTGGGACCAGGTTCCGTCGGCCGCGCGGCGCACATGCACCACGCTCACGCCATGGGCCGCCTGGGCCTTGCGGGCCTTCTCCAGCGTGAACGGCGCCATCCAGTCCGTCGGGCTGGTGTCTGCCGCGATCGCGTAGAAATACTCCGGGTTGATGTACTCGTGGTTCATGACCAGCAGGCCTTCATCGCTGCGGTCGCCCAGGGCATTGCCAGCCGCATTGAAGCCGAAGAACCACATGCCGTCGTGGTTGTCGCCGACCTGCTGTTCCTGCTCGGCCGCGGTGTTGCTGGCATCGGGCTTCCAGGCCGGCGCCAGATCGTTGATCGGGTCACCCCAGGGCAGCATGGCCGTGGCCACGTAGCCGGCGGGCACGACCACGGTGTCGGCCGTGGACGTGCGCACCGCGTCGAAGCCGAGCATCTTCTCGGCCGGCGGTGCGGCTACCGCATCGTCGCCGCCGCCGCAGGCGGCCAGGCCGGTGAGGAAGGGCAGTGTCGCCACGCCCAGGCCGCCGCGCAGGATCATGCGGCGGCTGGGTTGCCGCTGGGCGCGCTCGATCAGCTGATCGAGCGTGGGGTTCTGCGAAGGATTGCTGCTGCCGTCGTCGTCAAGAAGCATGTTGGCCATGGCGTATCACTCCTGGGTGTTGTCGGGAATGGACGCGACTGTCTGTGGCGCTCATGAAGGCGGCGTGTCAAGTCGATGACAACAGGGTGACAGCTCGGGGTCATGGGCCTGTCACACTTTGCGGCTCTCAATTCCTCAACCGATGACCATGACCTCCCACCCTGCCGTGATGCTGGAGCGCGATGGCCCGGTGGCCACCATCACGCTGTTCCGCCCCGAGTGCCGCAATGCGGTGGACGGCCCTGCGGCGCAGGCGCTGCGCAAAGCGTTCGAGGCCTTCGAAGCCGATGAGACGCTGCTGGTGGCCGTACTCACCGGCGGTGGCGGCCAGTTCTACGCTGGCGCTGACCTGAAGGCTCTGGGTGACCCTTCGCGCAGCCTGGCTGTGTCAGCCGATGGCCGCGGGCCCGGGCCGATGGGGCCCACGCGCATGGCCTTCAGCAAGCCGGTGATCGCGGCCGTGGAAGGCCACGCGGTCGCTGGCGGCCTGGAGCTGGCGCTGATGTGCGATCTGCGCGTGGCCGCCCGGAATGCCACCTTCGGCGTCTTCTGCCGCCGCTTCGGCGTGCCGCTGATCGATGGCGGCACGGTGCGGCTGCCGCGCCTCATCGGCATGGGACGGGCCCTGGATCTCATCCTCACCGGCCGTGCGGTGGGCGCTGAGGAAGCGCTGTCCCTGGGTCTGGCCAACCGGGTGGTCGATGACGGCCAGGCCTTGCCGGCAGCCCAGGCGCTGGCGCGCGATCTGGCGGCCTTCCCTCAGCGCTGCCTGCTGGCCGACCGCGCCTCGGCCCATGCGCAGTGGGATCTGCCGCTGGCGCAGGCACTGCAGCAGGAAGGCGCCGGCGCTTGGCCGGTAATCGAGACCGAAGCCCTGCCCGGCGCGGCGCGCTTCAGCGGCGGCGCGGGCCGCCACGGCAGCTTCAAGGCTTGACCTGAGGCGCCGCGGCCAAGGCCGGGCCGGAGCGCCAGCGCTTTTCGATCCACTCGTAGCTGGCGACGGCCGCCAACAAGGAAACGGCGATCTGGGCCGTCAGCATCGGCAGCCCCTGGAAGCTCTCGCTGCCCCCGGCCATCACCGTGACGCCCAGAAAGAAGTGCCAGAGGTAGATGGAGTAGCTGCGCTCGCCCAGCCAGCGCAGCACGCGCGTATCCAGCCAGCGCAGGACTCGGGGCACTTCGGGCGACGCGGCCGCGCAGACGATCACCGCGCCGCCGGCCAGGGTGGCCAGCAGCGGCCCCAGCACCAGCCAGGTGTTGGGATCGGTATACCAGCGTGGCACCGAAACCATCAGCAGCAGCACCGCGGCACCGCCCAGGCCGCCGGCCCAGGGTGGCAGCCGCGCGAGCCGGGCCACGCTGAGCATGCCGATGAACATGCCCAGCAGCAGACCTTCCAGCCGCGTGACGGTGAGCATGTAGACCGTCATCGCCTGCACATCACTGGCCAGCAGCGTGGCCCGCAAGACCACCGAGCCTGCGGCCAGAAGCGCGATCAGCCACAGCAGGCTGCGCGGCGCCAGTCCCATCAGCAGCGGGGCCAGCAGGTAGAACTGCCACTCGATGGCCAGCGACCACAGGTGGATCACGTCGCGGTCGGCGCTGGCGAACAGGTGCGCCCAGTTGTAGGTCATCGCCAGACCGCCAGCCAGAGCGGACCACTCGGCCGCATCGATGCCGCGCCCCTGGATCCAGAACCAGACCGCAGCCGCCAGCAGCAGCGCGCCCATGGCGGGCATCAGGCGCCAGAACCGGCGCACGAGGAACCGCCAGCGCCAGCCGGGCTCGCCCAGACCCCGCAGCAGCGCCCGGGTGACAACAAAGCCGCTGAGCACAAAGAAGACATCCACGCCCAGCGACCCGCCCGGCGCGAACGGCACCCCGAAGTGATACAGCACCACCGCCAGCACGGCCAGGCCGCGCAGGCCGTCCAGTTCAGGAAAATGTTGTCGCAAGGCGGCTGAGTTCAGAGCTTGGAGAGACGGCCAGATGCACCTCGGCCCGCCAGGGCAGGCCGCCAGGCGAACGATGGCCGTTCTATTTCAGGGCTTGAAGTCCCCCGCCACGCCCCAGACGAACCTGGAAGGGTCCACGTGGCGCCGCAGCGCGGCATTGACCTGCTCCAGCGTCAGCGCACGAAGCTGCGCATCCACCTGCGCGCTGCGATCGAAGCTGCGGTTGAGATCGAGGTTGCGCGCCAGCTGTCCCGCCAGCCCGGCATCCTGCGCCCGGGACAGCGCCCGGAAGTTCAGCAGGCCCTGCTTGCCTTCGGACAGCTCCTGCGCCGTGAAGCCTTCGGCGCGGGCGCGATCGACCTCCTGCCGGAAGGCCTCCTCGACCTTCTGCCGGTTCTGCGGCGCAAAGATCGCGCCGCCATTCCAGCTGCTGTTCTGATCCTGCAGGTCCCATTCGATGTAGCTGTAGACGTCGTAGGACAGGCCCTCTTTCTCCCGGATGCGCTTCCACAGGCGGGAATTGCCGCCGCTGCCAAGCAGGTAGTTGGCCAGCATCAGGGGCGCGTAGTCCGCCGAAGATTCGTTGATGGCCAGCGGCAGCGTGACCATCAGCGCCGCGTTCTGCTTGTCGGGCGTGCTGAAGCTGAAGCGCCGAGGCTCGGGCTGTGGGGTGCTCCAGCTCACGCGCTGGTAGGGCACGGCGGTCGCCCAGCCGCCAAAAGCCTTCTGGGCAGCGGCCTTCACGGCCTCGACATCCAGATCACCGACCGCGGCCAGTTCCACCCGGCTGCCGCCGACCACACGTTGATGCAGTTCGCGCACCGCCTGCACAGTGACGGCATTGATGTCCGCCACGGTTTCATCGAAGCTGCGCGGATGGCGGATGTCGCCCCGGGCGTAGGGCGTGCCATGGCGGCTGAGCGCCTCGTTCAGCAGCGCCTCGGGCTCCTTGCGGTTGGCCTCGATCGCGGCCAGGTTCTGGCGCTTCATCTCATCCAGCACCGCGGCATCGAAGGCGGGCTCGCGCAGCATCGTGCCCAGCAGTTCGATCACGGCGGGCAGGTGCTCGCGGCGTGTCTCCACGCGCAGCTGCAAGGCGCCGGGCTCCGACGTGGAGTAGCCGATGCCCACCTGGGCCTTCAAGGCATCCAGCCGATCGCTGAGCTGCTGGCGGTTCAGCGTGCGCGTGCCCTTGTCCAGCAGCGCCGTCATCAGACCCGCCACCTCGGCCTGGCCCTGGAAGCTGGCCAGGCTGCCGCCGCGCACCACCAGGCGCAGCTGCACGGCCTGGCCGCGTGTGGGCTTGGGCAGCAGCGCAAACTGCACGCCGGCCGCGTTGCCCCCCAGGCGGCCGCGCTGGGTGCGCGCGTCCAGGTTGGCCGGCGAGGTGTCGAAGACCGGCACCGGCGGCTCGGCCGCGCGCGCCACGAAGCCCTTCATCTGCTGCGCCACGTCCACCGCCGCCGGTGCCGGCGCCCGCTGCGGCGCCTCGGTCGGCAGGTAGGTTCCCAGGGTGCGGTTGCTCTTCAGGAGCCGCTGCGCCGCCACCTGCTGCACCTGGGCCAGCGTGATGGCCCTGACACGGTCACGCTGCAGGAAGAACAGCCGCCAGTCACCCAGCGCCACGTACTCGGACAGGGCCACGCCCACCTGCTCGGCACTGGCAAACTGCATGTCCCAGCCCTTGAGCCACTTCAGGCGCGCGCGCTCCAGTTCTTCGGCCGTGAAGGGCTCCTGGGTGACCGATTCCAGCGTCGCCAGCAAGACCTCGGTGGCCCGCGCAGGATCATGGCCGGGGGCCAGCGCGGCGCCGAAGACCGCAAAGCCCGGATCGTGCAGGGCCGGGCTCCAGGCCCAGACCGAGGCCGCGAGGTTGGCTTCGGTCAGGCGTTTGTGCAGTCGCCCGGCGGGCGTGTCGGCCATCATGGTGGTGATGAGATCCATCGCCGCCTGATCAGGGTGCGCACCTGGCACCCCGTGGTACAGCGCCATCAGCTGCGGCGTACCCCCGGTGCGACGCAGCGTGACCTGGCGCTCGCCATCCTGTGCAGGCTCCAGTGTGTAGAGGCGCGGCAGCGCGCGCCGGGGCTTGGGAATCGCGCCGAAGGTCTTCTGGATCAGCGCGAGCGTCTTGGCCGGATCGAACTTGCCGGTCACCATCAGCGTGGCGTTGTCTGGCTGGTAGTAGAGGCGATAGAAGGCCTGCAGGCGCGTGATGTCGACGTTCTCCACATCGCTGCGCGCACCGATGGTGGTCTTGCCGTAGTTGTGCCACTGGTAGTGCGCGGCCATGGACTTTTCCCACAGCACGCGGTCGGGGCTGTTCTCACCCATCTCCCACTCGTTGCGCACCACGGTCATCTCCGTGTCCAGATCCTTCTTCGCGATGAAGCTGTTGACCATGGAATCGGCCAGCCAGTCGAGATACCAGTTCAGGTTGGCCTCATTGGCGGAGAAGCTGGCAAAGTAGTTGGTGCGGTCGAAGGATGTGGTGCCGTTGGCACGAAGGCCGCGCTTGTTGAACTCCGCCCAGACCAGCGGGTGCCGCTTGCTGCCCTTGAACAGCAGGTGCTCCAGCAGGTGCGCCATGCCGGTTTCGCCGTAGCTTTCGTGCCGGCTGCCCACGCGGTAGGTGAGGTTCACCGTGGTGGTGGGCTTGGAGTCGTCCGCGGCCACCAGCACCTGCAGGCCGTTGGGCAGGCGGTACTCGGTGATGCCCTCCACCTGGGCCACGGGTTGAAGGGCCGCCAGCGCCCAGACGGGCCAGGCCAGCATCATGAGCGCCCAGCGGCGCAGCCACGGTTGGATCATGGTTTCAAAGGTTTGATTGAGTCAACGATGACAGGCCGGCAGCGGCCGGCCTTCACCCCGCAGAGGCCCCGGCATCGCCATCAGAGGCGCGGCCGAATGGGCTTCCGGCCAGAAGCTGCACCGCAGAAGCCGTGCCGGTCCTCACGCGCGGCCCGGCGCCAGCCAGGCCTCGGCCAGACGCACCCAGTAGCTCGCGCCCGTGGACAGCACCCGGTCGTTGAAGTCGTAGCCGGGGTTGTGCACCATGCAACCGCCCTCTTCGCCCTCGCCGTTGCCGATGAAGATGTAGCAGCCCGGCACCTTCTCCAGGAAGAAGGCGAAGTCCTCGCTGCCGGTAATGGGCTCGTCAGGCGGCAGCACGCCGTCATCGCCCAGCCAATCCCGCACCACCTGCTCGCAGAAGGCGGTCTCGGCCCGGTGGTTGTGCAGCACCGGGTAGCGGCGCTGGTAGTCCACGTCCGCTGTGGCGCCGTAGACGGCGGCCTGCGTCTGCGCGATCTCGGTGATGCGGCGCTCCAGCAGATCCTGCACATCCGGGCGGAAGGCACGCACGGTCAGGCGCAGCTCGGCCGAACCCGGGATGACGTTGGGCGCATCGCCCGCCAGGAAGGCGCCCACGGTGACGATGCCCATCTGCAGCGGCGGGACGTTGCGCGAGACGATGGTCTGCAGCGCCATCACGATGCTGCTGGCAGCCACCACCGGATCCACCGCGGCATGTGGCATGGCCCCATGGCCGCCCTTGCCATTGACGCGGATGATGCAGGTGTCCGAGCTGGCCATCGCGAAGCCCGGGATGGCCAGAAACTTGCCCGCCGGCTTGCCTGGGCCGTTGTGCATGCCAAACATCGCATCGCAGGGGAAGAGCTGCAGAAAGCCGTCCTCCAGCATCTTGCGGGCGCCCGCCAGGCCTTCTTCGGCCGGCTGGAAGACCACATGCAGGATGCCATCAAAGTTGCGCGTCGCGGCCAGGTGGCGCGCGGCCGACAGCAGCATGGCCGTGTGGCCATCGTGCCCGCAGGCGTGCATCTTGCCCAAGACCTGGCTGGCCCAGGGCTTGCCGCTGGCCTCCGGGATCGGCAGTGCGTCCATGTCGGCGCGCAGCCCGATGCGCCGGGTGCTGCTGCCGGCGCGCAAGGTGCCCACCACACCCGTGCCTCCCAGCCCGCGGTGCACCTCCCAGCCCCAGCGCTGCAGTCGCTCTGCCACCAGATCGGACGTGGCATGCTCCTCGTAGGCCAGCTCGGGGTTCTGGTGGATCGCGTGACGGATCGCGATCATCTCGGCTTCATTCGCCCGCACGGGCTCCAGGGCGGGCAGCAGGGCATCGGCGGGCAAGGGCGCATTCATGGGGCAGTCTCCGGGCCGCAGCATGCGGCGGGTGGTGATGAGGAGTGTGTCGGAAGGGGCGGGATGGGGCGGGCGGGTCGGTGCGGAAAGTCTGGGATTGCGGGTGGGGCGCGGGCCTTCCGAGACCGGCCAAGGCGCAATCTAGCAGCACCGCCACGCCCTGGCGGGACGGTGCATTCCCCAGGGTACGGGCAGCCGTGCGGCTACCATCTGCTGCACCCCTTGATGCTGCCTCTAGGCACGGCCGTTGCCGTGCTGCTGCGACGCCTTGTCTCGATCACCCCCTTCCGCCGCGTTCGCCCCTTGCCGCTGCGCCGGCCTGCCGCGCCGGGCGCTGCTGCTCGGGCCGGCGGCCTGGCTGTCGCCCTGGGCAGCGCAGGCCGTCGCGCTGCCAGGCGTGGAGCCCCGGATGCGGCTCGCCGACGACGACGCGCCCGGTGCCGCGCCCGCGCTGGCCCTGACGCTGGACGCCTGCGGCGGCGACACCGATCACGCCCTGCTGGCGGCCCTGGTCCGCCTGCAGATGCCGGCCACGGTCTTCGTCACGCGGCGCTGGATCGATCGCAACCCGGCGGCCCTGGCCACCCTGCTCGCGCGGCCGGATCTCTTTGAGCTGCAGAACCACGGCGCGGCGCATGTGCCCGCGCTGATCGGCCAGCGGCTCTATGGCATGCAGGGCCCGGCCGATCTGGCCGGCGTGGAGCGCGAGATCCTGGGCGGCGCGCAGGCCATCACGCGCGTCAGCGGCCAGCAGCCCCGCTGGTACCGCGGCGCAGGGGCGCGCTACGACGCGCAGAGCCTGCAGCTGATCGAGCGTCTGCAGCTGCGCCTGGCCGGCTACAGCCTCAATGCCGACGACGGCGCAACAGCTTCAGCCGAAGCCGTCAGCCAACGGCTGCGCCGCGCGGTGGCCGGCGACATCGTGCTGGCGCATCTCAACCACCCCGGCGCCGGCACAGGCCCGGGTCTGGCGCGTGCGCTGCCCGATCTGCAGCAACGCGGATTCCGCTTCGTGCGTCTGTCGCAGGTGGCGGGCACGCGGCCGTTGACGCAAGCGCCAGCGCGATGAAGATCGAACTGTCCAACGATCCAGATGATGCGCTGCGCGCCGCCATCCAGGCGCCGCTGCGCCACTTCAACGACGCGCAGGCGGGGCCCAGCGGCCATCGGGCCCTGGCGCTGGCCGTGCGCGATGACAGCGGGCAGGTCTGCGGCGGCCTGTGGGGCCACACGGCCTACGGCTGGCTCTATACCCAGCTGCTGGCCGTACCCGAAGCCGCGCGCGGCCAGGGGCTGGGCCGGCGCCTGATGCTGCAGGCCGAGGCCGAGGCCTGCCGGCGTGGCTGCCATCACGCCTGGGTGGACACCATCTTTGGCGCGCGCGGCTTCTATGAGCGACTGGGCTACCGCGTCTTCGGCGAGCTGCCCGCGCATCCCACAGGCTTCGTCCGCAGCTTTCTGATGAAGGATCTCGCCGCTTGACTGCCTCCGTGCCCGACGCCGCCACACCGCCCACCCCGCGCCTGACGCTGGGCAGCCTGCACCGGCTCTTTGCCGTCACGGTGCTGGGCTTTGCCTCCGGATTGCCGCTGGCCCTGACCGGCCAGGCGATGCAGGCCTGGCTGACGACCGAAGGGCTCTCGCTGGCCGACATCGGCTTTCTCACGCTGGTGGGCGTGCCCTACACCTTCAAGTTTCTCTGGGCCCCGCTGATGGACCGCTTCGATGCCAGCGGCTGGTGGCGGCGGCGCGGCTGGCTGATCCTGACGCAGCTGGCGCTGGCGGGCGTGCTGTTCCTGCTGGCGGGCAGTTCACCCAAGGCCTCGCTCACGGCCTTCGCGCTGCTTGCGGTGACCGTGGCTTTTCTCTCGGCCAGCCAGGACATCGTCGTCGACGCCTACCGCACCGACGTGCTGAGCCCGGCCGAGCGCGGCTTGGGTGCGTCGTTGGGGGTGATGGGCTATCGCTTCGCCATGATCCTGTCGGGCGGTGTCACGCTGATCTGGACCGATGCCGTTCAGGGCGGCGGCTGGAGCTGGCCCGAGGTCTACCGCTTCATGGCGCTGGTGATGGTGGGGCTGGCCGTCTTCAGCCTGGCAGCCATTCCCGGCCTGCGGCCCTTGCCGCCGCCCGCGGAAGGCACGCCGGTGGTCTCGCAGCGCTCCGGCTGGCAGGATCTGCTGGGATTTGCCGCCGTGGTGGCGGCCGTGGCCGTAGGTGTGGAGCTCACGCGCCGCGTCGGCCAGCCCGTGGCCGAAAGCCTGCTGGCGCCGCTGATGGAGGGCAGCACGATGAAGCCGGCGCTCAAGCAGCGCTGGGCCGATCTGCTGGCCCTCTTCGCCGGCATTGCCTTCACGCTGCCGCTGGTGGTGTGGGCGGCCCGCAAGGCGCGTTTCGATCCGCTGCTCAACGGCATGCGCAGCTATTTCTCCATCCGCGGCGCCGCGGCCTTCCTGGTCTTCATCATCCTCTACAAGCTGGGGGACGCCTTTGCCGTGAGCCTGATGACGCCGTTCCTGCTCACCGGCATGGGCTATCCGGCGGCCGAGGTGGGCGTGGTCAACAAGGTCATCGGCCTGTGGCTGACCATCGTCGGCGCGCTGGTCGGCGGCGCCTTCATGTTCAAGCTCGGGCTGTGGCGCTCGCTGCTCTTTTTCGGCGTTCTGCAGATGCTCAGCAACCTGGGGTTCTGGTGGCTGGCCACCGGCGGCAAGGGCTCCATCGGCGGCCTGCTGCTGCCCGCCTTCGACTGGGGCTTCGTGAAGATCACCGCGCCCACCAACGTGGACGGCGCGTTGCTGGCGGCGGTGGCCTTCGACAACCTCAGCGGCGGCATGGGCACGGCCGCCCACGTGGCCTTCCAGATGGCGCTGTGCCAGCAGCGCTTCACCGCCACGCAGTACGCGCTGCTCTCGGCCTTCGCCGCCATCGGCCGAGTCTGGGTGGGGCCCATGGCCGGCGTGCTGGCCGAAAGCATCGGCTGGCCCAGCTTTTTCGTCATTTCAACCGTGCTGGCCGTTCCCGCGCTGCTGATGCTGCTGTGGCTGCGCAGCGCGGTGCAGGCGCTGGATCAGCCGGCGACGCCAGCGCCTGGCTGATCGCCTGGGATGGTCAAGCGTGGAGAGCTATCGAATGAGCCGGACCCGCCGCTTCCTGCTGGCCCTGCTGGCGCTGCCCACGCTGTGGCTGCTGCTGGTGGCCTTGCTGTGGTGGCGGCAGGAGGCGCTGCTCTTCCACCCGCAATCGCTGCCGGCGGACGCGGTGCTGGCCACGGCCCCCGACGTGCACGAGCGCACGGTCGCCGTGCCCGGGGCCACGCTCTCCGTGCTGGAGCTGCGGCTGCCGCAGCCGCGCGGCGTGGTCTTCTATCTGCATGGCAACGCCGGCAGCCTGAAGACCTGGTTCGTCAATCTGGAGCCCTTCCGCCGCGCGCAGCTGGATCTGGTGATGATGGATTACCGCGGCTTCGGCAAGAGCACGGGCCGCATCCGCTCCGAGGCCGAGCTGCACTCCGACGTGCGCGCCGTCTGGCAAGCCGTGGCACCGCGCTATGAAGGCAAGCCCGCGGTCTTCTTCGGCCGCTCGCTGGGCACCGGTCTGGCGACACGGCTGGCGGCCGAGCTTCAGCCGGCGCTCACCGTGCTGGTCTCGCCCTACCAGAGCCTGCAGCGGCTGGCCGAGGAGCACTACCCCTGGGTGCCGGGCGCCATCCTTCGTTACCCCATGCGCAGCGACCAGTGGATCGCCGACATCCGCGGGCCGGTGCTGCTGCTGCACGGCGAACAGGACACGCTGATCCCCATCGCCCACGGCCGGGCCCTGCAAGGCCTTGCCGCCCAGGCCCGGCTGGTGCCGATCCCGGGGGCGGGGCACAACGATCTGCATCAGCATCCGGTCTACCGGCAAGCACTCGACGAGGCCCTGGCCGCCGCCGCGCCAGCGCCCAGGGCCGAGCTGCGTCAGCCCTGAGGGACCTGCCCGGTCAGGAGGAGGCCGCCCTGCCCTGCAGCCAGCGGCTTGCAGGCGAGGGCAGCGGCCCGCGGGCAGGCGAACGACAGGTCTGAACGCGGAAGGCCCGTCAGCCTGCCGCGCGATGCACGCTCAGGCCCATGAGGTGCGCGTCGATCTCGGGTCGCCCGGAGTCCAGCGTCAGGCTCAGCGCTTCGCCCCCCAGGGTCACCGCATAGGGGCCGTGGCGACGCCAGCTGCCCCGCGCCAGATCGCCCAGCCCGTGGTCCACGGGCTGCCCGCCGATGCGCAACGACAGCTTGTGCCAATGGCTCTCGTGGTTCTCCAGGATCCACAGGTAGATCTCGTAGCGGCCGGCGGGCAGCGGCAGGCTGAGGTCCAGCGTCTCGGCCCGGAAGACCACGGTGTTGAGCATCGTGCGCACGCCCCGCTCTGCAAAGGGCAGGGGGACCACGCGCGTGTGCGCCTGACGCGCACCGGGGACGCGCAGACCGCGGGTCTGCGCCTCGTCGCTGCCCCACCATCGCTGCCCCTGCACCACGACCGGCGGACCGGCCAGGTTGACGCCGCAGACCAGCGCGCCGACAGGTGCCGGCAGTTTCGTTCGGGCCCCCAAGGCCTCCTGGAGGCTCAGCTTCAGTTCAGCGGCGATGTCGCGGAGGGAAGGCATGGGTCGGGTCGTGCGTGCTGGAGCCTGGAACTCGGCATTGTGGCGCGGGCTGGCGGCGCTCGTCGCCCTCGGGCCGCCCGGTGGATGAGCTTGTCCGGATCTGATCGTTCTTCGTCTGCCACGGCGTGGAAAAACCGATCGGCCGAAGGCACAGTGCAGGCCTCCTCGCCCAGAGTCCCGTGCCTGCCATGCCCATCCCCATCGATGTGCTCTTTGTATTGCCCCGAGGCAGCCTGATCCTGGATTGGGCCGGGCCGGCCGAGGCCTTCCGCATCGCGAACCAGGAGGTCACGGAAGGGCATCGTGCGGCCACCGAGCCCCTGCGCCTGCGCTTCGCGGCGCCTCACCCCCAATCCGAGAGCTCGGTCGGCGCACGGCTCTGCGAGCTCGAACCCTTGCCGCAGGCCCTGCCCGAACCCGCCTGGATCGTGCTGGTGGGCAAGACCAGCACAGGCCAGGCACGCGCCGACGACGCCGAGGACCGCGCCGTGACACAGTGGCTGCGTCGGCTGCAGCCAGGCCGTGAGGGTCTGCGGCTCGTCACGGTCTGCTCCGGCGCCCTGCTGGCCGCGTCGGCTGGCCTGCTGGATGGGCGCCGGGTCACGACCCATCATCTGGATCTGGAGGCACTGCAGGCGCTCGCGCCGCGCGCCCAGGTCCTGGCCAATCGGGTGTTCGTTCACGATGCCGAGCTGTGGTCGAGCGCCGGGGTCACGGCGGGCATCGATCTGGCCTTGCACCTCGTGGCGCACCAGTTCGGCCCGGTCGTCGCCGCCCGCGTGGCTCAGCGCATGGCCGTGGCGCTGCGGCGCGGCCCCGAGGATCCTGCCTTGTCGCCCTTCCTTGCGCACCGCCAGCACCTGCATGCCCGGCTGCATCAGGTGCAGGACGCCGTCTCGCGCGCGCCGTGCGAAGACTGGGATGCGCAGCGCATGGCGCAGATCGCGCACACCACGCCCCGCAGCCTGAACCGCCTGTTTGCCGAGCATGCCGGCACCACGCCCCTGGCCTGGCTGCGCGGCGTCCGCCTGGCGCTGGCGCGCAGCGCGCTGGAGGCCGGCAGCAGCGTGACCCAGGCGGCCGAGCTGGCCGGCTTCAGTTCGGATCTGCAACTGCGGCGCGCCTGGGCAGCGCTCGGCGCGCCGGGCTCGCCGTCCGGCCGGCTGCAGGCCCGTCGACTGGGAAGCCTGCGATGAACCACCGGATCGAGACCGCCATGACCACCCCGCAGCGACCCGGCGTCCAGGGGCTGTGGTGGCTTCTGCTTTCGATCGCCTGCGCCAGCCTGGGCTGCGTGGAGGCTGCGAGCGCAACGACCGCCGCGGCGGCGATGATGCTGCCTTCCGGACGCGTGCCCAGCGCGCGCATCCTGCACGTGGCGGTGCACCTGGAACCGGACTGGACGCTGCGCCAGGTCCTGGCCGAGGCACGGATCCGCCTGATCCCTCTGGCGGGACGCCGTGTGAGCCTGGACGCGGCGCACCTGGAGATCCAGGGCGTCAGCGACGGGGCAGGCAGGCCCCTGGCCTTCAGTCACGACGGCAGCGCGCGCGACGATGCGCTGGCCATCACCCTGGCGCATGAGCCTTTGCCCGGGGACGTGGTCGAACTGCGCATCCGCTACCGGACCACCTGGATCAACCACAGCGATCCCGCCAACCTGGGCGGCAGTGTGGGCCGGGGCCTGCGCTTCTTCGCACCCGGCGCTGCCGACCGGCGCCGCGAACGGCAGCTGTGGGCGGCGGGCGATCCGGGCACGAGCCGCTACTGGCTTCCAGGCATCGATGACCCGGCGATGCTCAGACCTGCCCAGATCAGTGCGACGCTGCCGCGCGATCTGCAGCTGATGGGCGGTGGCGACGCAGCGCAGGTGCAGGAAGAGGCCGACGGCCGCCAGCGCTGGACACTGCGCATCGACAGCCCTCATGCACCCCACCGCACGCTGTTCGTCATCGGCCGCGTCACCGACCATCCCCAGCACGAGGGCGGCGTCGCGCTGCACAACCTGGGCTACCCGCATGAGGCCGCCGGCGTGGCCGCCAGCGTCCGCCGGCTGCCCGAGATGCTGCGCTGGCTCAGCGGCCTGCTGGGCACGCCGCTGCCGCAGCACCGTTTCTCGCAGGTCTTCGTGCAGGACTTTCCGTGGGGCCACGCCGCCCCTGGGCTCGCCATGCAGACCGAGAACATGGTCGACGACGAGGGCACCCACGAGGACTTCCAGTACCTGTGGAACGGGCTGCAGGCTGAGGGCCTGGCCCAGCAGTGGTTCGGCGTCAGCCTCGCCACGGCGAGCGTCGAACATCTCTGGCTGGAGCGTGCGCTGGCTCATCATGTGGCCGGTTTGTGGTCGCAGCATGCCTTCGGGGCCGACGAGTACCGGCTGTGGGTGCTGCTGTTCGGGCACAACAGCTACCATGCCGATCAGGCCGCCGGGCTGCGCCAGCCGGTGCGCAACCCACGCTACCGCGAGGAGCCCGGCTGGGCCGGGGGCAACGCGCCGGGCTTCCAGGGCGCCGCAGTCCTGCAACTGCTGCGCGAGGAAGTCGGTGACAGCGCCTGGTTTGAGGCCCTGAGGCTGTATGTGCAGCGCCACGCCGGGCGCACCGTCACCACCGATGACCTGCAGGCCGCCGTGGAGGCTGCGTCGGGCCGGCCGCTGGGCTGGTTCTTCGACCAATGGGTCAGTGGCATCGGTCACCCCGTCTTCGAGGTCGAGACCCGCTACGACCGCGCCAGGCGTAGCCTGATCCTCACGCTGCACCAGCAGCAGGAGCCGGTGGCCGACACGCCTCACCCGCAGACACGCTGGTTCCAGGGTCACATCGAGGTGGACATCGACGGGCAGCTGCACCGCCGCTGGCTCGCCCCTGAGCAGCGAAACGTCTTCAGCTTCGAGCTTCCGGCTGCACCTGGCTATGTACAGGTCGATCCGGGCGGCAGCTGGATCAAGACCTTGCGGCAGAGCCGCAGCCTGGACGAAACCCTGCGGCAACTGCAGCTGACGCCCCATGCGATGAGCCGGCAGGCGGCCGCCACGGACCTGCTCGCCCGGGCGCTGGATGCCCAAGGGTCTGCCGAGGACGCGGCCCGCATCGCCGCCGGCCTGCGCGAGATCGCGGCACGGCCTGCGTGGTGGCGCATCCGCTTCAACGCCCTGAATCAGTTGCGCAGCCTGCACGCGCCTGCGGCATCCGCCGAGCCCGGTGCGCCTTCCCGTCTGGATGTGGCCACGCGCGAGCTGGCCCTTCAGATCGTGGAGCAGGAACGCTCCTGGCTGCGCGCGGCTGCGCTCAACCTGCTGGGCGACAGCCGGGACCCGGCGCTCGCGCCTGTCTACCTGCGCCACCTGCGCGATCCGAGCGATCGGGTCGTCAACGCCGCCGCCATCGCGCTGGGGCGCAGCGGCAGCCCGATCGCCTTCGAGGCGCTGAGCGCCCTGCCCGCCCACCCCTCCTGGAAGAACCAAAGCTTGATCAGTGCGCTGGCGGGCCTGGCGGAAGTCAAGGATCCCCGCGCTGTGCCGATCGCGCTGCGGGCGCTGCAGGATGTGCAGGGCGAGCGCTGGACGCTGGCCACGCCGGTCTGGGACTACCGGCAAACCGCTGCGCAGACACTGGCCGCCCTGGGCGCTGGCGCACAGGGTGTACCCATCGTGCTGAGCTTGCTGCGCGGCGCGCTGGCCGAAGACCAGCGACACGACATCTTCAGCCAGCTGCAGCTGCTGGCCCTGCTGGGCGATGCGTCAGGCGCCGCCGGCTTCGATCTGGCACAGCAGCACTTCCGCCACGACAGCGCGATGGAAGACGCGGTGCGGACGCTGGCCCAGCGCCTGACCCAGGGACCACGCGGCCCCTGAGCGCTCGGTGCGGAGCGCGGCACCGGCACCGGCGCCGCAGCGAGGCCCGGTGCGCGCGCTCGGTACACTGCATTTCGGCATGTTTGCCCATGGCCACCTCGCGGCCCGGGCTGGCAATGTGCGCGCCGCGGCACCCCTCCTTCAATCTGTCGATGTTCCGGCTCTCTCCCGCTCTCCCTCGCCCGCGGCCACCCCTGGCCAGCCCCTGAGCCATGGGCCCGTTCGCGGTCATCGGCATGGTGGGCCGCATCGTCACGGTATTTGCCGTGCTGATGCTGGTGCCGCTGGCCTTTGCGCTGGCCGAGCACGACCCGGCCGAAGACGCCTTCCTGATGGCGCAGGCCATCACGGCGGCAAGCGGCATCGGCATGAGCCTCGCGGCGCGCCGCTTCCAGCGCGAGCTGCAACCCCGTGATGGCTTCCTGCTGGTGACACTGACCTGGGTGCTGCTGCCGGCCTTCGGTGCGCTGCCCATGATGCTGGCCATCGACGGCCTGAGCTTCACCGATGCCTACTTCGAGGCCATGAGCGGCCTCACCACCACTGGCGCGACGGTGCTGACCGGCCTGGAAAAGCTGCCTCTGTCCATCAACGTCTGGCGCTGCTTCATGGTGCTGATCGGCGGCATGGGCATCATCGTGCTGGTCGTGGCCATCCTCCCGCTGCTCGGCGTGGGGGGCGCCCAACTGTTCAATTCAGAGACCGCCGGCCCCATGAAGGACCAGAAGCTGACGCCGCGCATCGCCGAGACCGCGCGCGGCCTGTGGACGGTGTACTTCATCTTCGGCACGCTGTGCTTCCTGGCCTACCGCTGGGCCGGCATGGGCTGGGCGGATGCCTTCATGCACATGTGCAGCACGATGGGTCTGGGCGGCTTCAGTTCCTACGACGCGAGCTATGCGCAGTTCAACTCCCCGGCCATCGAGGCCGTGGCCGTGGTCTTCATGATGCTGGCGGGCATCAACTTCGCGCTGTACTTCATCAGCTGGAAGCGCCGCTCGCTGCGCGCCCTGTGGCTCGATGCCGAGGTGCGCGTCTTCTGGCTGCTGATGATCGTCTCGGTGCTGGGGGTGGCGCTGTACCTGGCGCTGATGGGCGTCTATCCCAGCTTCGAGGTCGCGCTGCGCTACGCCGCGTTCAACGTGATCTCCATCGCCACCACCACGGGCTTTGCCAACACCGATTACGCCCAGTGGCCGATCTTTGCGCCGGTGCTGATGCTCTTTCTGTGCAGCTTTGCCACCTGCGCCGGCTCGACCGGTGGCGGCATCAAGCTGGTGCGCTCGCTGCTGCTGCTGAAGCAGGCGCGGCGGGAGCTGACCCGCATCGTCCACCCGCGTGCCGTGGTGCCGGTGACGCTGGGCGGCCAGGCAGTCTCGCCCCAGGTGATGCAGTCCATCGTCGCCTTCATGCTCCTGTATGGCGGCGTGATGGTGGTCGCCACCCTGGCGCTGCTGCTGTCGGGGCTGGATCTGGTGTCGGCCTCCACGGCGGTGATTGCCACCATCAACAACACCGGCCCGGGCCTGGGCGAGGTCGGCCCGGCGAACAACTACCAGGGCCTCAACGACTTCCAGACCTGGGTCTGCACGGCCTGCATGCTGCTGGGCCGGCTGGAACTGATGTCGGTGCTGGTCCTGTTCACCGGGGCGTTCTGGCGGCGCTGAGGCCGCATCATCAGCCGGGATGAGGCGGCCGCGGCAACGCGGCGGTGATCCACAGTCGTCGGGATGCGCGGCGCAGGGGCGGGCGATGAAATGAGGCCTTCCTCAACCCACCACCTCAGTGGAGCATCGCATGGACCCCCTGAACTTCAAGCGCTTCAAAGGCAACCGCTTTGCCGAGATCCTGCTGCGCTGGCCCTGCCCGCAGCGTGTGCTGATGGTCACCGACGACGCCGGCTTCGGTCTCGATTTCGGCACCGGCGGCTTCGGCCTGTCGGAGTTCGTCGGCATCGTTCGCGGCGCCGGCCATGCCGTGACCACGGGCCACCGCAACGGCCATGCCAGCGCCTCGCTCAGCGGCAACTTCAATTTCGCCACGGCCAGCACGGCGGTCACCGCGGCCAACTATGACCAGATCTGGATCTTTGGCTTCAACACCACCGCCTTGTCGGTGCCGGAACAGGAAACCATCGCCCGCTTCATGCAGGCCGGCGGCGGTGTGTTCGCCACCGGTGACCACGAAAGCATCGGCTCCGGCATGGGTGCCCACATCCCGCGCGTGCGGCGCATGCGCAACTGGTCCAGCGTGCCCATGTTCAACCAGAACCGGCACGACACGGTGCTCGATCCCGGCAGCGACGGCGTCAAGCAGTTCGACGACCAGGCCGATGCCATCGCCCAGCGCATCTATCCGCACTTCTTCTTCAACGGCGGCCCGAGCAACCTGGCCAGTTCCTGGAGCGTGCACCCCGTGCTGCGCCATGCGAGCGGCGCGGTGGACGTGCTGCCCGACCATGCGCACGAGAGCGAGTGCCTGGCCCCCACGCCGGCAGCGGGCAGCTTTGCCGGCGTCGAGGAATGGCCCGCGCCGGTGGGCGGTGGCGCGCGCATCGCGCCGCAGGTGGTGGCCGTCTCGATGTCGGCCGGCCGCTTCATCACCGATACGCTCAAGCCGCCGGTCAATCCGCACAGCTTCGGCGCCATCTCGGCCTATGACGGCGATGCGGCCAACGTCGGGCGCATCGTCTGCGATGCGACCTGGCACCACTTCGTCAATATCAATCTCAACGGCAGCGGCGCCGTCGCCGACAGTGCCGGATCCTCGCGCCAAGGGCTCTACGCCGCTGGCGTACCGACGGCGGAGTACGAGAAGATCCAGCGCTACTTCCTCAACACGGTGCGCTGGCTGGCACCGAAGGGGCGGCGCACCTGCTTCCCCTTCGTGATCAGCGCCATCGCCCGCTTCGATTTCGAGATCGCCGAGCTGCAGCTGCCGCGGCCACACCCCTGCCCCTGGGATCCCCTGCTGGAGATCGGTCGCGTCGCCGAATCGGTGGTCCAGCGCCACTGGGGCCCGGGCATCGCCGCCGAGGTGGTGGACGGCATGCTGGCCACGGCGCTGCCGGGCAGCACGCTGTCACGTGTGCTGAGCGCCCATCAGCCGGATCCGGCCGACAAGCGCGCGCAGGAGAACGACGCCTCGCTGCTGCCGGTGCAGGATCTGCGCCGCGTGCTCCTGGGCTCGATGATCAACGTCCTGGCTCAGCAGCTGCCGATCGACGAGGACAAGCTGATCGCGCTGGGCCGCGAGGCGCACGACAAGCTGGCGGCCAAGCTACTGACCGAAGCCGTCAGTACCGCCGAGCCGGCCATCCAGGACTACCTCGGGCGGGCCGCCACGCAGCTGCGATCGTTCATCAAGCTGCTGCAGGAGCGCAAGTAGCGCGCGCCGCGCGCGGCCGGGACGTCGCCGCAAGCTTCGCTGCGGCGACGCCCCGCGTGGCGGGCATCAGCTCGCCACGCAGTCCACGTAGTAGCGCCGCGCGCCGCCAGCGGCCTCTTCGTGCTCGACCAGGCCGTGCACATCGGTATCGAAGCCGGGGAAGGCCGCGTTGAAGGCGCGCGTGAACTTCAGGTAATCGACGATCTTGCGGTTGAAGCGCTCGCCGGGGATCAGCAGCGGGATGCCCGGCGGATACGGCGTCAGCAGCGAGGTCGTCACGCGGCCTTCGAGCTGATCGATGTCCACCCGCTCGGTCTTGCGGTGTGCGATGTGCGCAAATGCCTCGGTGGGCTTCATCGCCGGCTGCAGATCGGACAGGTACATGTCCGTCACCAGGCGCGCGATGTCGCCCTTGGCGTACATCTCGTGGATGCTCTGGCACAGATCCTTCAGACCCGTGCGCTCGTAGCGCGGATGCGCGGCGCAGAACTCCGGCAGCACGCGCCACATCGGCTGGTTCTTGTCGTAGTCGTCCTTGAACTGCTGCAGCGCGGTGAGCAGCGTATTCCAGCGGCCCTTGGTGATGCCGATGGTGAACATGATGAAGAAGGAATAGAGGCCGGTCTTCTCCACCACGATGCCGTGCTCGGCCAGGTATTTGGTGACGATGGCGGCCGGGATGCCGGTCTTGGCAAACTTTCCACTCAAGTCCAGGCCCGGCGTGATCAAGGTGCACTTGATCGGATCGAGCATGTTGAAGCCATCGGCCAGCGCGCCGAAGCCGTGCCACTTGTCACCGGCCTTCAGCATCCAGTCGGCCGACTTGCCGATGCCTTCGGCGGGCAGCTTGTCGGGGCCCCAGACCTTGAACCACCAGTCCTTGCCGTATTCCTTGTCCACCTTGCGCATCGCGCGGCGGAAATCCAGCGATTCCAGGATGCTTTCTTCCACCAGCGCCGTGCCGCCCGGCGGCTCCATCATCGCCGCGGCCACATCGCAGCTGGCGATGATGGCGTACTGCGGGCTGGTGCTGGTGTGCATCAGGTAGGCTTCGTTGAACAGGTGGCGGTCCAGCTTGCGCTGCTGCGCATCCTGCACCAGCACCTGGCTGGCCTGGCTCAGGCCGGCCAGCAGCTTGTGGGTGCTCTGCGTGGCATAGACCATCAGGTCCTTGGGCCGCGGGCGCCGTTTGCCCATGGCGTGAAAGCTGCCGTAAAAGCTGTGGAAGGCCGCGTGCGGCAGCCAGGCCTCATCGAAATGCAGCGTATCGATCTGGCCATCCAGCGATTGCTTGATGGTCTCGGTGTTGTAGAGCACGCCGTCGTAGGTGCTCTGCGTCAGCGTCAGGATCCGCGGGCGCACCTTCTTCGCATCCACGCCGGCCAGCAAGGGGTTGCGGGCGATCTTGCGTCGGATCGCCTCCACCGAGAACTCGGCCTGCGGGATCGGGCCGATGATGCCGAAATGGTTGCGCGTGGGCGGCAGGAAGACGGGCACGGCGCCCGTCATGATGATGCTGTGCAGGATGCTCTTGTGGCAGTTGCGATCCACCACCACCACATCCCCGGGCGCCACGTTGTGGTGCCAGACCATCTTGTTGCTGGTGCTGGTGCCGTTGGTGACGAAGAAGCAGTGATCCGCATTGAAGATGCGCGCGGCATTCTTCTCGCTCGCGGCCACCGGGCCGGTGTGGTCGAGCAGCTGCCCCAACTCGTCAACCGAGTTGCAGACGTCGGCGCGCAGCATGTTCTCGCCGAAGAACTGGTGGAACATCTGGCCCACGGGGCTCTTCAGGAAGGCCACGCCGCCGCTGTGCCCCGGGCAGTGCCAGGAGTAACTGCCGTCCTGCGCATAGTCCACCAGCGCCTTGAAGAAGGGCGGCGAGAGCCCATCGAGATAGCTCTTGGCCTCGCGGATGATGTGGCGCGCCACGAACTCCGGCGTGTCCTCGAACATGTGGATGAAGCCGTGCAGCTCGCGCAGGATGTCGTTGGGCAGGTGCTGGCTGGTGCGCGTCTCGCCGTAGACGTAGATGGGAATGTCGGCGTTCTTCCAGCGGATCTCCGCGATGAACTTGCGCAGGTTCAGCACCGCCGGATCCAGCTCGGGCCCAGGGGTGAATTCCTCGTCGTCGATGCTCAGGATGAAGGCGCTGGCGCGGCTTTGCTGCTGCGCAAACTGCGAGAGATCACCGTAGCTCGTGGCGCCGATGACCTCGAAGCCTTCCTTCTCGATGGCCTGAGCCAGGGCGCGGATGCCCAGGCCCGAGGTGTTCTCTGAACGGTAGTCCTCGTCGATGATGACGATGGGAAATCGGAAGCGGTGCATGGATGGTTTCCTCGCGCGCAGCACCGGTGCGGGGCCGCCAAGAGGCGCGCAGTGTAGGGCCGCTGCCGCGTCGCTACACTGGGCTGGGCAACGGCCTGTTGCAGGAGGTGGACATATGGATTTCAGCGCCGCAACCGGATGGTGGCTGCTGGCCGGTGTGCTGGTGGCGGCCGAGATGCTGACCGGTACCTTCTACCTGCTGATGCTGGCCGTCGGCGGGGCCGCCGCCGCGCTGGCCGCCCACGCCGGCCTGGGCTTCAGCGCCCAGGTGGTGGCCGGGGCGCTGGTCGGCGGCGGTGCCACGGCAGCCTGGCACTTCAAGCGGGCCCGTCAGCCGCAATCCGCGCCGGTGGAAGCCAATGCCGATGCCCACCTGGACATCGGCCAGACCGTGCAGGTGCCCGCCTGGGGCAGCGATGGCCTGGCCCGCGTGCAGTACCGCGGCGCGGCCTGGACGGCGCGCCATGCCGGCCCCGGCGAACCCACGGCCGGCGAACACGTGATCGTGGCCGTGCGCGGCAACCAGCTGGAGCTGGCGCCGGCCGGCAGCCGCTGATGGCCGGCGCCGCGCGGCCCAGGCCCTGCGGCGCCGTATCGCCCAGGATCTCTAACGCATCACCCCATCATCAGGACCCCGCCCCATGGAACTGGCTCTCATCCTCCTGGTCATCGCGGTCATCTTCATCGTCCGCACCTTCAAGATCGTGCCGCAGCAGAACGCCTGGGTGGTGGAACGCCTGGGCAAGTACGACCGCACGCTCACGCCCGGCCTGAAGTTCGTCATCCCCTTCGTGGAGCGTGTGGCCTACAAGCACTCGCTGAAGGAAGTGCCGCTGGATGTGCCCAGCCAGGTCTGCATCACGCGCGACAACACGCAGCTGCAGGTGGACGGCATCCTCTTCTTCCAGGTCACCGACCCGATGCGCGCGAGCTACGGCAGCAGCAACTACCTGGTGGCCATCACGCAGCTCGCCCAGACCACGCTGCGCAGCGTGGTGGGCAAGATGGAACTGGACAAGACCTTCGAGGAACGCGATCTGATCAACGCCAGCGTGGTGGCCGCCCTGGATGAGGCGGCGCTGAACTGGGGCGTGAAGGTGCTGCGCTACGAGATCAAGGATCTCACGCCGCCCGCGGAGATCCTGCGCTCCATGCAGGCGCAGATCACGGCGGAGCGCGAGAAGCGCGCGCTCATCGCCGCCTCCGAGGGCAAGCGCCAGGAACAGATCAACCTGGCCGAGGGCCAGCGCGCAGCCTTCATCGCCAAGAGCGAAGGCGAGAAGCAGGCCGAGATCAACATGGCGCAGGGCGAGGCCGCCGCGATCACCGCGGTGGCCGATGCCACGGCCGACGCCATCGCCAAGATCGCCGCGGCCATCCGCCAGCCTGGCGGCGAAGCCGCGGTCCAGCTCAAGGTCGCCGAGAAGGCCGTGGATGCCTACGCCCAGCTGGCCCAGAAGAACAACACCATGATCGTGCCCGGCAACATGAGCGAGGTCTCCGGCCTGATCGGCACCGCGATGGCGCTGCTGAAGGGCACCGCAGGCACGGCAAGCGGCGCTGCGCGATAGAGGCTGCGCCCCGCTGACCGCCGGTGTTCAGCTTCCGCCGCCAGCGGCCACACGAAGCATCAGCGCGTGCAGCTCCGCGGCGGCGGTGGCCGGCGGGCATTCGTCGCGGCGCTTGCCGAGATCGTCCCAGGCCCGCACCCGCAACGCGTCGACGGCAAAGGCGTCGCCTTCAAAGGCTTCGCACTCCGACGCCGACATCGATCCACCCTGAAGCGCCAGGCTGCGTGTGGAGTCCGGCGACAGCCGGACGCGATAGGACGGGTTGGTGGTGACCAGGTAGCGCTTGGCCAGGACGTGGAGTGCCACCGGCTGGGCCACTGCGGACCCGAAGAGTGTGCTCAGGACTCCAGCGGCCAGCATCTCGTGCCGGTCATCGTGGCCTTGCAGTGTGGGTGTGCCCTCCAGACCCGTCATCAGGTGACCCAGGTCGTGCAGCCAGGCAGCCAGCTGCAGTTCGGCCGGCGCCCCGGCTCTGAGCGCCAGTTGGCCGCACTGCCAAGCGTGCTGCCACTGCGTGATGCCCTCACCGTCATAGGCCATGTGGCCGCGCTCGGCATACAGCGCTGAGATCGAGTCGATATCCATGAATCGATGCTGCGCGGGCACCGTGACGGTGTGCTGACACTTCGAAGTCACCAACCCGTCACGACACGGCCTTAGCCTGCGCGGCCATGTCCCTTGCGCACGAACGGGCTGTCCATGTCGTGGCAGCCGACAAGACCTTCGCCGGCGGGCGCCGTGCCTTGCGCGGCGTGAGCTTCGACGTGCAGCCGGGCGAGCGCGTGGCGCTGCTGGGTGCCTCGGGTTCGGGCAAGTCGACGCTGCTGCGGGCGCTGTGCGGCCTGGAGACGCTGGATGCCGCCAATGGCAGCCACATCGAGGTGCTGGGGCGCAGCCTGCAATCCGGTGGACGCCTCGCCGCCGACATCCGTGCCCAGCGCCGCGCGATCGGCGTCATCTTTCAGCAGTTCAACCTCGTCGGCCGGCTGTCGGTATTGAGCAACGTGCTCACCGGCCTGGCGCCTGAGATGTCCTCGTGGCGGGCCGTGTGCGGCCGCTTCAGCGTGATCGAGCGCGCACGTGCCCTGGACGCGCTCGACGCGATGGGGCTGGGAGAACAGGCCTTCCAGCGGGCCAGCACGCTGTCGGGCGGCCAGCAGCAGCGCGCCGCCATTGCGAGAACGCTGGTTCAGGGCGCGCGGCTGATGCTGGCCGACGAGCCGGTGGCCTCGCTCGACCCCGAGTCGACCCGCCGCGTGATGGAGCTGCTGCTGCAGATCAACCGCGAACAGGGGCTCACGTTGCTGGTCAGCCTGCACCACGTCGGGCTGGCGCGGCGCTACTGCGAACGGGTGCTAGCCCTTCGAGACGGCGCGCTCGTCTTCGACGGCCCGACCACCCAGCTTTCACCGGCCTTCCTGCGTGATCTCTACGGCACGGCCGTGGAGGAACTGCAGACCGACGATCCACCGTCTGAACCCATGCCCCTGCCCACGATGGCAGTGGCCTGAATCACCCTGAGGAGTAACGACCATGGTTCGCATCATCCGTCGCCTGGCGCTGGCCGCACTGGCCAGCGCAACGCTCGCCGGTCTGCCCTTGCAGGCGCAGGCCCAGGAGATCAGCTTCGGCGTCATCGCCACCGACAGCGCGAGCACCCAGCGCGAACGCTGGGAGCCGTTCTTCCGCGACTTGGAGCGCAAGACCGGCCTGACGGTGAAGAGCTTCTACGCGCCGGACTATGCCGGCGTCATCGAGGCCATGCGCTTCAACAAGGTGCAGGTGGCCTGGTACGGCAACAAGGCCGCGATGGAAGCCGTGGATCGATCGCAGGGCGAAATCTTCGCGCAGGTGATGTATGCCGACGGCACATTCGGCTACCACGCGCTGCTCATCGCCCACAAGGACAGCCCTTACAACAACGTCGATGACGTCCTGAAGAACGCGAAGAACATCAACTTCAGCATCGGCGACCCGAACTCGACCTCGGGCTTCCTGGTGCCGACCTTCTACATCTTTGCGAAGAACGGCGTCGATCACCGCACCGCGTTCAAGACCATCCGCAACGCCAGCCACGGCGCCAACCTGCAGGCGGTGCTGGCACGGCAGGTGGACGTGGCCACGAACAACACCGAGGACTTCGGCAAGCTGCAGAGCAGCAAGCCCGAGCTCGCCAGCCAGCTCAAGGTGCTGTGGCGCAGCCCCTTGATCCCGAGCGACCCCTTCGTGTGGCGCAAGGATCTGGACCCCGGCGTGAAGGCCAGGCTCAAGAACTTCGTGCTGAACTACGCCAAGACGGACCCTGAGGAGAAGCGGATCCTCGGCGTCATCTACAACTATGGCGGCTTCCGCGACAGCAACAACGACCAGCTGATCCCGATCCGCCAGCTCGAGCTGTTCCGCGACCGCGCCAAGGTCGAAAACGATGACAAGCTGGCCGCCGATGCGAAGGCGCGGCAGCTGGCCGAGATCGACCGCCGGCTGGCCGCGCTGGCAGGCAAGTGACGCCGGCCACGCGCGACTGCGCCGGATCCGTCGCATGAACGCGGCTGTCCCCAGCGCTGACGCTCTGGCACGCATCGAGCAGCGGGCGGCTGCCGAGCGCCCGGGCTGGCTCTACTACGCTGGCTGGGCGCTGGTGCTGGCCGTTCTGGCCTGGGCCTGGCGCGGCGCCGAGATCCGCCCTCTGGACCTGCTGCGCGACAGCGGCAACATCGGCACCTACACGAGCGAGTTCTTTCCGCCCGATTTCACCGACTGGCGCATCTACGTTCGCGAGATGGTGATCACGGTGCACATCGCGCTGTGGGGCACACTGCTGGCGGTGATTGCAGCCGTGCCCATGGGCCTGCTGTGCAGTGCCAACATCGCGCCGCCCTGGCTCCACCAGCCACTGAGGCGGCTCATGGATGCCTGCCGTGCCATCAACGAGATGGTGTTTGCGATGCTGTTCATCGTCGCGGTGGGCCTGGGCCCCTTTGCCGGCGTGCTGGCCCTGGCAGTGCACACCACCGGCACCCTGGCCAAGCTGTTCTCGGAAGCCGTGGAAGCCATCGATCCGAGGCCGGTGGAAGGCATCCGCGCTACCGGCGCGAACAAGCTGGTCGAGATCACCTACGGCGTGCTGCCGCAGGTGATGCCGCTGTGGCTCAGCTTCACGCTCTACCGATTCGAGAGCAACGTGCGCAGCGCCAGCGTGGTGGGCATGGTGGGCGCCGGCGGCATCGGAGTCGTGCTGTTCGAGGTGATTCGCGGCTTCCAGTACGCGCAGACCTGCGCCGTGCTCATCATCCTCGTGGTGACCGTCTCGCTGATCGATCTGGTGTCGGCACGGCTGCGGCAGCGATTCATCTGATGGGGCTGGGCTTCGACTGGCGCATGCCGGTACAGCTGCGCTTCGGCAGCGGCTGCAGCCAGGCCTTGGCTGCCGAGCTGTCTGAGCGCGGCACCCTGGTTCTTGCGTTCGAACCGGCCGAGGCCCTGGGCTTGAAGGCCGCGTGGCTGCAGGCTCTCGGTCCCCGGGTTCAGGCCTGGCTGACCGTGCCCGACGGCCTGTCGACACTGGCCCTGGCACGCGCCCTGGCCGCCCGCGTGTGGCCGCTGCTGGCAGACCGGCCCGACACCGTGCTCGTCGGCCTGGGCGGGGGCAGTGTCCTGGACCTCGCCAAGCTGCTGCGCAGCCGCCCGGCCGATGGTGACTTCGAGGCCGTGGCCGCGGCGCTGCGTGGAACGGCTGCCTGGCCGGCGCTGCGCCATTCGCCACTGTGGCTGGTTCCCACGACGGCCGGTACCGGCAGCGAAGTGACGCGCTGGGCCACGATCTGGGACACCGACGGCCGGATGGCACTCAAGCGCAGCTTCGACGAAGCCTGGGGCTTCGCCGACCGGGCCTTCGTCGATCCCGCGCTCACGCTCAGCGCCCCGGCTGCACTGACGCGCGACACCGCACTGGACAGCATTGCGCATGCGTTGGAGGCCATCTGGAACCGCCACGCCAATCCGATCAGCGATGCACTCGCCGTGCAGGCCGCCCGGCGCGTGCGACAGCATCTGGCCCGCGTGCTGGCTGAGCCCTCGGATCTGGCCGGTCGTGAGCAACTGTCGCTGGCGGCACTCGAAGCAGGCCTGGCCTTCGCGCAGACGCGCACCGCGCTGGCGCATGCGCTCAGCTACGCGTTGACGCTGGAGCAAGGCGTGCCCCACGGGCTGGCCGTCGCAAGCTGGCTGCCGACCGCCTGCCGATTGGCCGTCGGTCGCCTCTCGTCCGCAGACACGGCCCTCGAGGCCGTCTTCGGCGTGGCGGCCGCAGAGGCACCCCAGGTGCTGCAGGCCTGGCTGGAGAGCCTGGGCGTAGCTGTGGACCCGGCCAGCCACGGTGTCAGCGATTCCCAGGCCCGCGTCAAGGCTGCGCTGGCGAGTGCACGCGGGCGCAACTTCATCGGCGCGCCGTGACGGAGGCCCATCCCTGACCCCCGCCGCAAGGCTAGGAGCGTGGGCGGCAGAAATCCGCGCGAACCGAGCTTGCTGAGAACGGCGTCCGAGCTGAGCGCCCGGGCCGCGCCGGGCCGCGATCAGTTGCGGTTGCCTCTGCGCGCCTGGCTGCTCTTCTTCGAAGATGATCGGGTGCCGCGATTGTCCCTGTGCGCCACGGGCCGCACGCCCGATGTCGGGCGCCAGCGGCCACGCCATGGGCCTCGCGCAGCCGAACGCCCTCCATTGAGCCGAAGATGTCCATGAACACCAATCCCGATGCCGTCCGCATCGAGCCCATCACCCTCGCCCATGCAGCCGCATTCCATGCCTGCCTGGATGCGGTCGCGCGCGAACGGCGCTTCCTGGGCCAGACACAGGCTCCGCCGCCGGACAAGGTGCTGGCCTTCGTGCGCGAGAATGTCGACAGCGATGCCGTGCAGTTCGTGGCGATGGACGGCACGCAGCTCGTCGGCTGGGCCGATGTCTTTGGCCACTGGGCCGATGCCCTGGCGCACTGCGGATCGCTGGGCATGGGCCTGCTGCCCGCCTGGCGTGGGCACGGCATCGGGCAGCGGCTGCTGCAGGCCTGCATCGACAAGGCCTGGCAGAAGGGCTTCACGCGCATCGAACTGCAGACGCGCGTGGACAACGGGGCAGCGATCCGCCTGTACCAGCGCCTGGGTTTCCGCGACGAAGGCCTCTGCCGCGAAGCGATGCGCCTGGACGGTGTCTTGCACGACACCCGGCGCATGGCGCTGCTGCGCTGCGATGCCCCCGCGCCGGCAGGGGCAGGCCCAACCGAAGCATGATCCGCCTGCGGCGATCCGCACAAGAAACATGGCCGAGCCCACTTCCACCCGCCACGCGCTGAACGTGCTCGGTTCCGAGCTGGTTCCCTGCTCCTATGACCCGCTGACGGGCTGGTACCGCGATGGCTGCTGCCACACCGATGCGCAGGATCACGGCAGCCATGTGATCTGTGTGCGCGTGACCGTGGCCTTCCTCAACCAGCAGATGGAAGTCGGCAACGACCTCATCACGCCGCGCCCTGAATACCGCTTCAAGGGCCTGAAGCCCGGTGATCGCTGGTGCGTGTGCGCGCTGCGCTGGCGCGAAGCCTACGAGGCCGGCCACGCCGCCCCCGTGGTGCTGGAAAGCACGCACGAGCGAGCGCTGCGCTTCGTGCCCCTGCCCTGGCTGCAGAACAAGGCCTGGACCCCCGATTCCCGCGAGAACCCCTGAGCCGCCCGTTCAGAGGCGGCCGTCATCACGACACCACCACGACGGAGACAAGCGATGTTCAATACCCGACTGCGCAGGGCGCTGGCTTTTGCGGCCGTGGCCGTGGCGACCCTGCTGATGTGGCCTGCGGCCTGGGGCCAGGCCTGGCCCAGCGCCAAGCCGATCCGGCTGATCGTCAACTTCCCCGCCGGCGGCACGCCCGACGCCGTGGCGCGTGCGATCGCACCGCATGTCTCTTCCGCCATCGGCCAGCAGATCGTCATCGACAACCGCTCGGGCGCGGGCGGCATCATCGGTGCCGACGCGGCGGCCAAGGCCGCACCGGATGGCTACACCTTTCTGCTGTCCTCCGGCAGCGCGATGTCCATCGTGCCGCTGCTCAACGCCAAGCTGCCCTTCGATCCTGCCAAGGACCTGATCCCCGTGGCCGCCGGCGCGCGGCTGGAGCTCTTCCTGGTGGCGCGCGCGGACCTGCCCTTCACCAACTTCGCGGAGTTCCTGCGGCACGCCAAGGCCAACCCCGGCCGGCTGAGCTACGGCAGTCCGGGCAACGGTACGTCGCCCCATATCGCGGGCGAGATGATGAAATCCCAGGCCGGCATGTTTGCGGTGCACATCCCCTACCGCGGCTCCGGCGCCGTGCTGCAGGATCTGCTGGGCGGCAAGCTGGACTACACCTTCGATCCCGGCATCTCCTTTCAGCATGTGCGCAGCGGCAAGCTGCGTCTGCTGGCCGTCGGTTCGGCCAAGCGCAGCCCGCTCTTCCCCGACACGCCCACGCTGAACGAACTGGGCCTGACCGGGTTTGACGCCGGCACCACGCACGGCTTCTGGGCCCCGACCGGCACCCCGCCTGAAGCCGTGGAGCGCATGAACCGCGAGATCAACCGAGCCCTCGCGCTGCCTGCCGTGCAGGAGATCATCCGCAACATGGGCGCCGAAGGCACGCCGCTCACGCCCCGCGCCTTCGGCGACGTGATCCGGGCAGACGCCGCCCGCTACGCCAAGATCATCCAGGAACGCAAGATCACGGGCGAGTGAGCCGGCAGGCCGGCACGGCAAGGGCCCGCGCGGGCCTGTGCCGGCCCGCGCGCCAGCCCTGCGCCATCGCTCGCATAGAATCCGCGTTTCGCCCGGGGCTCCCCGCCCCGGCATCCCTGCGGAGGGATGGATGAGCGGTTTAAGTCGCACGCCTGGAAAGCGTGTGGGGGTTAACAGCCCCCCGCGGGTTCGAATCCCGCTCCCTCCGCCAAGGGCCTGTTTCGGGGCCTCCCTGACAGTCACAAGGCATCCCAGGAACCCATGTAGATCAAGAACCTGGCGTTCTTCAGGGCTTGGCTCGGCTTTGGCAGCCTCTCGAGCCGGGGCAGTACCTGGGGGCACTCTGACTGAGCGCGAGCGCTTTTCCAACGGCGAAGGCATATGCCTGGAGGTCACGCCGAAGGGATCACGCTACTGGCGGCTGAAGTCCGGATCCTTGGCAAGGAGCAACGCCTGTCCCCGGGGTACTTGCTCGCGGGAGAGCCTGGACCAGGTGTCGGCTCTCGATCGACCGGAGTAGCCGCAACGCTTCAAACAAGCGCGCAGAGACCAAGCGCTGCCCCCGCAAAGTTAGAATTCTTGTTCTAACTTGAGGCACGGCGATGACCACCGCACTGAAGCTCACGCAGATCGGCAACTCGGTCGGCGTCATCCTTCCCAAGGAAGTCCTTGCACGTCTGAAGCTCGAGAAGGGTGACACGCTCTTCCTGACCGAAGCCGCCAACGGCGTGAACCTGACGCCCTACGACCCTGCATTGGACGAGCAGTTGGATCTGGGCCGAGAGTTCATGCGTGACTATCGGGATACGTTCCACCAACTCGCCAAGTGAGCAGCTCTTGTGCTGGCGCTGGATCGACCCCAAGGCGCTGCTCCTGCTTCATGACGAGAGCCTGGCGGAACACGGCGGCGCGTCAGGCCCGCGAGACGTCGGCTTGTATGAATCCGCTCTGGCACGCCCGATCAACCTGGCCGCCTATGGCAAGCCTGATCTGTGCGATCTTGCAGCGTCGTACGGAGTCGGTCTAGCGAAGAACCATGCCTTCGTCGACGGCAACAAGCGCGTGGCCTTCCTGGCGGTGGGCTTGTTTCTCGCGCTCACTGGCCACCGGCTGGTCACCACGCAGCTCGACGCCACACTGACGATGCTGGATGTGGCAGCAGGCAAGCTCGATGAGCCCGGATTGGCGCATTGGCTGCGCTCTCGCGTCCAACCGCGCTAGGAGTCCGCGCGGCAGAACCGGGTAGATCCTGATGCCCAGTGGCATGCGGCATGCATTGAAGGGGCATGCCTGGAAGCTATCGCCCCTACGAACCTGACCAAGTGATGCTGCTGCCGGCGGCGCCGCAAGACTGGCTG
>JAEUOZ010000065.1 GCA_016790225.1 Rubrivivax sp.
CCAGGCCGAGGACCACACCGAGCTCTACGTGCGCATCAATGCGGTCGTGCCGGGCCTGAAGAAACAGATCGGCGAGCTCGACCTGCGCACCGGCGAGGGCGTGATCGAGCCGGGCGACTTCACGGTCGACGAGAAGAGCCACCAGGTCTTCCTCACCGAGGCCGGTCACGAGAACGCCGAGGCCCTGCTCGGCCAGGCCGGTCTGCTGGCCGAGGGCGCGAGCCTGTACGACCCGGCCAACATCACGCTGATGCACCATGTGTATGCGGCGCTGCGCGCGCGGCACCTGTACAACCGCGACCAGCATTACGTGGTGCAGAACGGCGAGGTGATCATCGTCGACGAGTTCACCGGCCGATTGATGACCGGCCGGCGCTGGAGCGACGGGCTGCACCAGGCCGTCGAGGCCAAGGAGGGCGTGCAGATCCAGAGCGAGAACCAGACCCTCGCGTCGATCACGTTCCAGAACTACTTCCGCATGTACGGCAAGCTCTCGGGCATGACCGGCACGGCCGACACCGAGGCCTACGAGTTCCAGGAGATCTACGGCCTGGAGACGGTCGTCATCCCGCCGAACAAGCCGACCATCCGCAAGGACGATCTCGACCTCGTGTACAAGACCGCGCGCGAGAAGTACGAGGCGGTGATCAAGGACATCCGCGACTGCCACGAGCGCGGCCAGCCGGTGCTCGTGGGCACGACCTCGATCGAGAACTCCGAGCTCGTCTCCGGTCTGCTGAGCAAGGAAAAGCTGCCGCACCAGGTGCTCAACGCCAAGCAGCATGCCAAGGAAGCCGAGATCGTCGCCCAGGCCGGGCGGCCCGGCGTGATCACGATCGCCACCAACATGGCCGGCCGCGGCACCGATATCGTGCTCGGCGGCAACGTCGAGAAGCAGATCCAGTTCCTCGAGGCCAACCCCGAGATCGGCGACGACGAGAAGGCGGCGCGCGCGGCCAAGCTGCGCGACGAGTGGCAGGGCCTTCACGATGCCGTCAAGGCTCAGGGCGGGCTGCGCATCATCGCCACCGAGCGCCACGAGTCGCGGCGCATCGACAACCAGCTGCGCGGCCGTTCCGGCCGCCAGGGCGACCCGGGCAGCTCGCGCTTCTACCTCTCGCTCGACGACCCACTGATGCGCATCTTCGCCGGCGACCGCGTGCGCGCGATCATGGACCGCCTGAAGATGCCCGAGGGCGAGGCGATCGAGGCCGGCATCGTCACGCGCAGCATCGAGAGCGCGCAGCGCAAGGTCGAGGCCCGCAACTTCGACGTGCGCAAGCAACTGCTCGAGTACGACGATGTCTCGAACGACCAGCGCAAGGTGATCTACCAGCAGCGCAACGAGATCCTCGAGGCCACGAGCCTGGTCGAGCAGATCGGCAACCTGCGCGAGAGCGCGATGACCGACGTGGTGCGCGCCCACGTGCCGCCCGAGAGCGTCGAGGAGCAGTGGGACCTCGACGGCCTCGAAAGGACGCTGCGCGAGGAATGGCAGCTCGAACTGCCGCTGAAGCAGGACGTCGAGAAGGCCGAGGCGATCACCGACGAGGAGATCGTCGAGCGCGTCGTCGCTGCCGCGTCGGCACATTTCGACGCCAAGGTCGAGCGCGTCGGCATCGATCAGTTCACGCCCTTCATGCGCATGGTGCTGCTGCAGTCGGTCGACACCCACTGGCGAGAGCACCTGGCCGCGCTTGATTACCTGCGCCAGGGGATCCACCTGCGCGGCTACGCCCAGAAGAACCCGAAGCAGGAGTACAAGCGCGAGGCCTTCGAGCTCTTCAGCCAGTTGCTGGACGTGGTGAAGCTGGAGGTCACGCGCATCCTGCTGACGGTGCGCATCCAGACGCAGGAAGAGGTGGCTCAGGCGGCCGAGGCGATCGAAGAGCGGGCCAGCCAGGTCAGCAACGTCACCTACACGCATCCCAACGAGGATGGCAGCGTGAGCGCCGAGACCGATCCGCAGACCGCCGTGGCCGAGGTGCCGCGTGCCGGACGCAACGATCCCTGCCCTTGCGGCAGCGGCAAGAAGTACAAGCACTGCCACGGCAAGCTGGCCTGAGCGCCCGAGAGTTCCGAGGCCCGTGCCCGCTGTCACACGGCGCGCCAGGGCATCAACGTTTCATCTGAGGAGACACGCATGGCCGTCAACCTCGTCGTCCCGGAGGCGTCCAGCCTCCTGCCGGTCGCAGGCGTGCGCATCGGCGTGGCCGAAGCCGGCATCCGCAAGGCCAACCGGCGGGATCTCGTCGTCTTCGCGCTCGCGCCGGGCGCGCAGGTGGCCGGCGTCTTCACGCGCAATCGTTTCTGCGCGGCGCCCGTGCAGTTGTGCAAGGAACACCTCGACGCCGTGACACCGGGCCAGGAGATCCGGGCGCTGGTCATCAATACCGGCAACGCCAATGCCGGAACAGGCGCGGACGGCCTGTTGCGAGCGCGGCAGACCTGCGAGGTGCTGGCCGCCCAGCTGCAGGTCAGCCCGAGCCAGATCCTGCCCTTTTCGACCGGCGTGATCATGGAGACGCTTCCCGTGGAGCGCCTCGTGGCCGGCCTGCCCGCGGCGCTGGCCAGCCTGGCCGAAGACCGCTGGCTGGACGCTGCCTGCGGCATCATGACCACCGACACGCTGCCCAAGGCCGCGTCGCGCCGCATCTTGGTGGGTGGGCAGCCGGTCACCGTGACCGGCGTTTCCAAGGGCGCCGGCATGATCAGGCCCAACATGGCCACCATGC
Organism: Rubrivivax sp.; assembly: GCA_016790225.1. Next base: position 2,736 of record JAEUOZ010000065.1, read on the forward strand.
TGGGCTTCGTCGCCACCGATGCGCGCCTGGCGCCGGGCCTGGCCCGGCAACTGGTGCGCGAAGCCGCTGACGCCAGCTTCAACAGCATCACGATCGACGGCGACACCTCGACGAACGATTCGTTCGTGCTGATGGCCACGGGGCAGGCGGCGCATCCGGTGATCGAATCGTTCGATTCGCCCGACGGGCAGGCCCTGCGCGACGCGGTGATCGGCGTCTCGCGCCAGCTCGCCCAGGCCATCGTGCGTGATGGCGAGGGCGCCACCAAGTTCATCACGGTGCAGATCGAAGGTGGCCGCACGGTGCAGGAGTGCCGACTGGCGGCTTATGCGATCGCCCACTCGCCGCTGGTGAAGACGGCGTTCTTCGCCAGCGATCCCAACCTCGGGCGCATCCTGGCCGCCGTGGGTTACGCCGGCATCGACGATCTCGATCAGAGCCTGATCGATCTGCATCTGGACGACGTGCACGTGGTGACGCGCGGCGGCCGCCGGCCGCAATACCGCGAAGAAGACGGCCAGCGCGTGATGAAACAAAGCGAGATCACGATCCGCGTCCACCTGCATCGCGGGGCGGAGTGCGCGACCGTCTGGACCTGCGATCTCTCGCACGATTACGTCAGCATCAACGCCGACTACCGCAGCTGAGCCAGCGGCCGCGTCAGCAGGGCAGGGCCGTGAGGCTTGCCGCGCTGTCGCGCCGGCGTTAGCATCGGCGCCCGCCTCCTCCAACGAGCCCACCATGCGCCGCCTACCGCGATCCCACCCGCACCCGTCCGCCGGATCGGTTGCCGCCGGTGTGGCCGTGGCGCTGGGTTTTGCGGCGGCCGTCGGCCTCACGATGGCCGGCGATGGCCCTGATCTGCAAGCACTGGCCCGCTCGGCCGCGCTCAGCTGCAGTTTCGGGCTCAACGGTTCCGCAGCGATCTAATCCTCTCGGCTTGCCGTCACCGCAGCCTGCCGAGTTCACGGCAGCACAGCGGTTGACCCTGCTTTTGCTGCCTCCGTTGCAGCGGCCACGCGCCGCGAAGTCCAACGATGGAGACATGACATGAATTCGCGCTTCTTGTGGCGCCCCCGCTGGAGATGGCTGCAGGCCTGGCGCTTGCCGCCGGACGATCTGCTGCGTGACAAGTCCTACCGGCGGCTGTTCGGCTCGATCCTGATCAGCTCTCTCGGGGGTCAGGTGAGCATGCTCGCCCTGCCGCTGACCGCGGCCGTGCTGCTGAAGGCCACGCCCACGCAGATGGGTCTGCTCACGGCCTTCGAACTGCTGCCTTTCGTGCTCTTGTCGCTTCCTTCGGGCGTCTGGCTGGACCGCGTGCGCAAGCTGCCGGTCTACATCACGGGCGAGCTGCTGCTGGCGCTGGCCTTGGCCACCGTGCCGCTGGCCTGGTGGATGGGCTGGTTGACCATGGGCTGGATGTATGCGGTCGGCTTCATCCTCGGCTGTGTGCATGTGGTGGCTGGCACGGCGGCACAGATCGTTCTGACCCAGGTGGTGCCGCGGGCGCGGCTGGTCGAGGCGCATGCCAAGAATGCCCTGGCCAGCTCGGGTTCCGAGGTGGTGGGCCCAGGTTTGGCCGGCGCCCTCATCAAGGCCGTCAGCGCGCCGGTGGCGCTGCTGCTGGACGCGCTGGCCCTGCTGGGATCGGTGCTGATCCTGCGCGGCATCCGCGTGACGGAGGTCGTGAAGGCCTCCGCCCAGGCCGCGTTCTGGCCTGAGCTCAAGACCGGCCTGGTCTTCGTGCGCGACACGCCGTTGCTGGTGGCCATGGCCATCACCATGGGCGCCTGGCAGATGTGCCACTACGCTGCGGTGGTGGTGCAGATCCTCTTTGCCACCCGCACGCTGGGCATGAGCGAAGCGGACGTCGGCTTGAGCTTCGTCGGCCTCGGTGTGGGCACGGTGCTGGCCAGCGCCTTTGGCAAGCGCATCTCGGCGCGCCATGGCGTCGGCCCTTCGCTGATCGCAGGGCTGGCCGTGGCGGGCTGCGGATGGGCGCTGTGCAGCGTGGCGCCGGTCGGCATCCTGGGGCACCTTGCCTTTGCCCTGATGCTGCTGTGCTTTGGCTTCGGCGCGGTGCTCACGTTCATCAACTTCCTGGCCTTGCGTCAGGCGGTGACGCCGGCCCCGCTGCTGGGCCGCATGACCAGCACGATGCGCTGGCTGATGCTGCTGCCCGCCGGGCCGGGTGCACTGATCGGCGGCTGGCTGGGCGAACATGTCGGCCTGCGCGCCTCGCTGGCCTTTGCCGGCCTGGGTGCGATCACGGTGGCGCTGCTGGCCTGGCGCCACCCCTTGATCCGCAGTGTGCGCATCCTGCCCGAACCGGCCGCCTCGGCCCAGGAGGCGCCGGTCGAGGAGCCTGATCGGCCGGCCGCTGAACCCGTGCGTTAGCGCGGCGGCCGCGGCTCAGCGGGCTGGCGCGAAGCGGTCGACGGCATCGGTGATGATGCCGTCGATGCCCAGCGCCTGCAGCCAGGCGGCCGGCGACGGATCGTTGACGGTATAGACCAGCGCCTTCAGGCCGGCCTCGTGGGCCTGCGCCAGCAGCGTCTGGTTCATCAGGCCGTAGTTCGTGACGATCGCCCGGCAGCCCAGCGCCTGCGCCACGGCGAACCAGCCCTCCCACAGGCTGTCCAGCAGCAGTGCCCGCGGCACCTCAGGGGCGGTCTCGCGCGCGCCCTGCAGGGCCTCAGGCCTGAAGGAGCTGAACAGGGGCCAGGGCGACGATCCCTGCCAGAGATCCCGCACGCACTGGCCGACGACCTGGCCCGTGCGGTGCTCCGTGCCGGGCGACGGCTTGATCTCGATGTTGAGGGCGTAGCCATTGGCCTGCACGTAGGCGGCGATCGCCGCGAGCGTGGGCAGCGGCTCGCCGGCAAACGCCCGGCTGTGCCAGCTGCCGGCATCCAGCCGCGACAGGGCTTCCCAATCCAGGCGGCCTGCCTGCCCCTCGCCGTTGGTCGTGCGCTGCAGGCTGCTGTCATGCAGCAGGAAGGCGCGTTCGTCGGCCGACAGCTTGACGTCACATTCGAAGGCCCGGTAGCCATGCGCGGCGCCGAGCCGGAAGGCGGCCAGCGTGTTCTCGGGCGCCAGCTTGCCGGCGCCTCGGTGCGCGATCCAGAACGGGTAGGGCCAGTCGCCCACGACGGCTTCAGCGGACACGCTGCCCCGACTCGTCAAACCAGTGCAGACGCTGTGCAGGCGCCACGAGGCTCAGGCGATGGCCCGCGGCCGGCGCGGGCAGCGTGCCGTCGATGCGCAGCGTAAAAGGCAGCTGCCCGAGGTGGCCATAGACCAGGCGCTCGGCGCCCAGCGTTTCCACCACCTCGACCATCAGGGACCAGGTGCCGCTGCCCTCCTGATCGGCCACCACCGCATGCTCGGGCCGCAGCCCCAGCGTCAGTGGGCCGTCGCGCGGGGCCGGCTGCGGCAGGCTCAGCGTCGCGCCGGCCACCGAGAAGCTCGTGCCGCTGGCCGTGCCCTGGATCAGGTTCATCGGCGGCGCGCCGATGAAGCCGGCCACGAAGGTCGTGGCCGGGCGCTGGTACACCTCGTCGGGCGTGCCGATCTGCTCCATGCGGCCGGCATTCATCACGATCATGCGCTGCGCCAGCGTCATCGCCTCGACCTGATCGTGCGTGACGAAGAGCGAGGTGATGCCCAGCTCGCGGTGCAGCTTCTGGATCTCGATGCGCGTCTGTGCGCGCAGCTTGGCATCCAGGTTGGACAGCGGTTCGTCGAACAGAAAGACCGCCGGCTGGCGCACGATCGCGCGGCCCATGGCCACGCGCTGGCGCTGGCCGCCGGAGAGCTGGCGAGGCTTGCGTTCCAGCAGTTGCGAAAGCTCCAGGATCTTTGCCGCCTTGTTGACGCGCTCATCGATCTGGGCCTTGGGCACCTTGGCGATCTTCAGGCCATAGGCCATGTTGTCGTAGACCGACATGTGCGGGTACAGCGCATAGTTCTGGAACACCATGGCGATGTCGCGCTCGGCGGGCTCCAGCTGGTTCACCACGCGCCCGCCGATGGCGATCTCGCCGCCGGTGATCTCTTCCAGGCCGGCCACCATGCGCAGCAGCGTGCTCTTGCCGCAGCCGCTGGGCCCGACGATGACGATGAATTCGCCGTCCGTGATCTCGGCATCCACGCCGTGGATCACCTTGACGGCGGCCTTGGTGCCGGGGGCGTAGGTTTTCTCGACCTTGCGCAGGCTGATCGCACCCATGAGATTCCTCGTTATTTTTCTGAATCGACCAGGCCCTTGACGAACCACTTCTGCATCAGCAGCACCACCAGCGCCGGCGGAATCATCGCCAGCATCGCGGTGGCCATCACCGCGTTCCATTCGGTGGCGGCATCCCCGCCGCTGATCATGCGCTTGATGCCCATCACCACCGGGTACATGTTCTCGTCGGTGGTCATCAGCAGCGGCCAGAGGTACTGGTTCCAGCCGTAGATGAACTGGATGACAAAGAGCGCCGCGATCGAGGTGACCGACAGCGGCAGCAGCACGTCCTTGAAGAAGCGCATGGGGCCCGCGCCGTCGATGCGCGCCGCCTCCACCAGTTCATCGGGCACGGTGAGGAAGAACTGGCGGAAGAGGAAGGTCGCCGTGGCGCTGGCGATCAGCGGGATGGTCAGCCCGGCATAGCTGTTGAGCATGCCCAGGTCGCTGACGACCTGGTAGGTGGGCAGGATGCGCACCTCCACGGGCAGCATCAGCGTCACGAAGATCATCCAGAACACCAGCCCGCGGCCGGGAAAGCGGAAATACACCACCGCAAAGGCCGAAAGCAGCGAGATCACGATCTTGCCCACCGCAATGATCAGCGCGCTGATCAGGCTCACCATCAGCATCGGCGCGGCCGGCGGCACACGCGTGCCGTATTCGGTGACGCCGCCGAAGAGCGCGAAGCGGTAGCTGTTGAGGAAGTTGTCGCCCGGCACCAGCGACATCGGGACGTTCTGCACGATCTGCTCGGCCGTCTGCGTGCTGGCGACAAAGGTGATGTAGACCGGAAAGGCCACGATCAGCACCCCGAGCACCAGGGTCAGGTGGGCCAGCACGGTGGCGACGGGGCGGTTTTCGATCATCGGGGGCTGCTGCTGGCTTGATCAGTCATGCACCATCAGTAGTGCACGCGCCTTTCGACATAGCGGAACTGGATCACCGTCAAGGCGATGAGGATGGTCATCAGCACCACGGACTGCGCGGCCGAGCCGCCCAGATCCAGCGCCTTGAAGCCGTCGTGGTAGACCTTGTAGACGAGGATGGCCGTGTCCTTGCCCGGACCGCCAGAGGTGGCGGCATCGATGATGGCGAAGGTGTCGATGAAGACGTAGATGATGTTGATGACCAGCAGGAAGAAGGTCGTCGGCGTCAGCAGCGGGAACTGCACCGTCCAGAAGCGCCGCCAGGGGCCGGCGCCGTCGATCGCGGCAGCCTCGATCAGGCTCTTGGGAATGCTCTGCAGGCCGGCCAGGAAGAACAGGAAGTTGTAGGAAATCTGCTTCCAGACGGCCGCGAAGACGATCAGGATCATCGCGTGCGTACCGTTGAGCAGGTGGTTCCAGTCGAAGCCCATCGCGCGCAGGGCATAACTCACCACCCCAATCGACGGTGCAAACATGAAGAGCCACAGCACGCCCGCAATCGCCGGGGCCACGGCATAGGGCCAGATCAGCAGAGTCTTGTACCAGCGCGAGCCCTTGATCACGCGATCGGCCATCACGGCCAGCAGCATCGAAGCCGTCAAGCCCAGTGCCGCCACCGATACCGAGAAGATCGCCGTGGTCTTGAACGAGGCCAGGTAGGTCTCGTCCCTGAAGAGCACGCGGAAGTTCTCCAGCCCGACAAACTGCGTGCTGGTGCCGAAGGCATCCTGCTGCTGCAGGCTGTAGAACAAGGCCTGGCTGGCGGGCCAGAAGAAGAACACCAGGATGATCAGCATCTGCGGCGCGATCAGCGCCCAGGGCAGCCACCAGCTCTTGAAACGAACGCGCTTTTCGACGGCCACGGATCGGACCTGCTCCTCGCCAGCGCGCTGGCCGGCCGGGCAGGGCCCGGCACGGCCGCGACGCCGATGCCCTCACTCAGCTCTTGTTGGCCTTCTCGAACTTTTCCAGCTCGACGTCGCCGCGGCGCTTGGCGTCTTCCAGGCCCTGCTTGGCGGTCTTCTTGCCGGACCAGACCTGCTCCAGCTCTTCATCGAGGATGGTGCGGATCTGCACGAAGTTGCCCAGACGGATGCCGCGCGACTTGTCGGTGGTCTTGCGGATCATCTGCGTGACGCTGACGTCCGTGCCCGGGTTGGCCTTGTAGAAGCCGCTCTTCTCGGTCAGGTTGAAGGCTTCCGTGGTGATCGGGATATAGCCGGTTTCCTGGTGGCTCTTGGCCTGCACCTGCGGATCGGACAGGTACTTGTAGAAGGCCGCGACGGCCTTGTACTCCTCCGGCTTCTTGCCCGACATCGCCCAGAGGCTGGCGCCGCCGATCACGGTGTTCTGCGGTGCGCCGGGCACGTCCGGGTAGTAGGGCAGCGTGCTGATGCCGGCCTGCGCCTTGAGGTTGCGCTTGATGCCGCCATAGGCCGCCGAGGAGCCGGTGTACATCGCGCACTCGCCAGACTGGAAGGTGGCATCGGCCGAGTTGTTGCGGCCCTTGTAGACGAACAGCCCCTGCTGCGCCATGTTGGCCAGGTTCTCGATGTGGCGCACGTGCAGCGGCGTCGTGATGTTCAGCCGGGCGTTCAGGCCATTGAAGCCGTTGCGCTGGGTGGCGAACTCCACGTTGTGCCAGGCGCTGAAGCTCTCCAGCTGGGTCCAGCTCTGCCAGGCCGTGGTGAAGGGGCACTTGTGGCCAGAGGACTTCAGCTTGGCAGCGGCCAGCGCGACTTCCGGCCAGGTCTTGGGCGGACGCTCGGGATCCAGACCCGCGGCCTTGAAGGCATCCTTGTTGTAATGCAGCACCGTGGTGGAGCTGTTGAAGGGCAGGCTCAGCATCTGGCCGTTCGGCGCCGTGTAGTAGCCCGCGACCGCCGGGACATACACGCTGGGATCAAACTTCACGCCGGCGAGCTTCATCACCTCGTTCACCGGGACGATGGCGCCCTTGCTGGCCATCATGCTGGCGGTGCCGACCTCGAAGACCTGCAGCACGTGCGGTGCGTTGCCGGCGCGGAATGCGGCGATGGCGGCGGCAAAGCTCTCGGGGTAGGTGCCCTTGAAGACCGGCGTGACCTTGTAGTCCTTCTGGCTGTCGTTGAAGCCCTTGGCAAGGCCATCGATCCACTGACCCAGCTGGCCGCTCATCGAATGCCACCACTGGATTTCGACCTGCGCCATGGCGGGCGTCATCGCGGCCGACAGTGCGGTGGCCGCGAGGAAGTGGTTGAATTTCATGTCCATCTGCTCCTGAGTTCTGCGTGTGTCCGTCTGTGGCACACGCGCCGATGCAATGTGCCCGGCGTTTGTGACAGGCGCGTTTCTGTCATGGATCGGCTGCCGGCGACACAGGGTTTCCCGTCAGCGCTAGGGAATATCCGGGTGAATGCTGCACTGCGGTAGCATTCCGGCCTCCCTCTCGCGATGCCCACGCCGCCTCGGATTGCCCGGCGCCTCAGGGGCCAGACCTCATGAACGCACCGCTGCCGCAGACCGCGCCGGCCCTCGTTGCCCCCGATGACGCCGCGCCGAGGCTGCGCGAGATCCCGTACAACTACACCTCGTTCTCCGATCGGGAGATCGTGCAGCGCCTGCTGGGCGCGCCGGCCTGGGTGCTGCTGCAGCAGTTGCGCGACGAGCGCCGCACCGGGCGCTCGGCCCGCATGCTCTACGAAGTGCTGGGCGACATCTGGGTCGTGCAGCGCAACCCGTACCTGGAAGACGACCTGCTGGCCAACCCCAAGCGCCGGCAGCTGCTGGTGGATGCGCTGCACCATCGCCTGGCCGAAGTCGAGAAACGGCGCACGCCGGGCGTCGATGCCCAGCGCGACGCCCTCGTTGGCCAGCTGCTGCAGGCGGCCCGCGCCGCGGTCGAGCGCTTTGCGGCGCACTTCCGGGCGGTCTGGGATCTGCGCAAGCAGGCGCGCCGCGTGCTGGGCCGCCACACCGCCAAGGACAACCTCAAGTTCGATGGCCTGAGCCGCGTTTCGCACGTCACCGATGCCACCGACTGGCGCGTCGAGTACCCGTTCATCGTGCTCACGCCCGATACCGAAGCCGAGATGGCCGGCCTTGTGCAAGGCTGCATCGATCTGGGTCTGACGATCGTGCCGCGTGGCGGCGGCACGGGCTACACGGGCGGCGCCATTCCGCTGACCTGGAAGAGCGCCGTCATCAACACCGAGAAGCTCGAAGCCATGAGCGAGGTGGAGATGGTCCGCCTGCCCGGTCTGGCCGAGCCCGTGGCGACGGTCTACAGCGAGGCGGGCGTGGTGACGCAGCGCGTCGCTGACGCAGCCGAACGGGCCGGCCACGTCTTCGCAGTCGATCCGACCTCGGCCGAGGCCAGCTGCATCGGCGGCAACATCGCGATGAATGCCGGCGGCAAGAAGGCCGTGCTGTGGGGCACGGCGCTGGACAACCTGGCCAGCTGGAAGATGGTGACGCCGCAGGCGCGCTGGCTGGAAGTGGTGCGGCTCGATCACAACCTGGGCAAGATCCACGATGTGGAGGTGGCGCGCTTCGAGCTGCGCCATCTGGATGCCAGCGGCCAGCGCGTGGAGCGCACCGAGCGGCTGGAGATTCCTGGCCGTGTCTTTCGCAAGGAGGGCCTGGGCAAGGACGTCACGGACAAGTTCCTGGCGGGCCTGCCCGGCATCCAGAAGGAAGGCTGCGACGGCCTGATCACCAGCGCACGCTGGATCGTGCACCGCATGCCGGCCCATACGCGTACGGTGTGCCTGGAGTTCTTCGGCAACCCGAAGGACGCGGTGCCCAGCATCGTGGAGATCAAGGACTATCTCTTCGCCGAGGCGCGCAAGCCCGGCGGGGCGGTGCTTGCCGGGCTGGAGCACCTGGACGACCGCTACCTCAAGGCCGTGGGCTACGCGACCAAGAGCAAGCGCATCGTCGGCGGCAGCGGGCTGCCCAAGATGGTCCTGATCGGCGACATCGTCGGCGACGATGCCGATGCCGTGGCCCGGGCCACGAGCGAGGTGATCCGCATCGCCAACTCGCGCCATGGCGAGGGCTTTGTGGCGGTCAGTGCCGATGCGCGCAAGAAATTCTGGCTCGATCGCAAGCGCACGGCGGCCATCGCCCGCCACACCAATGCCTTCAAGATCAATGAAGACGTGGTGATCCCGCTGGAGCGCATGGGCGAGTACACCGAGGGCATCGAGCGCATCAACATCGAGCTCTCGCTGCGCAACAAGCTGGAGCTGGTGCAGGCCCTGCAGGCCTTCTTCGCGCGCGGCAACCTGCCCCTGGGCAAGAGCGACGATGCCGGCGAGATTCCCAGTGCCGAACTGCTGGAAGACCGCGTGGCGCAGGCGCAGGCGTTGCTGGCCGAGGTGCGCGCCCTGTGGAGCGGCTGGCTCGAAGGGCTGGATGTCACCCAGGCCGACAGCGGGGAAACCTGCTTCGCCCAGCTGCAGGATTGGCGCCTGCGCGCCTCCTGGAAGCTGCAGATCCAGAAGCCCCTGCAGTCGGTCTTTGCCGGGGCGGCATTTGCGCCGATCCTCGACGAGTGCCGGCGCCTGCACCAGCAGGTGCTGCGCGGCCGCGTGTGGGTGGCCCTGCACATGCACGCCGGCGACGGGAACGTGCACACCAACATCCCGGTCAACAGCGACAACTACGCGATGCTGCAGACCGCCCACGAGGCGGTGGCCCGCATCATGGTGCTGGCACGCCGCCTGGGCGGCGTGATCTCCGGCGAGCATGGCATCGGCATCACCAAGCTGGAGTTCCTGACCGACGACGAACTGCGCGACTTCACCGCCTACAAGCAGCGCGTCGATCCCCAGGGGCACTTCAACAAGGGCAAGCTGCTGCGCAGCACGGGGCCCGATCATCTGCCGGCCGACCTCAGCGCCGCCTATACGCCCAGCTTCGGCCTGATGGGCCATGAGTCGCTGATCATGCAGCGCAGCGACATCGGCGCGATCAGCGACAGCATCAAGGATTGCCTGCGCTGCGGCAAGTGCAAGCCCGTGTGCGCCACGCACGTGCCGCGCGCCAACCTGCTGTACAGCCCGCGCAACAAGATCCTGGCGACCTCGCTGCTGATCGAGGCCTTCCTGTACGAAGAGCAGACGCGCCGCGGCATCAGCGTGCAGCACTGGGAAGACTTCGAGGACGTCGCCGATCACTGCACGGTGTGCCACAAGTGCGCCTCGCCCTGCCCGGTGAAGATCGACTTTGGCGACGTGACCATGAACATGCGCAACCTGTTGCGCAAGATGGGCAAGAAGAGCTTCCGGCCCGGCAATGCGGCCGCGATGCTGATGCTCAACGCCACACATCCGCAGACCATCAAGATCGCCCGCTCGCTGATGGTGGATGTGGGCTTCAAGGCGCAGCGCTTCATGGCCGATCTGCTCAAGCCCCTGGCGCGCGCCCAGGCCGCGGCGCCGCCGGCCACACTGGGCGCAGCGCCGCTCAAGGAGCAGGTGATCCACTTCGTCAACAAGAAGCTGCCGGGCGGGCTGCCCAAGCGCACGGCGCGCGCCTTGCTGGACATCGAAGACCGCGACTACGTGCCGATCATCCGCAACCCGGGCACCACCAACGCCGAGACCGAAGCGGTCTTCTATTTCCCGGGATGCGGCTCGGAGCGCCTCTTCAGCCAGGTGGGCCTGGCCACGCAGGCCATGCTGTGGCACGCAGGCGTGCAGACGGTGCTGCCGCCGGGCTACCTCTGCTGCGGCTACCCGCAGCGCGGATCCGGCCAGTTCGACAAGGCCGACCAGATCATCACCGACAACCGCGTGCTGTTTCATCGCGTGGCGAATACGCTGAACTACCTGGACATCAAGACCGTGGTCGTGTCCTGCGGCACCTGCTTCGATCAGTTGCAGGGCTATCGCTTCGAGGAGATCTTTCCCGGCTGCCGCATCGTGGACATCCACGAGTACCTGCTGGAAAAAGGCGTCACCCTGCCGGCCGAGCAGGCGCAGGCCTACCTCTATCACGACCCCTGCCATTCGCCGATGAAGCAGCAGGAGCCGATGAAGACGGTGAAGGCGCTGGTTGGCGATCAGGTCCTGAAGAGCGAACGCTGCTGCGGCGAGAGCGGCACGCTGGGCGTGACGCGCCCGGACATCAGCACCCAGGTGCGCTTTCGCAAGGAAGAAGAACTTCGCAAGTCCGAAGCCGCGCTGCGCGCGGCCGGCGCCGTGCAGGCGGACGCCAACATCAAGATCCTCACCAGCTGCCCCAGCTGCCTGCAAGGCCTCAGCCGCTACCAGGGCGATCTGAGCAACGGCCTGCTCGAAGCCGACTACATCGTGGTCGAGATGGCCCGCAAGATCCTCGGAGAAACCTGGATGCAGGACTATGTGAACCAGGCCAACCGGGGCGGCATCGAGCGTGTCCTGGTCTAGGGCCCACCCGGACAGAAGGAGAAACCGATGAGCGCCACCGACACCCAGAGACAGCCCACGGCCCTGACCGTGCACCAGTCGTCCCGCATGCTGGAAATCAGCTTCGACGACGGCGCGAGCTTTCGCATCCCCTTCGAGCTGATGCGGGTCTACTCGCCCTCGGCCGAAGTGCAGGGCCACGGCCCGGGCCAGGAAGTGCTGCAGACCGGCAAGCGCGAGGTGGGCATCATCGCCATCGAGCCCGTGGGCCACTATGCGGTGCAGCCCACCTTCTCCGATGGGCACGAAAGCGGCATCTTCTCCTGGGGCTACCTCTACGATCTGGGCGCGCGGCAGGAAGAGCTGTGGTCCACCTATCTGAGCCGCCTGGAAGCCGCGGGAAAGAGCCGCGACGAGCCCATGGCGGCGGCCGCCGCCGGCGGCAGCTGCTCGCACCATTGACTCCCCCCCATTGACCCGACGGCAGGAGATCGCGATGAGTCAGACGCACTTCGGGTATCAGACCGTCGACGAGGCCGAGAAGGCTTCCCGCGTGCGCCAGGTCTTCGACTCGGTCGCGCAGCGTTATGACGTCATGAACGACCTGATGTCGATGGGCCTGCACCGCGCATGGAAGGCCTACACCGTGGCCGTGGCCCGCGTGCAGCCGGGCGACCGGGTGCTGGACATCGCGGCCGGCACCGGAGATCTCACGGCCGCATTCGCGCGCAAGGTGGGGCGCGATGGGCTGGTCGTGCACACAGACATCAACCTGTCCATGCTCAAGACCGGCCGGGACCGGCTCCTTGACCAGGGCCTGGTGCTGCCCACGGCCGCCTGCGATGCCGAACACCTCCCCTTTGCCGACGCCAGCTTCGATCTCGTCTCGGTGGCCTTCGGCTTGCGCAACATGACCCACAAGGACCGCGCGCTGGCCGAGATGGCACGGGTGCTGCGACCGGGGGGCCGGCTGCTGGTGCTGGAGTTTTCCAAGGTGGCGGCTCCGCTGCGGCCCGCCTATGACTGGTATTCGTTCAACGTCCTGCCCAGGATCGGGCGCTGGGTGGCCAAGGACGAAGACAGCTACCGCTATCTGGCTGAATCCATCCGCATGCACCCGGATCAGGCCAGCCTGAAGGGCCTGATGCAGACGGCAGGCTTCGGCCACGTGGACGTGCACAACCTGACGGCGGGCGTGGTGGCCCTGCATGTCGGCGTCCGCTGCTGAGGGCTTTCGGCCCGGCCTCGGCCTCGGCCGTTAACATCCGGTCACAACTGCCCGTACTGGGACCCCCCTTCATTGACAGGAGTGTCGCCAGTGGCCCTGCCGGTACACTTCTCGGCTGCCTTCCACCGGGTTTACCCTGCGGCTTTTGCCCTCTGGCGGCCATGGAAGTTCATCGTCATGTCCCCCGGGAGTTGGAGTCGTCTTATGCAGCGTCGAGTGGCCCATTTGAATACTTTCAGGCCGGTGCTGGTGGTATCCCTTCTGACCGCGTCCTTGGTACTCGTGGCCTGCGGCGGTGGCAAGGATGAGAAGAAGGCCGCCGGGCAGACGGTCGCACGCGTCAACAAGGAAGAGTTGACCGTCCACCAGATCAATTTTGTGCTCTCCCAGCAGCGGGGTCTGCGGCCGGAGCAGACCGATGCCGCCAGCCGCCAGGTGCTCGAGCGGCTCATCGACCAGGAACTGGCGATCCAGAAGGCAACCGAGCAGAAGCTGGACCGCGACGCCCGCGTGGTCGCCCAGCTGGAAGCTGCGCGCCGCGACATCATCTCCCGCGCCTATTTCGAGCGTGTGGGCGAAGCGGCCCCGAAGCCTGCGCCCGAAGACATCAAGAAGTACTACGACGAAAACCCCGCTCTCTTTGCACAGCGCCGGGTCTACCAGCTGCAGGAAATCGCGATCGAGGCGACGCCGGACAAGGTGGACGCACTCAATGCGGCCCTGAAGTCGGCCAAGACCGCGGCCGACTTCGTGCAGTACCTGCGCACCAACAACTTCAAGTTCAACGGGAATCAGGCCGTTCGTGGGGCCGAGCAGATCCCCATGGCCTTGCTCGCGACGCTGAGCAAGATGAAGGACGGCGAGTCCCTGTTCAACGCCACACCGACTGGCGCCACCGTGCTCGTTCTGGCCGGTTCGCGGGCGCAGCCCGTCGATGAGGCGACGGCGCGCCCGGCGATCGAGCAGTTCCTTGTGAACGACCGCAAGCGGCGCCTGGTGGCCGACGATGTCAAGGCCCTGCGCGCGGCGGCCGACATCAAGTACCTGGGCAAGTTTGCCGAAGGCCCCAAGGGGGGCGCGGCACCGGCGGCCACAGCGTCGCCGGCTGACGTGGCGGCCTCGGCTGTCCAGGCCGGTGCGGCGGCGCCTGCCGCAGCTGTCGTTGCCCCGTCTCCTGCTGCCGCCGCGTCCAGCGGTCTGGACGCCGGCACGATCACCAAGGGATTGGGTCTGAAATGAGGTCTGCGATGCGCATGTTGTCTTCCGGTTTGCGGTTCTTCTGCGGCGCCATCATGGCCTTGGCGCTGTTTGCCGTGCAGTCGCCGGCCAGCGCCCAGTCCGCTTCGGGCAGTTCGGCCACGGCTCAGTACAAGCTGGCTCCGGGTGACGGCATCCGTGTCTTTGTCTACCAGAACGCAGATCTCTCCCTGGAGTTGCGTCTGACGGAGAGCGGTACGGTTTCCTATCCGCTGCTGGGTTCGATCAACCTGTCGGGCCTGACCGTCAACCAGGCCGAGCAGCGCATTGCTGACGGTCTGCGCGATGGCAAGTTCGTCAACCGCCCCCAGGTGACGGTGACCTTGCTCCAGGTGCGCGGCAACCAGGTGTCGATCCTGGGCCAGGTCAACCGCCCCGGCCGTTACCCGCTGGAGACCGGTGAAGTGCGCCTGACGGACATCATCGCGACGGCGGGCGGCATTGCCGTCACGGGCGCCGACTCGGTGACGGTCGTCGGCACCCGCAATGGCGCGCCTTACCGCGTGGCCGTGGATCTGCCGGGTGTCTTTGGTGTCGGTCGTCGTGGCGACGACATCATCATGCGCGACGGCGACGTGATCTGGGTTGACCGGCTGCCGCAGATCTACCTGTACGGCGAAGTCCAGCGCCCCGGGCCTGCTCGTCTTGAGCGTGACATGACGGTCATGCAGGCTCTGGCGACGGCGGGCGGCCTGACGCAGCGCGGCACGGAGAAGGGCCTGCGCATCCACCGCAAGGCGCCGAACGGCGAGGTTCGCATCCTGGAGCCCAAGATGACGGATACGGTTCAGGCCAACGACGTGGTATTCGTTCGAGAATCCCTCTTCTGATCCCGCAGGAACGGCGACATGAGTCCGAAACAGATACTGCTTGTCCTCAAGCTGCGTTGGTGGCTGATTCTGGGCTGCCTGGCGCTTGCGCTGGCCGCCGCCGCCGCCTACCTGTGGAAGGCCAAGTTCACTTATGTGGCCCGGACCCAGGTCATCGTGGACCTGAAGACGGATCCGCTGCTCACGGCGCTGGCACCGGCCCTGGGCGCGCCTGGCTATCTGGCCACTCAGGTGGAGATCCTGCAGAGCGAGCGCCTGGCCGGGCGCGTGGTGCGCATGATGGGCCTGGCGCAAAGCCCGGCCGCCGTGGCCCGTTGGCGTGAAGCCACCGAGGCGCGGATTCCGCTGGAGACCTTCTACGCCCTGGTCCTGCAGGACGGCTTGAAGGCAGAGGCTTCCAATCGCGGCAGCCAGATCCTGACCCTGTCCTTTGTCGCCGAGGATCCCAACTTTGCTGCGGCCGCCGTCAATGCGTTTGCCAAGGCCTACATCGACCTGAGCGTCGAATTGCGCGCAGGCCCCGCCAAGGAAAACGCAGCCTTCTTCGAAGAGCGGCTCAAGGCGCTGCGCGGCGAACTCGAAGCCGCGCAGAACAAGGTGGCAGCCTTCCAGCGTGCGCGGGGCGTGGTGATCTCCAACGAGCGCTATGACCAGGAAATTGCCCGCCTGGCCAGCCTCGAGACCTCTTATGCGGCGGCCCTGGCGGAGCAGGCCGCCACCAGCAGCGTGGCGCGCAACAGCGGTGAATCGTCCGCCGATGTCTCGCAGAACCCGGCGGTCGTTTCGCTGCGTTCCCAACTCGCAGCTGCCGAGGCACGCCTGGCCGAGGCCAGCCTCACGCTCGGTGCCAGCCACCCGGCCCGCATCCAGCTCGAGGCGCAGATCAAGGAACTGCGCGACCAGCTTGCGCGGGAGACACGACTGGTCAGCGGCACGTCCGCCAGCGTGAACCGCGTCGCCTCGGCCAAGCTCGGCGAGCTTCGCAGCCTGGTCGAAGCGCAGAAGCGCACCATCGTCAACATGCGCACGGTGCGCGACGAAGGCGCGCTGCTGCTGAAGGAACTCGAAGCGGCGCAGCGCGCGTTCGACACCGTGAGCCAGCGCCGCAGCCAGGTTTCGCTGGAGTCGCAGGCTGACACGGCAGGCGCTCGCGTGCTGACGCCGGCCGTGGCGCCGATGGAGCCCACCAGCCCGAAGCCGCCGCTGATCCTCGTGGCCGCCGTGATCGGCGGCCTGACGCTCGGCATTGCCGGCGCCATCGGCTGGGAAATGCTGGATCGGCGTGTGCGCAGTGCCGAGGATCTGGCAGTTGCCGAGGGCGTGCCCGTGCTGGGCATCCTCTCGTCCAAGCCGGGCAAGGCACTGCCGCGAATCGGTCCAGGAATGCTGCCTGCGCCTTCCGCCCCCGCTGCGCCTCGCTTGACGATGAGCGAGGGTTCCTGAGATGGCCAAGACCCATTCGTCGTTCAGCGCCAAGAATGTCGATCGATCCATCGGTGCGATCCTGATCGACAGTGGCCGCTTGTCGCCGGACGACACCGAGCGGGTGCTGCAGTTCCAGAAGGAAGCCGGCATCCGCTTCGGCGAAGCCGGCATCAAGCTCGGCCTGCTGACCGAAGCGGACATCCTGTTTGCGCTGTCCCTGCAGTTCGACTACCCCTTCCTGAGCGGGCCCTCGCGGCCGGTGAGCGAAGAAGTGGTCGTCGCTTACCGGCCCTTCGGGCATGAAGGCGAGCGGCTGCGCTCCTTGCGCAGCCAGCTGCAGCTTCGCTGGTTCGACGAAACCGGCAAGAACACGAGCCTGGCCGTCGTCGGGCCTCACCGGGGTGAAGGTCGCAGCTATCTCGCGGCCAACCTGGCGGTGTCCTTTGCTCAGGCTGGAGAGCGCACGCTGCTGATCGATGCCGATCTGCACAACGCGTCGCAGCACCGCTACTTCAAGCTCGAGAACGGCTCAGGCCTGTCGAACCTGCTTGCGGGCCAGCTCCAGGACGGCATGGTGCAGTTTGTCCAGGGCATCCCCGGCCTGGCCGTGCTGCCTTCCGGGCCGCTGCCACCCAATCCCCAGGAATTGCTGGCACGTCCGGTGTTCCAGCGCATCCTCGAGCAGAGCTCGTCGACCTTCAGCGTGGTCATCGTCGATACCCCGGCGATGGAAGAAGGCATCGACGCCACGCTGCTCGCGCGGGCGACCCGTGCGGCGCTCGCCGTCGCGCGCACCAACCTCACGCGCACCGATGCGTTTGCCGAAGCCACGGCGATGGTGAGCGACATCGGCGCCAAGGTCGTCGGCTCCGTGCTCGTGGATGTGGAACCCGCCCGACGGCGACGCGGCAAAGCTGCGTGACATGAGCGCAGCGACGATGCACCCGACGGGGGCTCGTTCGATACCCATTGCCCTCGGATGCTTGCTGGCCGGGTGGGCCGCGCTGTATGGGCCCGTCTACTGGCAGGCCTTTGAAACCCTCTGGCAGACCGAAGACCAGGGCCACGGGCCGCTGGTGCTGGTTGTTGCGGCCTGGCTGTTCTGGCAATCCCGGGATGGCCTGAGGCGTCTGCCCGATCGCTCGGCGGCGACAGCGGGCTGGGCGCTGGTGTTGCTGGGCCTCTCGCTCTATCTGGTCGGCCGTCTGCTGGCCTTTCACCCGTTCACCTTCGGCTCGCAGGTGCCGCTGGTGGCGGGGCTGCTGCTGCTGAGCAAAGGGATGCCCGGTCTGCGCCTGGCCTGGTTTGCCGTGCTCTTCCTGATCTTCATGGTGCCGCTGCCGGGCAGCCTGGTCGATGCCAGCACGCAATCCTTGAAGCAATGGATCTCGGTGCTGGTGACCGAGATTCTTCATGCCGTGGGCTACCCGATATCCCGTACCGGCGTCACCTTGTCGATCGGGCAGTATCAGCTGCTCGTGGCAGATGCCTGTTCGGGCATGCACTCCATGTTCAGCCTGTCGGCGCTCGGCAGCCTGTACGTCTATCTGATGGCGCGCGAGCGTCGATTGCACAACGCCATCATGCTCGCGCTCATTCTCCCGACAGCCTTCTTCGCGAACATCATCCGGGTGATCATTCTGGTGTTGATCACCTACTATTTCGGCGAAGAGGCCGGCCGGGGTTTCCTGCACGGCTTTGCCGGTCTGGCGCTGCTGGCCGTTTCCCTGCTGATGCTGTTTCTGGCCGATGCCGTGCTGCTGCGCGTCATCAAACCGCGTGGCGCCCTGCGCCAGATGCCGGCAGCATGAATGCCGTCGTCGCACGGCCGTGGCTTGCGCCGCTGCTCTTTGTCCTGATGGCGGCTGTGGCCACGCTCGGCCACTGGGTTCAGCCGTCGACGGACCAGCGGCAAAGCGAGGCCTCCGCCCGCTTCGTGCTGGAAAAGGAGATTCCGACCTCGTTCGGGTCCTGGCGAGTGGTGCCTCATGCCGTGGGCGTGGTGGCCAACCCCGAGATCCAGGAGATCCTGGACCGGGTCTACAGCCAGATCCTCACGCGGACTTATATCGGTCCCGATGGTTATCGCATCATGCTGTCCATGGCCTACGGCGAAGACCAGCGCGGCGGACTGCAGGCGCATCGACCGGAGGTCTGTTACCCGGCGCAGGGCTTCGAGTTGCTGTCCAACGAACTGGCCGGGATCGTGACGCCGCAGGGGTCCATTGCGGGGCGCCGCCTGATCACGCGCCTGGGCACTCGCGCTGAACCGCTGACCTACTGGTTCAGCGTGGGCGACAAACCCGTCACCGGGCGCCTGGAGCGCCGCATGGAGGAAGTCAAGCTCGTGCTGAAGGGCGTGCCGCCTGACGGACTGCTGTTCCGCGTGTCATCGATCGATCCCGATTCGCGCCGCGGCTTCGAGCAGCAGCAGCGGTTCGTGGCCGAGCTCATCAACGCGCTGCCGCCGCAGACGCGCAAGAAAATCAGCGGTCTCTGATTTCCGGGAGGCGCGCGCCGGCGCGCCGTGGACCTTCGGCCGCCAACACCCATCACAGGTATCGCCTTGTCGTTCAGGAACCGCATGCTCGTCGGGGTGGGCTATACCACCCTGGGTCAGTTGATCGGATATGCCATCCGGCTGGGCAGCACGCTGATCATCACGCGCTTGCTGGCGCCCGATCTTTTCGGCCTGATGGCCGTCGGCTATACCTTCACCTACGCTGCTGCCCTGCTCTCCGATGTGGGGCTTCGCAGCGCAATCATCCAGAACCAGCGCGCCGACGATCCGGACTATCGGGATTCGGTCTGGATGATCATCTTCATGCGCGGCATCCTGATTGGGCTGTTTGTCGGCGGTGCCACGGTCATTCTCTGGATGTTCCAGCGCGCGGGTGTCTTCCAGATCCAGTCCGTCTATGCCGATCCCCGGATCCTGATCGTGCTGCCCCTGCTGGCGCTGGCCGAGCTCGTCAAGGGAACGGAATCGATCGAGGTGCTGTACCGCGAGCGCAAGCTCGATTTCAAGGCGCTGTTCTACTTTCATACCTCCAAGCAGATTGTCAACACGGTCGTCACGGTGATCTGGGCCTGGCTCGATCCGGGCGTGGTGGCGCTGAGCTCGGGTTCGATCGCCGGCAATCTCTTCGGCGTCATCATTTCCTATACCTGGCTGTCAAGAAAGCCGCCCAAGCTGGTCTGGCGATCGGATGATTTCATCTACATCCTGAAGCACGGCAAGTGGCTGCTGGTCAGCGCCGGCCTGACCTTCCTGATGAATACCGTGGACCGGATCTATCTGGCCGTCGGGCTGGATGCGTACCAGCTGGGCATCTACAGCATCGCCACCACGCTGGGGCTGATTGCGCAGGAACTGGCCACCAAGATCGGCAACTCGGTGGTCTTCCCGGCCATGAGCCAGCGCATCCGCGATGGCGCGAAGGATCTGCGTTCCGATTTCTATCGCATCCGCCGGCCGTTCGAGTTCTTTGCGCTGGGCTGCGGGTTGTTCCTGCTGGCCTTCGGCAGCGATCTGGTCCGGCTGATGTATGACAGCCGGTACTACGCGGCAGGCGAGGTGCTGCGGGTCTTCGGCGTGTTGTGCCTGACGCTGGCCTACTCGGCCTCCACCGAGGCCTATCTGGCCATGGGCGAGGCCAAGAAGAACTCGACCGTATACCTGGCGCGCCTGATCGGGCTGGTGCTGGGGCTGGTGATCCTCGTGCCGCATATGGGCGTGATGGGTGGCGCGTGGGCGCTGGTCTGCGCCGGCCTCTTCGGGGTGGTGACCATGCTGTGGTGCAACATGCAGCTGGGCCTGCTGGCCTGGGGCAAGGAGTTCCGGCTGCTGGGCTTCTTCGCCCTGGGGCTGGCCGCGGTGGCCCTGCTGGAATACCTGCGCCACGGCACGCTGGCGGGCTTGCTGCTGGTGTGAGCGGCGGCGCCGTGGCGGGAGTGCGCCAGCCCCAGGCTGGCCGGGCCTCGTGGCCTGCCCCAGGCAAGCCGGGGGAGACGTGGGTTGTCTGGGATCCAGGACACCACTGAAACAGCCGCAACAAGGGGTGCGGCTTGACTACCCAGGACGATGGGTTGGCGGTACGATGACTGTATAAACATCCAGCTTCGTTCCGCCCCTTCGTTGCGCCTGCGGGTGCCCGGGGCGATGGGCTGTTCTGGTGCCCGCTCTTGCCCCGATGGATCTCTTTTCTGCCCCTGCTGATGCCGCGGCCCCTGCGGGCCAGGTTGCGCCCTGCCGCGCAGGCGCTCTGGAGAGCCTGCACCCCCAGCTGTGGCGTGGCCATCAGCTGGGTCAGCTGCGGCAGGAGGGCGTGGCCACCGGCTGGCCGACGCTCGACCGTGAGCTTCCCGGCGGCGGCTGGCCCCGGCGCAGCCTGACCGAGTTGCTGCTCAAGCAGCCGGGTGTGGGCGAGATGCGGCTGCTCGCGCCTGCCTTGTCGCTGCGGGCGCCACCTCAAGGATCAGCTGGCGCCAGGGAGGGCCAGGCGCCGCGCAGCGTGATGCTTTTCGATCCGCCCGCCATACCCTGTGCCTGGGCCTTGGCCGAGCTGGGGCTGGACGACCCGTCGCTCATCGTGGTGCATGGCCGGGAGGGCCCGCGCGGCGCGGCCTTGCGGCATCTGCTGGCCTCGGCGGATCTGCTCTGGGCGCTGGAGCAGGCCTTGCGCAGCGGGCATGCCGGCGCCATCCTGGCCTGGCTGCCCGAGCGCCTGCGCGCCGATGCCTTGCGGCGCCTGCAGCTGGCGGCGCAGAACCACGATGGCCCCGTCTTCCTGCTGCGCGGGCTGGAAGCGCGGCTCAAGCCGAGCCCCGCGCCCTTGCGCCTGGTCTTGCAGCCGGCCGGCCCGGATGTCGTGGGTGTGCAGATCCTCAAGCGCCGTGGCCCGCCCCTGGCCCAGCCGCTGCGCCTGCTGCTGCCGGCGCCGGCCACACGCGCGACGGTGCGGCAGACCGTGGCAGCCGGGGTGCCGGCGGCCGTGCCTGCCGCAGCCTCCTGAGAGCCATGAAGCCTGCGGCATGGCCTGCCCCGCGCGCGATGGCGCCGCACGCCGTGGCCGGTCAGCTGAGTGATGGCATGTGAGTGAACACTGGCTTGTGCGCCATGGCCTTGTCTTTCAAACCCCTGTGGATCGCGGTCCATCTGCCCAGCCTGCCGCTGGAGGCCTTTGCGTCCACGCTCGGGCCTGAACAAGAGGCGCTGCCGCTGGCCTTGCTGAAGGGCGCGCGCCTGGCGGCCGTGAATGAGCAGGCCGCCCGCCGCGGCCTGCGGCCCGGCCAGCAGCGGTCCACGGCGCTGGCATTGGCGCCGGATGTGGTGCTGGGTCATGCCGATGAACTGCGCGAGGCCGCCTTGCTGCAGGCTGCGGGCCATGCAGCCCTGGGCTTCACGCCCAGCGTCAGCCTGCAGGGCCAGCGTACCGTGCTGCTGGAGGTGTCCACCACGCTGCGTGCCTTTGGCGGGCTGGAGCGCCTGCTGGCCGCCCTGGGCGCCGCGCTGGAGCCGCTGCGCCTGAGCTGCCGCCTGGCCACCGCGCCCACGGCTGGCGGGGCGGCGCTGCTGGCGCATGGGCGGCGCGATCTGCCGGTGCTGGCGGCGCATACCCGTGACGTGGAAGCCTTGCGGCGCCTGCTGGATGAAGCACCGCTGCTGCTGCTGCCCGCCGCGCAGGCGCATGCGCAGGCGCTGCAGGGCATGGGCCTGCAAACGCTGGCCGATCTGCGGGCCCTGCCGCGCGAAGGGGTGGCGCGGCGTTTCGGCCCGGCCTTGCTGGCCGAACTGGATGCCGCACGCGGTGAGGCGCCGCAGGCCCACGCCTGGATCAGCCTGCCGCAGCGCTTCGAGGCGCGGCTGGAGCTGTTTGCACGCGCCGACACCACCGAGCAGGTGCTGCACGGCGCCGGGATCCTGCTGGAGCGGCTGATCGCCTGGGCCCGCGCGCGCCGCTGCCGCGTGCTGCGCTTTGCCTTGGCGATGCTGCACGAGCCGCGCCATCGCAACGACGAGAGCACGCCGCCGCGCAGCACGCTGCCGGTGGCGCTGGCCGAACCCAGCAACGACCGCGTGCACATCGGCACCTTGCTGCGCGAGCAGCTGGCGCGCCTGGCGCTGCCGGCGCCCACGCTGGAGCTTCGCCTGTACTGCCGCGATGTCGTCGCCAGCGACGCGCCCAGCGGCGAGCTCTTTCCCACGCAGGACAGCGAACGCGAGGGGCTGGTGCGCCTGATCGAGCGCCTGCAGGCGCGCCTGGGCCCGCAGCGCGTGCTGCGGGTGCAGCGCGTGGCCGATCACCGCCCGGAGCGTGCCACGGTGCTGGCGCCGCTGGATCCGGCGCAGCTGCTCGCCCGCACCGGCACGCCGGCGCGCGAGCCCGCCCCGCCGTGGCGGCCGATCGATCAGCCGTTCGATCGCCCGATCGACCGTCAGATCACACGGCCGGCCTGGCTGCTGCCCGAGCCCCAGGCGCTGGCCGATCGGCAATCGCTACCGCTGCTCGATGGGCGGCCGCTGCAGGTGCTGGCCGGGCCCGAACGCATCGAGGCCGGCTGGTGGGACGGCGAGCCCACGGCGCGCGACTATTTCGTGGCCCAGTCGCACGATGGCTCGCTGGTGTGGATCTACCGCTCGCGCCTGCCGCAGGCCGAGCCCGGGCCTGAATGGTTCCTGCACGGGCGATTTGCCTGATGCGGACCGGCGATCAGCGCCGCCAGCGCGTGGCAGCGCCCTTCACCCGCCGCGGACTGAAAGCCCGCAAAACCTTCAGCGCACCACGCGCGAGATCTCCAGCTTCAGGCCCTGGGTGCCCACGGCCACGGGTTCGCTCAGCACCTCCAGGTCGCCGGGCTGCGGCATCGCATTGCCGGACTTGCTGATGCGCGCGCCGACGATCACGCGGCTGCTGGACGACAGGCGCGCCGCCGGTGACATCGCCAGGCTGTCATCCAGCGTGAAGGACAAGGGCAGATCCTTGACCTGCCGCCGCAGGATGGCCAGCGGCACCCGCGCGCCCTCGGCCGGCCGCGCAAAGATGAAGACCGTATCCTCGGGCGAGGCCTGCGCCCGCAGCGCCGCGGCCAGGCTGACCGTGCCACCGACGCTGGCCTTGCCGGCGGCAGCCGGGCCCGCAGCGGAGGCCGCGGGCGCTGCTGCCCCCGTGCTTGCTGCCGCCGGGACCGTGGCCGTTCCCGGCACCGCTGCGGCCGGTGTGGCCGGCGCGGCGCCGCCGCCCGTGCCCGCTGACGCGACGCGGCGGGATTCGTCGATCGCCAGACCCGCCTGCTTGACCAGCGGATGATCCTCGGGACCGGCGTCCACGGCCCGCTTCCAGTAGGCCTGCGCAGCGGGGTGGTCGTTGCGATCGAAGGCTTCGCTGCCGGCCAGCATCAGCGCCTTGAGGTTGCTCGGATCCAGGCGCAGCGCCTGCTCCACGAAGGCCATCGGCGCACCGCTGAGGCTGTTGCCGTTCTTCACGCCCATTGCATCGGCCATGTCGGCCAGCAAGGAGGCATTGCCCGGCTGCATCTTCAGCGCACGCTGGTAGGCCGTGACGGCCTCATCGGGCTTGCCCAGGATCAGGTAGCTGCGGCCCAGCATGGCCAGGCCTTCGGCCGCGGGCTCCTGCTCCATGCGCTGGCGGAGTTTTTCGACCATGCCGGAAAACTCCGCCACCTTGGCGGCTTCGTCGGCATCGGCGGCCGCCCGGGCCTCGGCGTGGGGATTGCCGGTCAGCGCCGAAGGCGAGCCCGTCCAGGCATAACCGGCCACCGCAACGGCGAGCACGAACAGCGCACTCACGGCGACCAGGCGCACGCCCGGGCGCGGCAGCGGTGCTGCCGCTTCAGGAGAAGATGGAACGTTCAAGGTGTGACGTCTTCAGGATCGGATTCAAAGCGCTCGGGCGCCAGCCGCGCGCGGCGGCGCAGCACCAGCACGAAGATGCCCACCGCGGCCACCAGCAGCACGGCGGGGCCGAACCACAGCAGCGCGGTGCTGCTCTTCACCGGCGGGCGGTAGAGCACGAAATCACCGTAGCGCGCGGTCATGTAGTCGATGATCTGCGCCTGGCTTTCGCCGCGCTTGAGCATCTCGCGCACCTGGTTGCGCAGGTCCACCGCCAGGTCGGCGTTGGAGTCCGCGATGGTCTGGTTCTGGCAGACCAGGCAGCGCAGTTCGGCCGAGATCTTCACCACCTGCGCTTCCAGTGCCGGATCGGCCGATGCGCTGGGGGCCTGCGCCGCGAAGGACGGCACGCTGCCCAGGGCCAGGGCCAGTGCGAGCAACGCCGCACGGGCCGCGGCCATCAGGTGCGCGCCCAGCGCACTCATGAAGACAGCCCCTTGACCAGCGGCTCCAGCCGGGTGCGGATCGCCTCTTCGGTGAGCGGGCCGATGTGCTTGTAGCGGATGATGCCGGCCTTGTCGACGACGAAGGTCTCGGGCACACCGTAGACCCCCCAGTCGATGCCGGCCTTGCCGTCGGCATCGACCAGCGTCGCGGCGTAGGGGTTGCCTAACTGCGAAAGCCAGTTGCTGGCGGCGGCGGGTTGATCCTTGTAGTTCAGGCCGTAGACCGGCACGCCGCTGCGGCGCGCAAAGGCGATCACCAGCGGGTGCTCCTCGCGGCAGGGCGCGCACCAGGACGCCCAGACGTTGAGCACCCAGACCTTGCCCAGCAGGTCTTCGCGACGGATCATGGTCCCGGGCTCGCCCAGCTTGGGCAGCACGAAGGCCGGCGCCGGCTTGCCGATCAAGGGCGATGGCACCTCGCGCGGGTTGAGCGACAGGCCCCGCCACAGGAAGACCACCAGCACCGCAAACAGCGCCAGCGGAACGATGAACTTCAGGCTCTTCATGCCGCTTGTGCTCCGGCCACGGCGGGCTTCTCGGCCGTCTTCTTCGCGCGGTAGCGGCGATCGGCGGCGGCCAGGATGCCGCCCAGCGCCATCAGCGCGCAGCCGCCCCAGATCCAGCTCACGTAGGGCTTGACGTAGATGCGCACGATCCAGGCCTTGCCGTCGTCCACCGGCTCGCCGAGCGATACGTACAGATCACCCGCCAGGCGCGTGCGGATGGCCGCCTCGGTCATGGGCATGGTCTGCACGCGATAGACGCGCTTTTCGGGCCGCATGCGGGCCACGACGCGGTCGCCGTGCGTGACGATGATCAGGCCCTGCACCGCGCGGTAGTTGGGGCCTTCGATCTCGCGCAGGCTGTCCAGCGTGAAGCGCGCGCCGTCAAGCTCGGTGTAGCTGCCGGGCGTCATCTTCAGGTCACGTTCGACCTCGTGCGTGCGCACCATCGTGACGCCGAAGATGAAGACCGCCACGCCCAGATGCGCCAGCATCATGCCGTAGCTCGCGCGCGGGATCTGCCGCGCCCGGCTGAAGAAGCTGCTGGCCACGCCGCCGCGCGGCGCCACCCGTTCGAGGAAATCGGTGGCCACGCTGGCCACGACCCAGTAGCCCATCAGCAGCCCGAAGGCCGAAAGCCAGCTGAACTTGCCTGCCACCCAGCTGCCGATCACCGTGGCGATGACAGCAACGCCCACGGCCCATTTCAGCCGGGTGGCGATGTCGGGCAGTTCGGCCTGCTTCCAGCGTGCGATCGGGCCGATGCCCATCAGGAACACCACCGGCGCCATCAGCGGCACGAAGACGGTATCGAAGTAGGGCGGGCCCACGGAGATCTTGCCCATGTCCAGCGCGTCCAGCACCAGCGGGTACAGCGTGCCCAGCAGCACGGCGGCGGTGGCCACGAGCAGCAGCACGTTGTTGGACAGCAGCAGCGTTTCGCGCGAAAGCAGCGCGAAGCGTGCGCCCAGCCCCACCGTCGGCGCGCGCCAGGCGTACAGCGCCAGCGAAGCGCCGATCACCAGCACCAGGAAGGCCAGGATGAACAGGCCGCGCGTGGGGTCGGTGGCGAACGCGTGCACCGAGCTCAGCACGCCCGATCGCACGAGGAAGGTCCCCAGCAGCGACAGCGAGAAGGCCAGGATGGCCAGCAGCACCGTCCAGTTCTTGAAGCTGCCGCGCTTTTCGGTCACGGCCAGGGAGTGGATCAGTGCTGTCCCCACCAGCCAGGGCATGAAGGACGCGTTTTCCACCGGATCCCAGAACCACCAGCCGCCCCAGCCGAGCTCGTAGTAGGCCCACCAGCTGCCGATGGCGATGCCCAGGGTCAGGAAGAC
Organism: Rubrivivax sp.; assembly: GCA_016790225.1. Next base: position 29,214 of record JAEUOZ010000065.1, read on the forward strand.
CCAGGCCAGGCTTGTCCAGGGGCGTGTCCAGCGCGCCCACTGGGCATCGAGATTGCCGCCGATCAGCGCCGCCACGGCAAACGCGAAGGCCACCGAGAAGCCCACGTAGCCCATGTAGAGCATCGGCGGGTGGATGATCATCCCCGGATCCTGCAGCAGCGGGTTCAGATCGCGGCCGTCGGCGGGCGCCGGGAACAGCCGGTCGAACGGATTCGAGGTGGCCAGCGTGAACAGAAAGAAGCCGACGGCCACCAGCGCCATCACCGAGAGGATGCGCGCCACCACCGGCAGCGGCAGGTGCTTAGAGAACAGCGCTACGGCTGCCATCCAGCCCACCAGCATCAGCAGCCACAGCAGCAGCGAGCCCTCGTGTCCGCCCCAGACGGCCGAGATGCGGTACATCAGCGGCAAGGCGCTGTTGGAATTCTGCGCGACGTACAACACCGAGAAGTCGTTGTTCACGAACGCGGCCGTCAGGCTCAGGAAGGACACCAGCACCAGACCGAACAGCACGAGGCTGCCCGGGCGCGCCAGGCCCATCCAGGCGGCCTTGTTCAGCTGCGCACCGGCCAGCGGCACGACACCCAGCCACAGCGACAGAGCCAGGCCGAGCCAGAGAACGAAGTGACCGATTTCGGGATTCACGGCTTGCCTCCTGTGGGCGCTGTCGCGCCCGTGCCGTAGGCGCCGCCGCCGCCATAACTGGTGGCCGTTCCGGCAGCGGGCTGCTGCACCGTCTGCCCCAGCTTCTGGTTGCCCTTCTGCGCCTTTTCCAGCGCCTCGGCGGCCTCTGGCGGCATGTAGTTCTCATCGTGCTTGGCCAGCACCTCGCGGGCCTCGAACACGCCGTTCTTCAGCTGGCCCTGCGCGACCACGCCCTTGCCTTCCTTGAACAGGTCCGGAAGGATGCCCTGGTAGCGCACCGCCACGGTCTTGGCCGAATCCGTCACCACGAAGTGCACCTGCGTGCCATCGCGCTTCACGCTGCCCACTTCCACCAGCCCGCCGACGCGGAAGGTGCGCCCGGTGGGGGCTTCCTGGGCCGCCACCTGGGACGGCGAGTAGAAGAACACCAGGTTGCTCTGGAAGGCATTCAGCACCAGGGCGACGATGCCGCCCACGGCGACCAGCACGCCCCCGATCAGGGCCAGTTTCTTGTGTCTTGATTTCATGACCTTGATTCCTCCTGCGCTTCACGCAGGGCACGGCGGCGGCGGCGCGCCGCCAGCAAGGGCTCGGCCACCATCAGCAAGGCCGTCATGGCATAGGAGCCCCACACGTAGAGCCCGTAGCCGCCCATGGAAAGGAACTGGTCGACGCTGCCCCAGTTCATGATGAAGACCCTTTTGCTGCGAGTTGGTTCACCCAGCTGGCGCCCTGTTCGCGTTCCAGCACGATGGCCCGCGTGCGGGTGAAGACAACGGCAAAGGCGTAGGCCCAGAAGGCCAGCGTCATGATCAGCATCGCCGTGAGCATCGTGGTGGCCATCTTGGGCGCGGCGGTCAGGCTGACGCTGGCGCCCTGATGAAGGGTGTTCCACCACTTGACCGAGAAATAGATGATCGGCACGTTGACGGCGCCCACCACGGCCATCAACGCGCCGGCCTGATCCGCGCGCCGCGGGTCATCGATCGCCTCGACCAAGGCGATGTAGCCCAGGTAGAGGAAGAGCAGGATCAGCGTGGAGGTCAGCCGCGCGTCCCAGACCCACCAGGTGCCCCAGGTGGGCTTGCCCCAGAAGGCGCCGGTCCACAGCGCCAGGAACGCAAACATCGCACCGGTGGGCGCAATGGCGCGCGCCACCATCGAAGCCAGACGGGCCTTGAAGGCCCAGCCGATGGCCGCCCAGAAGGCCATCACCAGGTACAGCAGCATGGCCAGCCAGGCGGCCGGCACATGGATGAAGATGACGCGGTAGACCTCGCCCTGCGTGGCATCGGTGGGCGCGACGAAGAAGCCCATCCACAGGCCGACCGCGGCCAGCCCGATGGCGGCCACCCAGAACAGCGGCACCAGCACGCCCGTGAGCGCGTAGAACTTCGGTGGCGAAGAGAAGGTGTAGAACGTCAGTGGCATGTCGCTCGGTGATTCATTCTGTCGAGATGCGCAGCGCCGCCGCGGTGGCCCAGGGGGCCCCCAGCGCGGTGGCGATGAGCAAGGCGCCCAACAGGGAGTAGTGTCCCGCAGCCGAGAGGCCGGATTCGATTGCCCCCACGGCGCCTGAGCCGAAGATCAAGGCTGGCGTGGCCAGCGGCAGCACGATCAGGATCAGGAGCATGCCACCGCTGCGCAGGCCCAGCGTGAGCGCGGCGCCAAGTCCTCCCAGCAGGCTGAGGATCGGCGTGCCCAGCAGCAGGCTGATCAGCAAGGCCATGAGGCCAGGGCCGGACATGTCGAACAGCAGCCCGATCACCGGGGCCGCCAGGATCAGCGGCAGGCCGGTGATCACCCAGTGCGCCGTCGCCTTGGCGGCCGCCAGCGCCAGCGGGTGCGCGGGCGCCAGCAGCATCTGCTCCAGCGAGCCATCGGCGTGATCGCCGGCGTAGAGCGTATTGACCGACAGCATCGTGGCCAGCAGCGCGCAGACCCAGACCACGCCCGGCGCGATCTGGCGCAGCGTCTGGGGCTCCGGGCCCACGCCCAGCGGGAACAGGCTCACCGCCACGACAAAGAACACCAGCGGCAGCAAGGCCTCGATGCGGCGCCGCGCCGCGAGCCGCAGATCGCGCAGGAAGACGCTCAGGAAGAGATCGCGCATGCCCGCCCTCAGTGGCCCACCGCAAAAGGGTCCAGGCTGAACTCCCGCGGCTGCGGCTGGCTCAGGCTCAGCGCCTGGTGGCTGGTCAGCAGCGCCGCGCCGCCGCGGGCGCTGTGTTCGGCGAGCAGGCCGTTCAAGGTGCCGATGCCGATGTCGTCCAGCGCATCGAAGGGCTCGTCCAGCAGCCACAGCCGCGGCGCCTGGGGCAAGGCCAGGCGCGCCAGCGCGACGCGGCGGCGCTGACCCTGGCTGAGCGTGCGCACCGGGGCACGCGCCCGCTCGGCCACGCCCAGGCGCGTGAGGGCCTGCTTCAACTCCGTGCTGGATGGCGTGCGGCCGGCCAGGCCGGCCAGGAAGCTCAGCGCCTCGGTGGCGCTGAGGTCGTCCTTCAGGGCATTGGCATGCGCGATGTAGCTCATGCCGGCGCGCCAGGCGCTTCCGCGTGCCGCTTGCCCATCGATCGCGATGTCGCCGGCAGCCGGCGTGGCCAGGCCCGCCAGCAGGCGCAGCAGCGTGGTCTTGCCGCGGCCGTTGCGGCCCCGCAGCCAGACGATCTCGCCCGGCGCCAGCGTCAGTTCCAGGCCGCGGAAGAGCGTGCGCTCGCCGCGTTGGCCTTCCAGGCCGGCGGCGCGCAGCAAGGGTAGGGTGCCGTCAGCCATGGGCCGCGGTTATACGTGATGAAGGCCGTGGCGACCTTGCAACAGATTAAGCGGCACCGGCCCAGAAAGCAGAAGGGCCACCTTGGGGTGGCCCTGCGGCTCCGAGCAAGCTGCTCTCGCAGCTTGACGGGTTCTTGGCGCCGGGTACGGGTTCCGGGATGCCGCCCAATGTTGCGGCCGGTTGTCGCCATCCGTGGAACGCATTGTGATCCCCCTTTGTGACGACTTTCTGGCAGAACTGGGGGATCATTCCCCCGCAATCAGGGCGTTTCTGTGGGCGCCCGGTCAGGGCAGGGCGACGCGCAGCGGGCAGGTGGTTGCGCCCTGTCCGGGCGCCGGCCCAAGCAGCAATCGGAGGGTGGTCATGACGGTGAACAAGGTGCTGGTGGCCCAGGGCGGCGGCCCGACGGCGGTGATCAACCAGTCGCTCGCGGGCGTGGTGCTGGAAGCGCGCCGACAACGTGGCATCGATCGGGTCTACGGCGCGCGCCACGGCGTGCGCGGGATCGTGAACGAAGACTTCTTCGATCTGACGCAGGAGACCAGCCACAACCTGGAACTGGTGGCCAAGACACCGTCGTCGGCCCTGGGCTCGACGCGCGACAAGCCCGATCTGGCGTATTGCCAGGAGATCTTCCGCGTGCTGCAGGCGCATCGCATCGGCCACTTCTTCTACATCGGCGGCAACGATTCCAGCGACACCGTGCGCATCGTCAGCGAGCAGGCGGCGCAGGCGCGTTATCCGCTGCGCTGTGTGCACATCCCGAAGACGATCGACAACGATCTGGTCGGCAACGATCACACGCCGGGCTTTCCGAGCGCGGCGCGCTTCGTGGCGCAGGCCTTTGCCGGCGCCAACCTCGACAACGCCGCCTTGCCCGGCGTCTATCTGGCCGTGGTCATGGGCCGACACGCCGGCTTCCTGACTGCGGCCTCGGCGCTGGGCAAGAAGTTTCCGGATGACGGCCCGCACCTGATCTACCTGCCCGAGCGCAGCTTCGAGCTGGAGCGCTTCCTGGCCGACGTGAAGGCCACGCACGATCGGCTGGGGCGCTGCGTGATCGCCGTCTCCGAGGGCATCCACGACGGCAGCGGCCGGCCCATCGCTGCGCAACTGGCCAAGGATCTGGAGCACGATGCACACGGCAACGTGCAGCTGTCCGGCACCGGGGCGTTGGCTGATCTGCTGTGTGAAGAGATCAAGCAGAAGCTGAAGATCAAGCGGGTGCGCGGCGATACCTTCGGCTACCTGCAGCGCAGCTTCATCGGCTGCGTCAGCGATGTCGACCAGCGCGAGGCGCGCGAAGTGGGCGAAAAGGCGGTCCAGTACGCCTTCACGGCCGAGCGCGACGGCAGCGTGGCCATCAAGCGTACCGGCTACTACTCGGCCGATTACGAGCTGCTGCCGCTGGAGGCCGTGGCCGGCAAGACACGCACGATGGAGGACCACTTCATCGCGCCCAGCGGCACGGACGTCACCGACGCCTTCCGCCTCTACCTGAGGCCGCTGCTGGGCTCGGACATGCCAGACGCCTTCCGCCTGCGGCCCAACGCCGTGGCCAAGGTGCTCAGGCCTTGAGCTGCGGCGCGGTGCTGTAGGGACGCACCGAGCGGTAGACCTCCTGCCGCTCGCGGCGCGTCAGCACCAGCTGCCACAGCTGGCCCTGGCGGCTGCGGAAAAAGCCGGCACAGCTGAGCAGGTAGTAGCGCCACATGCGGCCGAAGCGCTCGCCGTAGGTCTGGCGCAACTCGGGCCAGGCGATCTGGAAGCGTTCGTGCCAGGCCATCAGGGTGCGGTCGTAGTCGGCGCCGAAGTTGTGCCAGTCTTCCAGCACGAACCAGGGCTCGAAGCCCTGGGCGATCTCGTGCACCGCAGGCAGCTTGCCGCCGGGGAAGATGTACTTTTCGATCCAGGGATCGGTGCGCGCCGTCGCGCGATCCAGGCCGATGGTGTGCAGCAGGAACAGGCCCTCGGAGGTCAGCAGCCGGTGCGCGGTCTCGAAGTAGGTGTTGTAGTTGCGCGGGCCGACATGCTCGAACATGCCCACCGAGGCGATGCGGTCGAAGCGGCCCTGCAGCTCGCGGTAATCCTGCAGCAGGATGGCCACCGGCAGCCCGGCGCAGGTCTGCTCGGCCAGCGCCTTCTGTTCGCGCGAGACGGTGATGCCGGTGACCGATACGCCGTGGTGCATCGCGGCGTGCCGGGCCAGGCCGCCCCATCCGCAGCCGATGTCCAGCAGCGTCATCCCCGGCTTGAGCTGCAGCTTGCGGCAGATCATCTCCAGCTTGTGCAGCTGGGCGGTTTCCAGTGTCTGCGCCTGCTCCCAGTAGCCGCAGGAATAGATCATCTGCGGATCGAGCATGCGCTCGAACAGGTCGTTGCCGATGTCGTAGTGCTGCTCGCCGACCACGAAGGCACGCTCGCGCCGCTGCCGGTTGACCAGCAGATAGGGCACCAGCGACGCGGCGAGCTTCATGCGCGCCAGGCCCACGGCGCGCGATTCGATGTCGGCGCGCAGGATGCGATCAAAGAGCTGATCCAGGCGCTCGCAGTCCCAATCGCCATCCATGTAGCTCTCGCCCACGCCCAGCGACCACTCGCTGAGCATGCGCCGGAACAGCCGCGGGTTGTGGACCCGCATGTCCCAGGGGCGCGCGCCATCGGTGCGGATGTCGGCCGCATCCAGCAAGGCACGCAGAGGGGCAGGAGGCTCCGTGAGTGCGCCCGACTTTCCGATCACGGGGCGCATTACCAGGCGAGAAGCGTTCATCGCGGGTCCAGCTAGCGAGGACCTCGCACGGTGGCATAAACGTTACTGTCTGTAAACAGGAATTTGCCGGAGCGGGCTTTGGCTGGCGGTCCGGCGTCTCATGAACAGCACAGTTCGGTCTGTTCTGCGCGGCAGTCACGACGCTGCCATCGTTGGCCCGGCGTCATGCGCCAGGCGCCGCTGGCCTGGCGGATCGTCATCGTGGCCGCGTCCTGCCACTCGGCCTGCAGCGGCCCCTGCGCACCCAGCAGCTGCAGCTGCCGGCCCTGCAGGCGACCGCTGAGCGCGATTCGCTGCCCCGAACGATCGACCGCATGGCCGTCGATCACCTGGTGGCGCTGCTGCAGTTCCAGCCGCTGCCCGCGCGGGCCGCACCAGATGCCCTGCACGGGCGCGGGCACCCACCAGAAGTGCACGCGGCTGAGCTTTTCGCGCCCCACGGCCTTGTCGGGCACGGCCAGCGTCAGGCTGCGATCGGGCAGCCAGTCACCCATGTCCCAGTCGTGCGAGACGATGCGCGTGCCCGGCTGGAGCGCCAGCAGCGCCGGCCGCAGCTGCAGATTGACATCCTGCAGCAGATACATCGTTACCACCGTTGCCGGCGAGAGATCGGTCCTGAAGAGGTCCTGCTCGGCAAACCGCGCGCGTGAAGCCACGCCGGCGCGGCGCGCCGCTTCGCGGCTGCGCTGCACCAGATCGGGCACGATCTCCACGCCCAGGCCGCTGGCCCCGAAGTGGCGTGCCGCGGTGATGACGATGCGGCCATCGCCCGAGCCCAGATCGATCACATGATCCCTGGGCCCGACCGCCGCGATGCGAAGCATGGCCAGCGTCACGTGATCGGGCGTGGTGATGAAGGGCACTTCGTCCTGAGCGGCCGCCGGGCAGGGGGCTGCTGCCAGCAACGCCGCCGCCAGGCACGCGGCGATCCGGATTCGGGCCGACCCCCATCGAAGCTGCAGACGGATCATCAGCGCGACTGTAGGCCCGGCTTGACGCGAGAATGCACGCCATGGCCACCAGTCTTCTCGCGCTGCTCGACGACATCGCCACCGTGCTGGACGACGTGGCGGTGCTCAGCAAGGTCGCGGCCAAGAAGACGGCAGGCGTGCTCGGCGACGACCTGGCGCTGAATGCGCAGCAGGTCTCGGGCGTGGCGGCCGAGCGCGAGCTGCCCGTGGTCTGGGCGGTGGCCAAGGGTTCGCTGATCAACAAGGCGATCCTGGTCCCGGCGGCGCTGGCGATCAGCGCCTTTGCGCCCTGGGCCATCACGCCGCTGCTGATGCTGGGCGGGGCCTTTCTCTGCTACGAAGGCTTCGAGAAGCTCGCCCACAAGCTGCTGCACAGCCGCGCCGAAGATGAGGCGCATCACGCGCAGCTGACGCAGGCGCTGATGGACGAGCGGGTCGATCTGGTGGCGCTGGAGCGCGAAAAGATCAAGGGCGCGGTGCGCACCGACTTCATCCTCTCGGCCGAGATCATCGCCATCACGCTGGGCACGGTGGATGGCCAGCCGCTGGGCATGCAGGCCGCCGTGCTCTCGGGCATCGCGCTGGTGATGACGCTGGGCGTCTACGGCTTCGTGGCCGGTATCGTGAAGCTGGATGACCTGGGCCTGTACCTCAGCCGACGCGCCGGCGCGAGCGCGGCACTGGGGCGTGGCATCCTGGCGGCGGCGCCCTGGCTGATGAAGGCCCTTTCGGTGCTGGGCACGGCAGCGATGTTCCTGGTGGGCGGCGGCATCCTGGTGCACGGCCTGCCCTTCCTGCATCACCTGATCGAAGCGCAGACCGCCCCGCTGGGCGGCCTGCTGCACCTGAGTGCCGCCACGCTGGCCGACGCGGTGGTGGGCATCGTGGCGGGCGCGCTGGTGCTCGGCGGGGTCACGCTGGCCCGGCGCGTGTTCAAGGCCCAGTGAGCGCGCCGGCGCTCACTTGCCGCCGATGCCCAGCAGTTCGACCTCGAAGTTCAGCGTCGCATTGGGCGGAATCGGGCCGCCCGGCGTGCCGCGCTCGCCGTAGGCGATGGCCGGCGGGCAGGTGAGCTGCGCCTTGCCGCCGACCTTCATCTTCTGCAGCCCTTCAGTCCAGCACTTGATCACGCGGTTGAGCGGAAACTCCGCCGGGCTGCCGCGCTTGTAGGAGCTGTCGAACTCGGTGCCGTTGGTCAGCGTGCCGCGATAGTGCACCTTGACCACGTCCGTGGCCGCCGGGCTCGCGCCCGTGCCTTCCTTCAGCGAGCGAAAGATCAGCCCGCTGGAGCTGGTGGTGCTGCCGCCTGCTGCGGGTGCCGGCGCCTGCGCCAGCGCCACGGTGCCGACCGCGGTCAGAGCGAAGGCCGCCAGGGTGCGCCGCGCCCATGCGCCGGGCTCGGACAGGCGCAGCCGCAAGGGTTTGTGATGTCCCTTGGGCAGGCTCGGCCGAAGGGGATGGGTGAGGTGGGAGGCGGGTGTGTCCGACATGGTCTGGGCGGCCCGCTGGGCGCAGGCGCGGTGAAAACGGGAGCGATGATGCCTGCTTTTGGCCGCGGCATGATCGCCCCGTCGCCTCAGGAGGTTTCAGAATGCAGCCGCTCTCTCGCCGTCGTTGTCTGCGCTGGTGCGCCGGCGGATCGCTGGCGCTGCTGGCGGCGGCGCTGGCAGGCTGTGGCCGGCAGCCGATCAAGGGCACGCTGGTGGCGGCCGGTGCATCGGTGCTGGCGCTGGGCGACAGCCTGACCTACGGCACGGGCGCCGCGCCGGAAGACGCCTGGCCCGCGGTGCTGGCCGGGCTCACGGGCTGGCAGCTGATCAACGCCGGCGTGCCGGGCGATACCTCGGCCCAGGCGCTGGCGCGGCTGCCAGGGCTGCTGCAGGAGCACGCGCCCGCGCTGGTGCTGCTGGGCATCGGCGGCAACGATCTGCTGCGCCGCCTGCCTGAGGACGATCTGCGCGAGCACATCCGTCGCATGGTGGCGCTGTGCCGGGCACACCCCGCGCAGCTGCTGCTGATCGCCGTGCCCAGACCCACGCTGGCCGCGCGGCTGACCGAATCGCTGGACGACCATCCCTTGTACGGCGCGCTGGCTGAAGAGCTGCGCGTGCCGCTGCACCGCCAGGGATGGTCGCAGGTGCTGCAGGACAGCCGGCTGCGCGCCGATGCCATCCACGCCAATGCCGAGGGTTACCGCCAGTTTGCCCAAGGCCTGCTGGCCACGCTGCGCGCGACCGGGCTGCTGGCCTGAGCCGTCAGCCGCCAGTCAAGGGCTAACGTACAACATCCGCGGCCAGCACGCGGGTGCGCAGCCAGTCGTCCAGCATGCGCGTGTCGTAGGCCAGCGCCTCGGGGTAGCGCAGCCGCGCACTGGTGCCCAGGTAGGCCATGTCGGCGATGCGCTCGTCGCCGGACTTCAGCACCTGATCGCCGGCCTTCAGCGCCCAGCGCAGGTTCATGCGCGGCCAATCGATGCGGCCGCGCAGGATGCGTACCTCGTGCAGTGCGCGCCAGGGCCGCACCTCGCCGGCCAGATCCACATCCAGCACCTCGATCTCCAGGCGCTGGCCATCGGGCAGGCGTTCTTCCCAGCGCTTCATGTGGCCGGCCAGGGTCTTGAGGTTGGTCTCGCGCTCCACCGTGGCAAAGCCGATGTCGGTATAGCGATCGGGCTGCTTGAACTCGACCTGCACGGTGCCGCCCGCCCAGGACGGCAGGGCAAGGACCAGACCCAGACCCAGGCCGGCAGCCTGGACGACGCAGCGGGACAAGGCAGGGCGCATGACGGGCTCCTTCGGGTTTGCAGGCCGCAGGCTCGGCGCGGCAGCCGGCGCCGGGCGGACCCGGCACAGGGCGAGTGTGAGCCACGCGCGCGCTGACCGTTCCCGGCTGCAGCCCGACTTTACGGATCTTCACCGCCCAGCGCGAGGGGGCGGCGCGTCGGGCGCGCCCGCTCAGCGCGGGAAGGAATCCTTGAGCGTCGTGATGCGGTTGAAGACCGGCCGGCCATCGGCGTGGTCGACACGGTCGGCCACGAAATAGCCGTGGCGCTCGAACTGCAGGCGCGCCTCGGCCGGCACGGCGCGCAGAGAAGGCTCGCCATAGCCTGAAGCCACGGTCTTGCTGTGCGGATTGACCACGCTGCGGAAATCCCGTTCGTCCGAGCCAGGCTGATCGACCGTGAACATGCGCTCGAAAAGGCGCAGTTCCAGCGGCACGGCCTCGTGGGCCGAGACCCAGGTGATCGTGCCCTTGACCTTCACCGCGTCCGCGCCCGGCGTGCCGCTCTTGGTATCCGGCACCACCGTGGCCTGCACGGCGCTGATGCGGCCGTCGGCATCCCGCGTGCAGCCGCTGCACTCGATGACCATGCCGTACTTCAGGCGCACCCTGTTGCCCGGGAAGAGCCGGAAGAAGCCCTTGGGCGGCACTTCGGCGAAGTCGTCTGCCTCGATCCACACCTGCGGCCCCAGCGAGAACTGCCGCTGGCCCAGATCGGGCCGCTGCGGATGGGCCGGTGCGGAGCAGGGCTCCAGGTGCCCGGCGCCAAAGAGGCTGTCCCAGTTGGTGAGTTCGAGCTTCAGCGGCGCCAGCACGGCCATGGCGCGCGCAGCCTGGCCTTCCAGATCGTCGCGCAGCGCGATGTCCAGCACCGAGTAGTCGAGCCAGATGTCGGTCTTGCTGGCGCCGGTGGCCTCGGCCATCGCGCGGATGCTTTGCGGCGTATAGCCGCGGCGGCGCATGCCGAAGATCGTGGGCATGCGCGGATCGTCCCAGCCGCTGACGATGCCTTCATCGACCATCGCCTTGAGCTTGCGCTTGCTGGTCATCACCCCGGTCAGGTTCAGCCGCCCGAACTCATGCTGGCGCGGCAGCGGGTGCGCCAGCAGGCCCAGCCGCGCCAGGTTGTCCAGCAGCCAGTCGTAGAACGGACGCTGATCCTCGAATTCCAGCGTGCAGAAGCTGTGCGTGATGCGTTCCAGCGCGTCCTCGATCGGGTGCGCATAGGTGTACATCGGGTAGATGCACCAGCGGTCACCGGTGTTGTGGTGCGTGGCGTGCTTGATGCGGTAGAGGGCCGGATCGCGCAGGTTGATGTTGGGCGAGGCCATGTCGATGCGCGCGCGCAGCACGGCTGCGCTGTCGGCCATGCGGCCACTCTGCATCTCGCGGAAGCGCTCCAGGTTCTGCGCCGGCGTGCGGCTGCGGAAGGGGCTGTCCGTGCCGGGAGTGTTGAAGTCGCCGCGGGCCGCGCGCATCTGTTCGGGCGTCTGCTCGTCCACGTAGGCCAGGCCGTCGGCGATCAGCGCCTCGGCCGCGCGCACCATGAAATCGAAATAGTCGCTCGCGTAGTAGAGGTGCGAGGTGCCGCCCGAGACCCAGTCGAAGCCCAGCCAGTGAACGGCCTCGATGATGGCGTCGACGTACTCCTGCTCTTCCTTTTCGGGGTTGGTGTCGTCGAAGCGCAGGTGGCAGATGCCGCCGTGATCGCGCGCCAGGCCGAAGTTCAGGCAGATGCTCTTGGCGTGGCCCACGTGCAGGTAGCCGTTGGGTTCCGGCGGAAAGCGGGTGCGGATGCGGGCCGGGTCCGGCGTGCCGGCCGCGTGGTGTGCCGCGTCGCCTGGGCTGCCGCCGAAGGGCCGGTTGGCGTAGGTGCCGGCTTGGAGATCACGCTCGATGATGCCGCGCAGGAAGTTGGCGGGCCTGGGCGTTTCGGGGGTCTTGGAGGCGGCAGCAGACATGCGCGGGATTCTATCGATGGGGCCCGCGCGCCCCGTCGCCTTCAGGCCATCAGCCCCAGCGCGTCCCGCCACAGCAGGCTGCCCAGGAAGCGACCCGGCAGCAGCGTGAAGATCCCGGCCACGACGCAGGCCCCGAAGAACAGCCCGCGCATGGTCTGCCGATGCCCTTGCACGTTGCCGCGCCGGATGTACCAGACGCCGCGCGGCAGCTGCACCGCCACCAGCACGGTGAAGGCGTGGATGGGCGTGAAGCCCGCGATGTTGGGCATGCCGTAGTCGCGGATGAAGGCGCTGAGGACGGTGGTCGTGCCCATCAGCAGCACCCAGCTCCAGCCCAGCCAGCGGTGGCTGCCGGTGCCCTTGCGCCGCAGCATCAGCACGATGCCCAGCACCAGCGCCGCTGCGGCGGTGATGAGGTGGAAGAAGATCAGCGGGTGCTGGTGAAGCAGTCGGTTGAAGGCGTCCATGGGTGCATGGTCGCGGGCTGCTGCAGCGGCAGCCACGGTAGGGCGACGGGGCAACAGCCGGCGCGACCAGATGGGTCTGCAGCGGCGTGAAGTGCGCGGCGGATGACGCGGGTGCCGGCTCGGCGCACAGCGGGCAGCGCGCGGGCCTCAGCCGCGCCTGCTCACATGCCCTTGAACAGGTGCGCGTAGAGCCGGCTGGCGGTCAGGGTCTCGGGGCGGCCGTGCAGCTGGATGAAGACCTTGCCGGAGTCATCGCGCCGGGCGCTGGCGATGCAGCGTGCCTGCACCACGGTGCCGCGATGGATCTGCCAGAAGCGCGTGCCGTCCAGCTGCGGCAGCAGGTCCTTCAGCGACAGGCGGATCAGGTGCTCCTTGTGCGCCGTCACCACGCGCAGGTATTTGTCCGCCGCCTCGAAATAGATCACCTCGTCCACGGGCACAAAGTGCACGGTGCTGCCCACCTGGGCCTGGATGACGTTCAGGCGCGGTGGCGGCGCGCCTGGGGCACTTTGCTGCGCCAACGCTCCGCTGCCGGCCGGCAGCGGCCCGGACAGCAGCGCGCGCAATTGATCCAGCGTGCCCTGCAGGCCGCTGCCCGCGCCACGCTCTGCCAGGCGGGCCTGCAGCCGCGCCACGCAGGCCTGCAGCCGCGCCCGCTCCGGTGGCTTGACCACGTAGTCCACCGCCTGGGCCTCGAAAGCCTGCAGCGCAAACTGGTCGTAGGCCGTCACGAAGACCAGCAGCGGAAAGGGCGCGTCCGCGGGCCAGTCCTCGGCCAGCGCCTGCGCCACCTCCAGCCCGCTGCAGCCGGGCATGCGGATGTCCAGGAAGCACACATCGGGCTTGAGCGCGAGGGCGCGCTCGATGGCGCTCAAGCCATCGCCGACGCTGGCCACCAGCTGCAGGCCGGGCCACAGCGCGTCCAGATCCGCGGCCAGGGCGGCGGCCAGCAGAGGCTCGTCTTCGGCGATCAGGGCGCGGGTGCTCGTCATGGGGCTGTGGATGATGGGGTGAGGGTGGATTCGGGGCTGGGCAGCGGCAGCTCGATCACCGCCAGCGTGCCGCGCTCGCCCGGCAGCTCGGACAGCGCCAGCGATGCCGCGCTGCCGTACAGCGTGTGCAGCCGCGAGCGCACCTGCTCCAGCCCGAAACCGGTGGAGTGAGGCAAGCGGCCGCCCGCGCCCAGGCCGATGCCATCGTCGCGCACCGTCAGGCGCAGCCGGCCGGACTGCAGCGCGGCGGACAGTGTCAGGCGCCCGCCCTCCACCTGCGGCTCCAGCCCGTGCTGGATGCTGTTTTCCACCAGCGGCTGCAGGATCAGCGGGGGCACGGGCAGGGCGCGCAGCTCAGCCGGCAGATCCAGCGACACCGCCAGGCGCGGGCCCATGCGCACCTGCATCAGCGCCAGGTAATCGGCAATGCGCTCGAACTCCGCCGCCAGCGGATGCTCCACCGCGCGCGAAGCCTGCAGCGTGGCCCGCAGGTAGGCGATCAGCCGGTCCAGCATGGCCTGTGCGCGGGTCGCGTCCAGCCCGATCAGCACGCGCAGGTTGGCCAGCGTATTGAACAGCATGTGCGGCTCCAGCTGCGATTGCAGCAGCCGCAGCTGGCTCTCGGCCTGCGCCCGGCGCGCCGCTTCGGCCTGGGCCTGCGCGTGAGTCAGCCGTTCGTGCATCCAGCCCGCGAATACAGACACCACGGTGGCCAGCAAGGAGATGGCCAGCGTCACGCGCGAGGCGGTGGCATCCAGCGACCACAGGCTGGGCGAACGAAGGCCGGTGATCGCGTCGCCCAGCGTCAGGCCCAGGCCGGGGCCCAGCAGCGCTGCCAGCAGGATCAGCGGCAGCATGCCGCGCCAGCCGATCCTCACCGGCCCGGTGCTCGGGGCCAGCCCGCGCCGCAGTCGCTGGCGCTCGAACCACGCCGTGAGCGCAAAGCGCAGGGCATCGGTGAGCAGCCAGCAGCACAGGCCGATCGAGAAGGAATACACGAGCTTGTAGGCCAGGCCCCGGCCATCCAGCGCCGTGAGGAACAGGGCGATGGCCGTGCACAGCACGGTCAGGAACAGCAGGCTGCGCCGCACGCGCGGCCACAGCGGCGGCTCGGGCCCCTGGGGCGCCGAGGCGGCCGGCTCCGAAGGGCGCGTGCGCAGTGACATGCGGCACATTGTGGCGCCGGGCCCAGGGCCGGGACGGTGCATGCGACGGCAGTTCCCGGGCCCGGCGCCAAGCGCTGCGGCGAGGGCGCGAGATGCCGTTTTCGAGCCTGCTGCCCTTGGGGGCCGGCTGCCGGCAAATCGTCGCATCGGGGCTGCTGCGCGCTCAAGCCGCTGCACGGCGGGCCGAAGAAGGATGTTCGCAGGCTCAGCGCACGGCATGTTGCCCCACGACCCCCCGTCTTCCGCCACCCCGCCGCCGGCCCGCCCGACAGCCGCTGCGCGCGCGCGTCGCGGCGCGCGCGCCGCGCAGGGGCGGGCCGAGCCGGCCGGCGGCCCGGTACGCCGAGGCACGGTCGCGCGGGGCATCTTCGGCCTGGTGCTCGCTGCGACGCTGCTGCCGCTGGTGCTGTTTGTCTGCGGAGGCTATGTGCTCATGGTCCAGGAGGCCCAGCGCCGCCTGGAAGTCCGCACGCTGGAAGAAAACCGCCACGTCGCCGGCATGATCCAGGATCGGCTGGACACGGCGCACGCCTTCCTGGCGGCAATGGCCCAGGGCTGGCCGGCGAATGAGGAAGATCTGCCGCCCGGCGGCCCGATGCTCGGGGCCTGGGCGCGGGTCTCGGCACAAGGCCGGCTGAGCGCCGGCGACTTGGCCACGCTGGCGGCCTGGCAGGCGGG
Source organism: Rubrivivax sp. (assembly GCA_016790225.1). Next base: position 44,418 of record JAEUOZ010000065.1, read on the forward strand.
CGCTGGCGCCGACCCGTCACGCGCCGAGAGCACGGCGCGCACCCTGGCCATCCCCGGCGTGCCGGCGCAGGTGCTGGTGCGCCACAGGCTGGCCGATGGCAGCCAGTGGCTGGCGCGTGTGGAGCCCGGTTACCTGTGGGCCTCGCACGAGGATCAAGGCACCGAATTCCGGCACTGCGTGAGCGACGGGCAGTCGCGTGAGCTGCACTGCACGGCGCCGACGGTCGACGCTGACATCGCCGCCATCGCCGCCACCTTCACCGCCCGCAGCCCTGTCAAGGCACCGGCTGCCGGCACCGCAGCGCCGTGGACGGTGAGCAGCCACGCCCGGCATCCTCAGAGGCTGGTGCTGGATTCACCGGTCATCTGGCGCTGGACGATGCTGGGCGCCCTGGGCACGCTGCTGCTGGCCGGCGGCCTGGGCTGGTGGCAGTTCCGCCGCACGGCGGCCTCGCTGGATGCCCTGATCGACGGCACGCAGCGCCTGGCCGCACAGGATTGGCAGGCCCGCGTGGTCCTGCCCCGGACCGACGAATTCGGGCAGCTCGCGCACTCGCTCAACCACATGGCCGAACGCATCGGCCAGCAGATGCAGGCCATGCGCGTGCAGTCGGCCATCGACCGCGAGATCCTCGGGGGCCTGGACACCGCGCGCATCATGTCCCTGGTGGCCCAGCGGCTGCAGGCGCTGCTGCCGCAGGCGCGCGTCGCGGTGGTGGTGCTGGGCGACGGGCGTGGCCCCTGGCGGGCCCATGTCCCGCACGGTGACCCGGTGCCGGTGGCCGCGCAGGCCCAGACACCGTTGCCGCCCCAGGGCCTGATCGCCTTCCATCCCCCTGGCATCGAGGGCGTGCCGGCCTGGGCCCAGCAGGCCTTGCAGGCCGATGCGCGCAGCCTGAGCGCGCTGTGCTGGGTGCCGGCGGTCTGGCAGGGGCAGATGCTGGCCTTGCTGGTGATCGGTGGCCGCGAGCCTGGCGAGCTGGGCGAAGAAGCCCGACGCGAGATCGCCGAACTGCGCGACCGCACGGCCGTGACGCTGGCGGCCGCCGCACGCGAAGCGGCGCTGCTGGAGCGGGCCGTGCTGGACGGGCTGACCGGCCTGCTCAACCGCAATGGCCTGCATGACGCGATCGATCGGCTGCTGGCCAGCCAGGCGAACTTCACGCTGATGCTCGTGGATCTGGATCGCTTCAAGGAGGTCAACGACACGATGGGCCACCAGGCTGGCGACGAGCTGCTGTGCGCCGTGGCCGGGCGTCTGCGGCGCTGTGTGCACGAGCAGGCGGTCATCGCGCGACCGGGCGGCGACGAATTCGTGCTGCTGCTGCCGGGCGCCGAGGAAGACGCCACGGCGGCGGCGATGGCCGTGTGCGCCGAGCTGGCCAAGCCCTTTTCGCTGCGCGGGGCGCGCCAGCAGATCGGCGGCAGCGTGGGCCTGGCCGCCTGCCCCGCGCACGGCAACAGCCGGGTCGAGCTCATGCGCCGCGCCGACATGGCGATGTATGCCGCCAAGGCCGAGGGCCGCGGCCGACTGAGCTGGTACCAGCCCGCGCTGGATGCACGCCTGGCGCACCGCTCCTGGATGGCGCAGGAGCTGCGCCGCGCGCTCGATCAGACCCAGCTGCATCTGCACTATCAGCCCCGGGTTTCGGCCGTCACGGGCGAGGTGGTGTGCGCCGAGGCCCTGGTGCGCTGGCAGCATGCCGAGCGCGGCGCCATCATGCCCACCGAGTTCGTGGCCGCGGCCGAGGAAACCGGCCTCATCGACCGGCTCGGCCAATGGGTGCTGACGGCCGCGGTCGTGCAGATGGCCCAGTGGCGTGCCGAAGGCCTGCCGCTGCCGCGGGTGGCCGTGAACGTCTCGCCCCGACAGCTGAAGGCGCCGGGCTTTGCCGATCTGGTGCTGGATACGCTGGCGCGCCACCAGCTGAGCGGCAAGGACATCGAGATCGAGCTGACCGAGAACCTCTTCAGCGGCGATCTCAACAGCATCACGCAGGCCTTGCAGCCGCTGCGCGAGGCGGGCGTGCTGATCGCGCTGGACGACTTCGGCACTGGCTACTCCTCGCTGTCGTCGCTCTACCGCCTGCCGGTGGACGTGATCAAGATCGACCGCAGCTTCGTCAGCGATCTGGGGCGCCGCGCCTCCGCCGATGCGGTGGCGCGTTCGATCGTGGCGCTGGCCAAGGCCCTGCGCAAGCGTGTGGTGGCCGAAGGTGTGGAAACGCGCGCACAGCGCGATCACCTGCTGCGCCTGGACTGCGATGAGCTGCAGGGTTATCTGTACGCCAGGCCGATGGCCGCGCGCGAACTGGAGCGACGCCTGCGCGGCGGCGCTGCGGTCGAAGCGGGCCTGGCAGATGCCGGGCCCGCCGCGGGCTCAGCGCCGACGCGTGCCGCCGAGCAGCGAGCCGAGCACGCCGCGCACGATCTGCCGGCCCACCGCTGAACCGACGGTGCGCACGGCGCTCTTGGCGGCCGTCTGCATCAGTCCTTCGTGCTTGCCGCCGCGCGGGCCGGTGCTGCCGAAGAGCAGATCGCTCAATCCGCCCATCAGGCCGCCGCCGGCCGCAGTGGCCTCTTCCTTGCCGGCCTGCGCGACCTTGCCCGCCAGCTCCTTGGCCAGGCCTTCGCCCTGCTCCGCGCGGCCCTTGAGAATTTCGTAGGCCGATTCGCGGTCGACCACCTTCTCGTAGGCACCCGCCACCAGCGAGCCGGCGATCAGCGCGCGGCGCTGCTCCGGCGTGATCGGGCCGATCTGGCTGCCGGGCGGCATCACATAGACCCGCTCGGTCACGCTCGGGCGGCCCTTGTCGTCCAGAAAGCTCACCAGCGCCTCGCCGACTGCGAGCTCGGTGATCGAGGTTGCGATGTCCAGCTTGGGGTTGGCGCGCATGGTGCTGGCGGCCGAGAGCACGGCCTTCTGATCGCGCGGGGTGTAGGCGCGCAGCGCATGCTGCACACGATTGCCCAGCTGGCCCAGCACGGTATCGGGGATGTCCAGCGGGTTCTGCGTCACGAAATAGACGCCCACGCCCTTGGAGCGCACCAGCCGCACGACCAGTTCGATGCGCTCGACCAGCACCTTGGGTGCATCGTTGAAGAGCAGGTGTGCCTCGTCGAAGAAGAAGACGAGCTTGGGCTTGTCCAGGTCTCCCACCTCGGGCAGCGTCTCGAACAGCTCGGACAGCATCCACAGCAGGAAGGTGGCGTACAGGCGCGGTGCCGTCAGCAGCTTGTCGGCCGTGAGGATGTTGATCACGCCGTGGCCATCCACGGTCTGCATGAAATCGCTGATGTCCAGCATCGGCTCGCCGAAGAAGCTGCCGCCGCCTTGCTCCTCGATCTGCAGCAGCCCGCGCTGGATGGCGCCGATGCTCGCGGCGCTGACATTGCCGTACTCGGTGGTGAACTGCTTGCCGTTGTCGCCCACGTACTGCAGCATCGCGCGCAGATCCTTCAGATCCAGCAGCGCCATGCCGTTGTCATCGGCGATCTTGAAGACGATGCTCAGCACGCCGGCCTGCGTCTCGTTCAGCGCCAGCATGCGCGACAGCAGCAGCGGCCCCATGTCGCTGATCGTGGCGCGTACCGGGTGACCCTGCTCGCCGAAGACATCCCACAGCGTGGCGGGGCAGCGGGTGGGCGCGGGCGGCGTCAGGCCGCGGTCGGCCAGGATCTTGCGCACCTTCTCGGGCAGCGCGCCGGTCTGCGTGATGCCGGTCAGATCGCCCTTCACATCGGCCATGAAGACGGGCACGCCGCGCTGGCTGAAGCTTTCGGCCAGGGTCTGCAGCGTGATGGTCTTGCCGGTGCCGGTGGCGCCGGTGATCAGGCCATGGCGGTTGGCCAGTGCCGGCAGAAGGTGGCATTCGATGTCGCCCTTGCGGGCAACCAGGATGGGTTCGGACATGGCGGCAACCGCGGCACGCGGCGTTGAAGCTGGTGACCGGGTCAGTCTAGACCAGGGGCTGGTCCGCCGCTGGGCAGACCGCCAGCCGCCCCACGCCGATCACGGCTTGTGGTGCGGCGGGCCGCCCGTCGGGCTGGTTGGCTGATGCGCTCAGCGCGGCGCCGGCGGCGTGGCCTCGATGCGGATGGCTGCATACCAGGCGGCCAGCGCGGCGATGTCCTCGTCGCTCAGCGGCCGCGCGATGACGGCCATCACCTCGTGGCGCCGCGCGCCGCTGCGGTAGGCCCGCAGCTGCGCGGTCAAGTACAGCGGCGGCATGCCGGCCAGGTGCGGCGCATCGGGCGCGCTGGCGATGCCGGCCGGGCCGTGGCAGACGGCGCAGGCCGCGGCCTTGACGCGGCCGGCCTCCACCGCCGGGGCAGCGCCCTGGGCCTGCACGGCGGTGGCCGCCCCCAACCAGGCCAGCCAGGCCAGCCGGGCCAGGCCGGCCAGAAGGGGCCGGCCGGCCCGGCGCTGGCCGTTCCCATCCGCCGCCTGAGGGTGAAGCCGCCTCACGGCGCCGCGTAGGTCACGCGGTAGATGGCGCCGGCAAAGTCGTCGCTGATCAGCATCGAGCCGTCCTTCATCACCGCCACGTCCACCGGCCGGCCGCGGTACAGGCCGTTGGCATCCAGCCAGCCTTCGGCGAAGACCTCGTTGGCGCCGGCCGTGCCATCGGCCTTGAGCGGCACGAAGTTGATCAGCGCGCCGGTGGGCTTGGTGCGGTTCCACGAACCGTGGGCAGCGACGAAGACCCCGCCGCGGTAGCGTTCCGGGAACATGCTGCCGTTGTAGAAGGTCATGCCCAGCTGCGCCTGGTGCGCCGGGAACTCCACCTGGGGCCGGGTCCACTGCGCCGGCGGGTTCATGCCCTTGAGATCCGGGGCCGCGGCGCTGCCGGCGATCTGCACGTTGTTGCCGTGGATGTACGGGTAGCCGAAGTGCTCGCCGCCGCCGGCCGGGCGCGTGATGCGGTTCAGCTCGCCCGGCGGGGTTTCATCGCCCATGCCGTCGGTCTGGTTGTCGGTGAACCACACGGTCTTGTCGCGCGGGTTGATGTCCATGCCCACGGAATTGCGCACGCCGCGGGCCACCACCGCGCGGCCCGAGCCGTCAAACGGGTTCAGGCTGATCATGCCGCCGATGCCCAGCTGCTCGTACAGCGCGACCTTGTCCTTGGGCTGCACGTTGAAGGGCTGGCCCAGCGTGATGTAGAGCTTGCCGTCGTCGCTGACGCGGCAGGTGCGCGCGCCGTGGTTGAAGCTCTCTTCCTCGGGCGGGATCAGCTTGCCCTGATCCACCACCGTGATCACCGCCACGTCCGGGCCCTCGTAGAAGAACTCGGCGGCCGGGAAGTTGAGCACGCGGTTGTGCTCGGCCACGATCAGGAAGCCGTCGCGCGTCCAGCACACGCCGTTGGGATTGGTGAACTTCAGGCTCGGGGCAAAACTTTTCACCTCATCGGCGACGCCGTCGCTGTTGCGGTCCGTCACGGCCCACACGGTGGTCTTGCGCGTGCCCACGAAGAGCATGTTGGTGCTGGGGGCCACGGCCATGTGGCGGGCATCCGGCACGATGGCATAGAGCTCGATCTTGAAGCCCGGCGGCATCTTGATGCGCTTGAGGTTCTCCTTGATGGCGCTGGCATTGGCCCCGGTCTGCGGCACCACGGGGATGTTCAGGTCCGTCGTCGCCACCTTGAACTGCTGCAGCTTCTGCAGGTTCGTCGGCGGGGGCGCGGCGGTCTGCGCCGTGGCCAGGCCGGCGGCACAGGCCAGTGCGGTGGCGGCCAGCCAGCGCGGTGCACTCGTCTTCTTCTCGGTCATGAGGTCTCCTCGGTCGATGATGGATCGGCCCGCACGGTGGCGGACGGGATCGCCGAGTGCAACCTCCGTACCAATGCGGGCCAACCCTGAAGTTCCACCGGGCGGGCCGAGGCGGGCCGTTCAGCATCCTGTCCAGGCGCTGGGCAGGGCTGTTTCGCGTCTGTGCAGAAACTGGTCACTTGATTCCAGGCCGCTGGTGCGGCTACCGTCGGCAACAGACTCTGCACAAGAGCGAGCGGCCGCAGGACCTTGCGGCCGGAACGAGGAGACAGACCATGATCAAGCACACGGCCGGAACCTCGCTGGCCCATGCCCAGGCGCTGCGTGCGCGCGGCAGCGCCTGGCCGCCGGACGAGGTGCCGCAGCCCGAGGTGCTGGACAGCTGGGTGCGCTGCATGCAGTGGGGTCTGGATGCCAGCCAGCGCATCACGCCCCCGGTGGTGGAAGCCCTCGATCTGCAGTCGCGGCGCGAGCAGTGGGCCGATGTGCGCCGCCTGGCGCGCGTGGAGCTGGAGACCTTGTCGCGGCAGATCGCCGGATCGAATTTCCTGCTGGCCTTTGCCGATCGCGAAGGCGTGATCCTGGATCTGTACCACGACAACCGCTTTGCCATGAACGAGGAAGGCGCCGGCATCGTGACGGGCAGCTGCTGGAGCGAGAGCATCGCCGGCACCAACGGCCTGGGCACGGCCCTGGCCCAGGGCGGCTCGGTCGCGGTGACCGGCCTGGAGCACTACTTCTTCCAGCTGGGCTCGATCTCCTGCACCGCCACGCCCGTGCACGATGCCGCCGGCGAGATCGTCGGCGTGCTGGACGCTTCAAGTTATGTGCAGTCGCGCCAGCGGCACACGCAGGCGCTGGTGCAGATGGCGGCCGCGCACATCGAGAACCGCCTGCTCGTGCAGCAGCTGAAGGCGCACTGGGTGCTGGCCCTGCACCCACGCGCCGAGTACCTGGGCACGCTCTCGGCCGGGCTGCTGGCCTTTGGCGACGATGGGCGGCTGCTGGCCGCCAACCCGCGGGCGCGGCAGATGCTGCAGGGCCTGCGCGCGCAGGCCGGCGCCGCCTTCGAAGAGCTGTTTGCCGAGCCTTTCGAGCTGGCGGCCGCGCGCCTGGCGCGGCAGGATGACGTGCGCCTGCGCGATCTGCTGGGCAGCACGCTGGTGGCCCTGTGCATCAGCCGCCCGTTGCCCCGTGCGCCGAGTGCCCGCGCCGGCTCGACCGGCCCGCGCCGTGCCGCGGAGCCTTCGCCTGCGGCATTTCGTCTGTCGCAGCGGCGGCCCGATCTGGCCGCGATCGGCAGCGATGCCCATGGAGACGCCGATGGCGATGCCCCGGTGCAACAGCGTCGGCTGATAGCAGAAGTCAGGCAGGATCCGGTGGTGGCCGCCACCTACGCGCTGGCTTCGCGTGCCGCCCGCCTGCGCGTGCCCATGCTCCTGCAGGGCGAGACCGGCGCCGGCAAGGAGCTGCTGGCGCGCCATATCCATGCCAGCAGCGGGCGCCGCGGCGCCTTCGTGGCCGTCAATTGCGGCGCCATGCCGGCCGAGCTCTTCGAGGCCGAACTCTTCGGCCACGTGGCCGGCGCCTTTACCGGGGCCGGGCGCGAAGGCAGCGCCGGCCTGATCGCCAGCGCCGACGGCGGCACCTTGCTGCTGGACGAGATCCGTGAGCTGCCGCTCGGCCTGCAGGCCGGCCTGCTGCGCTTCCTGGACGATCAGCTGCTGCGGCCCGTGGGCGGTACGCAGCAGCGCCGGGTGGATGTGCAGCTGCTGGCTGCCACGCACGCCGATCTGGCGGCGGAGGTGGAGGCCCACCGCTTCCGCGCCGATCTGATGTACCGGCTGAATACCGTGCACCTGACCCTGCCGCCCCTGCGCGAACGCCAGGACTTTGCCGACTGCGTGCGCACCGTGCTGCACGCGCTGGAGCCCGGCGCCGGCATCGATGAAGCCGCCCTGCAGCGCCTGGCCCACCACCCTTGGCCCGGCAACTTCCGCGAACTGCGCGCCATCCTGACCCGCGCCCTGCTGGCGCCGCACGGCCCGACGATTGGCGCAGCCGAGGTCGAGGCGCTGCTGCCCGTGGCGATGGGCCCGCAGGCCGCCACGCAAGCCAATGGCGGCCTGCGCCGCAAGGCCAGCGAACTGGTGCGCCTGGAACTGCAGCGCCACGGCGGCAGCATCTCCGAGACCGCCCGCGCGCTGGGGATCTCGCGCACCACGGTCTACCGGCATCTGCGGGACGGGGCGGGGAGCGCGGTCAAAGCGCCCTGAACGGTGCCGGCTGCCAGAACCTGAGAGCTCTCGACTCGGCAAGAGGCGCAGCTGGTCCACGACCGAGGCTGTGCGTTCAGCGCTGGGCCGCCAGCGGTGCGGCGTTGGCGGATTTGGCGGGCTTGACGCCGGCCGCAGCAGCAGGATGGGCGGGCTTGTTGGCGTTCCTGGCTGCATCACCGGTGGCCTTGTAGCTGCTGCCGTTGACCGTCAGGCCTGCCTGCGACAGGCGGTCTGCGCTGCGCGGGCCGATGCCGACCACGCGGTCTACCAGGTCGTCCCAGTTGCGGAACTCGCCAGTCTTGCGCGCATCCAGGATGCGCTCCGAAAGGCCTTGGCCGACGCCGGGCACGGCTTCCAGTTCGGCACGGCTGGCCTTGTTGGCGTCGGTGGCGGCGTGGGCGGCGTGGGCCAGCAGCGAGGCGCTGAGGACGGCGATGACGGCGGCAATGAAACGGTTGAACATGATCAGGCTCTTTCTTGCGTTGGTGCCCGGCCATCCGCGGCAGGGCTGAACGCATTGTTCGAAAGAGACGCCGGCGCGCGAACCCGCCGCCGGGTGTTGCGTCAGGGGCTGCCGGCGGGGGCCTGCGGAAGAGGGGCCAGCGCTGGGGGGCTGTTTCTGGGGGGCGCACGGTCTCGGAGGATTACGAGTCATTGCAATCCACGCGCGGCCGGTAAAGGCCGCGCGACGCGCCGTAAAACGGCGCCGCTCACATGGGCTCATGGTTTCAATCCACGCGCGGCCGGTAAAGGCCGCGCGACTCAAGAGCAGTACGACGCTGCCTTGACCGAGATCGTTTCAATCCACGCGCGGCCGGTAAAGGCCGCGCGACCTATGGCGCGGCGGTGGCGCTGGGGCTGGCCAAGGTTTCAATCCACGCGCGGCCGGTAAAGGCCGCGCGACGCCTAACAGGGCCGATTGCTACCACAAAGCTTGATGTTTCAATCCACGCGCGGCCGGTAAAGGCCGCGCGACACTTGACCGCCACGGCGCGAGCGCCACAACCAAAGGTTTCAATCCACGCGCGGCCGGTAAAGGCCGCGCGACTGCCGCCGTCTTTGAGCTTGGCCACCGCGTAGACGTTTCAATCCACGCGCGGCCGGTAAAGGCCGCGCGACCCTACCTTTTAAGCAATTTGTCGCGGGTTATGAAGTTTCAATCCACGCGCGGCCGGTAAAGGCCGCGCGACGTTAGCCAGCACTGCAACAACGGAGAGGAACATGCGTTTCAATCCACGCGCGGCCGGTAAAGGCCGCGCGACGCGACAAGGCGCTTTCAATGCGCATCTCGTGCTCGTTTCAATCCACGCGCGGCCGGTAAAGGCCGCGCGACCCGTGCGCAACGTGCAACGACAGATCTAGAGCCAGGTTTCAATCCACGCGCGGCCGGTAAAGGCCGCGCGACCACAAGGCGCAATGTGCGCGGCCCAGGTGCCGGTGTTTCAATCCACGCGCGGCCGGTAAAGGCCGCGCGACCTGGCCCCGACCACGCCACACCGAGTGGAGGCAGAGTTTCAATCCACGCGCGGCCGGTAAAGGCCGCGCGACCTGTCGCGCATGGAAGGCCAGATGGCCGAACACTTGTTTCAATCCACGCGCGGCCGGTAAAGGCCGCGCGACAATGCGACGCGGGCAGGCACCGGCTGCTGGACGTGGTTTCAATCCACGCGCGGCCGGTAAAGGCCGCGCGACAGCAGCCGCAACGGCCGCAGAGACCGTGCCCCAGGTTTCAATCCACGCGCGGCCGGTAAAGGCCGCGCGACCTGAATCTCGACCCGGCGCGGGTATTGGCAGACGTGGTTTCAATCCACGCGCGGCCGGTAAAGGCCGCGCGACGTCGACCCGACAGCCCCGAGCGGCAACCCTGACTGGTTTCAATCCACGCGCGGCCGGTAAAGGCCGCGCGACCGCCCTCGGGCGCCAGAAACGCGCCGCGGTAGCCGTTTCAATCCACGCGCGGCCGGTAAAGGCCGCGCGACCATGATCAGCTTCCTTGCGAGCGAACGCCACCAACGTTTCAATCCACGCGCGGCCGGTAAAGGCCGCGCGACGATGGTAATAGCCCACGGTGGCCGTGGCAGCGTAGTTTCAATCCACGCGCGGCCGGTAAAGGCCGCGCGACCGGCTTTACCGGCCATGCTCTCGACGATTTCCTGGTTTCAATCCACGCGCGGCCGGTAAAGGCCGCGCGACCACGCTCAACGGCTTTGGCGTCTACCTCACGGACGTTTCAATCCACGCGCGGCCGGTAAAGGCCGCGCGACGACGCTGCGAGCCATCAGCAGCGAGGGCTGGCTGGTTTCAATCCACGCGCGGCCGGTAAAGGCCGCGCGACGACATCAACCGCGATCACGCGCGGCACGTGCTGCTGTTTCAATCCACGCGCGGCCGGTAAAGGCCGCGCGACCCGCGGTGCTGGTGGCCAGCGGGGTGGCGTACCTGTTTCAATCCACGCGCGGCCGGTAAAGGCCGCGCGACCTTCTTGGGCTCGGGCGCCTTGCTCACAGCGCGGTGTTTCAATCCACGCGCGGCCGGTAAAGGCCGCGCGACCGGGCGGCCCGCTGAACTCAGTCGTTATGCGTCTGTTTCAATCCACGCGCGGCCGGTAAAGGCCGCGCGACCGGACTTACGACGTGCCGCGCAAGATCGCACGCGAGTTTCAATCCACGCGCGGCCGGTAAAGGCCGCGCGACGATGTGTCGGACGTGCCCGGCGTTGTGGAGTGGCTGTTTCAATCCACGCGCGGCCGGTAAAGGCCGCGCGACCTGTTAACGCCAATGTTCGATCCGATGAGCTTTTGTTTTAATCCACGCGCGGCCGGTAAAGGCCGCGCGACTTGAGTGGGCCGTAGAGCGCGACCATTGCGCTGCGTTTCAATCCACGCGCGGCCGGTAAAGGCCGCGCGACCCGGCGACATTCTCACCATTTTTGCCGCCAAACTGTTTCAATCCACGCGCGGCCGGTAAAGGCCGCGCGACCGTGCGCGTGCGATTCGTCGCCGGCTACGGCGACGTTTCAATCCACGCGCGGCCGGTAAAGGCCGCGCGACGCCGCCCATCTGCGCCGCGCCGGTAGAAGTGCAGCGGTTTCAATCCACGCGCGGCCGGTAAAGGCCGCGCGACTCAACATACTCGTTCCACCAGGTTAAAACAGCCACCAGTTTCAATCCACGCGCGGCCGGTAAAGGCCGCGCGACACGGCGCCAGGGTGTGGTGCACGTGCGCGGCGAAGTTTCAATCCACGCGCGGCCGGTAAAGGCCGCGCGACGCGGGACGTGGGAGTTCTCGGGCGCTGGTGGTATGTTTCAATCCACGCGCGGCCGGTAAAGGCCGCGCGACGTCACCGAGCAGCCCGAGCAGCAGCGGGTTCATGGTTTCAATCCACGCGCGGCCGGTAAAGGCCGCGCGACGCGGTCGCCTCGTCCAGCGCTTCCTCGCGGGTGTCGTTTCAATCCACGCGCGGCCGGTAAAGGCCGCGCGACCCGAGACGGAACGCCCGCGTGGCAGCAGTGCCCTGTTTCAATCCACGCGCGGCCGGTAAAGGCCGCGCGACGCTTTTCGTAGCAGCCAGCCGAGGCAGTCTTGGCCTGGTTTCAATCCACGCGCGGCCGGTAAAGGCCGCGCGACAGCGACACCACGTGCGAAAAGCCGATGCCGCGCCCGTTTCAATCCACGCGCGGCCGGTAAAGGCCGCGCGACGCGATAACCCGCTGTGGGGCGTGACGTATCGCCTGTTTCAATCCACGCGCGGCCGGTAAAGGCCGCGCGACAGAGCGCGGGCAAGGCAAAAGGCGCCGGCCCCGCTGTTTCAATCCACGCGCGGCCGGTAAAGGCCGCGCGACCCAGCGCGCGCCGCGCGCTTCAAGGTCCTCATCGTTTCAATCCACGCGCGGCCGGTAAAGGCCGCGCGACTTCGTAGAGCCGCTTGGACAGGCTCCTAAGCTCGTGGTTTCAATCCACGCGCGGCCGGTAAAGGCCGCGCGACATGTGGCCGGCGAAACCATGCCGAAGGCATGCCCGTTTCAATCCACGCGCGGCCGGTAAAGGCCGCGCGACATGTTGTGGGTCTCGGTCTGGGTCGTGGTGCGAGGTTTCAATCCACGCGCGGCCGGTAAAGGCCGCGCGACGGCGCCCTGAGCACTACCGGACCACCCGAGCACGGTTTCAATCCACGCGCGGCCGGTAAAGGCCGCGCGACGCCGCAAGCATAAGCCCATGTTCTTGAAGGCAAATCGGGTGCTCCCGCGCGAACCTTGGTTCAAGAGCTGGAGCGAAGCGCGGCCGATCATGGGGGAGCGTGCGCAAGTCGTTGCTTGTCAAGCGCTTACGCATTGCGCGAACCCAACGGGAGCGCGGCGTTTGCTGCGGGTTCGCGGAGCGATCACAGCAGCAGCGGGCCGTCGAAGTCGGTCGCTCGAAACTTGCCGTGCTCCCTGACTTCGCAGCCCTTTGACTCGGCCAGTCGGTAAAGGCGCAGACAGTCTTCCTCGAGGTTGATCTCAGCAAGAAGTCGGCGCTCAAGCTCTTCCATCTGCATGAGGTTGACCTTGCACTCGAAGACGGACTTCTGGACGCGCTGGCCTGTGCTCTCACACACCTTGGCCACGCGGCGCAGACGTCGGCGCCCTGAGCGGGTTTCGGTGCTCACGTCATAGCACACGATCAGCAGCATCGCGTGTTCACTTCAAGGTGAATGGGATGTAGGTCTGAGTGTCCGCGCGCAGTGCCCTTGCGAACATGCGCGCCTGGATCAGGGGCAGCAGGCCGACGGGCACACTCTCCGCCAGCAGGGGATGGGTCAAGGTCTCGAGCTTGCGTTCCTGAAAGGCTTTGACGACGCCCTTGCGCGCTTCGGGCTCCAGCAGCACAGCGCCGCCTTCGCGGAGGACAAAGTCCTTCGGCTTGAGCTGACCACGGTTGACGAGGGTGAGTGCCAGACGGTCTGCCATGGGCCGGAACTCTTCCATCAGGTCCAGGGCCAGCGCGGCTCTCCCTGGGCGCAGGACGTGCAGGCATCCCACCTGCGGATCCAGCCCGACGGCCTCGCAGGCGCTTCGGCAGTCGTTCATCCACATCGAATAGAAGAAGGACAGCAAGGCATTGCTTCGGTCCTTCGGGGGTCTGCGTGTACGCCCGGAGATGCCAAATTCATCGCGCAGGTCGGCGCGGATCAGGCAATTGAACACGTCGAAGTAGCTTCGTGCCGCTTCGCCCTCGATGCCGCGCACCACGTCCAGGTCGGCTGCTGCCGGCAACGCGCGCAGGCTCGCAGCCAGATCATCGGCTGCGCGGGTGAGTCGTTGGATGTCAGCGGCGTCTTTGGCGTCTCTGGCACCTCGAAGCAGCACATGGCGCTGGTTTCTCAGCTTGCCCGCCACGAGAGCGCGAGCCATCCGCAGCAGGGCATCGGGCTTCTGGACGATCAGGTGCTGTGCTTGTCTCAGCAGCACATTGCCCTGGGTCGGTCCTTCCAGTCGGGCTTTGAACCGTCCGTTGGCATCCAGCAGCACGAGCGCGATGCTGTCTTCCGCAAGACGGTGCATCAGCGGCGCGCTGATGGCCACATGGCCAAAGCAGACGACCGATTGCAGATGGTGAAGCGGCACACGAAGGCGCGTCTCATCCTCCACCTCCACGCGCAAGGTGTCGTTTTCCAACCGCAGCCGGCTGTCCGGGCTCAGCACGTAGAGGGTATTGAGCAGTTGCATGCGGGTCAGCTCGGCAGCAGCTCGCCTCAGATTTCCGGATCGAACAGCCAGGCGACGTCATCGCCGCTTCCCAGGCGCCGCACAGCCTCGGGCTGGCACCGGTCGCGCAGAGAACAAGCTCGACAGCGCCGCGCATCGTCAGTCGGTGCGGGCAGTCGTCCGCTGGCGAGCATCTGGCGGATGGACTGGGTGGCCTGTACCACCTCGGCCCTCAGCGGCTCCGTCACGGGCACTTCCCGGCGGCGCTTGGAGCTGGCGTAGAACAGTGCGCCTGCCGGCACCGCGCGCGCGGTCATGTCTTCCAGGCACAGCGCCTGGGCAGCCAGTTGCAGGTCATCGCAGTGCGCGATGGCTGCGGCCTTGTGTCGGCTGCCGTGCTTGTACTCCACTGGGTACGGCGTGCCGTCTCGCTCGAACTCCACGACGTCGGCCTTGCCCTGCAGTCCCAGACCTTCGTGCCAGATGGGAAGCGCCCTTTCGATACGCAAGCCTTGGCGGGTCTCAAAGCCCGGCTTGTCGACCTGGGCGTGAACAGCCTGTCCTCGCAGAGTGTGCACGTTCTCTTCGAAGACCTGCTCCAGGTGGATCAGGCCGCACTGTCGCGGGCAGTAGGCCCAGTGCTGCAGAGCCGAGAGGGAAACGAAGTCTCCTTCATCCATCGGTGTGCGAGCTTGAACGCAAGCGAGAACAGGGAAACTGCCCGGGCGAACCAGAACTCGGCTCGCAACGACGATCGATCTATCCGACTCGTTTCAAGAGTTTGACCGACGCTGGCCAGTCAGTCTCCGTGATGGTGATCGCGTAGTCGCTGAAGTCGCGTACCACGCTGTCACCTGACTTGCGGTGAACGTTGATGCGATCAAACAGATCATGTGCATGCGCGTTCCCCAGCTTGTCCTGGTGTTCGAACACATACAGGCCGCGTGTGGCCATCAGGCCCCTGGCAGCCGAACGATCGTGCTCGAACATGTTGGCCAACGCCTGCCACAGTAACTCCAGATCCCCACCGTCGAAGCCGGTCTGATCGGCCAGAAATGCGGAGACAAAGCCGTGAGCGCGATAGAGACCGTAAGGCACGGTGTGCTTGCGGCCCATGGTGCGGTTGTCGCCTTGCTGCTTCTCTGCCTCAGCTTCCGTGGCCACCGCCATGCGCGTGATCGAGTGCTCCAGGGACACGATGGGATCAATGGATCGCGCAAAGGTCAGTTGCACCGGTCCGCGCACTTGACCAGCGTTGGTGCCTGTCGACATGACAGCGCCAAAGGCGCGAATGTCGAAGAAGTTCTGGCACATCCACTTCCGCGCCTGTTCAACTTCGGTCGCGCTGCCCTTTCGCTTTTCTTTGGCGGCCTTCTTGGGCTTCTTGTCTGAATCATCTTCAGTCTGTGCGACGTCTTCTGAGGGCGCATCCAGTCCCAGCGCAGCATAGGCGCGGTCATGCTGATGGTTGAGAATCGCCCGCTCACGAACATAGATCTCATGGCGCTTCTCGCCCGCCGCTGGCTGGCCCTCGCTCTGATCGTGAGTCAGCGCGACAAAGTTGCGGACCTTCCGCTTCAGTGCCACGTCGGTGACGAGGCCGTGGCCTGACTCAGCATCCAGACGAGGCATGTTGCCTGCGTCGGGATCGCCGTTGGGGTTGCCATCCTTCACGTCGAACAGCAGCACGAAGTCGTATCGATGGGTGAGGCTCATGGTTCAGTTTCCTTGCAGTGGCGTCGTGTCAGAGGTTTGGATCGGCGCTGCCTTGGAGAAGAAGGCCTGACGCTGGTGGTAGTAGCCCAGGGCAAATCGACCCTGTTCGGGCAGGCTGAGGTGTGCGGGGATGTCACCCACGCCGTCGAGCACAGCGCCGATGTAGTCATCGGGTCGATGATCTTGAAAGGCGCGATACAGCATCCGTTGCCCGCGGTCGTCGAGCTTGCCGAGGTGGTGGTTCTTGAGCTTGAGCAGCATGGGAACCACTGAGGCTGGCGTGCTCGACGCCGCGCCATAGAAGCGATCGCGGATGGTCTTGTTCAGGCCGCCGCCGGCCGACTCTTCCTGGATCTTCTCGAGTACGGCAAACAGTCTTCCCAATCGGTAGGCGGGCTGGGTGTTGGTGGTGTCGAGCATGGCGGTGTAGACCTCCTCGTGAGAGTTTGAGAGACGCAGCGAACGGTTGATGCAGGCCTTGATGACGGCGGCGCGCAGGTAGGGCACTTCGCGCTCGGCGCGGCAGCGCTGTACGGCCAGGTTCAGCCATAGTGCCGGGAGTGCGGTGCCTTCAAAGATGGCGCGCAGAACATCGCCAGCCAGCGTCGGGGGCACGTTGTCGTCTTTGCGCTGCAAGACGACCGCGCGCAGCAGCATGCGCAGCGCTGGGTAGGGCTTGTCGAACGGGCCGCCTGAGAGTGCCGTGTCGTCGAACCACTCGCGTACGCGCGTGGCGATTTCGGCCAGGCTGGCGCTGTGCCAGAAGCGCACCACGATGCGTGCCGAGTTGGGTGCCAGCCCCAGGACGTGAAAGCGGTTCTTGCCTCGCGCACCGTCAAAACCGCCGCTGTGCACGGCGTTCATCAAGGCGCTCACCTGCTGGGTGTGGGCATCCGGGTCGTCTTCCAAACCGAGAATGGCGGCAAGGCCGGTCTCGAGATCGTCCGGCTCTTGGCCCCAGAAGATGCAGCTGGCTTCGCCGAGGCGAAGCCGTTGGCGAGAGTCCGGGCGCAGCAAGTGGTTGAGCGCTGTTGTGTACTTGAAGGCTGCGGTGCGCCCGACGGGAAAGTTCTCGCCTTGATGCTTGCCGTATGAGGCAAAGGCCGGCAGGCTGCCGTCGTTGATGGCGGCCAGCGGTGCAGGTTTGGCCGAGATGCCGCCGATGGCGGCGTGCAAGCGCTCGATGTGATCCCGCTCGCCGGTGACGAGACAGGTGCCGCTCAAATCGCCCCCGTCAGCTTCGGGCGCCGAAGCTGAGCTCACTCGATCAACATGGGCTCGGATGCGCGCGTCATGTGCGAGCAGCTGCCCGGTCTCAGCTTGCCGAAAGGTCACATTGCACCCGGCAATACCTGCGGCATCCTTCCATTGGCTGTCCAGGCGAACACGTTCATGCTCCTTGCGCAAGTAGAACTTCTGAAGAGCCAAGAGGCCTGGACAGTCCGGGATGGCCTCCACCAATTCGTCGACGCGCTGGCGAAAGTGGTGAAACTGCTTGCGCGCCTGTTCCTGCTCTTTGGGTAGGTCCGCCTTGGCGTGACCGAGCACGAATCCCAGGTGATCCCACAGCAGATTGGGTTTCTCGTGAGCATTCACGCCGGATCGTGTCTCGCTCTTGGGAACCAGGCTTGTTGCGACCTCGGTGGCACGTGTTCCTGTGCGCAGCGAACTCAGCTGCACGAAGCGGCCATCCGCATCGATCTCGATCACGTAAGGGATGCGCTTGCGTTCCCACCCCGCGGGCGCCATGTCCTGCGAGCGGTCGTAGTACGCAACCAGGGCTTGCAGGATCATGAGCGCACCTCTGCGCAGGTGAGGTCCAGCACGCCCTTGTTCACCTGGGCTCTGAAGAACTGCGGCTTGGGCGAACTGCCGGCGGCAAAGTCCAGGTCATGGAGCATCCAGCCCAGATCGGCCGACCAGGCTTCCAGCGCTGCAGGTTCTTGCGGCGGTGCTTGCCAAGCGTGCGGCCCACCGGCCTGCACCGCGACCGGCCTGAAGCGAGCCGCAAACTCGCGGCAACCCAGGTACGGCTGATTGACGCACTGCCCAGTTTCGGCACGGCGGCTGAACATGGCGACGTACTTGCCCGGGTTCTGTCGCGCCTCGTCGCTGTGCATTTCGAGATCGGCCCAGAGGCGGTAGGCCACGTCGCGCAGCAAGAGGCCGGCGCGCTGCTGACGTTCTTCCTCGATGTAGATCGCCAGATTGCCGCGCCCCGTCTTCATCGCCGACTGCGCGTTTCGCACAGAGGCCACCTGGCCCACCTCATTGCGCCGCACACTGATCCAGCGCACCGGTGAGAGGACCTCAATTCTCCGAATGCGCCAGCGAATGCCCGGCTTCCACAGGATGGCTTCGAAGATGGCGCGTGCTGCCGACGGTGTGATGAGATCGTAGGAAACGCGTTCCACCTTCATCTCGGGTCGCGTGAAGCAGGCGAAGTCGCCGCGAACATCCAGGCAGAAGGGCTTCATGACGGTGTTTGCTCGTTCAAGGTAGGTGACCAACGGTCCAAGAACTGATGGATGGCGTCAGCTGATCAACGGATCGCCGGGCGCGGCGTCCACGCGGGCGCCCAGAACCGGGTGATAGAAACCATCCCAGCCCTCGCGCTGTACATACAGACCGGGGCAGGTTGGCACTTCTTCGATGTCGCCCGCAGCCAGCAGTTGACGCACCTGATGCGTGTAGACCGTGACGCCGTGGCGCTGCAGCTTGCGCATCAGCCAGCGGGCCGGGCCTTCGTGCCAGAGCTTGCCGATCAGGCTGTCGATGTCTTCTCTGCCATGTGGGCTGCGATAGCGAACCAGCACGGTGGAGGAGTCGGCATCGTCGATAAGCCTGAAGGCGTGAGAGGCGCTGCGCAACTGAAGCGGTAGCGCCATCTCCTGCCCGAGTACGGGTTGCAACTTCAGCAGCTCGCAGATCTTGTGCTTGTCTGTGCTGTCCACACTGTTCAGCAGACGTTCGAAGTAGCGCGCCACGTGGCTCAGCGAAAGCGGCTGTTCGGGCAGGTTGTGCCAGATGGCTTTGCAGGCGTCGCGCGCCTGGGTCAGCAACCCTGGTGGCGGTTGGCTGGGTGGCACGAAGACAAAAACATCGCCCAGGGTCGGCAACCGACCTTCGCGGTTGCAGCGTCCTGCAGCTTGCGCAATCGAGTCCAAACCCGCCATGGCGCGAAAGACGACGGGAAAGTCCAGGTCGACGCCAGCCTCCACCAACTGCGTGGAGATGACCCGCACGCCGGGCGCAGTGCTGCCGGCTGCCAGCGCCTCCCGCCGCTTGCGCAAGGCCAGCCGGATCTGCGCCAGTACATCGCTTCGGTGCTGCGCGCACATCAGGGCGGAGAGGTGCCAGGTCTGCTGAACCTGCTGCTCGTCGCAGGTCGCGCTGACCAAACGGTAGAGCTCAGCGGCATCGGCACGGCGATTGACAACCGCAAGGACAGCGTCGTGCGAAGCCACCTCGGCTGCAATCTCGGGCCAGGCTCGGGGCGTATCCAGGCTGGCGGGCAGGTGCAGCTTCACTCGCTCAAGGCCGGCAAAGAGCGCTGGCACATCGTCGATGATCTCGGTTACCGGGCCGATGCCGCGCCGCAGGCCACGTTGCGCATCAAAGCCAGCCGTCGCGTCCAGCAGCGGCTGCGTCGCCGTGCAAAGCACAACGCTGGCGCCATAGTCTTCGACCAGGTAGCGCAACACGTCCACCACCGGCTGCAGGAACTGCAGCGGCAGCAACTGCGCCTCATCCAGCACGATCACACTGCGCGCCAGGCTGTGCAACTTGCGGCAGCGTGAGGTGCGGCTGGCAAACAAGCTCTCGAACAGCTGCACGTTGGTCGTTACCACCAACGGTGCATCCCAGTTCTCGCAAGCCAGACGCGACAGCCGCGTCTCCCGTGCAGGGTCGCTCTCCGCATTGCTATGGTGTTCGACCACCACGTCTTCGCCCAAGGACGCGAACACCTGACGGAAGACGTCCGCTGTCTGCTCGATGATGCTGGTGTAGGGGATCGCGTAGACCACGCGCTGAAGGCCATGCCGCTGTGCGTGGGCGAGCGCGAAGCTGAGACTGGACAGCGTCTTGCCGCCGCCGGTAGGCACTGTGAGCCGGAAGACGCCGGGCGGCAACTGCGCCTTCTGCCGGCAGGCAGTCAGCACCTGAGCCCGCAGCGCATTCACCGGGCCATGGCAGTCCTGTCCCAGGCGGTGCAGGTGCGCCTCGCACAGATGCTGCAACTGATCGATGGCAGCACATTCGGTACGGGTGGCAGCTCGCTGAGGGTCGAAGTAGGCTTCGGTATCCAGGAAGTCGGCATCCACCAGGGCCGAAAACAGCATTCGAAGCCCGAGGGCGGCACGGCCAGGGCTGGCGAGTCGGCCCTTGGGTGCATCGTTCAGCAGGTGCCGCAGGGCTTCCTTGTCCAGGGCCGCCAGGGGTGGCCGAAGAATGTCTGGCGGATTGACCGCTTGCGCGGCTTCTGCAAACTCGGCGGCAGCCGCATCGCTCTGCAGGCGACTGGCGAGGCTGCCAGGACCGCCATTCCAATCGGCCAGGCCGGCGTGGTGGCCGGCAATCGCGTACTGCAGCAAGCGGCTGAGCAAATGGCCCTCAGGGCCGTGCGCCTCGCTGAGCGCACGCTCTGCCCAAAGTGCGCCCGCGATCGAGTGGGTCTTGTCGCGGTCTGCCACACGACCTTCGATGTGAGCCTCTTCGCCGCCAGTGGCCCGGATGTAGCGCTGAAATCCCGGTCTGCGCTTGCCGAGGTCGTGCCACAGGCCAGCCAGATGCGCCAGTGTCGTCAGGGTAGGCGGCGCCACCGCTGCGGCGATCGTGGCGACGGCTCGCAAGTGATCGTCCAGCAGATGCGGATCGGTTGGCCCCTGAGTCCCTGCGGCGCCGCTGGGCGCATGCGCCCAGTCCTTCGAGGCGGGCTTTGCAGCGGATGACTTGAGTGGCGACATGCGATCAGTCTGCACAACGCCAGGCTCAGGGCGTGAGCCTGGCCAAGCCAGCGCGCAGTTTCTCCGCAACAGCCTCTCGGAGATCGTCTGGCGCCATCACCTCCACTTCCGGCACGTGGCGCAGGATGTCCATGATGAGTTCCCGAGGGTCGGCATACGGCAGCTCCAAGACCCAACGTCGCGTGTCATCCCAGTGGCCGCGCTGCTGGGCGTGCCACACCTCCGCGGCCACCCACCGGGCGCGTTCTGCGGAGAACCTCAGGGTCGCCCAGCGGACGTGCCGGCCGGCGAAGATCCCGTAGCCGGCACCCAGTTGAGCGTCGAGTTCCATAGCCGAGACGTCGATGGCCGGTTTGTCCAGGACAGCGACCCGCTCGATGGCGTCGACGCTGAAGCTGCGCAGACCCTGGCGCCAGTGGCACCAGGCATCGAGATACCAGTTGTCGCGGTAGTGGATCAGCCGCTGGGGCGAGACCTCTCGCTGGCTGTTCTCATCGCGGCTTCTGCCGCGGTAGAGGATGTCCAGGCGGTGGCGGCGCAGCAGGGCCGTACCAACGGCCTGGAAGTGCGGCAGGTGCAGGCGCCTCGCACCCACCGTCTGAACCCGGATGCGCCGCGCCACATCGGCATGCGCCGGCGCACCGGTGCCCAGAATGCGGCCAAGTCGGTTCATCAGGGGCTCGATGTGGGGGCTGAGCAGCCCTCCGGCATCGAGGTGGGACAGCAGGTGCTGCATGGTCAACAGCGCGTGCACCTCCTCGGCTGTGAACCACAGCCCAGGCAGCTCGTACTGCGTGCCGGCATGGGCCGATGCGGCATCCAGCCGCCATCCGGCTTGATCCCGATCCCACACGACGGGCGCATTCAGTCTGTCCCGCACCATGGCGAGATCGCGCTTCAGGGTGGCCAGCGATACCTCCAGCTCGCGCAGCAGGAAGTCACGCGTCAGGCAGCGGCCCGAGTCGAGCCACGCCTTCAGCTTGTATAGCCTGTCGGTCTGTGCCGTCGTCTTCTCCCCGCAGCGGCCTTCGTTCGGCTCAACCAGTGCTCTTCACAATGGCACGCTGCTTGTGTGAGGCGATGGTAGTCAGCCATCGGCACAGCGTCATGTAACTTGCTGTTTCTTCGGGGGCTTTGTCGGATTGCCTGCAACCGCTCAGGTGGGCTGACTCGTGTACGTCCCTCGCAGCGATGCGGTGCAGGCTGTCCGTGCCAGCTTGGCTGGCAGAACATGCAGGCAGTCACCTGGGACTTCGGCTCTGCACCTGTTGGCCGGAACATCACGGTGGTCATGCCTCTGGCGCTGCAGCTTGATGAGACCCGCGACGCTGCCATGAGCGGTTTCATGCCGATTGAAAGCCGCACTGGCCGGGGCGCGCTGGCCCGCCTGGTCCCGGATCTCGATCTGTCGCGCCTGGCCACGACACCGAGCGCGCGGCGCCCGCGCCCGCCCACCTAGAATCTGTGGTTTTCACCAGATCCCAAGCACCGGGAATCAGCATGGCCGGACATTCCAAATGGGCCAATATCCAGCACCGCAAGGGCCGCCAGGACGAAAAGCGCGGCAAGGCCTGGACGCGGGTGATCCGCGAGATCATGGTCGCGGCGCGGCAGGGTGGGGGTGATGCTTCGGCCAATCCGCGGCTGCGGCTGGCCATCGACAAGGCCAAGGCGGTGAACCTGCCGGCCGAGACGGTCAAGCGCAACATCGACAAGGCCACGGGCAACCTCGAAGGGGTCAACTACGAGGAAATCCGCTACGAGGGCTACGGCATCGGCGGCGCGGCGATCATCGTGGACTGCATGACGGACAACCGCGTGCGCACCGTGGCCGAAGTGCGGCACGCCTTCAGCAAGTACGGCGGCAACCTGGGCACCGAAGGCTCGGTTGCCTTCCAGTTCAAGCACTGCGGCCAGATGATCCTGGCGCCCGGCACCAGCGAAGACCGCGTGATGGAAGTGGCGCTGGAAGCCGGCGCGGAAGACGTGATCACCGATGACGACGGCGCGATCGAGGTGCTGACCGCGGCGCCGGATTTCGAGGCCGTCAAGCAGGCGCTGGAAGGCGCCGGCCTGGCGCCCGAGCTGGCCGGCGTGACGATGCGGGCCGAGAACAGCATCGATCTGGCCGGCGAAGACGCCCAGCGCATGCAGAAGCTGCTGGACGTGCTGGAAGACCTGGACGATGTCCAGGAGGTCTACCACAACGCCTCACTGGACGCCTAGGGTCCCATGAAGGTCCTGGTCATCGGCGGCGGCGGGCGCGAACACGCGCTGGCCTGGAAGCTGGCGCAGAGCCCGCGTGTGCAGACCGTCTACGTGGCGCCCGGCAACGGCGGCACGGCGCTGGATGCCGAGCTGCACAACGTGCCGATCACCGAGCCCGTGGCGCTGGCGGATTTTGTCCAGCGAGAGCGCATCGCGCTGACCGTGGTGGGCCCTGAGGCACCGCTGGCGGCGGGCGTGGTGGATCTGTTCCGCGCACGCGGCCTGCGCATCTTCGGACCCACGCGGGCCGCGGCGCAGCTGGAAAGCTCCAAGGCCTTCAGCAAGGCCTTCATGAAGCGCCACGGCATCCCCACCGCGCGCTACGAAAGCTTCACCGATGCGGCCGCTGCGCATGCCCATGTGGCGGCGCAGGGCGCGCCCATCGTCGTCAAGGCCGATGGCCTGGCCGCCGGCAAGGGCGTGGTGGTGGCGCTCACGCTGGACGAGGCGCACGCCGCCATCGACGACATGCTGGGCGCCAACCAGCTGGGCGTGCAGCACAACGCCGACGGCGCACGCGTCGTCATCGAGGAATTCATGGCCGGCGAAGAGGCCAGCTTCATCGTGATGAGCGACGGCCATCATGTGCAGGCGCTGGCCACCAGCCAGGATCACAAGCGCATCGGCGATGGCGATACCGGCCCCAATACCGGCGGCATGGGCGCCTATTCACCGGCGCCGGTGGTCACGCCCAATGTGCATGCGCGGGTGATGCGCGAGATCATCCAGCCCACCATCGCCGGCATGGCGCGCGAGGGCATGCCCTTCACCGGATTCCTGTATGCCGGGCTGATGATCGATGGCCAGGGCCGTCCGCGCACGGTGGAGTTCAATGCCCGGCTGGGCGACCCCGAGGCGCAGGTTCTGCTGATGCGGCTGAAGAGCGATCTCTTCGATCTGCTGATGCACGCCACCGACGGGACGCTGGATCGCGCCACGCTCGATTGGGACCGCCGTACAGCGCTGGGCGTGGTGCTGGCGGCGCACGGCTACCCGGCAGCGCCGCGCAAGGGCGATGTGGTGCGCGGCGTGCCGCGCGCCACGGCGGACAGCAAGGTGTTCCATGCCGGCACGCAGCTGGATGCGCAGCGGCAGCTGCTCACCAGCGGCGGGCGCGTGCTGTGCGTCACCGCGCTGGGCGATTCGGCCCTGGCGGCCCAGCAGCGCGCCTACGAGGTGCTGGAGCCGATCCAGTTCGAAGGTGCGCAGTGGCGGCATGACATCGGGCACCGCGCCATCCGCCCGCGCTGAGCGCTGCGCCTGCCCCGGCGTGCTGCCAGGCCCCGGCTGCGCCGCCAGAGTCCAACGGAGATCTTCATGAGCATTCAGACCGAGGATGTGCGCAGCTACCTGCTGGATCTGCAGCACCGCATCGTGCATGCACTGCAGCAGGAGGACGGCCACGAGTTCCTGAGCGACGCCTGGCAGAAGGCGCCGGGCGAGCGGCTGCAGGGCGATGGCCTTTCGCGCCTGGTGGAAGAGGGCGGCGTGCTGGAACGCGGCGGCTGCAACTTCAGCCACGTGCGCGGCCAGACGCTGCCGCCTTCGGCCACGCAGCACCGGCCGGATCTGGCCGGCGCGCCGTTCGAGGCCATGGGCGTCTCGCTGGTCATGCACCCGCGCAACCCTTACGTGCCCACGGCGCACATGAACGTGCGCCTGTTTGCCGCGCTGCCGGCCGGGCGCGAGCCGGTGCTGTGGTTCGGCGGCGGCATGGATCTGACGCCCTATTACGGCTTCGAGGAAGATGCGACGCACTTTCACCGCACCTGCCGCGACGCCCTGGCGCCCTTCGGCGCCGAGCTCTACCCGCGCTTCAAGCGCTGGTGCGATGACTACTTCTTCCTCAAGCACCGGCAGGAGCCGCGCGGCGTGGGCGGCGTGTTCTACGACGACTTCAGCGAGCTGGGCGTGGAGCGCAGCTTTGCGATGACACGCGCCGTGGGCGATGCCTTCATCGATGCCTACCTGCCGCTGATCCAGCGCCGCCGCGCCACGCCCTATGGCGAGCGCGAGCGCGATTTCCAGGCCTACCGGCGCGGCCGGTATGTG
The DNA here is from genome assembly GCA_016790225.1 of Rubrivivax sp. The sequence continues at coordinate 69,164 of JAEUOZ010000065.1, forward strand.
GAATTCAATCTCGTGTGGGACCGCGGCACGCTGTTTGGCCTGCAAAGCGGCGGGCGCACCGAGAGCATCCTGATGAGCCTGCCGCCGGTGGTGAGGTGGCGCTACGACTGGCGGCCCGAACCCGGCACGCCAGAGGCTCGGCTGTATGCGGATTTTCTTCGCCCGCGGGATTGGGCGGACGCGGGTGCCTGACCTTTCACCGCAGCAGCCCGGCGGCGCCAGGCCGCGCCGCATCGGCCTGTTTGGCGGCAGCTTCGATCCACCGCACCGGGCGCACCTGGCGCTGGCGCGCGCCGCCTTCGCATCCCTGGGCCTGGATGAACTGCGCTGGCTGCCCGCCGGCCAGCCCTGGCAGAAGCCGCGCGCGCTCAGCGCCGCCGCGCACCGCGAGGCGATGGTGCGTGCCACGATCGAAGGCGAACCGGGCTTTGTGCTGGAGCGCTGCGAGCTGGAGCGCCAGGGCCCGAGCTACACCATCGACACCGTGGAGCAGCTCGCCCTGCGCGAGCCGACGGCGCAGTGGCTGCTGATCATCGGCCAGGACCAGCTGGCGCGGCTGCACACCTGGCACCGCTGGCAGGCCCTGCTGCAGCGGGTGCAGCTGGCCGTGGCGGCGCGCGCGGGCGCGCCCGCCACCGGTGAGGCCGCTGTGCTGCAGAGCCCGTGGCAGACGGTGCCGCTGCCGCCGATGGAGATCTCGTCCACCGACATCCGGCAACGCGTGTTGCGCGGCGAGCCCATCGCCGATCTGGTGCCACCGGCGGTGGCACGCTATATTGCCCGGCACCACCTCTACCGAAAGGACGCCGCACCGGCGATCTGAATGGACATCCGCAAGCTGCAACGAGCCATCGTCGACGGGCTCGAAGACGTCAAGGCGCAGAACATCGTCGTCTTCAACACCGAAGCCCTGTCGCCGCTGTTCGAGCGGGTGATCATCGCCTCGGGCACCAGCAACCGGCAGACCAAGGCACTCGCCGCCAGCGTGCGCGATGCCGTCAAGGGCCTGGGCGAGCCCGTGCCGCGCATGGAGGGCGAAGAAAACGGCGAATGGATCATCGTGGACTGCGGCGCCGCCGTCGCCCACATCATGCAGCCCACGATCCGCGAGTACTACCACCTCGAAGAGATCTGGGGCATGAAGCCGGTCAACCTGAAGGCGGCCGTCAAGAAGGCGCGCAGCGGCCTGCCCAAGGCCGAAGAGCCTTTGCCGGCAGCGGCGGCCCCGGCGCGCAAGCGCAGCGCCAAGACCCCGGCAAAGACGGCTGCCAAGACTTCCGCCAAGACCGCTGCCAAGTCTGCGGCAACGACCCCGGCAAAGTCCCCGGCAAAGACCCCGGTCAAGGCATCACCCCGGCCCGCGTCCAAGGCGCCCGCCAAAGCCGCCGGCACGCCGGTGCGCCAACGCGCCACCACGGCCGGCCCGCGCACCGCGGCCAAAACCTCCGGCGCGGGCAGCAGCCCGGCCCGGCCCGCGCCGCGCCGCGTGACGCAGAAGGCGGCCGGCAGTGCGCCGCAGCCGGCGCGCGTCAAGGCCCGGCCGATGAAGAAGTGAGCGCCGGTGCGGCTCACCGTGGCCGCCGTGGGCTTGCGCCAGCCCGATTGGGCGGACGCCGCCTGGGCTGACTTTGCCAAGCGCTTTCCGCCGGAGTGCCGGCTGGAGCTGAAGGCCCTCAAAGCCGAGCCGCGCGCCGGCAGGAACGCGGCGCAGTGCATGGCCGCCGAAGCCCAGCGTTTCGAAGCCGCCTTGCCGCGCGGCGTGCGCCGTGTGGTGCTGGATGAACGCGGCACGCGCCTGAGCACCGCGCAGCTGGCCGAGCGCCTGCAGTTCTGGCTGGGCGATGGCCGCGATGTCGCGCTGCTGATCGGCGGCCCCGATGGCCTGGATCCGGCGCTCAAGGCCAGCGCGGACGAGACCCTGCGCCTGTCGGATCTGACCCTGCCGCATGCCCTGGCGCGTGTGATGCTGGCCGAAGCGCTGTACCGCGCCTGGTCCCTGGGTACGGGGCACCCCTACCACCGGGAATGATGTGACGCGGCGCGCCGCCGCGCAACCGCCCCGCGCGCTGGGCAACAATCGCGGCCTGATGGCCGTGCATGCCTTTGTCTACCTTGCCTCGCAGAGCCCGCGGCGCGCCCAGCTGCTGCAGCAGATCGGCGTGCGGCACGAGCCGCTGCTGCCCGGCGCCGAAGAAGACGCCGAGCGCCTGGAAGCGCAGCGTGGCGGCGAGCTGCCGGCCGATTACGTGCAGCGCGTGACGCACGCCAAGCTGGCCGCCGCGCGCCGCCGCCTGCAGCTCCTGGCCCTGCCGCCCGCGCCCATCCTGTGTGCCGACACCACCGTCGCGCTGGGCCGCCGCCTGCTGGGCAAGCCGGCCGACGCCGAGGAAGCGCGGCAGACGCTGGCCGCGCTGTCGGGCCGCCCGCACCGCGTGCTGACGGCCGTGGCGGTGTGGACCGGCAGCCGCGCGCTGCGCGCGATGTCGGTCTCGCACGTGCGCTTTGCCTTGCTGCCGGCGCCGGTGATCGAAGCCTACGTGGCCAGCGGCGATCCCTTTGGCAAGGCCGGCGCCTATGCCATCCAGGGCCCGCTGGCCGGCTGGATCGATCACATCGAGGGCAGCCACTCCGGCATCATGGGCCTGCCCTTGTTCGAGACCACGCGCCTGCTGCAGCAAGCCGGCGTGCGCCTGGCGCTGGCAGGGGTATGAGGCACGGCCGCTTGTTCCAGGCCGGGCTTGCCATGGCCATTTCCGGGCTCTTGACCATGACGGATGCACGCGCGATCGACCTGAACGCCTTGTGGGACTACCGCGATCCTGCGGCCAGCGAAGCCCGCCTGCGCGAGGCGCTGGCCGGCGCGCGCGGCGACGATGCGCTGATCCTGCAGACGCAGATCGCCCGCAGCTTTGGCCTGCGGCGTGATTTTGAGCGGGCCCGCGCGCTGCTGCGCGAGATTGAGCCGCAGCTGCCCGGCGCCGGCCCCGAAGCGCGTGTGCGCTACCAGCTGGAGCTGGGCCGCACGCAGGCCTCGGCCACGCACACGCCGCAGCAGATCACGCCGCAGGCCGCGCAGGCCGCGCGCCAAGCCTTCGAGGCCGCGGCCCGGCTCGCCCGGGAAGCGCGGCTGGATGCGCTGCAGATCGATGCCATCCACATGATGGCCTTTCTGGATCCGGCGCCGGCCGAGCAGCTGCACTGGGGCCGCGAGGCGCTGGCCGTGGTGCTGGCCACCGATCAGCCGGCGGCGCGGCGCTGGGAGGCCTCGGTGCGCCACAACATCGGCCTGGCACTGCACGGGCTGGGCCGCCATGCCGAGGCGCTGCAGGCCTTCGAGGCCTCGCTGGCGCTGCGCGAGCAGGGCAGCAATGCCGAGGCCACGCGCGTGGCGCGATGGATGGTGGCCTGGACGCTGCGCAGCCTGCAGCGCAGCGATGAAGCGCTGGCGATCCAGCTGCGCCTGGAGCGCGAAGGCCAGGCCGCCGGCCAGCCTGATCCGCATGTCTTTGATGAACTTGCGGCGCTCTACCGAGCCCTGGGTGACAGCGCGCGCGCCGCGCATTACGCGACACTCGCGCAAACCGCCCGCCAGCGCTGATGGCGCTGTCTTCTGCCCCGCACGGTCGGCCGTCCGCCCCGGCCGCGTGCCCTTGAGCCAACGCCCTGCATGAACCCACTGGATCTGGATCCCACCGTCATCGCCCTGATGCTCGGCATGGGCTGCGTGGGCGGCTTCCTGGCGGGCCTGCTGGGCATCGGCGGCGGCATGCTGCTGGTGCCGGCGCTCACCTGGCTGGGCACGCGCCTGGGCATGGCGCCCGACTACGGCGTGAAGATGGCCGTGGCCACCTCGCTGGCCACCATCGTCTTCACCTCGGTCTCTTCGGTGCGCGCACACCACCGGCGCGGCGCCGTGCGCTGGGACATCGTCTGGCGCCTGGCCCCCGGCATCGTCATCGGCTCTCTGCTGGGCGCGCAGCTGGTGCGCTGGATCCCCAGCGCGGCGCTGGCGCTGGCCTTCGCGGTCTTCGTGGGCTACTCGGCCACGCAGATGTTCATCGATCGCAAGCCCAAGCCTTCGCGCCAGCTGCCCGCCGGCGCGGGCATGGCCGGTGCCGGCAGCGGCATCGGCGTGCTCTCCGCGCTGGTGGGGGCCGGCGGCGGCTTCATCTCGGTGCCCTTCATGGTGTGGTGCAACGTGGCCATCCACAACGCCGTGGCCACCTCCGCAGCGCTGGGCTTTCCCATCGCGCTGGCCGGCACCGTGGGCCACCTGCTGGCCGGCACGGTGGTGCAGGGCGAGCCGCCCGGCGCCATCGGCTACATCCACGTGCCGGCGCTGGTGCTGATCGCCAGCGCCAGCGTGCTGCTGGCGCCGGTGGGCGCCTGGGCCGCGCACCGGCTGAACGTCAAGCAGCTCAAGCGCGCCTTCGCCGTGCTGCTGTACCTGCTGGCGGCCTACATGACCTGGCGCGCCATCAGCCTGTGAGCGCCGCCTGATGCCCGCCCGGCGCGCCTTGCCACCCCAGCCCTGACGTTTCACCGCAGCCACCCATCCGAGCCCATCGCCATGGCCAGCCAGGACATCCTCATCAACTGGGCCCCGCAGGAGACACGCGTGGCCGTCGTCGAGAACGGCGCCGTGCAGGAGCTGCACATCGAGCGCACGCTGGAGCGTGGCCTGGTGGGCAACATCTATCTGGGCAAGGTCTCGCGCGTGCTGCCCGGCATGCAGAGCGCCTTCATCGACATCGGGCTGGAGCGCGCCGCCTTCCTGCACGTGGCCGATCTGCACCCGCCCAACGGCACGTACGGCAAGCGCGCCGACGATGCCCCGCCCCTGCCCATCGAGCGCCAGGTCTTCGAAGGGCAGACGCTCACCGTGCAGGTGATCAAGGATCCCATCGGCACCAAGGGCGCGCGGCTGTCCACGCAGGTGAGCATCGCCGGGCGCATGCTGGTGCACCTGCCGCAGGACAACCACATCGGCATCTCGCAGAAGATCGGCTCGCCCGAGACGCGCGAGCAGCTGCGCAGCCGCATGCAGGCCCTGGTGGGCCGGCCCGAGGACGGCGGTGGCGGCGGCTTCATCCTGCGCACCAATGCCGAGGAGGCCAGCGACCAGGAGCTGGCCGACGACATCGCCTACCTGCGCAAGACCTGGGCGCTGGTGCGCGAGCGCGCGCAGAGCCAGCCTGCCGGCACGCTGCTGCACCAGGACCTGAGCCTGACCGAACGCGTGCTGCGCGATCTGGCCAACGAGGCCACGCAGGGCATCCGCATCGACAGCCGCATGCAGTTCGACGTGCTGCAGGCCTTCGGCCGCGTCTACATGCCCGCCACCGTGGCCAAGCTGGAGCACTACCGCGGCGAGCGGCCGATCTTCGATCTCTTCGGCATCGAGGAAGACGTGGCGCGCGCGCTGGCGCGGCGCGTGGACCTGAAGAGCGGCGGCTACCTGATCTTCGACCAGACCGAGGCGCTGACCACCATCGACGTCAACACCGGCGGCTACGTGGGTGCGCGCAACTTCGACGACACCATCTTCAAGACCAACCTCGAGGCGGCCGGCGCCATCGCCCGCCAGCTGCGCCTGCGCAACCTCGGCGGCATCATCATCGTCGACTTCATCGACATGACGCGCGAGGATCACCAGCAGGCCGTGCTGGCCGAGTTCCGCAAGCAGCTCTCCCGCGATCGCACCAAGACCACCGTCAGCGGGTTTTCGCAGTTAGGCCTGGTGGAGATGACGCGCAAGCGCACCCGCGAGAGCCTGGCCCGCCTGCTGTGCGAACCCTGCCCCACCTGCGAAGGCCGCGGCCAGGTGAAGACTGCCCGCACCGTCTGCTACGACATCCTGCGCGAGATCCTGCGCGAAGCGCGCCAGTTCGCGCCCAAGGAATTCCGCGTCATCGCCAGCCCCGCCGTCGTGGAGATGCTGCTGGACGAAGAAAGCGTGCACCTGGCCGGCCTCTCCGAATTCATCGGCCGACCCATCAGCCTGAGCGCCGAGGCGACGATGAATCCGGAGCAGTACGACATCGTGCTGATGTAGCGGTTCACGAGGGCTCGCGGCTGTGACGCGCGATCGTCTCGATGTCGCCACGGCGCGAGCCAACGCGCTGGTGGCGGCCGGACACACGGCCGAGGGTGGCACGCAGCCCTACACGGACATGCACGACCTGGTGCACCGCCTGCTGCACCTGAAGGACCAGGCGGCTTGATCGTCAAGTTGCGACATCAATATCAAGGTCGCGACTGAACGGGCAGGACCAGCAGTTGGGGCGGTCCGGTCGCAGACCGCTGTGTTGATCGATGGAAAATTGACTTTCTCCAAGGAAAGTCGTATTTTCTCCTCGTGCCCGCTCCCTCCCAAACCCAAAGTCACCTCCGGCATCCACTGACGGCGCTGCTCGGCAGCGTCGGTCACGTGCGTGTCTTGCGCGCCCTGGCCTCGGACAGAGCCCCCCAATCGGCGCCGCAGCTGGCTGCTGCGGCCGGGCTCACGCCGCAGGGTACGCGCGGCGTGCTGGACGTGCTGACCCGCCAGCGGCTGGTCAAGGCCCACGGTTCGGGGCGGACGCAGCTCTACGAGCTGAACTCGGCGCATCCTTTGGCAGCGTCGCTGGCCGCACTGTTCCACGACGAGCAAGGTCGATGGGATGCGCTGATGAGCTCGATCCGTGACGTGCTCGATCGCCATGGCGCCGTGAGCGCGGCATGGCTTTACGGCAGCGTGGCGCGGGGCGAGGACGCGCCCGGCAGCGACGTGGATATCGCGCTCGTCGTCAGGTCGCAATCGGTGGCCGACCAGGTTCGCGAGGCGCTCATGCCGCTGGAGGATGCGCAGCAGATCCGCATCTCGCTCACGGCCCTGACCGCCAAGGACCTGACGGCGCTGCCGGACGACGATCCCTGGTGGGTCAACGTCGTGCGTGAAGGCCGTGTGCTCAAGGGAACTGCGCCGGATCAGGCCCGGCGGCGCCTCGCCCGGGCAGCCGCATGACGGGCAAGGGCCCCGCAAGGCGGTGGATGGCGGCCATGCCTCGGCCCGGCTGCTGCAGGCGCGCGAGTTCCACGAGTCCGCGCGCAGCCTGGTCACGCTGGCGCAGAGCAAGAGCTACAACGCTGCCGTCACGCTGATGGTCACTGCGGCGATTGCCTACAGCGATGCGGTCACCGCCAAGGCCCGGGGCGTCGTCAACCAGCAGGACCACCAGGGTGCGCCGCGCCTGTTGTGCGAGGTCCTGGGCAACCGCCTGCCGGACAAGCAGGAGAAGTTCTTCCGCAAGCTGTTGGGCCGCAAGGACGAGGTCAACTACGGTGCGCGCAGCACTTCGCTCGAGGAGGCCCAGCGCCTGCTCGCGGAGCTTGACGACTTCGCCGCATGGGCAGAAGGTCATGCTTGACATGAGCACGTCTCATGGCGGCTCATCACGTCGCCTCAGAGCCCATGCGATCCAGGTAGCCAGGCGGGTAGCCCGAGCCGACGCCCGCCACAGACGCGAACGCAAGCCTTTGTCGTGCCTGCGTTTTTCGAAGAGTCCCCCTCAATACGACATCGTGCTGATGTAGAGCGCAAGGCGTGACGGCCGCCGGGCAGGGCACGACTGCTTCCTGCCCCTTGCGGGCATGCCTGGTCGGACGCCGGTTGCGGGGCACCTCCTCGCGGGCTGAGGGCAGCGGGAGCCCTTCCCCTCCATGTCCCCCGCCATCGTCCTTCGGCCGCTGGCTCCTCTTTGACTTCCGGGGAAGGGCTCCCGCTGCCCTCAGCAGGTGGCTTGGCGGACGCTCCAACGACGAGAGCCAGGTCGTCGGCCGGCCAAGGTCGGTGGGCGCCCTCCCGCGGAAGTGAAGGAGGAGGGTCGGGCGCAGTCCGACCCGGGGGACATGGAGCGGGAGGGCGCCCACCGACCTTGGCGCGCGAGGCAGGCGACAGCGAAGGCGCCAGACTATCCAACGCCCGTTCCTTCCCAAACCCAAAGCCAGCTCCGACATCCGCTGACGGCGCTGCCGGACGACGATCCCAGGTGAGTCAACGTCGTGCGTGAGGGTCGCGTGCTCAAGGGTGCTGCGCCGGATCAGGCCCGGCGGCGCCTCACCAGGGCAGCCGCATGACCGGCAAGGGCCCTGCAAGGCGGTGGGCGGTGGCCGCGCGCCGGCCGCTTGACGGAAGTCCCATTTTGGGACTAGACTGATTCGGTGAGAGTCATTGCAGTCGCGGCATTGAGGGGGTTCTGGCTGCAACACCCCGACGCCGAGCAGCCCCTGAAGGCCTGGTTCGAAGAAGCTTCGAAGGCTTCTTGGACGCAGCCGTCGGACATCAAGGCCCAGTACCGGAGCGCCAGCATCCTGAAGAACCGTCGGGTGGTCTTCAACATCAAGGGCAACGACTACCGTCTCGTCGTTGCGGTGACCTACCGCTTGCAGATCGTCTACGTGAAGTTCATCGGCACGCACCCGCAATACGACGCGATCGACGCCAACACCATCGAGCCCAGTTGAACGAGGTCACCGTGAACATCCGCCCCATCCACACCGAAGCCGACTACCGGGCCGCGCTGGCCGACATCTCGGCGTTGATGGAGTCCGACCCGGCGCCGGGCACGCCCAAGGGCGACCGGCTGGACATCCTGGCCACGCTGGTGCAGGCCTACGAGGCGCGGCACTTCCCGATCGACCCGCCCGATCCTGTCGAGGCCATCAAGTTCCGGATGGAGCAGAGCGGCCTGACGGTGAAGGACCTTGAGCCGATCATCGGGCGCCCGAACCGCGTGTACGAGGTGCTGAGCCGCAAGCGCCCGTTGACCTTGGCCATGATCCGCCGTCTGCACCGCAGCCTCGGCATTCCGGCCGAGGTGCTGATTGCAGAGAGTGCGAGTGGATGAGTTCCCACAAGCTTGCATCCACCGCAAGGGAGCTTGTCGCCAGGACCGTGCTGACGTGCTGCGGCAACTGATCGCTTGCAAGGCAGAGCTGGCTCGGCGGTTTGGCCTTCTTGCTGCTGGCGCATTCACGCAGCCGCGCTGCCCGGCATGGCGGCGACACCCACCTGAAAGAGGACACGCTGCGCGATGCCATAGCCCACTGGCTGCGAACCGCCAAGCCCGCGGTGCGTCGCTTCACGCCGTACGACCTACGCAGCACCTTGAAGTCGCACCTGCGCCGGCAAGCTGACAGGAGCCTTGACCGTCAAAACGCGGCCGTTAGTGGGCCTGGTTGCTGCTCTGATAACCTGGCGCGTGACATGGCGCCCGCGAACCCAATCCGGCTTGTCCAACGGGCTTGGTACGCTGCATCGTTTGATGACTTCAGTGCCGAGTCCGACGACGAGATCGTTGGCCAGCTCACCCAGCAAAGCAATCACGCGGTTGAGGTGGCACAACGCGACGCCTGGCTCGCAGAAATTGAACTGCTGCGGCGCTGGCTGAAGGGACGCATCGGGACGCTGCTCCTGGAGTTCAACATTCCGCGCATGGGCTTGCGGGCCGACGCGGTGCTCGTGATCGCCGGATGCGTGGTGATCCTGGAGTTCAAGGTGGGCGACTCCACCGTGGGCCAAAGCGCGCTTAACCAGGTGTGGCAATACGCGCTCGACACCAAGAACTTTCATGAGACCAGCCACGGGCTGCCGATCATTCCGGTTTTGGTTCCCACCGGGTTGGCGGCCTGCGAGCCCGGAGCGCCAAGCTACGGCAGCGACGGGGTGAGCTACCCAATCGCGCTCACACCAGAGCAGGTGCCCGAGCTGTTGAATGAACTCAGCCAGCGATTTACCAGCGCGATCGATCCGAAAGCTTGGCAGGCCGGGCGCTATCGCCCTACGCCCACCATCATCGAGGCGGCCCAGCACCTGTACGCACAGCACGAGGTCACCGACATTGTGCGAACCGAGGCCGATGCCACCAACCTGACCGACACCGCGCAGAGGCTCGAAGCGCTGATTCAGCAAGCCCAGCGACAGGGCGAGAAGCTGATCTGCTTTGTGACTGGCGTGCCGGGTGCCGGCAAAACCTTGGTCGGTCTCAATTTGGCCACTGCGCGGCGCGACATCGGCGACGCGCACGCGGTTTTCTTGTCCGGCAACGGACCTCTGGTTTCAGTGTTATGCGAAGCCCTGACGCGCGACGACGTGCGCCGGCGCAGAGAGGCGGGCGAATCGGTCACCAAGGCCAGCGCGTCCAAACCCATCAAGGCCTTCATCCAAAACGTCCATCACTTTCGAGATGAAGCACTGCGTGCGGCGCAAGCGCCGGTGGACCGCATCGTGATCTTTGACGAGGCTCAGCGCGCCTGGAACCTGCAGAAGACCGCGCAGTTCATGCGTCAGAAGAAAAACCAGCCCGATTTCAACCGATCGGAGCCTGAGTTCCTGATCGAAACCATGGACCGTCACACCGGATGGGCCGTGATCGTGTGCCTGGTGGGCGGCGGACAGGAGATCCACACCGGCGAAGCCGGCATCGGCGCTTGGATCGACGCGTGCCGCGAGCGGTTCCCGCACTGGCGCCTGTGCCTGTCGGACCAGCTGTTGGAGGCCGAATACGGTGCAGGCGAACCACTCAAGCGCGCCCTTGCAGGCAACCGAACCGAGCTCTATCGAGACCTGCACCTGTCGGTATCGATGCGCTCATTTCGAGCCGACAGCGTGTCCGCCTTTGTGAAGGCGCTGCTCGATGAGGACGGCGATACTGCGCGGAACGCGCTGAGCCGTTTCAGCGACCGATACCCCATCGTCATCACCCGCGACCTGAATGCGGCGAAGCAGTGGGTGAAGCGCCAGGCGCGTGCCAACGAACGCTACGGCCTGCTCGGCTCATCCAAAGCCATGCGCCTGCGGCCTTACGCCGTGGATGTGCGGCTTGCGGCCGACCCCATCCACTACTTCCTTGCCGACCGCGACGATGTGCGCTCCAGCTTCTACCTGGAAGAGTGCGCCACCGAGTTCCAGGTTCAGGGATTGGAACTGGACTGGGTTTGTGCAGCGTGGGATGCCGACTTGCGCATGACTTCCGCTGGGTGGCGCAACTACGACTTTGCTGGGAGCCGGTGGAAGAACATCCACAGCGCTGAGAACCAGCGCAATCTGAAGAACGCTTATCGAGTGCTGCTGACTCGGGCGCGGCAGGGCATGGTGATCTTTGTGCCGGCTGGGGAAGATGAGGATGCAACCCGAATGCCTGCTTACTACGCCCAGACGTTTGACTACCTCCGAGGACTTGGGCTGCCCGTGATTTAGGCGGAGATGTTTGACGCGATCGCAGCAGCTCAACTGCAGTCGGGCGTGCCATCGTGAGCCAGCATCCTGCCCAGGGACGCAGGGCTCGGTGCATCTCCCGAGGTGAACTGCCGGTCCAACACGATCAACGCCTCCACGCTCTCGGGCAGCTCCAGGCCCAACTCTCCGCAGGCATGCCGGAATCCATGGAGTTGCCGCTCGAGCCCCAGTTCCGGGTTCTTCCGCGACAGCTCGCGGAACAGCTCCACGGCCACGTGCTGCTGGGCGCGCTGGATGTCCAGCACGATGTCGCCCTGCACGTCTAGCCGCCGCTCGGCCTGCGCCAGCGTGCGCCGCGGGTCGCTGACGCTGCCGTCGGGGCCAATGGCCGCTCGGCAGGCCTGCGCCACTGCACTGAAAAGCCAGTGAACCGCACGTCCCGGGAAGTCGCACAAAAATTATCGCCGTTCAGGAATTTCGTGTGCAAGAATGACTGAAATATTCAACCGGAGCCGATCATGTTGCTCGAGTTCCGCATCCGCAACTTCCGGTCGATCAAGGACGAGCAATCCCTGAGCCTGGTGGCCGCGCCGGCCGACAAGGAGCTGGCTGAGACGCACCTTGCGCCGACCGGACTGAAGACGCTGCCGCAGGCCGTTCGCTCGGCGGTGCTGTACGGGCCCAATGCCAGCGGCAAGAGCACGTTGCTCTTTGCGCTGAACTACCTTCGGGCGATGGTGGCCGAGTCAGCCGCGGTCGTGCAGCCGGGGCAGACCTACAACGTCCAGCCTTTCCGGCTCGACCCGGCAACTGCCAGCCAGCCGACCGAGTTCGAGGCCAGCTTCCTGGTCGAAGGCATCCGCCACCAGTACAGCTTCGCGATGACGTCCGATCGCATCGTCAGCGAGCAACTGATGGTGTGGCGCACCGCGAAGCCGACGCAGTGGTTCAGCCGCCGCCTGGATGACAGTGGTGCACGCTACGTCTACGAGTTCAGCGCCTACCTGACCGGCCCGCGCAAGCTCTGGCAAGAGAGCACGCGGCCCAACGCGCTCTTCCTGTCGACGGCGGCGCAGCTCAACAGCGAGTTGCTGGGCCCGGTGGCGCGGTGGTTGGTGCAAGGCTTGGTGGTCCTGCCGGCGGGGGCCTTCGTCGACCACGCGTTCACGACAGCGCTGCTGGAATCGAACGAGGGTCGCGCCGCGGTTCGAGACTTCCTGGCAACGGCAGACATCTCCATCGCCGAGGTGTCGGCCGTGCCCCGCAAGGGGCTGCGCGGACAGGTGATGTTCCAGCCCGGGGGTGTCGCCCAGGCTCGGCAGGAGGAGGGGGAGTTCCTCTTCCCGATCTTCGAGCACCGCACGGAGCAGGGCAGCGCGAGGTTCGAGCTGCACGAGGAATCCGAAGGCACGCAGCGCCTGTTCAGCCTCGCCGCGCCAGTGCTGGATGTGCTCAAGCACGGCCGCGTGCTGGTGGTGGATGAACTGGATCGCAGCCTCCACACCTTGCTGGTCCGGCGCTTGGTCGGCATGTTTCACGACCCGTTGCTGAACCCGCGCGGTGCGCAGCTGGTCTTCAGCACGCATGACACCTCGTTGCTCGACCACACGCTGTTCCGGCGTGACCAGGTGTGGTTCGCCGAAAAGGACGGAACACAGGCCACGCGCATCTTCCCGCTGTCGGACTTCAGCCCGCGCAAGCACGAGGCCTGGGAACGCGGCTACCTGATGGGGCGCTACGGCGCGGTGCCGATGTTCTCCGCCCTGCCGGAGACGGCGTCGTCGGTGGTCGCACCGTCGGCGCCTTCGGCTCCGGGTGCTCCGGTGACGGTCTGACTGCCGCGAATGCCTGATGGGCAAGGACGGTCAGCCCAAACACCGGCGGGCGGCGCGGGAACTGCTGCGAAGCAAGGCGCAGCGGCAGCCTGCAGAGCGCCTGCTCATCGTGTGCGAAGGGTCCAAGACCGAACCCTTGTACCTGGGCGAGATCCGGCAGCAGTTGCGGCTGCCCTCGGCCAATGTGCAGGTCCAGCCTGCGGCCTACGGCACCGAGCCGCTCAGGATCGTAGGGTACGCCGAGCGACTGTTCACCGAGGGCCAGCGCGCACTTGGCATCCATGCGCGGAGCTTCGATCGGGTCGTCGTGGTGTTCGACCGCGACGAACACCACACCTACCATGCCGCGTTGCAGCGCGTCGCGGCACTCAATGGGCGGCTCGAGAACGACGAGCGGGTCAAGGTGCCCTTCGAGGCCGTGGTGTCCGTGCCTTGCTTCGAGCTGTGGCTGCTGCTGCACTTCGAGGACGTGTTCGCGCCACTGCACCGGGACGAGGCCGTGGTCCGGCTTCGTGGTTATCTGGCTGGCTACGCGAAGGGGCAGGGCTCACACTGGGCTGTGACGCGCGAGCGCCTCGATGTCGCCACGGCGCGAGCCAACGCGCTGCTCGCTGCGGGACATACGGCTGAGGCTGGCACGCAGCCCTGCACGAACATGCACGAGCTGGTGCACCGCCTGCGGCACCTGAAGGACCGGGCGGCGTGATCCCCGCTCTGCGCGTCCGCCTCTTGGCGGAGTGATGCAAGTAAAGCGACAGCTGACGCCTTCCATGCTTCAGCCTGTCGCCTCCCTGCTGTTTCCTGAGTACCGCCGCCGAGTGCTCGGGCTGCTGTTGCGTGGCAAGACCCCGCTCCTATCGGCCCTCGGGGTGCCAGAGGGCAGGTCATAACGTCCAATCAGGGTCGCCGCATGAGCGATACACGACCACGCCCGTGTTGTCTTCTAATCGGAGCGAGGCATCCGCTGCGCGAGCCACTGCGTCCGCGAACCGCATGCCAGAGATCAGGGCTTCGTAGAACTTGCGCGCGAATACTGTCCGTGCGTCTTCATGGCTAACAGAGCAAGCGACAACAACACACCGCAAGCCAACACCCAACAGATCGTTCGCAAGGCTGCCAGCGGTCCTTTCCATCCAGCCCTTCACTGACTCGTACCGGTGCGACGCCTGAAGGAAGTCTTCATCTCCTAGCGAGCAGCTGACGAACATCAGCTCAGGCACATGACGCAATTGCTTGAGGTCACCCGGCTGCAGGAAGACCCGCTTGCCGATGATCATGCCGCTGCGCTCGGGCTGCTCGTCGCTTTCCTTCCAGCGGTGCACGCCGTGGGCGGCCAGGTGCATCACGCGCCAGGGCCGCGCGTGCAAAGCGCTGGTGATCGCCCGCGTGGACGCCTGCGTCGCGCCCAGCAAAGCATGCACCGCCGGGGCACCCAGGCCTTCCTCGAAGACCCGCGCGACCTGGCGTGCCTCTTCCTCGGCACCGGGCAGCTGCTCGAAGGCGCCCCAACCCGAGAGCTGCGGATCGCCGACAACGAGCACATGGTTGCTGACGCGTGGCTTGACCAGCGCGCGATGAACAAGCCGTATGAGGTCCGAGGGTCTCACAGCGTCGCCGAATGCTCCTGCCGCAAGGCTGCGGGCAGCATGATCGGCGCGTCGGTCGACTTCGGACTCGCGGTGATACACCACGACAGGCATGCGGTGTCCTGCATTTCGAAGAGCTTCGATAAGGGCCAGCCCAGCGTCTTCAGAGTCGTTGAGTCGTGTCCAGTCTGTCAACACAAGATCGAAAACATCCCTTGAGGCGGACTCAAGCTCAACCCGCAATAGAGCCTCCCCTGTCGAACCTACGACGATCACTTCGATCTGAAGCTTTGCGAGCGCTGTCCTCTCGTATCGATGGCTCTCAGGCCTATCGTCAACCCACAGGATTCGCTTCTGATCGGGCAGATCGATCAACTCGGCAGTCTCTTGCATCAGCGTTTGTCGAAGACTGTCGAACACAGCGTGACCGCAACGCTCCATCTCGGCTTTGTCTACTTGTTCAACGACGCGCGCAACGACATTGCTCATCGTTGAGACCGTTGACTCGGACGTTGCCCGGTGGCGCTGACTCAGATTGGCGTCACTCGTGAATGGTGGCGTTAGGTCAGGCTCGTATTCCAGCGAGAAACGCAGTTCCAGCGCGTCCGACGAATGTGCTCTTCGATCCCGGATCGTCTTCACTCGCGCGCGAAGCCCGATCGCGACGTTGGTCCAAGCTTCGTCGCGAATCGCCCACGAAGTAACAGGCTTCAGGTCAGTCGGTAAGCCTTGCAGCCTCATGAAGGGAAAATCTTCGGCATCCTCTGGTTCAATGTTGACAGAGCGCACGAAGATCGGGACAACATCGCACGCCCTCTCAGTGAATCGCTCCATTGCACGCTTCAGCTCAACTCCAAAGATGTAGTCGCTCGCCAGAAAGTCTTTGCTGATGAGAAGAAGCACAAGCTCTGCGCTCTCCAGCATCTCACTGATGATTGAGTTCCAGCATTGTCCTGGGACAGTCTTCCGGTCGTGCCACGGAAGAATCAAACCACGCCGCTGCAGGACCATCAAGTGATCTGCAAGCTCGTCCCGAAGCTGCTCGTCCTCATGCGCGTAGATGTAGAAGAGTCGGACAGCATCAGTTTGAGAGATGAGTCGAGCCAAGGTCGCACCTCATGCGGACAATCGAGGGAGGCAAACGAGTTACCTGCGAACTTTAGTTGCTCTGGGCTTGGCTTGTCTCTCCGGTGGCGGGTCTTCGACATCAGGCAAGGTGTCCCGGCTCGGCGTCGCTGTCGTCTGCTGGCCGCAGTTCGTCTGCTTGACGTTCGCGGGTCTTCGCGCAGAAGGCTCTGTTCAACGGCCAGGTCCAGCGGATCGATCACGCCGCGCTGCCGAGCCCGCGCCACGCGGATCAACCTGAACGAACGACGTTCAAGCGATCAGACCCTTGTGCGCCGCAGAACCTGCCCCGCCCGGTCGTCCGCCTGGCGGCCGTCTTCCACGGCCACACGGCCATTGACCAGCACCCAGCGGATGCCGATGGGCGCTGTGACCGGGCTGTCGAAGGTGGCGCCGTCCAGCACCTGTTCGGCATCGAAGAGCGTCACGTCGGCGGCGGCACCCACGCGAATCTCACCCCGTGCGGCAAGGCCGAAGCGCCGTGCCGTCAGGCCGGTCATCTTGTGGATGGCGGTCTCCAGCGCCAGCAGCCGGCGCTGGCGCACGTAGTGGCCCAGCACGCGGGGAAAGGTGCCCCACAGCCGCGGATGCGGCACCGGGTCGTGCGGCAGGCCGTCGGAGCCGATCATCACCATCGGATGGGCCAGGATGCGGTCGACGTCCTCGTCGCTCATCGCAAAATAGATCGCGCCACCGGGCACGAGTTGATGGGCCAGGGCCGTGGGGTCCATGCCGCGCTCGGCCGCCATGGTCAAGAGCGAGCGGCCTGCGGCCTCGGGCTCGACGCTGGACCAGGTGATACGCACGTCGCTGGACACGGCCACACGTGCCGGCAGCAGCATGGTGGACGAGGCCACATAGGGGTAGCAGTCCATGCACACGGACTGGCTTTGCGCCGCCTGCTCCACCAGGGCCAGCGTGCGCACCGAGCCGCCGTGGTTGGCGCTGCCGATCAGTTTGTGGTGTGAGAGTACCAGCGGTGCGTTCACCGCCCGGCCCACGGCCAGGGCCTCGCGCAGGGCCTCGTCGATGGCCTCCGCCTCGTCGCGGATGTGCATGGTGATCAGGCCGGCGCCGTCGCGCAGCGGCTCGGCCACATCGATGAGTTCCTGCGTGGTGGCGGCGCGCGCCTGTGGGTAGTACACGCCGGTGGAGAGGCCGATGGCGCCGGCATCCAGTGCCTCCTGCAAGGCGGCTTGCATGGCTGCAATCTCGGTGGCCGTGGCCGCGCGCTCGAGATCATCCATCGCGTGCTGGCGCAACGTGGTGTGGCCCACCAGCACGGCCGCGTTCACCGCCGGCTGCGCAGCGCGCAGATCGGCCATGTAGGCCGCCATCGTCGCATGCCGGCGCAGCGGGGCAGCGGGCTTGTCGACGCTGGCGCTCAACAGCGAAGGCGGCGCGTCGGGTGCCATCGGCGCGAGGCTGACGCCGCAGTTGCCCGTGACCACCGTGGTCACGCCTTGCAGCAGCTTGGGGTGGGCGGCGGGGTGCTCCAGCAGCAGCAGGTCGTCGTGCGTGTGGCTGTCGATGAAGCCCGGCGCGACGATCAGGCCTTGTGCATTGATGCGCCGCTGCGCGGTTTGGCCTTGCAGCTCACCGACGGCGACCACGGTGCCGCCCCGGATGCCGATATCCGCCCGCCGGCGCGGCGCGCCGGTGCCGTCGATCAGCTCGCCGCCGTGGATCAGGATGTCGAAGCTGTCGATCACGCTCAATCGACCTTGGCTCCCGAGCGCCGGATCACCTCGGCCCAGATCGGCTGCTCGCGCCGGGCCTGCTCGAACAGCCTCTCCGGCGGCCCGGCCAGCGGCTCAAAGGACAGGGTCGCCCAACGCTCGGCGTTGGCCGGGCTGGTCATGGCGCGGGAAATCTCGGTGTTCAAGCGCATCACGATATCGCGCGGCGTGCCGGCCGGCGCGGCGATGCCACCCCAGGCCACGATTTCGTAGTCGGGCAGGCCGGCTTCTTTCAGCGTGGGCAGGTCCGGGAAGGCTGGCGAGCGGCGGCTGCCGGAGACGGCCAAGGCCGTCACGCGGCCTTGGCGGATGTGGGTCCCGATGGACGACAGGTTGTCAAACATCAGGTCGACCTGCCCGCCAATGAGATCTTGAATGGCCTGCGGGCTGCCGCGATAGGGCACATGGACGATGAAGGTCTTGGTCTGGCTCTTGAACAGCTCGCCGCCCAGATGACCGGTGGTGCCATTGCCCGCAGAGCCCATGCTCAGCTTGCCGGGGCGGCTGCGCGCCAGGGCGATCAGTTCGGCCACGCTCTTCACGCCCAGGTCCTTGCGCACGACCAGGGCGTTCTGCACAAAGCCCATCATCGCCACCGGCACCAGCTGCGTGTCGCGCTGGTAGGGCAGCGTGGAGAACAAGGACAGGTTGATCGACAGCGTGCCGACGTTGGCGTAACCCAAGGTGTAGCCATCGGGCGCGGCGCGCACCAGCTCCTGCGTGCCGATGTTGCCGCTGGCACCGGGCTTGTTGTCGATCAGCACGGTCTGGCCCAGCGCCTTGCTCAGCTCACCGCCCAGCAGCCGGCAGATCACATCGGGCGAGCCGCCGGCGGCAAAGGGCACGATCAGGCGGATCGGGCGCTCGGGCCAGGCGGCCCTTGCCGGCCCCGCGGCGGCCAGCAGTGGCAGGCCGGCCAGGCGGGTGAGCACGTCGCGTCGGTCATGCAGTTTCATGATGATGGGCTCCAGGTTCGGGCGACTCTAGAGCGCAGCCCACTGCAGCACAATCGACGATTCCTTTCATGTGGCATGAGGATTTCTCATGAGCCGTCTGCCATCGACCACCGCGCTGTCGTGCTTCGAAGCCGCCGCCCGGCTGGGCAGCTTCACGCGTGCCGGGCGCGAGCTGCAGCTGACGCAGGCCGCCGTGAGCCGACAGGTCATCGCGCTGGAGTCCCGGCTCGACGTGCCCTTGTTCGAGCGCCGGCCCGCCACGCTGGTGCTCACCGAAGCGGGCCGCGCCTTCCTGGCCGAGGTGCGCCCGGCGCTCGAACGCATCGAGCGTGCCGCCACCAACGCCAGTGCGCTCAAGGGGCGCGGCGGGCGGCTGCGGCTGTCGGTGGCCTCGTCGCTGTGCAACTACTGGCTGATCCCCCGGCTGCCGGGCTTCACGCGGCAGCACCCCGAGATCACGATGGACATCGCCACCCGCATCGGCCCGGCAGACTTCGTCGGCGGCCGGCTGGACGCATCGCTGGAGTTTGGCGACGGGCAGCGCAGCGATGCCGCCAGCACCTTCGTGATGGCGCTCGAGCTGCGTCCGCTGGCCTCACCCGCCTGGGTGCGGCTGCATGGCCGGCGGCTGACGGCGCGCACCCCGGCCAGCGCACTGATCCACCAGAGCACCGTGCCTGAAGCCTGGCCGGGCTGGCTGGCCACCGCCGGGCTGACGCTGGCACCCGGGCCGAGCGGCCCGCGCCACGACCAGCTGTCGATGGCGCTGCACGCCGCCCTGGCCGGGCTGGGCGTGGCCTTGCTGCCCGGCTTCATGGCTGATGATGCGGTGGCGGCCGGCAAACTCCTGCCACTGTCCCCGCGCAGCTGGCGGGCGCCGCGCGCCTACCATCTGGCGGTGCCGCACAGCACGCCGGCCTTGCCGGCTGTCGACACCTTTGCACGATGGCTGCTGGCGCAGGCCGCTGAAGGCCCGAAGCTGGCGTCAGCCACCTGAAGAACAGGCGCCGCGCCGGGGGCCTGTGCATCGAGGCCGAGTGAATCGGAGACTTGATCGGCGTCGCGCTGGCCGGCCGCTCGACGCTGGCAGCCGGGATACCGGCGGCCAAAAGGGCCCATCGCAAGCCGAAGTCCTGACCATGTTGGTGCTCCGGCCATGTCGGTGAACGCGGCCACTTGCTGCGAAAACCAGTTGATAATCTCGCGTTCAATGTCGCAGATTGCGTAGGTTTTCATAGTAAAAGCTTGTCGACTACAATCTCGCGTGTGAATGCGCAAGGAATTCTGCAGTACGACTCGCCGCATCAGTTCGAGCCGCTGATGCCTTCCGAGGCTGCGCTTGCGCCACTGCTCGAATCGGCCAGCGACCTCATCCGCAAGTCCACGGCCCTTGGGACTGCTTCGGGCAAGGCGGCCCAGTCCGAACTGCGCAAGCTGTTGCGCAGCATGAACTCGTACTACACCAACCGCATCGAGGGCGAGCACACCCGTCCCAGCGACATCGAGCGCGCCCTGCAGCAGGACTTCTCTGCCGATGCTGTCCTGGCGCGCAAGCAGCGGCTGGCGGTGGCTCACATCCGAACGGAAGCGCTCTGCGAGGCCGAGCTGGACCGCCGGCTCGCCGAAGGCGCAGACCAGGCGACGCGCTGGTTGTACTCGACCGAGGCACTCACCTGGTTGCATCACGAGCTCTTCCGCGACCTGCCCGCCGACGACTTCAAGCTCGTCGACGGCAGCGTCATGGTGCCCGGTGAGATACGGCAGCGGGGCGTGGCCGTCGGCTGGCACGAAGCGCCGACCTGGGAGTCGCTGCCGCGCTTCCTGGAGCGCTGGCAGCAGGTCTATTCGGGCACGCGAAGGGGCGAGGCCTCCGTGGTCGCGCTCGCCGCCGCGCATCAGCGCCTGGCCTGGATGCACCCGTTCCTGGATGGCAACGGGCGCGTCACGCGACTGCACACCCATCTGCTGCTGCACGGGTGGGGCCTGACCAACGGCCTATGGTCTCCCTTGCGGGGCTTTGCGCGCACCGAGGCGAAGTACAAAGCCCTGCTGCAGGCGGCGGACGAACATCGGCGCGGTGACCTCGACGGCCGGGGCAACCTCAGCCAGGCCGGCCTTGTCGAGTGGATCGAGTACACCTTGGAGGTCTGCACGGACCAGGTGGAGTTCATGACGCGGCAGCTCCATGTCGGCGGCATGCGCGACCGTATCCAGGCTGCGCTGGCCTTCGAGACTGCCGTCGTCAAGTCCGGCGTGCGCGAAGAAGCGCTGTTGCCGCTGCACTACCTCTTTGCCACGCAGGGTGAGCTGGGCCGCGCCGACTTCAAGACCCTGACCGGCCTGGGCGACAGGGTGGCCACGTCCACGCTGTCGGCGCTGCTCAAGCGCGGCTTCCTGGCAACCGACTCCAGCTACGGCAGCCTGCGCTTCGCCATCCCGCGCCATGCGCTGAGGTTCTACTTTCCCGCCCTGTGGCCCGAGGCCGAACAAGACCAGGCCTTGCTCGATGGCGAGGTCGGCCTCGGTGGCCACTCACGCAGCCATGTCAGCCGAAAGCCTCCTGACTGACCACGCCGTCATCGGTGAATGAGCCCGCGACGGCAGGAACTGACGGGGCCGCTGGCCGACTTGTGGCTGACGTACAACGTTTGGCACCTACCCGCCTTTGAAGTTCTGTCGCTGGGCTCGGCGCGACAAAGCTCGGGTTCGCTCCCAGCAGCGGGCGGTCGGCGCGGCGCTGTCGGTGGCGGCACCTGCAGCGAAGCAGGCATTCGACAACCCCCGATCTTGAAGGCTTGTTGTGCAGCGCCGCAACGCGGATGCTCTTGCCGCTTTGTCGAGTCCGTCGTACTCAGAAGGATCCGCCCTTGGAGCCCAACCCCAACGCAGCGCTTGATCACGCGCCTCGCCGCATCCTTCGCAGCTCGCGCGTCAAGGTCCTGGCCAACCTCCTGCTTGTCTGCCTGCTGGCCTCATGCGGCGGCGGAAGCGGAGGGGATGCCGCAACCCCGCCGGGCAGCGGTGGCAACCAGGCCGACTACTTCCCACTGTCTGTGGGCAACCGCTGGAGCTACAGCAGCGAGGGCTCCAGCACCCATTACCGCGTGACGGCGTCCAGCGTGTCCGGCGCCCGCAACGTCATCACGCTGGCGTCGCTGGACGCGGATGAGCGCAGTACCTTGGTCTATGAGCGGTCGGGCAGCGAGATCATCGCCGTGCCACAGCCGGCCGACGGTGCGCTGGCGATGGCCCTCGGTCCGATGACGATGCTGAAGCTGCCGCTGGTGGCGGGCAGCAGCTACACCGCCGCCGATCGCACGCTGGCAGCGTTCGAAGACCTGGACGGCGACAACCGCGCCGACGACGTCAGCGTGAAGGTCGAGGTACGGGTGCTGGGGTTCCAGTCCTTGACCACGCCGGCCGGCGCCTTCGAGCAGGTGGCGGAAGTCCGCACCAGCTTCACCCTCAGCCTGCGGCTCACGTCCACCGGCCGGACGGTGACCAGCACCAGCACTCAGGACGACTACTACGCGCCCGACATCGGCCTGGTGCGCAGTGTCGAACACGCTTCTGTCGCCGCCGGCACGCCGGAAGTGGTGCGCACCCTGTCTGCCTACGCGGTGGGCCATCGCCGCAGCGAAACCCAGGCCCCTTCGATTGCCGAGCGCGTGCCCGCACCTGGGGTACCGGTGCGGCTCATGGATCAGGCCCTGGTCATCCGGTTCGACGAGCCGATGGACCGCCTGGGCCCGACGCCGACGATACGGCTGACCCGCGCCGACGGTCAGTCCGTCCCGGTGCAGGTGGCTTGGGGAAGCGACCGCGTCCTGGCCGCCTTCATCCCCGGGATCCTGAGCTCGGGTACCCATTCGCTGCAGCTGAGTGGCGAGCTGGAAGACCTCGCTGCCAATCCCGCAAGCGGCTCGCGGGAGTGGGCCGTGGTGATCGATCGTGACGGGCCGACCGTGGTGACGAGCTCGCCACCCGCGGGCGCCACCGGTGTGTCTGTCGCGACACCGATCTCGGTGAGCCTGAACGAAGCCGCACGGCTGCTTGACCCCGCCAGCGGGGCCGTCACGCTCCGGGCACTCGGACGCGACGTGCCCTTCGATCTCAGCCAGAGCGGCTCGACGCTGAATCTGGTGCCGCGGGCGCCTCTCCATCACGGGGCGGCCTACACCGTGGAGGTCGCGAACCTGTCGGACACCCTGGGCAATGACTCGCCGCTGGACGCCCGCTTCAGCGCCACCTTCAGCACCGACACCGGCCTGTTCCGGCCGGTGCGCGAACCCTTGCCTTCGCTGCCGCTGGCCCATCAGGCCCAACTGGCTGACGTGGACGGCGATGGTGTGCGGGAGTTGTGGATCGCACGCGGCTACTTTGGCTGGGCGACCAGCCTGAGCACGGTGTCCTTTCTGGCGGACGGCAGCTGGGGCACGCCTCGCCCCTTGCTGGAGACAGGCTGCTCGCTGGAAGAGTTTGCCGCAGGCGACGTGAACGGTGATGGCCGGGCCGACGCCGTGGTGGTGACCGGCTGCGGGGCACAGGTCTGGACGCAGTCGCCATCCGGAGCGTTCATGTCCCTGTCGCTCACGAGCTCCGGCGAGCGCCGCGACTACATGCCCCGCATCGTCAGACGTGCCGGGCTCGGGACGCCGGGCTTCGTCACCGCCAGACGCTCCGGCCTGCAGGTGGACCAGCTTCTGCTGTGGCAGGCCGCCGGCGCGGGATCCTTCAATGCCACCACGCTGGCGAGCGGGATGCTCTCCATCCATCAGGTCGAGGT
Organism: Rubrivivax sp.; assembly: GCA_016790225.1. The sequence goes on from JAEUOZ010000065.1 coordinate 92,409, forward strand.
GGCCGACATCAACGGCGACGGGCGCGAAGACCTGCTCGTTCTGGGCCAACCCGAGGCGTCATCGCCGCTGGCGCTGGTGGCATGGCTGCAGGCCGCCGACGGCACGTTCACGGCCCCAGCGGGCGTGCTGGCGCGCTGGTGTGGTCCGTTCGGTGGCTTTGCCGTCGGCGATCTCAACCGGGATGGGCGACAGGATCTGGTTCAGCGCGGAGATGCCTGCCCGCGGTCCGGCCTTGTGACCTTGCGTCAGACAGCCGGCGGCCTCTTCGAAGCTGTCCATGCCCCGGTGCCAGCGACCGACGTCAGCGCCCTTGCCTTGGCGGATATTGACGGCGATGGCCGACTCGACGCAGTCACGCTGGAAGGCGAAGCCAAGCTGTTCCGTTACCGCCTTCAGCGCAGCGACGGCAGCTTCGCCGACGAGGTGACGCACGTGGCTTCGGCGGACGAGGCGCGCAGCGGGTTGCTCTTGTTGGGCGATCTGGATCGTGATGGCCGGGTGGACGTGCTCACCGGTGGCGGTGCACACCTGCAGACGCGTGCTTCGCCCAGTGCAGTCGCGCCGGGCGTTCGGGCACTCGGCCAGCTGCCGGGCGTTCGTGAAGGGCTGTCGGGAAGACCCGCCCGCGGTCGCACCAAGTAGCGCTGCGGGGCTCCCTGGAAAGCCTGGCAGGGCGACACCCGAAGCGACACCCGAAGCGACACAGGAAGGCCGTGCCAGCCGCGACGCAGGGCGAACGCGGCTGCGCCCGATCAGCGCGCTGCGCGCGTGGCGAAGCCGACGATCTCCTGCGTCACGGCGGCCGCCTCCGGCTCGTGCAGCAGGTCGTGGCGCGCCGCGTCGTACAGGCGCAGTGTCTTCTGTGCGCTGGCCGCCTTGTCGTGCAGGGCTCGGCTGCCGGCCGGCGGGGTCACGGTGTCGGCGCCGCCGTGCAGCACCAGCAGCGGCTGGCGCAGCTGTGCGAGCTTCGGCTGGATCGCGTCCACGCCGCTCAGCAGCGCGGCGACGGTGCGCGCCGGCAGCTTCTCGCGCGAGATCAGCGGGTCTGCGAGCAGCGCCGTCTGCGCCGCCGGTTCGCGCAGCACCCGGGTCGCGTCCAGCGGCTCCAGCCCCAGCCCGGGCGCCAGCGCCGACAGCGTGCGCACGATGCCCAGCTGCACACCGCTGACGCCGTCCGGACGCTGCAGCGCCGCGCTGCTGACGATGACGCCGGCCAGCGGCTGCGCCGTCGTCGCCGCGAGGTGGGTGACCACCAGCCCGCCAAAGCTGTGGCCGTGCAGGACCACCGGCACGCCAGGCCAGCGGCGCACGGCTTCCTGCAGCGCGCGCTCCACATCGGCGGCTGCCTGCTCGACCGAATCGATGCGCTGGTGTGCCCCGCCCGATCCGGCGTGGCCACGATGGTCCTGCGCAAGCATCGCCACGCCCTGCGCGTTGAGTGCCTGCGCCAGCGCGGCGTAGCGCCGCGCGTGATCGCCCAGGCCGTGCACGACGACCACCGCAGCGCGCACAGCCGTGCCCTCGGCTGGCGCCCAGGCGTAGCCCTGCAGGCAGTTGCCATCGGCCGTCTTGGTGCGGTAGGCGGCCAGGCCGCTGGCAGGCAGCGGGCCGACGCAGTCGCCCACGGCGGGGCGCGCGCCGGCCTGCACGGCGGCAAAGGCAGCGACGGCAGCCACGGCGGCCAGCGAGATCAGCACGGTCAGGGTCTTGCGCATGGGTCTCTCCTCATGGGGGTGTGTTGCAGAAGGTGCGGGGGGCTCAGGACGGGGCATCGGCACGGGGCCGCAGCCCGCGCTGGCGCAGCCGCCACAGCAGCAGATCGAGCCGGTCCTGGCCAAAGAAGGGTTCGCCCTCGAATACAAAGGTCGGCACGCCCCAGTGGCCCGAACGGGCATGTGCCTGCTCGTTGTCGGCGATCAGGGCCTCCAGCGCCTCGGCATCGCGCAGTGCCTCTTCGGCCAGGGCCTGCGCATCCAGGCCGGCGCGGGTGATGGCGTCTTGCAGGTGGGTGCCCTGGTCCCAGCCCTCGACGCGGCCGTCCCACAGCAGGCGGCCGACCTCGCGGATGAAGGGCAATGCCCGGCCCCGCCGTTGTGCGGCGGCAGCCAGGCGCATCAGGCGGCGGATGCGCGGCTGCTCCGGCGCGATGCGCAAGGTCTGCAGATCCTGCTCGATCGGGTCGGGGCGTGGGAAGCGGAAGGGGATGCCCTCGGCCTCCGCGACGCGGCGGCTGTCCAGCGCCACGTAGCGCACAAAGCGCGCGTCGGTGCGTGCGAAGAAGCCCGGGTCGCGCACCGCCAGCGGGTACACCGGGCGCGCGTTGAGCTGCAGCTCGTGCCGCTCGGCCAGGGCACAGGCACGGTCCAGCGCCAGGTAGCTGTAGGGGCTGCGGAAGGACCAGAAGAGATCGACCGATAGCGTCATCGCCAGGCTTCCTTCAATCCAGCGTCAGCTTGAGCTCGCGCGCAAGGTCGATCCACCAGGGCCGGCTCTCGCGGTCCAGGCGCTCGAACTCGGCCGCCGGCCAGGGCTTGTCGGCCAGGCCCAGCGTGCGGTGCACCGCTTGCACGCGCGGCGCGGCGGCGGCCTCCTGCACGGCGTCGGAGAGCCGCTGCACCAGCGCTGCCGGTGTGCGCGCGGGCGTCAGCAGCCCGATCCAGCCCTGCACCGTGAAGACCGGGGCGGAAAAGCCCAGCTCGTCGAAGGTGGGCACGTCGGGCAACGAGGCCGCGCGGCGGCGTGTCGTGACGGCCAGCGCCCGCACCCGGTTGCCGGCCAGGAAGGGGGCCAGCCCCAGCGGGCTGCCGACGCCCATCGAGATCTGGCCGCCGGCAAGGTCGGTCCACATCGGCGCCTCGCCCCTGTAGGGCACCGGGTCCACTTGCAGGCCGTGCCGGTCGGCCAGCTGCCGGGCCATCATGTGCGGCAGTGACCCTTGCGCATAGTTGCCGAAGGTCTGGCGCTCGCGTCGCGCACGCTCGACCAGCTCGGCCCAGCTGCGCGGGCCGGCGGCCGGCACGGCGAGCACGCTGGGCCCGGGGTCGAAGCCGGCCACGTGCACGAAATCCCGATCAGGGTCGTAGGGCAGGCGGCGGTAGAGCACGCGGTTCTGGTTGAGCGTGCCCGACAGCGTCAGCCACAGCGTGTGGCCATCGGGCGCGGCGCGCGCCACCTCGCCACCGGCCAGCATGCCGGCCGCACCGGGCTTGTTCTCCACCAACACCGGCTGGCCCAGCCGTGCCGCCAGTGCCTCGCCGTAGGCGCGTGCCAGCGCGTCTGCCAGCCCGCCGGCCGGGTAGCCGACGATCACGCGCAGCGGGCGGCTGGGCCAGGCCTCGGTGCCCTGGGCGCGCGCCGGGCGCGACATGGGCAGCCAGACGGTCGACGCTGCCGCGGCCAGCCAGGCCCTGCGGCCGAGGCGGGCCGTGGCTGGCGCGGGGGCGATCGGGCGGGGGTGGGGTGAGCGGTCCATCGGCAACTCCTTCGTGGGGTGCGTCGTGGACCGATTCTTTTTGGCATCGCCAAACGGATAAATACGCCAGCTTGCACTTCACTGGTGATTGGAGTGATACCAACTGGCATGGCGCCGGCCCCTGTCGCGGGGCCACGGCACAGGCACGTGTCAAGGGAGCCGGCTCTGTGCCGGCATGCGCTGGCGCACTTCGCTGGCCTGTGCGGCAGCTCGCGGACGGCCATGTCGTGCCAGCAGTTCATGGACTTCGGTGCTCATCCATCTGTCCAGGGCGACCCAGCCATCTTCAACCTGCATCATCACGATCACTTGCACGTCGGCGACGGGATCGACCCAGAAGAGGGTGCCGCCCATGCCGGCCCAGAAGAAGGAGCCCGGATGTCTGATGCCTCCAGGAGCTTCCATGACGCCGATGCCATAGCCGAACCCGGCGCCGGGGTAGACCTTGGGCAGAAAGCTCATGTCCAGACCGCGCGTCTGTGATGTCAGCATCGAATCGACGAGGGCACTGGACAGCAAGGTCTTGCCGCCAAACTGGCCCTTGTTTCTCAGCATGCTGGTGAAGTTGCTGAAGTCGGCAGCGGTCGACACGAGGCCACCACCACCGGACAGAAAGGCCGGCTTCTTCAGGAACGGGCTCCTGGCAGCCGCTTCCGCGAAGGCGATCTTCTTCTTGTTGAAGACCAGCGCTTCGTCGATCGAATCGGTGTCGAACTCGTACATGTCCACCAGCCGGTGCTGCGCGTTTCGGGGCACGTGGAAGCCGGTGTCCTTCATCTGCAGCGGGTCGAAGACGTGCTGTTGCAGGTAGCGGTCCAGTGGAACCCGGGCAACTGCTTCGATGATGGCGCCCTGGATGTCGCTGGCGAGGCTGTATCCGAAGCGCTTGCCTGGCACGAACTTGAGTTCGATGCCGGAGACATCGTCCACCATGTCGCGCAGGCTGTTGCGTCGACTCAATGGATTTGCCAGCAGGTATCGAATGTCGATCCAGTTCCGGAATCCGCCGCCATAGCCGAGCCCTGCGGTGTGCGAGAGCAGCTGATGAATGGTGATGACCTGCTGCGTTCCGTCGACCTCGAACGGAGCGAGCTCGGGCAGGTACTTCCTGATGTCGTCCCCCAAGGCCACCTTGCCTTGATCAACGAGCTGCAGCAAGGCGAATGCCGTGATCGGCTTGCTCATCGAGTAGATGCGAAAGATGGCGTCCTTCTGCATGTCTGCCGGTTTCTTGAGATTCACCTTGCCGTAGGCCTGGTGGTGGAGGGTGCTGTCTCCGCGCTTGATGAGCACGACGGCGCCAGGCAGTTCATGTTGCGCGAGCAGAGCCTTGAAGCGCTGAGAGAAGGGCTCGTCGGCGAAGCTGGCCGTGCTGAACAGGAAGAGGCTGAAAAACAGCCAGGGGCCTGGGCCCCGACTGCAAAGCGATTTCGTGCACATGGATCCGATCCACAGGGTTGAAGTCGCCGCAGGCTATGGCGCCGGCTGTGAGCCCGATGTGAAGGACGCCTGCACAACCCTTGGGCTGGCCGGGCCGGCATGAACCTCAGTTCGCCGTCCTCACCCGCAAACGCAGACTGGCCTTGGAGGACGGTCAGCCCGGATGCCTCAGGCGCTGCGCGCAAGCGGTGCCAGCGCGCCCTTGACGTGCGAAATCAGCAGCCTCACGAGGCGAGGCAATGTTCGGCTGACCGTGACGGCATACAGCGGCCACCGGGGCGTGGCCTCGTCCTCCAGGACCGGGGCCAGCCTTCGTGTGTGCACGCTGCGCGCGGCGACATGGCGTGGCAGCAGCGCGATGCCGCGCCCTTCTTCGGCCAGCCGGCACAGCAGCGCCACGCTGTTGGCGGCCAGCACGCTGGGGCCGGGCGCGGCGTCCCAGCGTGCAGCGCCCAGCTGCCAGGGCATCGAGCCCTGGGCGGTGCGCAAGTCCAGGCAGGGCAGCTCGGCGAGCTGCTGCGCCGCGCTGATCGGGGCCAGGCGCTGCAGCAGGCCGGGCGCTGCGTAGAGGCCGCTGGCGATCTCGCCGAGCTTGCGCGCCACCACGCGATCGTCCATCGGCTTGCCGATGCGCAAGGCCAGGTCCACCGGATCGCGCAGAAGGTCGACGGCACGCGAGGACAGGTCGAACTCGAGGCTGAGCCCGGGATGCGTGTCGGCGAAGGCCGCGATGGCCGGGCCGAGGATCTCCACCCCCAGATCCACCGGCATGGCGATGCGCATGCGCGTCTGCCGCTGGTGGTCGGCCTCCAGCGCGGCCTGTGCCCGCTCGGCGGCCTCCATCACCTCCAGGCAACGCTCGAAATAGTGCCTGGCGGCGGACGTGAGCGCCACGCTGCGTGTCGTGCGCACGAACAGCACCACGCCCAGCCGCGCCTCCAGGGCGGCGATGCGCCGCGACAGCGTGGACGGCGGCATCTCCAGCCGCGCCGCGGCCAGACGGAAGCTGGCGGTGCGCGCGACTTCGACGAACAGGGCGACGTCGGCCAGGGTGCTGCGGGATTGTTCCATTCGCGGCATTGTGCATGCCACGCGTGGTGCTTCCATCCGGCCCTTGAGGCCCTAAGCTGGCGCAGCCCGGCATGAACCCCCAACAGACCAGGAGATGATCTTGACCCGATTCACGCTGCTCGGCGCTGGCTTGATGATGCTCGTCGTCGGCGCGCTGCATCTGCTCAACCCGCAGATGATGATGCGCGAGCCCGGTATCGTCCTCAGCTCGACCAACCACTTCCACGTGGTGCGCGCCGCCTACGGTGGCGCCTACCTCGGCATCGCCGCGCTGTTCCTCGCCGGCGCCTGGCGGCGCATCGATGTCCAGGCCGCCCTGGCCGCCGTGGTGCTGCTCTTCGGCGGCTTCGCGCTCGGGCGCATCGTCAGCATCGCCGTCGATGGCATGCCCGTGCCGCTGTACCTGGGCGTGCTGTCGGCGGAACTGTTCTTCGTGGTCTGCGCCGTGCTGGCCCTGCGCCGGCCGGCATGACTCCGGTCCGGGCTGCCCTGTCGGCGGGACGCCGCGATCAGGATCCGGTGACCTGGATCGTGCCGACCATGCCGGCCTGGTAGTGGCCAGCGATCAGGCAGGCGAATTCGAAGGTACCGGCGCGGTTGAAGGTCCAGACGATCTCGCCGGTCTTGCCCGGCGGCACATGGGCCATGTAGGGCTCGTCGTGCTCCATGTTCGGGAACTTCACCATCAGCTCGGCGTGCTTGAGGTTCTCGAGCCGGGTGCCGATCACAAACTCGTGCATCAGCTTGCCGGTGTTTCTGATCCGAAAGCGCAGGGTCTCGCCCAGGCGGACGTCGATGCGATCCGGCGTGAAGCGCATGCTGTCGGCCATGCTGACTTCGATGGTGCGGCGCGCGGCCTTCGGATCGCCGGCGATGCCCCAGTCCTTCTGCTCCTTTGGCACGGGCCCGGCCTTCTTCGCGTGGCCCTCGTTGCCGTGCGCCCGCGCGAAGCCTGTGAGCGCAAGCGCCACGGCCGGGGCGGCGAGAAGGACTTGACGAAGGACTTGACGCTTGCTGCTCTGCATGGGCGGATCCTCGTGAGGCTGGGTCGGAAAGCCGGCCGGCGGGTTCCTCGGCTTCTCCAACGATAACGGGTGTCGGCCCCGGCCGTGGCGCTCGCCACGGCGAACGGGGAGTGGGGAAAGGGGAATCGGGCTTTGTCGGGCTCGCCGCATCGCCGTGCCAGGGCACGGTGCCCGCTTGCACCGCGGGATGGCGGTGGCACTTCGGCGCATCGCGGCTCGCGGCTACATTCCGGTCTGGGTGATGGCATCGGAACAAGATGCCGCCGGAGGAGCGCAGATGACGACTCTGTATGAATGGCTGGGTGGCGCTGGCGTGTGGAAGCAGGTGGTGGCCTCCGGTGCTGCCAGCGAGCTGCTCCAGGCCATGCAGCCTTTGCCGGATCTGCCGGCCGACGCCGCGGCCAGCCACGAAGGCTTGCTGCAGCTGGCCATCGTCAAGAACCCGCTCGGGCCCTTGTCGCTTTCGCTGACGCTGCCGGCCGCGCCCCGCGCCTTTGCGCTCAGCCTGTCCGGCCCGCCCGGCCAGCGCACGGGCTTTCGGGTGGCGGTGGATCTGACGCAGGGCGGGTTGCAGCGCTCGGTGCTGTCCTTTCTGGAGAAACTGCCCGGCCTGTTGCTGCATCCGGCCGAGCGTGTGCTGGATGGCGGCCAGCAGGTCCTGCGCAGGGCTGCCGGCACGGTCAGCCTGGAGCATGAGGGCTTGTGGCTGGTCGTGTCGGGCGAGGCGGGTTCGCCGGTGCGCCTGAGCTTGTCCGCCGACAAGCTGCCGCCTGAGGGGTTGGTCAAGTTTTCGCTGAAGCCCTCCACGGTGATGCTGGCCGATACCGGCTTCGGCCTGGAGTTGCCTGAAGGGCTCTGGCTGGATGACAGCAGCGTCGGCCAGGCGCCAGGCACCTCGCTGGATGGGCAGTTGCAGCCGGTGCGCACGCCCGCGGATGACGCGGCCTGGCATGGGCTGGTCATCCGGCGTGTGCGCTTCTACCTGCCGCGTGGCGTGCCGCTGCTGGGTGGCCATGCGGTCGATGGCCACTTGCACGTGGGCCTGTCGCCGACGCCGGGTATCGATCTGGTGCTGCGCGCCGAGGTGCCGGCCGAGGGTGACCGGCCGCCGATGAAGGTGCTGATCGAGTGCCGCGACCCCGCAGCCACCGGCCTGGAAGGCCTGGTGCCCACCTACGCGGAAATCGAGATGAGCCTGCCCTGGCCGCGCAAGCGGGACACCGTGGCAGGCATGGGCGCCTTCACGGTGGGCGGCGGCAAGCCGGTCAAGGCGCGGGCCCGGTTCGCGCGCGCAGCGGCCACGGCCCAGCAGCCGTTGGGCACCGTGATGAGCCTGGCGCTGGAAAGCCAGGGGCCGGACGGCCTTTTGCGTGTCGACAGCCAGAGCGGCGAGGCGGCGGCCAAGGTGGTGGTGGCCGCCGCCACCACGGCCAGCGCGCTGGCGGCCGATGGCGCGGGCCCGGCGCTGCAGACGCTGCTGACGGCTGCGGTCGGGCTGAGCAGTTTTCTGCACAGTGGCAAGTTCGTGATCCACTCTGCGCAGCTGCTGGCCGAGCTTGACCCAGCGTCCCAGCGCTATGCGCTGCTGCTGGATTACAGCGTCGACGCGGTGGTCGATTCGCTGGGCTTCGGCCCGCTGCAGATCTCCATGAAGCGCGAGCGGCCGATGAAGCTGCGCGCGCGGGATGTGCGTCTGACGGTTGACCCCAGCCGCAGCGGCCTGGCCATGTTCGATCTGGACTTCCAGGCCAGCCGCATGGAAGTGGAAGACCCGGGTGGCTGGCAGGTGGGCAATCTGCGCGACCTGTTCGATGTCACCGGCACGCGCGCCGGGCGGGGCTCGCAGTGGTTCGAGGTCGACTTGCGTTTCCGCATCGATCTTGGCCCGGTGCGGGTGAGCGGTGCCACGCTGCGTGCCACCTTCGATTGGCCGGGTGCGCCAAAGATCAGCCTGCGCGGGCTGGAGGCTGCGGTGCAGCTGCAGCCCTTGATCAAAGGGCAGGGCGGCGTGCAGCTCAGCGATGGCGGTTTCAGCGCGTCCCTGGCGGTGACGCTGGTGCCGCTGGGCCTGGGCGCGCAGGGCGACATCACCGTGCAGCGGCCCATGGTCAAGCTGGGCCTGGGTGTGGAGTTTCCCGGGCCGCTGCCGCTGGCCAACAGCGGGCTGGCGCTGTATGCGCTGGGCGGCGTGTTTGCCGCCAACGGCCAGCCGCGGCCGCCAGCCGCAGGGGCTGATCCGGTGCAGCACCAGCTCGACTGGGACCCCTATGCCAAGGACGCCTTCGTCCCGGCATCGGCCTTCAGCTTCGGCCTGGAGGCGGTGATCGGCACGGCGCCCGACATGGGCTTCTCGTTCAGCGCCCGTGCGGGCATCTTCATCCGCACGCCCGAGGTGGCCGTGCGTGGCTCGCTCAGCGGCCGGGTGATGGGGCCGCGCGTGGGCCTGGCGCGCTCATCAGGTGCGGAGCTGGGCGTGCGCGCCCGCGGCGTGGTGGTCATCGACCCGCAGGACGCGGTGATGGTGGCGGTGGAGGGCCGCTACAGCATTCCATCCGTGCTGGATGTTCGCGTGCCCTTCGCGGCGCGCTTTCCGGTGACGGCGGCGCAGCTGAACCAGTGGTATGTGCACCTGGGGGCTGATGGTCACAACGCGCCCGGCGAGGGCCGGCAGATGGGCCCGGTGCGCATGGTGCTCCTGCCAGGCATCCTGGACCAGGGCGCCGACGGCTATCTCATGTTGCGCGGCAACGGCATCACCGCCTGGCCGCGTGGCAAGCCCGGCGCTGACTACAAGGGCTTCATCTGCGCCTTCGGCGCGGGGTTCACGGCCGTGTGGGGGCTCAAGCCCATCGTGTGGGCGGAGATCCACGCCCGCGCCGATGTGCTGCTGGCCACTTCGCCGCTCACGCTGGCCGGGCGTGCGCAAGTGGGCGGCAGTCTGCACGTCACGATCTTCTCTGTCGGCGTCGAGGCGTCGCTGGAGATGCTTGCGGTGCAAGGGCATCCGGCCTGGATCAAGGCCGAGGTCTGCGGCCACATCGAGCTGCTGTTCACGACCATCCGCCGCTGTGTGCGTTTGGAGATCGGCAGCCGCTTCGTGCCGCAGCCCCCCGCGCCGGCCAGCTCGCCGCTGGCGGGGCCGCAGCACCTGGTGGATGACCGCTACCAGGTCGTCGCCGAATTGGGCGCCACGCGCGAGGAGGCCGCGGCCGCGCCGGCGGTCTGGCCCGACGCCATCCCGCTGCTGGTCTTCGGCACGGCGCCGCAGCTGGCGGGCCTGGCGGCGCCGCAGTTTCCGGCTGCCGCGAGCGATCCTGATGGCCCGCGTGCCGCACCCCAGGGCGACGAGAACCTGCGCTACGAGTGGCGCTTCACCGGATTGGAGCTCACAGACGTCACCGATGCCGCCAACCCGCAGCCCGTCCCGGGCCCCTTGAGCAGCGCCTGGCTGAAGGCCAAGTTCGACGCGCCGAATGTCCGCGCGCAGCCGGCCGAGCTGGCCCTGCTGACACCCGATGCCGGGATGTGGCTCAGCGCCTTGAGCCAGGCTGGCAGCGGCCTGCCGCATCAGCCGCTGCAGCAGCTGGCAGAGGTCTGCCGGCGGTCGGTGGAGGCCCGGATCGGCGTGGCCGTGGGCCACGCTGCCAGCCCCTGGGGCGCAGAAGGTGACGTGCTGCTGCCGCCCGACCCCGTCAGCACGGATCCACTGCAAAGCCAGCCCCGCGTGCTGCTGCGCTCACGTTTCGGTGCGCCGGCTCTGGCGCGTCCGCCCCGCCTGGACGAGCGCTGGGCGGCTGGGCAGTCGCTTCCGATGCTGCTGCGTTCACCGGCCCGGGTGGCGCTGGATCCGAGTTTTGCCGTGCAGGACGTCGCCTTGCGCGAGGCCTTTGATCCGGGTGGCCTGCTGCCGCTGAGCGCCCGGCTGGCCGAGCAGCAGCGCTTCAACCGCATGAGCCCGCGCCAGCAGCTGGAGTTTGAAGCCTTCGAGCCCCTCACCCGCATCCGCCTGTGGCTGCTGTGGCCGGGCCCGCTGCCCGCGCCGCTGCAGGCGGATGCCTCGTCCATCCGGGTGAGCGACGAGCACGGCCAGACCTGGGCGATCGTCGAGCGCCATGCGCTGGCCGATGGCGCCGAAGCCCTTGCCTGGGCACCACCGCTGGACCAGCGCACGCGCGCCTTCCAGGTGGACCACCCGTTGACGCAACGCTGGTGCGTGCTGGCCGTCGAAGGCCTGACCGACAGCGCGCGCCAGGCAGCCGAAGCGCAGAACCAGGCCTTGCGCGACGAAGCCGAGCGCCAGCGCACGGCGAACGCGCAAGGGCCTGCCACCACCGCGGTGCCCAATGCGCCTGGGCGCTGCGTGCTGCTGCCCGGGCGCGTCTATGAGCTCAGGGCGCGACTGCACTGGAAGGCCGTCCTGAAATGCCTGGACGAGGGCACCGAGAAGCAATCGGTCCGCGAAGGCGATGCCGAGCACCGCTGGTACTGGCGCACGGCGGCGGTGGCCACGGCCGGCAATACGCCGGCGGATACCTTCAGGCTGCTCACGCTGCGCCCCTGGCAGCAGAGTTTTGCGCCGCAGATGATCCAGCGCCACGTGCGCGGCTTCGAGCCCGCCCAGAGCGTGTGGGACCGATTTGCCAACGATCCGGCGAGCGTGCATTTCGGCGTGTCCCATGTGGGCGCCTTGCTCGATGCCTATGGGCTGGAGGCCTGGGTGCGGGTGCGCCGGGTGGATGTGCCGGCCGTGCCCGACATCGTGAAGAAGCCCAAATGGACCTGGGCAACCCAGGCTGTGTGGATGGGTGAAGCCGAGGCTCTGCGGGCCGCCGCAGCGGCCGCCTCTCCCTGCGCGCTGCCGCAGCAGCAGGCCAGCGCCACGGTGACGCTGAAGCTGGGCGTCAGGGCCACCTACGAGCTGGGCCTCGAGGTGCAGCGCAAGGGCGCGCCGCTGTCGGGGCCGGGCGGTACCTGGATCAGCGGTGTCACCTTCAGCACCTCGCGTTGGCGCGATGCCCGCGAGATGATGGTGGCCTGCGGATTCGGCACCGGCGGGCCGGCCTGGCCCATCGGGCGTGCCTTGGGCGACGTCGCGCTGCGTGATGCGCAAGGCCTGCAGCCTCAACAAGCGCTGGGCAGTGACGCGGCCCTGCAGCAATGGCTGGCTGCCCAGTCCATGGACGGCTGGCCTGCGCCCGATCAGCCGCGCATCAGCCAGCTCTGGCGCCAGGCCGCTGATGGCAGCTGGCAGTGGAGGGGTGTCTGGCTGGAGAGCCCCGAGCCACTGCAGCGCCCCGGCCGCACGGCGCTGGGCGCCTGGGCGCTGCGCAGCGGCAACCGCACCCAGGAGAACCCCTTCGACATCCAGCTCAGCGACAGCGCCGGCACCCGCTGGCTGCTGGCGAGCTCGGTGCCCCTGGCCTTGCAGAGCGTGCGCATCGGTGTGCGCTGGGTCAACCCGCGCCTGCGCATGACGCTGCTGGATCAGGCCAGCCCGGGCGTGGCGCCGGTGCCGCGCACCGGCTGGCTGGAACTGGCGATGCAACCCACCTTCGTGCTGGAGGCGCTATGACGACCGCGCTGGCCCATCCTTCCCGCCTGCGCCTGCTGGCGGGCTTTCACACGGGTGACGATCCCGATCTGCCGCCCGGCACGCACCTGCGCTGGCTGGCCGATCCCGCCCTCGGGCTGCCCTTGTCGCCCTTGGATGTCTGGCGCATCGACGCGCGCCCGGTGGCGCTGGATCCCGGCTTGCTGGGGTGGTTTGCGCCGGATGGCCAGGCCCTGTCACCCGGCGATCTGGCCGCGCAGGGCGGGGCCACGGTGATGTTGGCCAAGGCCATCGAGCCCTGGCCACTGACCTTGGGCCTGGAAGCGCGCGCCAGCCATGGCCAGCCGGTGCAGATGCGGCTGCTCAGCCCGACCGGCCTGCGTGAGATTGCCCGGCGCAGCGCCTCGCCATGCACGCTGGCGCTCACGGCGCCGGCGCACCTGCATCTGAGCGGGCGCCATCGCACCGAGTTGCGTGGCTGGCAGGTCGGCCGGGTGGATGTCTTCAAGGCCCTGGAAGGCCGGGCGGCGGACATGCGCCTGGGCCCGCCGGTGGACGAGGCAGCCTGGCACACGGGTGGCCTGGGTGAGGCCGAAGCCTGGCGGCGCGTGGAAGCCGGCGCACCCCTGCAGGAACCCTGGATCGACCGGCCGGAAGCCCCGCCACAGCCGCTGCAGCCAGCCGATGAGGTGAGCCGTTTGATGGAGCTGGTGCCGCCGTGGCGGCAGCGCTGTCGTGAGCTGCTGGACGATCCGGCCACGCCACCACGCGATCGTGTGGAGACGCATGAATGGACCGCTGGTGTGCGGGCCAACGGGCGCGCACGCCCCTGGCAGCACATCAGCGGCCCGGCGCTGGAGACCCTGCACGCCGCGGCGCTGGATACGGGCCTCGCGCGCTGGCTGGGCCTGATGGGCCACCTGCCCAGTGTGCCGCGCACCCGCGACGACAGCGGCCGCGAAGTCGGCGAGGCCTTGCTGATGGCCGGCGTCTTTGCCGAGCGGTTCGACCCCGCCACGGTGCCGGACGAACTGGAGCAGTCGCTGCTGGCCAGGCGTCTTCGTGATGACCCGCGACTGGCTGCTGTAGTGGAACGTTTGCCAGAGCACGGCATGCGCGCGCGCCTGCAGCTCGCGCTGGCGCTCAATGCGCCGCTGCCGGACCGCCCGCTGGCACCTGCGCCGCAGGCCGATGTGGCGCAGTGGCAGCGCGTGGACGAGGCCGATGCCGATGCGGGATCGGGACATTTCTCGCGCCGCCTGCTGCTGCCGGAGCCTCCCTCGGCTGCGCTGCTCGGCGTGGCGGTGCTGCAGGAGGGCCAATGGGTCCCGCGCCACGAAAGGTCCGCGGCGCTGCCAGCGCGCTCGCGCGTGCGCCTGCCCGGCAGCCTGCAGGCCGCCAGCCGCCAGCGCCTGGGTGGCGGGGCCTTTGCGATGGTGGACGAGAGCGGTCTGCCGGGCGATGGCGCGCCCTGGCCCTGCCGCATCGTGCTGGGTGATCTGTTCGGCCGTTATGGCCCGGCCGTGGACGGCTTGCTGGAGCCGCCGCCTCGGCCGCCCGTGCCGGTGCCGGCCCTGCGTGCCTCGCTGCGCCGTGAATGGCCGCGTGGGCCGGACAGACCCGAAGACGATGAGGGCGCGGACGAGCGCCCGCCGCCCGAGCCGCAGCCTCTGGCTGATCCGCTGTGGTGGGCCGAAGGCGAAGTGCCCGGCCCGCAGGAACTGCCCGCGGGCGCCTGGCCGGTGGCCCTTTGGGAGTGGGCGCTGGATGGCGTGCAGCTGCCGGAAGGTCCCCAGCCGGTGCCCTTGCCCGGGGTGCGCTGGGAGCGGCAGATGCCCGTAACGCCGGCGTCGCCGATGCAGGCCGTCACCAGCACGCTGGCCTTGCGCTTCATCGACAGCCAGGGCCGCATCGGCGAATGGGCGCAGGTGCGTGAACGCTGGGTCGATGGCCGGCTGCCCGCCGTACCCGTGGTCGGGCAAGGCCTGTGCTGGACATCGGTGCCGGGCAGTGCGCCCGAGGTGGTGCTGCGCTTGAGCGTGCCGGCCCCACAAGCCGACGCCGGCCCGGCCGTGCGTTGCCGCGTCTACTGGGGTGATCCGGCGTCCTTGGGCGTCGCGTCCCAGGCCCCGGACGGCACACCGCGTTCCCGTGCCGAGATCGGCCGCCTGAGCGCGGCGCTGCCGCCGGAGCTCAGTGCCCGCCGCGATGCCTTCCGCCTGGCCTTGCCTGAGCCCGTCGCCCCCGGGGCTGACGGCCGCTGCAGCCTGAGCTTGACGCTCCCGCGGGCCTTGCAGACAGTGCAGATGCTGCGCATCGTGCCGGTCTCCGACAGCGGCCAGGAGCCGAGCTTCGCGCAGTGCCCGATGCTGCCGGTGGCCGTGCCCACGGACCGCCGCCCCCCGGCGCCGCGGGTCCAGGCCCAGGTGGTGCCGGACACCGGCGAGCTCAGGGTGCGCATCCTGGCCGAAGGGCTGGACCGGGTGGCCTTGCAGGCTGACGAGCCCGGCTGCCTGCAGGCCGATCCACCGCCCGGCACGGCATTGCCGCGCTGGCGCCTGCGCATGGCTTCCGGGGCCGTGCCACAAGCCTTCTACGCCCGCATCCTGGCCGAAGGCGAGCTGCGCTGGAGCGAAGCCGATCAGGCCTTCGCGGCCGACTGGAGCCAGGCACGTGAGCCTGCAGGCTGGCCGGCCTACGTGCCGCTCACACTGTGGGCCGAAGTGGCCATGCCACCCGAGCGCCGTCTGCCGCAAGGCGTGCTGCCCGAGCCCTGGCCGGCAGGCGCGATCCAGATGGAATCGGCCGCCGCCCTGCAGGACAGCCCGCGCCCCTACAGCGAGTGCTCGGCGCCTGCGCGGGCCATCCACGTGCCGGCAGCGCTGCCGGCGCTGGACCCAGCCGGCATCCAGGCCACCAGCAGCCCGGTGGCGCCCGATGAGTGGAGCCTGTCGCTGGACATCCAGGGTCCCGCCTTGCATGCCATGGCGCTGGGCCCCTGTCGCGTGGAAGCGGCGCAGGCCGCGGCGCAGGGCAATTGGCAGGCGCTGCGATTGCCTGCAGACGGTGCGCTGGTTCAGGGCCGTCTGCAGACCGCCGTGACTGTGCAAGGCGAATTGCCGGCACGCCTGTGGCTCAGGCTCATCGATCCCCTGGGCACCGCGCAAGCGGCGCTGGAGGTGGACGTCGTGGCCCTGTGAGCGTGGGCTTGATCCGGGCCCGCGGCCGCCCCGAGAGCTATGCTGCTGCCTCCCCACCTCGGAGCCTGCGATGGATCTCGATGAGAAGGGCCTGGCCACGCGCCGGGCGGTGCTGGGCGATGCCTATGTGGATGCCTCGCTGGCCAAGGCCACGGCCTTCACGGCGCCGTTCCAGGAGCTGGTGACGCGCCACGCCTGGGGCAACACCTGGCAGCGGCCCGGCCTGGATCTGCGCACGCGCAGCATCGCCACGGTGTCGATGCTGGTGGCGCTGGGGCGCATGCATGAACTGAAGGTGCATGTGCGGGGCGCTCTGAACAACGGCGTGACACCGCAGGAGCTGCAGGAGATCTTCCTGCATGCCAGCGTCTATTGCGGGTTTCCGGCGGCGCTGGATGCCTTCAGGGCCGCGGCAGAGGTGATCGATCCGGCCTGAAGCGGGCCCGGCGTTGCGGCCGCGGCTTCGCGGGCGTCGTCAGATGCCGCGGAGGCGATCGCTGCCGACGCCTGCGCTTCAAGCTGGCGGCGTGCGCGGTCCGCTTCGAGCAGTGCGCTCAGCTGCTCGTGGATGCGCTGGAGCGTGCCGCCCGGGTTGATCCACCAATCCGGGGACCAGACCCGCACGATCTCCCATCCCAGGCCGCGCAGCACCTGTTCCCTCAGGCGATCACGATCGCGGGCCGTGGCCGCGCGATGGTAGGTCGCGCCGTCGCATTCCACGCCGGCCAGGTAGCGGCCCGGAAAGTCCGGGTGCACCACGCCCAGATCGACGCGGAACGTGGACGCGCCGATCTGCGTATGGACCTGCCAGCGCTTCGCGCCGAGCGCGGCGGCGACGCTGGCTTCGAACGGGCTCTCGAAGTCGCCACGGCTGCCGTGGTGAGCCTCGGCCAGCGCGCGAGGCCCGCGCTCTGCGAACTCCAGGAAGTGCTTCAGATCGCGCACGCCGGCAGCCTGCGTGCGCGAGAGGTTCAGCTGATCGCCCCGCAGGCTGGAGAACACGCGCAGGGCCTGTCGTGCGCGGGTGATCGCCACGTTCAGCCGCCGCTCTCCGCCCTCGCGGTTGAGCGGGCCGAAGTTCATGGACACGGCGCCGTGAAGATCCGGCCCGTAGGTGATCGAGAAATAGACGATGTCGCGCTCGTCGCCCTGCACGCTCTCCAGGTTCTTCACGAAGACCGGCTCCAGCTGCGCTTCGGCGAACCATGGCTCGAGGCCCGGATCCTGCCGCCGCTCGTTGTCCAGCAGATCCTCGATCAGCCTTTGCTGTTCGGCGTTGAAGGTGACCACGCCGACCGTCAGTCGAGCCTGGCCGATGGCCGGCGATCGCAGCTGGGCGACCAGATGCGCCACCAGCGCCCGGGCTTCCGCCGGGTTGGTGCGTGCGCCGCCCTTCTCGTAGCGCCCGTCCACCGGATGGAAGCTCACGGCCTGGTCCAGCGTGACCGGGGACGGGAAGGTGATCAGCTGGCCGCCGTAGTACCGGTGATTGCTGAAGGCGATCAGGCTCTCGTGACGCGAGCGGTAGTGCCAGGAGAGCTGCCGCGTGGGCAGGCTGGCACCGAGGCACTCGTCGAGGATGCTCTCCAGGTCGCCTTCCGGACCATCGCTGTCGCCGTCGCCCTCCGCGCTGTCGCCGCGGCTGAAGAAGTTGGTGGGCGGCAACTGCCTGGGGTCGCCCACCATCACCACCTGTCGGCCCCGCGCCATCGCGCCGATGGCATCCCAGACGGCGATCTGCGAGGCCTCGTCAAAGACCACGAGGTCGAAGTTGCGCGCCTGTGCCGACAGGTACTGGGCAATCGACAGCGGACTCATCAGCAGACAGGGAGCCAGCTGCAGGACCACGGACGGAATCTCCTGGAGCAGCTGGCGCAGCGGCTTGTGCGCCTTCTTCTTGTTCAGCTCGTGTCGCAGCACACCCCACTCGCTGTTGCGGTGCAGGCCGTCTGCGGCGGGCAGCTCGGCGCAGAGCCGGGCGCGAATCCACTGGCGCGTGAGCAGCATGAACTCCTCGTCCAGCCGCCGGAACTCCTGGATGCGCCGCTCGTGAACAGCAGGCGCAAAGCGCTTGAGGACCTCATCGTCGTCCACCGTCTCGGCCAGCCACCAGCGCGCATACGCTGTCTCAAACGCCTGAAGCACATGGACGGCCGGCAGTTCACCGGATTCGACCGCGCTGACCAGCGGCCCGATTCCCGCGGCGCGCGCCTGGGCCTGGACATGGCGCCAGTTGCACCAGGCGTTCAGCCCGGGGGCACCCTCGGCGACACCCAGGGCCGCGGCGGCCAGATCGTCGGCGGGTTGCTCGGTCCAGGCGGTCCGCACACCATCCGGCTGCGCGGCGGCCGCGCAGAAGGGCTCCAGCGCGCCATGGAGATCCGCCAGCCGCGAGACCACCTCCTGGCACGCCCGGCCCAGGGCGCCTGCCTCGGCGAGATCCGGGCGGCGCTCGGACAGGGTCTGCTGCAGGCTCGTGCGGACCTGAGCCAGTGACTCCGGTGCCAGGTTGAGCCCGTTCAGCCCCGCCTGCAGGGAGGAGTGGAACTTCAGTGCCCGCAGAACCCCTTCGGCATCGGTGTCGAGCCCCTTCCAGACGCCGGCGCAGGTGCCGCCCAAGGGTGCATTCAAGCTCATCAGTCCGGCCTCCAGCGTCGCCCGTTCCTGGAGCAAGGCGTGCTGCTGCTGCAGGGCCGCGCCGCAGCGGCCGTCGCGCACGGCGGGGTGGATGGCCTGCAGGCTGCCGCGCGTGCGCAGCCGCTGTCGCTCCCGCTCGAAGCGCAAGGCCTCGCGCAGCAGGCCCGTATCGGTCTGCAGCCCTCGCCAGAGTCCGTGACTGGATTCGCTCAAGGCCGCCAGCTCCGACAGCTGCCGATCGCGTTCGAGCAGGGCCTTCAGCCGCAGGGTCTCCTGCGCCCAAGGTTCGCCGCAGAGGCCGTCCAGCGCAGGTTCCAGACCGTCCAGCGAGAAGGGCTTGCCCAGGCGGGCCGCCAGCAGGGCCGCGTTGGCTGCGAGCGCCGCGCGCGCGTGAACCGTGCGTGTCCTGACGCCTGACCACAAACCACCGACCTCGGCACCCGGATCCAGCGCATGCACCTCTTCGCGCAGGCCCTTGATGCGCACCAGCGCGTTCAGGTCGTCGCGCACCCGCGGCTGACCCTCGCCCTCGATCACCGCGTCCAGCGCGCGGCGCACCCGGCGCCGGCCCATCCACGACAGCGGCCACAAGGCGCCTTCGGCCTTCACCCAATCCCGCAGCAGCCGCGCCACGGGAAGCTGCGACACGCCGGCGGCGTACTTGACGGACAGGCCCGCGCGCAGCCGTGTCATCTCCTCCAGGTGTTCGGCGCCGCGCTGCAGTTCAAGACAGGCTTGTGCTGTCCAGGGTGTCCCCAGCTCGGCATGCAGCTGCTGGCGCTGTTCGAGCAGCACCAGACCGTGAGCCAGACTGGCCTGCAGTTCCGCAGACCAGGGCGGCGACAGGCGCTCGGACAGGGCACGGTGCCGCATCAGCTGTTCCAGCCCGGATTTCAGCCGGCTGCACAGCTCGTGGCTGTCCGGCCGCGCGCAGAAGCTCCAGTCCTGCTCTCGTGCCTGGGGCAGGGCGCGCGCCAGCACGCCCAGCGCTGAACGGCGCTGGCGGTGCAGCGCGGGCCACTCGATGCCCAGCAGCTGACCGAGATGTCCAGCAGCGCGGCTGAATGCGGCCGCAGCCGAGTGCAGCGTCTGCGCAGACCGCTGCAGGGTCTGCTGCCAGCGGGCCGACCAGTCCACCGCATGAACCGGCTCCAGCGGTCCCGAAGTCAGCGCCTCAGGTCCCAGGGCCCCGGCTTGAGCCTGCACGCGCCCGGCCAGATCTCTCAAGGCATCGAGGCCGGCTTCGTCATGGATCTGGGCGGCCGGCCAGCTGAAGCCCAGCTCCGGCATTTGCGCGTGATGGGCCATGGTGCCCATGGCGGCATAGGGCGTCCAGCCGTTCGGGTAGCGACGATGCAGACGCTCGACATACTGCGAGAGCTGATCGCGCACGCGGCCCAGCTGGATGGCCTTGCTTCGCCAGCTGGCCTCGTCAAACTCGCTCTTGGCTTCCCAGGATGCGCGCAACTGGTTCAGGACATCGAGCTTGCGGCTCTTGTTGGAGTGCAGCTGAAGGCAGAAGTCGCTCAGCCCCACCTCGCGCAGCCGGCGGAACACCACGTCCAGCGCGGCAATCTTCTCCGCCACGAACAGCACGCGCTTGCCTTCGGCCAGGCAGTGCGCGATGAGGTTGGCAATGGTCTGGCTCTTGCCGGTGCCGGGCGGGCCGATCAGCACGAAATCCTTGCCCCGGGAGGCGGCCATCACGGCCGAGAGCTGCGAAGAGTCCGCCGCCAGCGGGCAGAACACCTGCTGCGGCGCAAATTCGGCATCGAGCCTGCGGGCGTCAGGGAATGCGGGCCCGGAGCGATAGGCTTCACGCGGGTGGTCGATCAGGTGCTCCACCACGGGAGACTGGCGAAGGTCTTGCGTGCGTTCGCAGAGGTCCTTCCACATCAGGTACTTGGAGAAGGAGAACATCGACAGCACGACTTCTTCGCTGATCTCCCACCGGGGAATGTCACGGATCGTCGCGCGAACACGCTTCCACACGCCCGCGATGTCCAGGCCCGCGCCGTCGCGGGACAGCAGGCCCCCGGCCGGATCGAGGTCCAGCTGAAAGTCCTGCCGCAGCATCTCCAGCAGCGTCGGATTGAAGAGCGCCTCATCGTCGTGGGCCTGCAAGGTAAAGCCCGAGCGCGCGCTCCTGCGTTCAAGCGTCACGGGCAGCAGCACCAGGGGTGCCCGGACCCTTGAATCCGCCTTGCCATCCCGTGTCCACAGCAGGAAGCCCAGCGCGAGGAACAGCGTGTTGGCGCCACCTTCCTGCAGCGCCAGTCGGGCGCCGCGGTAGAGCTCGACGAGTCGGTTCTGCAGCTCCACCTCGTCCAGCCGGATGAAGACCTCGCGCCGGGTCAAGGCTTCGGCGGCGTGCTCGCGATGCAGGTCCTCGCGGCTGCGCGACTCGTGAAGCGCCTGACTGCGCGGATCCAGCCCTTCCATCAGTTGCGGGCTGGGCAGCAGCTTGAGCGTCAGCCCTGTGGCCAGCGCGTCTTCCAGTGCCGGCGCTGGCGCATCCAGCACCACCGCCTTCTTGACCGCCTTGAAGTTGAGCAAGGCGTTTCGCAAGGAGAGATCCAGCAGCTTGCGCTGCCACCTGGCGAGGCGATCCTTGGGATCCAGCGGCGTGGCCGTCAAGGGCGCCAGACCTTCGTCGGGCAGTTCCGGCGCCTCCTCGACGCTGACCTGGGCGTCGGCCTCGCGTGCGGCGGGCCCCGGATCGATCCCTGCATGGGCCTGCGCCAGGGGCTTGATGCGCGACATCCGGGCCCGCTTGACATCGACCAGCAGCTCGAACCGGTCTTCCTCGGCTTCGGACAGCTGGCGTTGGGCGTTGGCGATGGCCTGGCTGAAGTGCACGATCTCGGGCTGGACGGCGAGCGTGGTCTCGAAGACGAGCAGCTCCTGGAGCATCAGGCGCTTGCGTACGGCGGTGATGTCGTCGACCACTGTGGTGGAGAAGGTTTCGTCGCGCAGCCACAGCCCGACGAAGGAGTGCCCGCGGGTGAAGATCAGCAGCGGGTTGAGGTGCGCCTGTTCCAGGCAGGCTGCAAAGAGCAGGCTCAAGTCCAGGCAGGTGCCCAGGCCGGCGTCGAGCATCTGGCTCGGGCTGCGCACCTTCTGGCCCGCATGCTCGAAGCTGGCAGGCGGCAGGGTGTAGCTCATGCGCCGTCGCAGGACGGCCGTCCACAGGCCCGATGCCAGCTCCCAGGCGCGCCGAGCCCCTTGCGCATAGCCTTCGATGGACGGCGACTTGCCCGATTCCCGCAGCGCCTGCGCCGCGCTCTGCAGCAGGCGGTCGATGGCCGGGTCGTTGGGCTGCACGAAGGCTGCCACCATCTCCGGCAGATGACCGATGCCACCCCATTGATGGCGCGGCAGGAGCTCGAGCGTCTGTTCGCGGACGGCGAGCCGCTCGGTGCCCAGGCGGGCGCAGCCCAGCTCGAAGCGCAGCGTGGCCGTCTCGGCCTCGGTCAGCCGCGACAGCACGGCGCCATCCAGGGCCAGGTCCAGATCGGTGACGTGAAACGTTTCCCCGGCGCGCACCGAATCGAGCGACCAGGTCCGCGGCCTGATGGCGGGCGGCTCGCAGGCCAGGCGCAATTGCAACTCGCCGATGGCTTGCGGCGTGTCGTTCACGACCGCGAGTTCGAACAGCGCCGGTACGGCGTTCTGGAAGTCGGCCAGGTTCAGCTTGGCGACACAGCTGACCCGAAGCTGCACGGACGGCTCCTGCGCGGCGGGCAGGGTGGCAGCGGCCGCGGGCGGCTCGTTCTCGGGCGGCTCGTTCGCGGGCGGTTCGGCCTGGTCTTGCATGCGTTCGTCTCCCTGTGCCTGCCGGTGACGGCGGTCCGGCGCCTCAGGGGGCTTGTAGCAAATTTGCGCGCTGCCCGGCCCGCGGCCGCGTCAAGACGCCATCGACGCCATGGCCGTTGCCGCCGGCGCACAAGCCCAGCGCTTGAGAGCGCCCCCAGGGCCGGGCTGCGCCCGGCCCGCCCCCCGCGGGGGTTCAAGCAAAGTGGCAAAGCCACATTTGCTTCAGAGATGAGGAGCCACATGGCGCATGATCCCGTCCGGCGCCGCGCCCTGCCAGAGGGTCACGCCCAAGCCCGGCCCTGGACTCCCCCGCTCACCGTGCATCCCCCGGACCCCGAACGCCATTTCGACTTCCGCGATCCCCACGCGGCAGCCGCCTGGGCGGCGATCGACGATCGGGTGATGGGCGGTTGTTCGCAGAGCCGGCTGCGCGCGGATGCGCAGGGGCATGCGGTCTTCGAAGGCGTGGTGTCGCTGCGCAACGGCGGCGGCTTTGCCTCGGTGCGATCGGCGCCCGGCGCGCTGGGTCACCCTGGAGCGCAGGCGCTGTGCCTGCGGGTGCGCGGTCCGGCGCTGGACTACAAGCTCAGCCTCTTCACGGACGATGGCTTCGACAGCCTGGGCTACCAGGCTGGGTTTAGGCCGCAGCCCGCGGCATGGACGGTCGTGGTGCTGCCGCTGGCGGACTTCATGGCGCGCTGGCGCGGGCGTGAACTGCCGGGCGCGCCACCGCTGCAGGCCGCCCGCGTGCGGCAGATCGGCCTGCTGCGGGCGGGGCGGCAGGCCGGCGC
This sequence comes from Rubrivivax sp., assembly GCA_016790225.1. The sequence goes on from JAEUOZ010000065.1 coordinate 115,413, forward strand.
GTTTGCGCTGGATGTTGCCTGGATCGGCTGGGCCGCATCACGCGCGGCACCCGGGGACATCGACGATTGACCGCTGGCGTGGGCGCACGCCACAGTCGGCCCACCCAAGCCCTGACCGGAGTGCTGCCATGGACCTGCCCACGCTGACCCGCATCCTGGAGCCGCTGTTTCCGGGCCTGATGGGCGTGCAGCTGCTGGAGCTGGATCCGCAGCGCGTGCGGGCGCAGATGCGCGTGCGGCCCGAGCTGTGCACCACGGGTGGCCTGCTGCATGGCGGCGCGAGCATGGCCTTTGCCGACACGCTGGGCGCCGTGGGCACGGTGCTCAACCTGGGCCCCGGCCAGGGCACCACCACCACCTCGTCGGCCACGCAGTTCATCAGTGGCGCGGGCGTCGGCACCGTGGTGCAAGGCGATCGCCGCGCGCTGCACCGCGGCCGCACGACCATGGTCTGGCAGACGGAGATCACCCGCGCCGATGGCCGGCTGTGCGCCGTGGTGACGCAGACCCAGCTGGTGATGCAGGCCCGAAGCTGAGCGCGCCGCCAGCCCGGCCGCAAGCCGCGCGTCCGCGCGGCCGCGTATCCTCGGCGGCATCCACCAGCCAGAGAGCCTTCTGATGACCCAGCGCATTCCCGCCACGCTGATTGCCGGTGACGGCATCGGCCCCGAGATCGTCGAAGCCACGGTGGCGGCGCTGCAGGCGCTGGATGCACCTTTCGAGTGGGACCGGCAGATCGCCGGGCTGGAAGGGGTGCGGGCGGTGCGCGATCCGCTGCCCGCCGCCACGCTGAACAGCATCCGCCGCACGCGCCTGGCCCTGAAGGGCCCACTGGAAACGCCTTCGGGCGGCGGCTACCGCAGCAGCAACGTGCGCCTGCGCGAGGAGTTCAAGCTCTATGCCAACCTGCGCCCGGCGCGCACCGTGGTCCCGGGCGGGCGCTTCGACGACATCGATCTGGTCGTGGTGCGCGAAAACCTGGAAGGGCTCTACATCGGCCACGAGCACTATGTGCAGATCGATGACGACCCGCACGCGGTGGCCATGGCCACGGGCATCAACACGCGCGCGGGCTGCCGCCGGATCCTGGAATTTGCATTCCAGCAGGCCGTCACTACCGGTCGGCGCAAGGTGACGGTGGTGCACAAGGCCAACATCATGAAGGCGCTCACGGGCATCTTCAAGGAGACGGCCGAAGAGCTCTACGAGCAGCGCTACCGCGGCAAGTTCGAGTTCGAGACCGTCATCGTGGACGCCTGCGCGATGAAGCTGGTGCTCAACCCCTGGCAGTTCGACATGCTGGTCACGACCAACCTGTTCGGCGACATCCTGTCCGACCTGGTGGCCGGCCTGGTGGGTGGCCTGGGGATGGCGCCGGGCGCGAACATCGGCGCCGACGCGGCGATCTTCGAGGCCGTGCACGGCTCCGCGCCGGACATCGCCGGCAAGGGCATCGCCAACCCGACGGCGCTGATCCTGGCCGCGGCGATGATGCTCGACCACGTGAAACTGGTCGAGCAGGCCACGCGGCTGCGCCAGGCGCTCGACGCGACGCTGAACCTCGACGGCGTGCGCACCGGCGACCTCGGCGGCAGCGCCAGCACCGCCGCCTTCACGAAGGCGCTGGTCGCGCGGATCACCAACGGCTGACGGCCCGCCGGCGCCGCCCGGGGGGCGGTGTGCCATCACCCGGTCACGGGCAGGGGTGCACCGGCGCGGCCGGGCTGAGGCATGCTGCGGTCTTCCGCCCCCCGGGGTGCAGCGGCCGCCCGCCATGATCCGATCCACCATCGACCGCCATGCCGAGATCCGCGACGCGGTGCGCGCCCTGTGCACCCAGTTCCCGGACAGCTACCACCGCGAGGTGTCGTCGCAGCGGGCCTATCCCGAGGCCTTCGTCGACGCGCTGACGAAGGCCGGCTGGCTGGCCGCGCTGATCCCGGCGGAGTACGGCGGCTCCGGGCTCGGCCTCGGCGAGGCGAGCGTGATCATGGAGGAGATCAACCGCAGCGGCGGCAATGCCGGCGCCTGCCACGGCCAGATGTACAACATGGGCACGCTGTTGCGCCATGGCAGCCAGGCGCAGAAGGAGCGCTGGCTGCCGCCGATCGCCCGCGGCGAGCTGCGCCTGCAGAGCATGGGCGTGACCGAGCCCGGCACCGGCACCGACACGACGAAGATCAAGACCCATGCGGTACGCCGCGGCGACCGCTGGGTCGTCAACGGCCAGAAGGTGTGGATCAGCCGGGTGCAGCACTCCGACCTGATGATCCTGCTCGCACGCACCACGCCGCTGGCCGAGGTGCAGAAGAAGAGCGAGGGCCTGTCGGTGTTCCTGGTCGACCTGCGCGAGGCGGTGGGCCACGGCATGACGGTGCGGCCGATCCCGAACCTGGTGGACCACGAGACCAACGAGCTGTTCTTCGAGAACCTCGAGATCCCGCACGAACACCTGATCGGCGTCGAAGGCCAGGGCTTCCGCTACATCCTCGACGGCCTGAATGCCGAGCGCACGCTGATCGCGGCCGAGTGCATCGGCGACGGCCACTGGTTCGTCGATCGGGTCACGGCCTACACCAAGGACCGGGTGGTGTTCGGCCGCCCGATCGGCCAGAACCAGGGCGTGCAATTCCCGATCGCCGAGAGCTACATCGAGGTCGAGGCCGCGAACCTGATGCGCTGGCGCGCCTGCGACCTGTTCGACGCCCAGGCACCCTGCGGCGCCGAGGCCAACATGGCCAAGTACCTGGCGGCGAAAGCGAGCTGGGAGGCGGCCAACGCCTGCCTGCAGTTCCACGGCGGTTTCGGCTTCGCCGACGAATACGACGTCGAGCGCAAGTTCCGCGAGACCCGGCTGTACCAGGTGGCGCCGATCTCCACCAACCTGATCCTGAGCTTCGTGGCCGAGCATGTGCTCGGGCTGCCGCGCTCGTTCTGACCGCCATGCTGGACGCCCTGCCGCTCAGTGTTTTGCCGGCCTCGGCCGAGGCGCTTCGACCTGCGGTGCGCGCGTTTCTCGACGAGGCGCTGGCCGGCCGACCGACCGACCGGCTGGCCCGCTCGTGGATGGGCTTCGATGCCGAATTCAGCCGGGCGCTGGCCGCGCTCGGCTGGGTCGGCCTGACGCTGCCGCGCGACTACGGCGGCGGCGGGCAGGACGCCTTCCACCGCTTCGTGCTGGCCGAAGAGTTGCTGGCGCGCGGTGCGCCGGTGTCGGCGCACTGGATCGCCGACCGGCAGAGCGGCCCGCTGATCCTGAAGTACGGCACCGAGGCGCAGCGCCGCTTCTTCCTGCCGAAGATCTGCAACGGCGAGCTGTTCTTCTGCATCGGCATGAGCGAGCCGCAGAGCGGCTCCGACCTGGCCGGCCTGCGCACGCGCGCCACGCGCACGGCCGAAGGCTGGGTGCTGAAGGGCCAGAAGCTGTGGACCACCAATGCCCACCGCGCGCACTACATGATCGCGCTGGTGCGCAC
>JAEUOZ010000077.1 GCA_016790225.1 Rubrivivax sp.
GAGCGCTGCCGCTCGGGCTCAGTTGACGAGCTTGCCCAGCCGGATCAGCTGCGTTTCGCCGCCGCCGGCATGTTCGTCCACGCCGTCGTTGTCGGTCACGATCAGGACCTCGCCGTTGGGCAGCACGGCCACCCCTTCCACCTTCTCCAGCACCAGCCCGCCCGGCGCGCGCAGATCGGGCATCAGGTCGCGCACCAGGGTCTTGCTGAGCGTGCTGCCGTTGAGCTTGCCCGTGAGATCGATGCGGTAGAGCCGCTTGACGCGGGCGTCAGGGCCGGCCTGGTTGTCGCGCTCCACCACCAGGAAGCGGTTGGCGCCGATGGCACTGATCTCCGAAAGACCGACCCAGCCGCCGTTGGGCGAGACGACCAGATCGATGGGGTAGCTCATGAAAGACCAGGCCTGCGTGGCCAGATCGAATACGCCGATCAACGGGTTGCCATTCTTGTTGCTGACATCCCAGGAGCGCTGGATGGCGACCACCAGCTTGCCGTCGTGCTCGGCCACGCCCTCGAAGCCGAAGCGCGCCTGCAGGTTGTTCTGCGCCGCCGGCAAGGGAATGACCCGTTCGATCACGCCCGTGGCGGAGACCTTGAAGATCAGGTTGGCCGAGGTGATGTTGCGGCCGGTCTCGTAGGCCGTCTTCGAACCCGCGCCTTCCGAGGCGATCCAGAAGCCGCCGCCGCTGGCCAGCGAGATGCCTTCCGAATCGAGATTGATCGTGCCGTCGGCATTGATCATCCTGGCGACGTCGGTCTGGTCGAAATTCTGGTTGTCGGCCGCGGCGGGCAGCGTGGCGGCAAACGCTGCCAGGACGCCGCCGGTATCGCGGATCCTCAGCTCCGACTTGATCAGCGCCGGCTTCACGCTGACATCGATCTCGAAGATGCGGCTGCTGCGGAAGAAGCTGTCGTCCACGGCGTACACGGTCCGGCCGTCTGCTGCCGCGGCCATGCCGGACATGGCGGCCCAGGGGATGGGCGTGCCGTCGGCACGGTCAGCCGACTGCAGCGTCGGGTAGGCCGCGGCGGCCTTCTGGTAGGCGTAGATGTTGAGCGCCGCGCGGGCCGGCTGCGCCCGGTTGTCCACCTCGCTGGCCGACACCAGCAGGTTGCGCGAGGGGATCGTCAGCAGACCCTCGGGGCTGATGGCGCCCGCCAGCGCCTGCTTGAGGGCCGGCCGGGCGACGTCGGACATGTCGTAGACGGCCAGCAGGCTGGACCGCTCGGAGGCCACGACCAGGTAGTCCGTGGCGCCGAAGCGCCCGAAGGCAACGTTCTCCGGCTCGTTGCCCTTGGCATCGGAACGCCGGTCGTTGTAATGGCCCAGGCGCGCCGCCAGATGGTCCAGCGCCGCACCGGAGTCGAACACCACGCTGCCATCGGTGTTCATGATGGTGAAGCTCCGGCTGCCGCCCGCCAGATCGCCTTCGTTGGCCAGCGCGAACTGCGTCCGGGAGATCCAGGTGACGCCATCGGGCTCGCGCAGCCGGTCGGCCTGCGTCTCGGTCTGCGAGACCAGGTTGGCGCGCTCGTCGGTGAGGTCCACCTTGTTCAGGGTCACGCGCCCGGCGCTGAAATGCCGGGTGACCGTGCCGGCCTTCAGATCGACCAGCGCGATGTGGTTGTTCTCCTGCAGGGTGACGACGGCGACGTTGTCCTCGTTGATGGCGACGTATTCGGGCTCCGCGTCCGTCGGGGCGATCGCGGCGATGCCCGCCAGATCCACCGTGCGCACCTTCCAGGTGGTCGGCAGACCGGTGGTGTCGATGATCTTCAGGCTGCCGCCGGGCAGTTGCGGAAGCGCGCCGCCGTTGAGACTCTCGTCGCGCTGGTTCTCGATGATCACGGCGGCGTAGGCGCCATCCTTGCTGACGGCCACGGCATCGGGCTGACCACCCAGATCGATCTCGGTGACGGCGCGCCGGCTCGCGATGTCGATCACCACGAGCTTGCCCTTGGGGCTGGTGAAGCTGGTGGAGGTATCCACGCTCACCAGGGCATAGCTTCCCAGGACAGCCACCGACGTGGGCTCCCCGCCCACCGCCAGCGCGCCCAGCGCCTTCGGTGCGGTGGGGTCGGTGATGTCGACAAAGCCGGCTTCGCCCTTGGGGCTGTTGGTGTAGATCAGGGTCATGCCGTCGGTGCTGGCGGCAACGATCTCAGCCGCGGTGCCGGCATCGGCTTCGCAGGAAGAGCCCAGTTGCGCGCAGATCGGAAACGTGGCGACCCGGTTGAAATGCATCGTCGGATCGGGCTTGGACGCGACGGGCGTGGCCGGGTCCGGGCTCGCCGGGCTGTCCGTGCCACCGCAGCCGATGAGCAGGGCTGCGCAGGACAGCGCGGTGATGCCACCGACGAGCACGGTGCGGGTGAGGGAATTCTTCAAAGGGGGCTCCTCGCTCAGGTTGACGCTGATTGGCGACGCAGGCCAAGCTACCCCCGCCCGGTGACAAGCGCATGTCCCTTGTCCGGGCCGTTGCGGCGATGACGAATTCGCCGGGCGCAAATCGGCGTCGGCCATGGCCCGGGTCTCGACGCCTCCCGGCGTTGCCTCAGCTCACCCCACCCCTGGCAAGGCCTCCCAGTTCAGCAGTTCCGCCAGCCGCCGCAGCACCCAGTGCGCTTCATCCGGCTTGACCGGCGCACCGTCGATCAGCAAGCCCTGCAGGATGCGCTGCAGCACGTCGTCTTCGCCGATGTGCAGGGCGTGCCGGTGGTTCAGCGCGGTCTCGGTCAGCAGCTGGGCGAGGTCTTCGCAGAACTCGTAGCGTGCCTGGATGGTTTGCCGGCTTTCCGTGGGCTTGATGCGGCCCGGGGGCACGAACAGCGCGATGAAGGAGGCTGGCAGCTCCTGCTGGGACGAAGCGTCGTCATGAGAGCTCATCGATGGGGGTCCGTGATCGGCGGATGCCGGCGTCGTGCGGCGGCTTCGGCGTGCAGGCTGGGCGCTCATTGTCAGGCCCCACGCTCCTGGGCGCTTCCGCCATACTCGCGCGCCATGGCCCGCATCCGTACCCTGCCCCCAGCGCCCCGCCCCGCCCGCCACCCCAAGGACGTGACAGTCCACGGTGATCGGCGCATCGATGACTATTTCTGGCTGCGCGAGCGCGACAACCCGCAGGTGCTGGAGCACCTGAAGGCCGAGAACGCCTACGCGCAGGCCTGGTTCGAGCCGCTGGCTGATTTCAAGAGTCAGCTGTACGACGAGATGCTGGCGCGCATCCAGGAAGATGACGAAGCCGTGCCCTACCGCAAGGGCGACTGGTGGTACCTGACGCGCACGGTCAAGGGCCTGGCCTACCCGCTGCATGTGCGGCGGCGCGGCGCGCCGGACGGGCCGGAGCAGCTGCTGCTGGACTTGAACGAGCTGGCGCGCGGCAAGCCCTTCCTGCAGGCCGGCGTGCTTTCGGTCAGCCCGGATGCCTCGCGCCTGGCCTATGCGCTGGATGAGACCGGCTCGCTGGATTTCACGCTGCGCATCAGGCACATCGACAGCGGCGAGCTGCTGCCGCTGCAGGTGGCGAATGTGCGGGGTGCGGCCTGGGCCAACGATTCGCGCACGCTGTTCGTGCTGACGCATGACGAGGCCAAGCGCACCGCCTGCGTGTGGCGGCACGACGTGACCCGCAACGAGCCGGGCGTGAAGGTCTATGAAGACCGCAATGCGCTGTTCTGGGTCGGCCTGGGCAAGACGCTGGACCAGCGCTGGATCATCATCCACAGCGACAGCGCCGACACCTCCGAGCTGCGCGTGCTGCCGGCCGACAAGCCCACCGCGCGGCAGCGCATCGTGCTGCCGCGGCGCAAGGGGCGCGAGGCCTCGCTGGAGCACCGCGAGGGCCTGTTCTACCTGCGCATCAACGACACCGGCCCCAACTTCCGCCTCGTCACCGTGCCGGCGCGCCGGCCCGATCTGGCGCAGGCGGTGGAACTGGTGGCGCACCGACCGCAGGTGTATCTGGAGGACTTCGATGTCTTTCAGCGCCACCTGGTGCTGGCCGAGCGCGACGGCGGCGTGCAGAAGCTGTGCGTGTGGGATCTGGCCAGCGGCGAGCGGCACCACATCGCCTTCGACGAGACGGTCTACAGCACGCACGGCCAGCACAACGCTGAATTCGATACCGATGTCTACCGGCTGAACTTCATCTCGCTGACGACACCGTCCTCGGTCTTCGATTACGCGATGCCACAGCGCCAGCTGAGCCTGAAGAAGCGCCAGCCGGTGCTGGGCGGCTTTGCGCGCGAGCACTACGCCGCGCGCCAGATCCACGCCACGGCGGCCGACGGGCAACGCGTGCCGGTGTCGCTGGTCTGGCGCGTGGATCGCCACCAGCCGGGCACGCCGATGCCGCTGCTGCTGTACGGCTATGGCGCCTACGGCATCCCCAACGACGTGAACTTCCCTTCCACGCGGCTGAGCCTGCTGGACCGCGGTGGCGTGCTGGCGCTGGCGCACATCCGCGGCGGCACGGATCTGGGCCGCGTCTGGTATGACGACGGCAAGCTGACGCGCAAGATGAATACCTTCACGGATTTCATCGCCTGCGCCGAAGCGCTGATCGCGCAGGGCTGGACGACACCCGGCCAGCTGGCCATCGAAGGCGGCAGCGCAGGCGGCCTGCTGATGGGTGCCGTGGCCAACCTGCGGCCCGAGCTGTTCCGCGCGGTGGTCGCGCAGGTGCCCTTCGTCGACGTCATCAACACCATGCTCGACGAGACCCTGCCACTGACCACCGGCGAATTCCTGGAGTGGGGCAACCCGAAGAAGAAGGCGGACTACGCCAACATCCGCGCCTATTCGCCCTATGACAACCTGGCGGCGCGGGCCTACCCGGCCTTCTACCTGCGCGCCGGCCTCAACGACAGCCAGGTGCCCTACTGGGAAGCCGCCAAGTTTGCGGCCCGGCTGCGCGATCTGAAGACCGATGCCCACCCGGTGGTGTTTTCCGTCAACCTGGAGGCCGGCCACGGCGGCGCCTCGGGCCGCTACGAAGCCCTGAAGGAACGAGCCGAGGCCCTGTGCTTCGTGCTCGCCCAGCTGGGGCTGGCACCCGCGATCACCGATGCACCGGCCGAGGCCGCTGCGCCGGCACCCGCCGCCGGCAACTGACGATCCACCTCAGCGGCAGGCGCCCATCGCCACGGGCTGCCAGCGCAGGCCGCCATCCGGTGACAGCGTGCCCAGGAAGGCGCGCAGATCCGCCATCTCGCCTTCGCTCAGCTTCAGCGGCCGCAGGATGCGCTCGCCGTCGGCGTGCAGGCGCTCCTCGTTCAGCTCGCTGTAGTGGCGCAGCACGTCGGGCAGCGTGGCCAGCTGGCCATCGTGCATGTAGGGGCCGGTCTGCGCCACATGCCGAAGGCCCGGCACCTTGAACTCGCCGAAGTTGCGCGGTTGCAGCTGCACGTGGCGGGTGGCCGTGGCGTCGGCGCCCTCGGCCCAGCGCGACAGGCGGTTGTAGGGGCTGGCCTTCAGCGTCTCGATGCCGGCATGGCGGCCTGCATCCACCACACCCGGCCGGCTGAAGAAGGGCAGCCCGGTATCGGCAAACTCGCCATTCGTGAAGCGCGGGCCGCCGTGGCACAGCGCACACTGCCCGCGGCCGACGAAGAGCTGCAGACCGCGCTGCGCATCCCGCGGATAACGCGCCATCGCAGCGGCGTCCTGCTGGGCGAGCGCATCGCGGAAGTCATCGAAGGGCGTGCGCGGCGAGACGAGCGTGGCCACGAAGGCGCCGATGGCCTTGGCAGCCTGCACCATCGCGCTCTCAGGCTCCAGCGCGCCCGGTTCCTGGCCCGTGGCGGCACGAAAGCGGCAGGCCAGCGTGGCGTCCCCGGCGATCAGCTGCCGCACATGGGCCGCATGGCCGGCCATCTCGCGCGGATCGAGCAAGGCCTGAAGCGACTGCGCCCAGAGGCTGTCGGCAGCGCCGCCCCAGCCCATCCAGCGTTCGTGGACGGCATTCCAGAGGCTGGGCGCATGGCGATCCACCGGCTGCAGGCCCACGGAGCGGGGCCGGCCATCGGCAAAGGCCAGCGCCGGCACATGGCAGCTGGCACAGGCCACGCGGCCGCTGGGCGAGAGCCGGGCATCGAAGAAGAGCTGCTGGCCCAGCGCGATGGCAGCCGGGCGCCCTGACATCGCATTGCCGGCATCGCTGGCCGGTGGCGGCGGCCAGGGGCCGTGGCGCAGCACCGCGTCGCGAAGCTCGGCGGGCCAGGGGATCGCAGGAGTCGGCGCGACGCTGGCCTGCGCGGCGGCCACGGACACCCAGGCCATCACCGAGACGCAAGCGACGGCGCGCCGGGCCTGGGACAGCAGCAGCCTCACGCGGCAGCCCTGGCCAAGCAGCCGCCGTGGCCGGCCGCCAGTTGGGCCCTTCCGGACAGCGAGGCATCCACCCGGACAGATCCTCAGCGCAGCTCGATCGGGTCGCTCAGGCGCAGGCGCTGGCCGGCCAGATCCAGATCGAAGATCAGGCGCCAGCGGCCCGGCATGTGAAACAGCAACCCCGCGGCGCGGTAGCGCCCGAGCGACGCCTGCTGCACGCTGGCGCGGTAGTTCATGCCGTGGCGATGGGCCGGCATGTCGGCATCCACGCGCAGACCCGTGGGCTGCGCACCGCAGACCACCACATCCAGCTCGAAGTGCCTGTCCAGCGGCAACGGCTGGGGCAGCGACACCCAGGCCAGCGTCACCGGGCCCTGGCTGACGCGCCGCACGGCAGGCCCGAGCTCGGCGCCGCAGTCGGGCGCGCTGGCTGCCGCCGCCGGCGCCGATGCGGCGGCCTGCGCCGGTGGCGCCCAGGCCTGAATGGCGGCGAGTGCGGCGGCAAGGGCTAAAGTCCGAGCGGCGGTCATGGCGGCGCCCCGTGAGGCGGACTTCAGCCCGAACGGCCGCACAGCCCTGGCCGCGCAGCCGCTCATCGCGGCGCCTGCGCCCTCAGCAGCGCTTCGGCGTTGCGCCAGGCGATCTTCTGCCCCAGAGCAGGTGGCAAGGCATTCAGCCAGCTGCGCGCGCCACGGGCGTGCGGGCCGATGTAGTGCCAGCGCTCGGGCGTGAAGGTGTCGGTGCCGACCATGAAGCGATCGGGAAACTCGTCGAACAGGGCGCGCCAGGCGGGATCCAGCACGGAGCCGTTGGCATGGTCGCTGCGGTAGGCCAGATCGCACCACAGCTGCGGATGGCGGCGCAGGGGCTCGCGCAGCTTGTCCGGCGCCTCGAAGCCCGAATGGGCCCACAGGATGCGCGCCTGCGGCCACTGCACGAACAGCCGCTCGATCGCATCGGCATCCGAGTGCGCATGCAGCAGAAACTGCTTTTCGCGTGCCAGCGCCACCATGCGCCGCGGCACCGGCAGCGCCGCCTCTTCGCCGAAGAGATGGAACTCGCCGATGCCCACGTAGCGGTAGCGCGCCATGCGCGATTCCAGGTAGCGCACGATGCCTTCGTCGCGCACCCAGCCGCTGGTGTCGGCCCGCGTGCGGTAGGGGCGCAGCTCCGGCACGATCAGGTCCGGCGCGGCTGCCAGCAGCTTCTGCGTGCCCTCGTCGTCGGATGACGAAACCAGTGCCCCCTTCAGGCCCGCGGCCCGCAGCAGCTGCACGGCCTGCGCCGGTGGCACCAGCTCCACCGCATCGTGGCTGTAGTGGATGTGCGCATCAAAGAGCGGCAGCGCCGCTTCATCGGCCTGCGCAGCCCGGGCATGGCCGGCCGCAGCGGCGGCACCCACCGCACCCAGCGAGGCTGTCAGCCGCCCCGCGAGCCCCAGCCCCAGGCGCGTGGGGATCAGCGCAGGCGCCGCGCACCCGGCCACCAGACCCTGGGCAAAAGCGCGGCGGCGCAGCATGGCTTCAGCCGCGCGAGAAGACGCGCTCCATCGCGACATCGATCACCATCGCGCACAGGCTGTACAGCACCGAGCCGATCAGCGCCGCCACGAAGCCGTTGACCTGGAAACCTTCAAGCACATACGAGGCCGCCCAGAACAGCCCGGCATTGATGACAAAGAGGAACAGGCCCAGGGTGATCAGCGTCACCGGAAAGGTGAGCAGCACCAGCACCGGACGCACCAGCGTATTCAGCAGGCCCAGCACCAGCGCGGCGATCATGGCCGCCCAGAAGCTGGCCACGGACACACCGCTGTACAGATTGGCCACCAGCAGCAGCGCCGCCGAGAGCAGCAACCAACGAATGATGATCTTCATGGCTTCAGCATAGCGCAGCCACCCTTTCGGGCACCACGGGGCAAACCGGGTCGGACGGCCCGGCATTGATCGCACAATGAGGGCGTGTCGCAGTATTTCGAGGTGCACCCGGAGAATCCCCAGCCGCGGCTGCTGAAGCAGGCCGCGCAGATCCTGCACGGCGGCGGCGTGGCTGCCGTGCCCACCGACAGCAGCTACGCGCTGGTCTGCCATCTGGATGACAAGGCCGCGGCCGAGCGCCTGCGCCGCATCCGCCAGGTGGACGAGAAGCACCACCTCACCTTGCTGTGCCGCGACTTGAGCGAACTGGCCAGCTACGCGCGCGTGGACAACCGCCAGTACCGCCTGCTGCGCCTGGGCACGCCCGGCGCCTTCACCTTCATCCTGGAGGCGACCAAGGAAGTGCCGCGGCGGCTGAGCCACCCCTCAAGGCGCACCATCGGCCTGCGAGTGCCCGATCACCGCGTGACGCAGCTGCTGCTGGCCGAGCTGGGGCAGCCGCTGCTGGCCACCACCTTCATCGCGCCCGGCGAGACCGATCCGATGAACGACCCCGCGGAGATCCGGGAGCGCTTCGAGAAGCAGATCCAGGCGGTGGTGGATGCCGGCGCCTGCCCGGCCGAACCGACCACCGTGATCGACCTCAGCGACGACGAGCCGCGGCTGGTGCGCCTGGGCCGCGGAGACCCCGCGCAACTGGGCCTGCGCGCGGAAGGCTGAGCCGTCTGCGTGCCGCGCGCGGCTGCCTCAAGCGGCATGCACCCTGAGCCGCGCCGTTCAGGAAGCCGGCAGGCCGCGGAGGATGCGCTGGGGATCGAAGCCCAGCTGCGGCTGGCCGCGCACCACGATCACCGGCGTCCCCGGCGCGCGCAGCTGCTCGAAGCGCTGCGCGCAGGCGGCGTCCTGCTCGATGAAGCACTCGTCGAAGCGCACCTCGTGCTGCTTGAAGAACAGCCTCGCGCGGGTGCAGATGCCGCAGGTCGTGGACGAGATCATCTGGATGTCGCCCGGCGCAGCGGCCGCGGCCAGCGCATCACCCAGGCGCTGCTGCCCCCGGGACGCCCACCACTGCGCGGCTGCCGTCAGCACCAGGACGAGCACGACCAGACCGAACAGACCCTTGCGTGGCGTGGCCATCCGGTGTCCTTGCTTTCGACAGCTGATCGGCCGAGGCTCAGAGCGCCGCGGTGACGACCATCTCCACGCGCCACTCCGGCTTGGCCAGCGCCGCCTTCACCGTGGCACGCGGCGGCGCATTGCCGGGCGCCACCCATTGCTCCCAGACGGCATTCATGCCCGGAAAATCCGCCAGATCGGTGATGAAGATCTGGCACATCAGGATGCGGCTCTTGTCCGTGCCGGCGCGGGCCAGCAAGGCATCGATCTGCGCCAGCACGCTGCGCGTCTGGCCGCTGATGTCCTGCGTGGCATCGGCCGCCACCTGGCCGGCGAGATAGCAGACGCCGTTGTGCACGGCCATCTCCGACAGACGCGGGCCGACATCAAAACGTTGAACCATGATCAGTGTTTCCTCTTGGAGTGAGAGTGGCCGTGGCCGCTCTTGTGCGGATGCGCGGCGCCGGGCGCTGCCCCGGCGGCCGGCAGCGCGGCCTTCTGGCCCAGCTTGCTTTCCGTGCCCTTGAGCAGCTTGCGCAGGTTGCCTTCGTGGCGCCAGACGAGGATCAGGCTCATCGGCACCAGTGCCAGCAGCAGCACGCCGCCACCCCAGATCAGCAGCTGGTAGAAGGGCGCAAACGCCGCGGCCACGATGGACGCGAGCGAGACATAGCGGAAGAAGGCCAGGATCAGCGCAAAGCTGGCCAATGTGGCCGCCGCCAGCAGCGGGTTCAGTGCCATCAGCACCCCCGCCGCCGTGGCCACGCCCTTGCCGCCCTGGAAGCGGAAGAACAAGGGCCACACATGCCCCAGGAAGGCCGCCAGCCCGACCAGGGCCGCCGTCGTCTCGCCCAGGCCGAATCGCGGCCCGACGATCAGCGCCAGCATCACCGGCACATAACCCTTCAGTGCATCGAACACCAGCGTCAGGATGGCCGCCGCCTTGTTGCCCGAACGCAGCACGTTGGTGGCGCCGGGGTTGCCGGAACCGTAGGTGCGCGGGTCGGCCAGCCCCAGCGCACGGCTGAAGATGACGGCAAACGACAGCGAGCCGATCAGGTAGGCCGCGATCACGGCGGCCACAGGGGCGAGCAGTTCCATGGGGGGCGCAGTTTACGCGGCTGCCTCGGATCGACACCTCGGGCTGCCGATTGCCTCGCAAGCCCGGCAAGGCTACAACTGCGACCTCGTCAGCCGGGCCCGCATGGGCTGTGCCGGCCATCAACCCTGCGGAGCGAAGCATGCAGAGCATCCTGTCCGGCAAACGTGTGCTGATCACCCAGGCCGCCGATTTCATGGGCCCGGTGCTCTGCGAGGTCTTCCGTGAGCAAGGGGCCGATGTGCGGGCCAGCACGGAGTCGCTGTCGGCGCCCGGTGCGGCCGAACGGGTGGTGAGCGAGGCGGGTCCTGTGGATGTGCTGGTGGCCAATCTGGCGCTGAAGGCACCTTCGACACCGGCGGCGGAGGTGACCGATGCCGAGTGGCGCGAGGTCTTTGCCACCCTGGTGGATCCGCTGCCGCGGCTGGTGCGCGCTGTCGTGCCGGCCATGGTGAGCCGGCGCTCGGGCCGGGTGCTGGTGATCGGCAGCGCTTCGGCGCTGCGCGGCATGAAGCGGGCGTCCAGCTACAGCGCCGCGCGGGGTGCGCAGCTGGCCTATGTGCAAGCGCTGGGCGTGGAACTGGCCCCCCACAACGTGCAGGTGAACGCGATTGCGCAGAACTTCGTGGACAACCCGACCTACTTCCCGCCCGAGGTCCAGGCGCTGCCTCGATTTCAGGAGCGCCTGGCGCGTGAAGTGCCGCTGGGCCGCCTGGTGGCAGCGCGAGAGGACGCGCTGTTTGCGGCCTACCTCTGCAGCGATGCTGCGGCCTGCTTTGTCGGGCAGGTCTTCCCGGTGTGCGGAGGCTGGGTGACACGCTGACGCATCAGCCAACGGCCTGCCTGATGTGACGGCGGGCCCGGGCCGTCGATCACGGCACCAGACCCGCAGGGCCCGCAGGCCTCAGGCGGCGACGGCTTCCTGCGCCGCGGCCTTGACGGCGGCTGCCTTGCGGGTGACGGTCTTCTTGAAGACTTCGGCCTTGGCCGGCACGGTCTCGGTCACGGCCTTGCGGGCCACGGCGGCCTTGCGGACAACCGTCTTCTCGGCCGTGGCCAGCGTGCGCGAGGCGCGCTTGGCGGGGCTCTTGCTGGTGTGCTCGGCCTTGGCGATGACTTCTTCGGTCAGCTGACGGGCGGTCGCCAGGGTCTTGGTGGCTTGCGCGTCGACCTGGGCGGCCGTGCGCTTGACCATCTTGCGCGCCGCGGCGATTTCCTGGTTGGCGACCTTGCTCACGCGGGCCAGACGGGCCTCGGCGGTCTTGCGCACGGACACGATCTCGGCCTCGACCTTCTTCTCGGCGCCGGAAACCGCGCCCTTGATGCGGCTCTCGGCCTGCTTGACGGTGTCGGTCAGCAGACGGCGTGCTTCGTCCGAGCGGCGGACCATCAGCTCGCGCGCTTCGTTGTACTTGGCCAGGGCCATGTCGGTCAGCGCCTCGACCTGGTCCACGATGGCGTTGCGCAGATCGGCAGCCGCATTCGTCACGGCGTCGAGCTGCACCGTCTTCACAGGCTTGACGGCACGCGACACGGCGGCCTTGGTGCTCTTGACGGTCTTGGTCTTCTGGGTGGTCTTCATATCGGTCCTTCTGGAGTGATGGGTCGAAGGGCAGGCCCTTCCGTGCTCTGCACTCTAGGCAGTTCGCCTGGAGAGCACGCTCCAAAACCCTAGGGGCGTGACTCTAGCCCTGCAGGCGCCGCAGAAAGCCGCGGTCGATGTGATCCTTCCAGTGCCAGGCCCAGCGGCCCGCCGCCGCCAGCGCGCCCCGTGAGGCGATGGCGCGGCCATCGCCGGTGGCCAGCAAGGCCAGGAACCGGCGCTGCGGCCGGTAGGCCTGCAGCGGCTGCCCCGCCATCGCGGCACGCAGGTTGTGCGCCAGCACCGGGCCCATGCGCACGGCAAACACGCCGGCCTTGGGCAGAGGCTCGGGCGCCTGGGCGCAATCGCCCACGGCAAAGATCTCCGGGTGCGAGACCGAGCGCAGCTGCTCATCGATGCGCACGAAGCCCTCTGCACTGACCGCCAGTGAACCTCGGCGTTCGGGGTCTGTCTGCCAGGCCTGCGCCAGGGCGCCGGTGGCCCAGAGCACCAGATCGGCCTGCGCGGCCCGGGCCACGCCGTCTTCAACGCCCAGCTGCAGCGTCGCGCCGGCGCGCAGCAGGGCCCGCTGGGCCAGGCCGCGCGCCACGGCGCCCAGGCCGGGCAGCAGGGCCTGGCCACGGCCGATCAGCTGCGCGTGGACGTGACGGCCCGGCTGCCGCTGGCGACATTGCGCCAGCACGGCCAGCAGCGATTCGAAGCCGGCAGCGCCGGCGCCGACGGCCGCCAGCCGCAGCGGCGGCAGCTCGCGCGCCTCGGCTGCCGGCCTGGGGGAAAGCAGCGTGGCCATCGGCGCGGGCGCCTGCAGCAGGGGTTCCCAGGCCGATCGCAGGGCACTGAGGGGGCGCAGCGAGAGCACGGTGCCCGGCAGTGAAGGCGGGCGCAGCGTCGAGCCCACGTTCAGCGAGAGCCACTCGTAGCCCAGACGGGCGCCGCTGGCCAGGCGCAGCTCGCGCCGCGCCGGATCCAGCGCCTGCAGGCCGTCCTGCAGCCAATGCGCGCCCGCTGCGGCGCACAGGCGAGGAAAGTCCACCACGATCTCGTCGAAGCGGTACGCCCCCGCCAGCCAGCCCGGCACCATGCCGGAGTACGGCGCCAGCGGCTCCGGCGACACCACGGTCACCGAGACACCCGGCGGCGGCGAGCGCGCCCAATCGCGCAAGAGCAGCGCATGTGCATGACCTGCGCCGACGAGCACCAGCTGCTTCATGGGCTGGGGCTGGGGCTTGAGCAGCCGATCGCGGGGCGGTGAGTGCCGGCGTCTCGGCGTGGGGCCAGGCTGGGCCAACGGGGGGCTTTGAAGGCGTGGTTGCGGAGCTTCGATGGGCTCAGCGCAAACGGACCACCGTCATCGTTCACGCCGAGCAAGGCCTGAGCTGCACGAAAGCCCCGGCCGATGAGGGCCGCGGCAGGGTCAGGTTGAGGCCAACCCGGGCCTGATCGCCTCACAGCGCGCATTGCACCGGCCGGGCGCCCAGCGGCTGCAGCAGCACCTGGGGCGACAGGCCCACCAGGAAGCCGCGGCGGCCACCGTTGATGTAGATGCGGGGGAGATCCAGCACACTGGCTTCCACAAATACCGGCAGCGCCTTGCGGGTGCCAAACGGCGATGTTCCGCCGACCAGGTAGCCGCTGTGGCGCTGCGCCACCTCGGGCTTGCAGGGTTCGACGGACTTGACGCCGATGGCCCGGGCCAGGTTCTTGGTGCTCACCTGGCGATCGCCGTGCATCAGCACGATCAGCGGCTGGGCCCGCTCGTCCTGCATCACCAGCGTCTTGATGACCGCATGTTCGTCAGCCCCCAGCTGGCGCGCGGATTCGGCCGTGCCGCCATGTTCCACATAGTCGTAGGGATGCTCGGTGTAGCTCAGACCCTGCCCGCGCAGCCACTGCGTGGCGGGCGTCTCGCTGACGTGTTTGTCCTTCCTGGCCATGACGCGGATTGTGCGGTGCGGCGCGCCGCACCGGGCTCAGCGCGCCGCGGCCGGTGCCGGGCAGGTGGGCAGATCGACGGTGAA
The DNA here is from genome assembly GCA_016790225.1 of Rubrivivax sp. The sequence continues at coordinate 14,044 of JAEUOZ010000077.1, forward strand.
CAGCGCGCCGCCCTGGCTGGCATTGCCCGCGGCGATCTGGCCGCCGTGGCGATCGATGATCCCGTAGCTGATGGACAGGCCCAGGCCCGTGCCCTTGCCCACCGGCTTGGTGGTGAAGAAGGGCTCGAAGACATGGCCGATGCGATCCGCCGGGATGCCGGGGCCGTTGTCGCGGAACGACAGGCGCACGCGGTCGGCGCTGATGCGCTGCGACACCCACAGCTGCGGCGGGTGGCGCTCGGCGGCGCTGGCGGCGTCATAGGCGTTCTGCACCAGGTTCATGAAGACCTGCAGCAGCTGGCCTTCGCTGCCCACCACCCAGCAATCGCGCTGTGCCGTGAAGCTCACGTCGAAAGCCGGTGCCGTGCCCTTGCGCACCCAGTGGATCGCGCGCTCGACCACCGGGTTCAGCGCCACCGGTGCCAGGCCCTCGCGGTCGATGACCGAAAAGCGCTTCAGGCCGGCCACGATGTCGGCCGTGCGCTGCGCGCCTTCCAGCGTGCCCTGCATCAGCGAATCCAGATCGCCCAGCGTGTGATCGATGCGCAGGCTGCTCCGCAAACGCCCCAGTTCATCGGCTCCAGAACCCGCATGCAGCGCGCCCACGTACTGTTCCAGCCGGCGGGTATAACGCGCCAGCGCATGCACATTGCCCAGCACGAAGCTGATCGGGTTGTTGAGCTCATGCGCCACGCCGGCCACCAGGCGGCCCAGCGAGGCCATCTTCTCGCTGTGCAGCAGCTGCTGCTGCGTGCGCTGCAGCGCATCGTGCGCCTGACGCAGCTGGTGGTAGGCGCGCTTGAGCTCGCCCATCGGGCGGCCGACGAACACATGGCCCACGCGCCGCCCCGCGCTGTTCAGGCGCGGCGTGCAGTTGAAATCCACCGGCATGCGCTGGTCGTGCGCGTCGCGCAGATCCACTTCCACCGTCGAGCCATGCCGTGCGGCCACCGTGAGCATGGCGCTGCGCAGGCGCTCCACGCCGGCCTCGTCGGCCAGCAGCGTGTCGATCGGGCGGCCGCGCAGTTCCTCGTCGCTGCGGCCCACCAGTTCGCACAGCGCCGCGTTGGTCTCCTCGATCTCGCCTTCTTCGTTGCAGGCCACGAGCACATCGCTCATCGCCTGCAGCAGGCTGAAGATGAACTGCTGCTGCTGCTCCAGCTCGGCGTTCTTGGCCTCCAGCGCCATCTCGTCGGCCACGAGCTGCTGGTAGACCTCGTCCATCTTGTGGATCACATCGACCCAGGTGGATTCGTCGACGCCCTCCAGGGGCTGGCCGGCCAGCTCGGTGAGCATCGGGCTGGGCAAGGCCGGGCGGCGCGCGCGATCCTCGGTGCTGTCCTCGGCTGACATGGCGGGCGCGTCTCGAAGCTTCAGTGCACGGTGCAGACCATGCACGGATCGAAGGAGCGCACCACGTGCTGCACGGCCACGGCGCCCTCGTCGGCCGGCTCCAGCGCCAGATCCTGCAGGGCGGCTTCCAGCGCGCCGGGCACGCCATCGGCATCGCGCGGGGAGAAGTTCCAGCTTGTGGGCGAGACGATCTGGTAATTGGCGATGCGCTCATCGGCCACGCACAGCCAGTGGCCCAGGGCACCGCGCGCGGCTTCGGTCACGCCGAAGGCGCGTCCTTGCGCCGGCAAGGGCTGCGGCGTGTGGAAGGGCTCGCCCGGCTGCAGCGCCGCCAGCCAACGCTCCACCTCAGGCAGCACCTGCGCCAGCTCCAGCGCACGCGCCAGCACGCGCTCGGCCACGCCGCTGCCGCGCTGGCCCACCAGCTCTCGCAGCAGCGGATGGCCTTGCACCAGCTGGCGCGCCAGCGCGCCGGTCTCCACCACACGGCCGGCCAGGCGCGGCGCCTTGTTCCAGGTGTAGGCGCCTGCCTTGTCGGCCTGCGGCCGCGTATGGCCGTGCCAGGGGTGGCGCGCGTCTTCGCCATCGCCTTCCAGCCAGGCGTGGGTGGCGTCCTCGCTGATGCGCTCCCAGGCCACGGGGCGGGCCGCCGCCTCGTCCGCACTCCAGACGCCCGGGGCCAGCAGGTGGCTGCCATCGCTCTGTCGGTAGGCGCCATAGCTGAGGTAGCGGCCGGGGCCGGGCCCCAGGCGCCAGAGATCCAGATCGTCAGCCAGGGTGAGAAAGAAGCGCAGATCGCCCTGCATCGGCGCCTGCGCGTGCCAGGCATCCAGCTGCTCGACACTGGCCAGCGCGGCCACGGATTCCAGTTCGTCGGCGAACAGCTGTTCTTCGAGAAAGGCGCGGAACTCGCGTGCCTTGGCCAGCAGGCGCAGGCGCTCGGCGGCTTCCACCGCACGGGCGCTGCCGCCGGGCTGGATGCTCTGCGTGTGCGGCCACTTGCCGCCCAAAGTGCCCAGCATCGTCATCCAGCGCTGCCGGGCTGCCAGCGCGTGGCGCGCGTGCACACCCTGCTGCGCGGCAAAGCGGCGCAGGGCTTGCGCATGCCAGGGGCGCGCCGCATAAAAAGGGCGCGTGAAATCGGGCATGAAGAACAGATAGAAGTGCGTCAGGTGATCGGAAAGGTTTTCGCAGGCCAGCATCAGATTGATGGCATGCGCGCCGTTGGGCGGCGGTGTCTGACCGGCCAGATCAGCCAAGGCCCGCGCCGCCGCGACGGATTGGGAGACCGAGCAGATGCCGCAGATGCGCGGCACGATCACCAGCGCATCCATCGGCGGGCGGCCTTGCAGCAGGTTCTCGAAGCCGCGGTACATGGGCGCACAGACCTCGGCGCGCGCCACGCGGCCTGACTGCAGCGTGAGCTGCACTTCCAGATCGCCTTCGACGCGGTTGAAGGGCCCCAGCACCCGCCGGCCCGTGGGCGCCTGCGGCAAGGGCTCGGCCCGGTTCACTTCAGCCTCGTCTTGCGGATCGGCGGTGTCACGACCAGATGGTCGGCGCGCGCATTGCTCTTCACGCGGCGCGGCGTGGCGCTCTTGGACAGCGAGGCCAGCGCCACGAACCAGGCCTTGGGCATGTCGGTGGGCAGCCCGATGGGAATGCCGGCCAGCGTGGGCGTGCGGTCAAAGGCGTGGCCGGGATCCTGGAAGCCGGGCTCGGTGCAGCTGATGCAGGCATAGCCGCCGCGCGTGCAGGAGCCTTCACCGTTCCACAGCCGCGTGTTGCAATCGGCATGCGCCTGCGTGCCCTTGCAACCCATGTGCTCCATCAGGCAGCCCAGGTCCGAAGGCTGCTCGGCACTCGCCTTGAATTCGTAGAACTCGTTGCGGGTGCAACCGTGGTGCACCAGGTGATCGGTGTAGAAGCGAGGCCGGCCCAGCATGTCCAGATCGGCTTCGGCCAGCTCGTCGCGCGCCAGCGCCATGAGCGTGTCGATCACCCAGCCCGGATGCGTCGGGCAGCCGGCGATGTTGATCACCGGCAGCCCGCCACGGCCGCGGAACCCCGCGCCCAGCAACCCGCCCGGCTGCTCGTTCAGGTACTGCAGGCCACAGGCTTCCGTGGCGTTGTCGCCGCTGGCGCTGATGCCGCCCCAGGCCGCACAGCTGCCCACCGCCGCCACATGCGTGGCCACGGCGGACAGGCGGCGCACCCACTCGATCATCGGCACATCCGTGCCCGCCATGCGGTGGAAGCGGCCACTGCCCTGCGGCCCGCGCAGCAAGGCGCCTTCGATGCACAGCACATCGACCTTTCGCCGACCGGCCATCACCTCGTCCAGCAGCTGCAGCAGCTCTTCGCCGCTGGCCAGCGAGAGTGCCGGGTGCCACATCAGACGCACGCCCGCGGCACGCAGCGAGCCGTGCAGATCCGGCACGTCGGCGCACAGCAAGGACATGCTGCAGCCGCCGCAACCCCCACTCTGGAGCCAGAGAACGTCGATCATCTGGATTCGATTCCGAAGCGCAGCAGCTTCGCACGAAGGCCCACGCGCGACAAGCCCAGCTCCTGCGCGGCGCGGGTCTTGTTCCAGTGCTGGCGCAGCAGCACTTCGCGCAGCACCATGGCCTCGATCGCATCCAGCCGCTCCTGCAGCGTGCCGCTGGCGGGCAGCGGCGCCGACTGTCCCGCCACGGCCTTCATCTGCCCGGCCTGGCCCTTGAGCAGCCGGCTGGAGAAGGACGCCGCGCGCAGCGTGAGACCTTCGCTCAAGGCCATCGCACGGGCGATCTCGTTGCGCAGCTCGCGGATATTGCCGGGCCAGGGGTAGGACATCAGCACGGCACGCGCGTCTTCGTCGAAGTGCGCCGGCGGCAGGCTGAGCTCGCGGCAGACATCGGCCAGCAGGTGCTCGGCGACCGGCAGCACATCGCCGGGCCGCTCGCGCAGCGGTGGCATCGACAGCGTGACCCCGGCCAGGCGGTAGTAGAGATCCTCGCGGAAGCGGCCGGCGCGCACATCGGCTTCGAGATCGCGGTGCGTGGCCGCAATGACGCGAACGTCCACCGGAATCGAACGTGTGCCCCCCACGGGGCGCAGCTCGCCTTCCTGCAGCACGCGCAGCAGACGCACCTGGAACGAGGGCGAGGTCTCGCCGATCTCGTCCAGGAAGATGGTGCCGCCGTGGGCGCGCTGGAACAGACCGATGTGGTCTTCGACCGCCCCGGTGAAGGCGCCCCGCTTGTGGCCGAAGAGTTCGCTCTCCAGCAGCGTGTCCGGGATGGCGGCGCAGTTCTCCACCACGAAGGCCGCACTCATGCGCGGCGAGGCATAGTGGATGGCGCGCGCCATCAGTTCCTTGCCGGTGCCCGATTCACCCAGCACCAGCACCGAGAGGTCGTAGCGTGCCACGCGTGAAGCCACCTCGCAGACATCGTCCAGCGGGCTGCCGGCTGCACGCACGATGCGCTCGAAGCCGAACAACGTGCGCGCCTCGTTCACGCGTTGCTGCCGGCGCACGCGCAGGGCCTGGGTGCCGCCGCGCAGATCCACCTCCAGCCGCTGCAGACCGTGCTGCAGCGTGCGCGCCTCGACGGCACTCTTCACGGTGGTCAGCAGGTGATCGGGCATCCAGGGCTTCATCACGTACTGGTAGATGCCCGCCTCGTTCACGCCGGCGATGATGTCCTCGCTGTCGGCATAGCCGGAGATGATGATGCGCACCGTGGCCGGCCAGCGTTCGCGCGATTCCTTCAGGAAATCCACGCCACTCAGGCCCGGCATGCGCTGATCGCAGAGGATCACGTCCACCGCGTTTCGCTCCATCAGGGCGCGCGCGGCCTCGGCATCGCTGGCGGTGAGGATGCGGAAGTCCTCATCCAGCGTGCGGCGCATGGCCTCCTGCGAGCGCACCTCGTCATCGACGACCAGCACCAGCGGCAGATCGCCAACGGACAGCGGAAGCTCGGGGGCGTTCATCGGTGCAGGGCCAGGTGGCGGGGGGTCCAGGCGTGCGGCTTGCGGTGCACGAAGTGGTGCCGCGCGACATGGTAGCTGGGGTCAAAGCCGTAGAAGTTGCGCCGCATGCGTGTCAGCTCTTCGGCGCGGTAGGCCGCCAGCGGCTTGTGCGCCTCATCGGCGGCGCGGCGCGCCCGCTTGTGCTGCACCCGCGCCGCATGATCGGGCGCGGCGGCCAGGGCCAGCGCGCGCGCCAGACACTCGGATTCGAACGCCGCCTGCGAGGGCCCGAAGACAGCGTCCGCCAGGCCCAGCGTCAGCGCCTGCGAGGCGCTCATCGGCAGGCGGCCCTGCATGATCTCGCGCGAGCGGGCCGTGCCCACGCGCTGCGGCAGCAGGTAGGTCCAGTACTCGCTGCCGTAGAGATTGCCCATGTTCTTGTAGTGCGGGTTGAGCACCACGGCTTCGCGCAGCCAGACCTGATCGGCCGCCAACGCGAGAAAGCAGCCACCCGCACCGGCATTGCCGCGCAGCGCGCTGATCACCAGCCGATCCGTGGTCTGCAGGATCTGCAGCGCAACATCGTCGATGGCGTTGATGTGGCGCCAGGAGGCATCGGCCGCGCTGTCGCCGGCATCGTGCGCGCAGGCCTCGATCTCGTGCAGGTGGATGCCGTTGCAGAAGAAGTCGCGCCCGCCGGCCAGCACCAGCACCTGCGTATCGCGCGCGGCCAGCTCGCTCAGCGCCTGCTGCAGCCGGCCGGCCTGGCGCTCGGACAGCGCGCCGTTGAAGAAATCGAAATCGAGCCAGCCCACGCGCGCGCCGGGCGGGCCGAGCTCACGGTAGTGCAGCTCGTCCCAGGCGCCGTCTTCGCGCTGCAGCGGCACCGGCCATTCCGGCAGGCTGGCCGCCGCTTCGGCCCAGGCGCGCGTCGCGGCCAGCTTGAGCGAGGGCGTGCCATCGGCCTGCGGCGCACGCCGCACATGGCCCACCCACACGGCGCCATCCCGCGTGCGCAGCAGCAGTGCCGGCCCGCGCCGCGCCAGCGCCTGCCCAGGCTGCTTGCCCGCCATCGCCTGCACGCGCGCCAGCTCCTGAGGCGTGGCTTCGTGCAGATCGTGCAGGCGGCAGTTCTCGCCCAGCAGCAGGGCCACCGCACCGGGTGCCGAATCGGCGCTGCGCACACGCGCCAGCAGTTGCGCCGTGCTGTGCAGCGACCAGTCGATGGCACGCTGGGCCTGGGTCACGAGCGGCCGCCAGCCGCCGCCCTCCGTCTGCTGACTTGCCGTGCTGGCCTGCGGCATCGGGCGCGGCACGTCGCTGCCCGGCTGCACCCGCGCCAGCGCGGCCAGCACGGCGCGCACGGCTGCGGGCGTGACCTGCTGGCGATAGAGCTCGGCCTTGCTGCAAGCCTCGGGAATCTCCAGCCCTTCTGCGGCCCAGACGGGGCCGGCATCAAAGTCAGCCGTGGCCTGCAGCACGGTCACACCCCACTGCGCCTTGCCCTCCAGCAGCGCCCAATCCAGCGCCGAAGGCCCGCGGTCACCCGGCGGGCCGGGATGCAGCACCAGGCACAGCCGCGTGGACCACACGGATTCCGGAATGCGGCGCTTGAGGAAAGGCGCCAGCACGACATCCGGATCGAAGCGTGCCACGGCTTCTTCGGTCACGCTGTCGGCGATGTCCAGCTCCACGCTCACGGCATGCCCGGCCTCGCGCAGCACCAGCCACAGCCGCTGCGCCAGGCCGTTGAAGGCGTGGGTCAGGAGGAGGATCTTCATCGCCAGCTGAAGGGGGGCAAGGCGATCTGCCGGCCCGCTCAGCAGATGCGCGGCAGCGGCTCGCCCGAGAGCCAATCGACCACGCGGCGCCCGCCGAAGCGGGTGGCCATCTGCACGAAGCGGTGCGGGTCTTCCTGCACGCTGCCGATGCGCGCGGCGCGGCGCCCCAGGGGATGCTCGCGCAGCAGGTCCAGCGCACGGCTCGCGTGCGCGGCATCGACGATGGCCACGAGCTTGCCCTCGTTGGCGATGTACAGCGGATCCAGTCCCAGCAGCTCGCAGGCGGCCTCCACCTGAGGCTGCATCGGGATCGCCGCTTCGTCCAGCAGCATGCCCACCGAGGACTGGCGCGCGATCTCGTTCAGCGTGGTGGCCAGCCCGCCGCGCGTGGGATCGCGCAGGGTGCGCACCGCGCCTTCGGGCAGGCCGTCCAGCAGCTGCTGAACCAGGCCGTTGAGGGCCGCCGTGTCGCTCTGGATGGTGGTCTCGAACTCCAGCGATTCGCGCTGGGAGAGGATGGCCACGCCGTGATCCCCCATCGTGCCGCTGACGAGGATCACATCGCCCGGGCGGGCGCGCGCGCCGCCAATGTCGCGCCCGCTCGGCAAGGCCCCCACGCCGGTGGTGCTGATGAAGACGCCGTCGCCCTTGCCCTGCTCCACCACCTTGGTGTCGCCGGTGACGATGGCCACGCCGGCCTCGCGCGCGGCAGCGGCCATCGAATCGACGACGCGCTTGAGATCGGCCAGCGCAAAGCCTTCTTCCAGGAT
>JAEUOZ010000007.1 GCA_016790225.1 Rubrivivax sp.
AAAGCAGGATCAGGTTGGCGAGCAGCTCGTCGTCGTCGAACTGCGGATCCTCGCGCTGCGCGGCGATCATGCGGTCGAGCACCGAGTCCTGCGGCTGCGCACGGCGGCGCGCCACCGGGGCGCGCGGCCGCGCTCGCGCAACACGCGCGCTTGCTCGCGCGGATGCGTCAGCCAGGGATCAGCGTGTCGCCGCTGACGTGCATCACGAGCGTCGGGCAACGCACCTGCGGCGCATCGACGCGCGCGTCGACTTCGTAGAACGCCTTCATGTAGCGCGCGGCCATCGGCCCGCTGACGCCGTGGCGCGTCAACTCGAGGTTGCCCAGCCAGTTGGCGGCCTTGATGACGAGCGGGCCCTGGCCGACCGAGCGCATCGCCAGCCGCACGCCGTCGGCGGTGGTGCAGTAGCGCAGCGCTTGCACGCCCTTCGAACCCTCAAGGTGAACGGGGCAACGCCGCCGGGGCGGACGCATACGTCCGCGGCGGCATGCGCAGCCACTTTCGCAGCAGCGCGATGGCGTCGTCGACGTAGGTGAACAGCACCGGGATCACGAGCAGGCTCAGGAAGGTCGAGGTGATCAGCCCGCCGATGACGACGATCGCCATCGGCGCGCGAAAGCTCGGGTCGACGCCGATGCCTAAAGCGATCGGCATCATGCCGGCGGCCATCGCGATCGTCGTCATGACGATCGGCCGCGCGCGCTTGTGGCACGCGTCGAGCACCGCCTCGCGGCGCGCCAGGCCGTGCTCGCGCCGCGCCAGGATGACGTAGTCGACGAGCAGGATCGAGTTCTTCGTCGCGATCCCCATCAGCATGATCAGGCCGATCATGCTCGGCATCGACAGCGCCGTGTGCGTGATGAACAGCGCCAGGAACGCGCCCGGAATCGACAGCACCAGCGCCCCGAGGATGGTGACCGGCTGCACGAAGTCCTTGAACAGCAGCACGAGAACGATGTAGATGCACAACACGCCGGTGAGCATGGCCAGGCTGAAGCTCTGGAAGAGTTCAGCCATCGCTTCGGCGTCGCCGATCTCGGTGACGATGATGCCCGGGGGCAGGTTCTTCAGCGTCGGCAGCGCGAGCGCGGCGTCCTTCACCGCGCCCAGCGGCTGCTGGTTCAGCTCGATCTCGAAGTTGACGTTGCGCTGGCGGTTGTAGCGGTCCACTTCCGCCGGGCCGCTGTCGATGGCCAGCGTGGCCACGTTGCCCAGCGGCACCGGCCCGTTGCGGCCCGGCACCGGCAGGCGCTCCAGCAGCGCGAGGTCGGTGCGCGCCGAGGCCGGCAGGCGTACGACGATGGGCACCTGGCGCTGGCTGAGGTTGAGCTTGGGCAGGCTCTGGTCGAAGTCACCGGCAGTGGCGATGCGCAGCGTGTCGGCCATCGCCGCGGAAGTGACGCCGAGGTCGGCCGCCTTGGCGAAATCGGGCCGCACGATGAGCTCGGGGCGCACGAGGCTGGAGCTCGAGGTGACGTTGCCGATGTCGGGAATCGTGCGCAGCTCGCGCTCGACCTTCGCGGCGTGCGCGGCAAGTGCCGCGCCGTCCTCGCCGGCCAGCACCAGCACGTACTTCTCGCTGCTTTGGCCGAAGCCGACCTTCACGCGCGCGCCGGGCAGCACGTCGAGTGCGCGGCGCAGCTCGCTCTCGACGTCCTGCTTGCTCACGCCGGGGCGGTCGCTGCGGTGCGTGAGCTTGATGGTCAGCGTCGCCTTGCGCACGTCGGGCAGGCCGCCACCGGGTGTCCAGATGTCGGCGCCGGTGGCACCGCCGCCCACCGTGGTGTAGACGAGCCGCACCTGCGGGTGGCCCTGCACGAGCTTGCGTGCCTGCTCGGCGGCGTCCAAGGTCTGTTGGTAGGTGGCGCCGGGCGGCAGCGTCAGCGACACCTGCGTCTGGCCGAAGTCGTCGGGCGGGATGAAGCCGGTGGGCAGCAGCCCCACCAGGCCGAAGCTGCCGACGAAGAACACCGCCGTCGCGATCATCGTCACGATGCGATGCCTCAGGCACCACGCCGCCCAGCCCATGTAGATCTGCAGCCACTTCGGTTCGTGGTGCTCCCGCCGGGGCGGCTTCAGCACATAGGCGGCCATCATCGGCGTGAGCATGCGCGCCACCACCAGCGAGAAGAAGACCGCGATCGCCGCCGTCCAGCCGAACTGCACGAAGAACTTGCCCGGCACGCCGGCCATGAAGGCGGTGGGCAGGAAGACGGCAATCAGCGTGAAGGTCGTGGCGATCACCGCCAGGCCGATCTCGTCAGCCGCCTCCATGGCCGCCTCGAAGGGCGTCTTGCCCATCTTCAGGTGCCGCATGATGTTCTCGATCTCGACGATGGCGTCATCCACGAGGATGCCCACCACGAGCGACATCGACAGCAGCGTCACCACGTTCAAGGAGAAGCCGAACACGTAGTGCATCACCGCGAACGCAGGCAGGATGGACAGCGGCAGCGCCACGGCAGCCACGAAGGTGGCACGCCAGTCGCGCAGGAAGAGCCAGACCACGATCACCGCCAGCAGCGCGCCTTCCATCAGCAGGTACATGCTGCCGTGGAAGTTCTCCACCGTCGGCTCGACGAAGTTGAAGACCTCGGTCACCTGGATGTCCGGGTGCGCGGCGCGCAGCTTCTCGATGGCCACACGCACGCCGTCGAGCACATCCGTCTCGCCGGCCCCGCGCGAACGCACGATCTCGAAGGCAACGGCTGGCTTGCCGTTGACCAGCGCGGCAGAGCGGATCTCTCCGACGGTGTCGGAGACCGTCGCGACCTGGTCCAGGCGGATGCGGCGGCCATCGGACAGCGGGATCTCCAGCTGGGCCAGCTCGGCCGCGCTGGCCACAGTGGCGATGGTGCGCACGCTCTGCTCGCTGCCGCCGATGTCCGTGCGGCCGCCGGAGGCGTCCTGCTGCACGTCGCGCAGCTGGCGCGAGATGTCCGCCGCGCCGGCGTTCAGGGCCAGCAGCTTGCCCGGATCCAGTTCCACGCGCACCTCGCGCGTGACACCGCCCACGCGGGCCACCGAGCCCACGCCGCGCACCGCCAGCACGGCGCGCGTGACATCGTTGTCCACAAACCAGGACAGCGCCTCGTCATCCATGCGGCTGGATGCGACGGTGTAGGTGAGGATGGGCGCGCCGGCCAGTTCCAGCTTGTTGATGGTCGGGTCGCGGATGTCGGCCGGCAGGTCCGCGCGCACGCGGCTCACGGCCGCCCGCACGTCGTCCAGCGCTTCCTGCGTGGGTTTTTCCAGGCGGAACTCGGTGGTCACGGTGGCCACGCCGTCCTGCACCTTGGTATAGATGTTCTTCACGCCGGTGAGCGAGGCCACGGCGTTTTCCAGCTTGCGCGCGACCTCGGTCTCCATCTGCGCGGGGGCTGCACCGGGCAGGCTGGCGGTGACGACGATGGTGGGCAGATCGATGTCCGGAAACTGCTGGATCTTCATGGACTTGAAGCCCATGATCCCCAGCACCGTGAGCAGCACGAACAGCATCACCGAAGGGATCGGGTTGCGGATGCACCAGGCGGAGACGTTCATCGGAGAAGCCTTGAAGAGATTCGATCGGCGGAGCGGGCGGCGCGCGGGGCGAGGCTGATCTGAAGCGTCAGCTCTTGCCGGCGCCCGGCGCTGCGGTGGCGGTCGGCGCGGGCGACCCGGGCCCGACGCCCGCGGCCGGCGTGACCACCCGCACCACGTCGCCATCGGCCAGGAAGGCGCCGCCAGCGGCCACCACGCGGGCCCGCTCGTCCAGGCCGCTGACGATCTCGACGCGGTCGCCCTGGCGTCGGCCGACGCTGACCTTGGTCTGCGCGACACGATCGCCGGCCCCCAGCACGAAGACGTAGCTGAAGCCTTCGCGCAGCAGCACCGCGCCTTGCGGCAAGGTGAGGCCGGCGCTGCTGCCGATGTCGAATTCACCGCGCGCGAACATGCCGGCCTTGAGCGAGCCGGCGGCCGGCAGATCGACGTAGACCAGGCCATTGCGCGTGGCCGGATCCACCGTGGGCGCCACCATGCGCACGCGGCCGTTCACCGGCGTGCTGGCGCCCGGGGCCGACACGCGAACGCTCATGCCAGGTCGGACCTGCGCCAGCTCGACGGCAGCGACCTCGGCGCGCCACTCGAGCCGGCCACCACGGATCAGGCGAAAGAGCTCCTGGCCGGCCGGCACCACCGCACCCACGGTAGCCAGGCGGGCGGAAATCACGCCGCTGTCCGGCGCCAGGACCTGGGTGTGCGACAGACGCAGTTCCAGCGCGCGCAGGCTGGCGCGCGAGGCCTCCAGCCGGGCCTGCGCCGTGCGCTCGCCGGTGAGCAGCTGCTGCACCTGCTGCGCCGACAGCGCGCCGGTGGGCTGCAGGTCGCGGGCGCGCTGCGCATTGGCGGCGGCTTCGGCCAAGGTGGCTTCCGATTCGGCGACCGCTGCGCGCCCTTGCGCCAGCTCGGCCTGCGCCATCTCGGCCGCAAAGCTGGCCAGCACCTGGCCGCGCTGCACCACATCGCCCACGTTGACGCGCACCTCGGCCAGGCGCCAGCCGTTGGATTCCGCGCCGATGATGGCTTCCTGCCAGGCGGCCACGTTGCCGTTGGCGCTCAAGGCGCTGGCCAGCGTCACGCGCTGCGGCTGCACGACGGTCACCGTCAGCGCCGGCTTGGCGGCAGTGGCGGCCGCGCCGGCTGCGGGCTTGGCTGCCTTGTCATCGGCCGCGACAGCCGCCCACGTGGCGGCCAGGCCGACGAGCACCACGGCGACGGCGCCAGCGCCCAGCGCCAGGCGGGTGGGGGAGGAGAGGGCGGTGAGTTTGCGGGTGTTCATGGTCGGATCGTTTCGGCAATCGAGGAGGCGTGTCGCGGGTCGGCCTGTGACGAGATCGCGCCGCCAGCGCGCCGCTGTGCCTCGGCGGCCACCATGGCCAGGCTGCAGCGCAGCAGGGTGTCGGCCCAGGCATCGAAGGCGCCGGGCGCGGTATTGACGCCCGGCACGAGCTGTTCGTTGATGTCCAGGCCCACGTGCAGTTGCACGCCCAGACCTTCGAGGCACAGCGCCAGGCGCTGCAACTCGGCATCCGGCTCGGCCAGGTCCAGGTGGCGCTGCAGGACGCTCAGCAGCGCGCGGTGCAGCGGCAGGATCATGTCGCTGACCGCCTGTTCGAAGAGACCCGAAGGTTCCAGCATCTCGCGGAAGTGCAGCTTGGTGCAGAGCCGGGCGACATCGCCCTGGCGCAGCGTGCACAGGAAGCCTTCGTAGAAGCCGCGCAGCGAGGCTTCAAGCCCCAGGCCCTCGGCGCTGATGCGAGCCGCATCGCCCGCCAGATCGCCATCGGGCTCGAACAGCACCGCGCGATAGAGGCCGGCCTTGTCGCCGAAGTAGTAGCTGATGGCGGCGACATTCACGCCGGCGGCCTCTGCGAGCTCACGCGTGGAGGTCTTGGCGAAGCCTTGGTGCGCAAACAGGCGCAGCCCGGCCATCAGCAGCCGCTGGCGAGGCTCGTCACCGCCCGTGGCGGGTGGCGACGACGCGTGCGCTGCCAGCGGCTGAGCGTGTCGGCTGTCACCTACGGCCGGGAGGCGGTGTTTGGAGTTCAAGATGTGAACCGAAGAGTCTAAATCAAACGTTTGATTTGACCCGGATCATGCCCCACGCGCTGCCCATCGAGGCGTGCGGGCACCAAGACCCCAAGACTTGCTCGGATTTGTGTGCCCGCCAGCGCCGTCAGCGCACGGCGCCCGCGGCGCGGTGGCCGATCAGCGGGGCGTGCCCTTGACCACGCCGTAGCGCGCCAGCGTCGCGCGGCGCGCCGTGTCGTGATCCACCACCGGCTGCGGGTAGTCGCGGCCCAGCGCCACGCCGGCCGCGCTCAGGTCCACCGGCCGGGCCAGCCAGGGCGCGTGCAGCGCTTCGTCGGGCAGCGCGGCCAGCTGCGGCAGGTAGCGGCGGATGAACTTGCCCTGCGGATCGAAGCGGCGGCTCTGCGTCACCGGGTTGAAGATGCGGAACCAGGGCTGCGCATCGCAGCCCGTGGACGCGGCCCATTGCCAGCCGCCGTTGTTGGCGGCCAGATCGAAGTCGTTCAGATGCTGCGCGAAGTAGGCCTCGCCGCGTCGCCAGTCGAGCCCCAGATCCTTGCTGAGGAAGCTGGCCACGATCATGCGCAGGCGGTTGTGCATGTAGCCGGTCTGGTTGATCTGGTGCATGGCGGCGTCGACGATCGGGTAGCCCGTGCGGCCTTCGCACCAGGCGGCAAACAGCTGATCGGCGTGGGGGCCCTTCTCCCAGGCGATGCGCTCGTACTCGGGCCTCCAGGCGCGGCCCACGGCCTGCGGATGATGGTGCAGGACCTGGTGATAGAAGTCGCGCCAGACCAGCTCCGACAGCCACACCTCGGCGCCGCGCGAGCCCGCCTGCGCACGCGTCCAGGCTTCGCGCACCAGCCGCCGGATCGAGATCGTGCCGAAGCGCAGGTGCGTGCTGAGGTAGCTGGGGCCCTTCACGGCGGGAAAGTCGCGCGTCTGGTCGTATCGGTCCACACGCTCGGCCAGAAACTCGTCCAGCAATGCTTCGGCACCCGCCGAGCCGGCGGGCAGCTTCAGCTGCGGCAGATTGGTGGGCTGAAAGCCGAGCTGTTCCAGCGTGGGCACGGGTGTCGTCCAAGGCGGCGGCACGGGCGCCAGCGCGGCCGCGTGCGGCGCCACCGCCAGCGGCGCGATGTGGGCCGGCTGCAGCTTCTTCAGCCAGGCCGTGCGGTAGGGCGTGAAGACGCCGTAGGGCGTGCCCCCGCCGGTGAGCAGCTCGCTGCGTTCGAAGACCACATGGTCCTTCAGCGTGTGCAGCGCGATGCCCTGATCCGCCAGCGCGCCGCGCAGCTGCGTGTCGCGCTGCAGCGCATAGGGGTCGTCGTCATGGCTGGCGTAGACCGCCTGCACGTCCAGTTCAGTGGCGAGCCGGCGGATCTCCGGCAGCACCTGGCCGTGGCGCACGATCAGGCCCGCGCCCTCGATGCCCTGATCGGCGGCCAGGCGGCGCAGTGCTTCATCCAGCGCCACCAGGCTTTCACGGATGAACTCCACGCGGCGGTCGGCCCGCGGCAGCGGATCCAGGATCGCACGATCAAAGACAAACACACACCAGACCTTGCGGGCCTGGCGCAGCGCGTGATGCAGCGCGGCATGGTCTTCGGCGCGCAGGTCCCGGCGCAGCCAGACCAGCGCGCGCGACACGCTCTTCAGGGTGGGTTCTGCCGACATGACCCGAGTGTGCCCTTGCAGGCGCGTCAGAGGGCCGGGGCATAGAATTCCCGCCATGTCCCAGGCTGCGCACATCAACCTCACGAACCAGTTCCTGATCGCCATGCCCGGCATGGCCGACGAGAACTTCGCCGGTTCGGTGGTCTACCTGTGCGAGCACACGCCCCGCGGCGCGCTGGGCCTGGTGATCAACAAGCCCATCGACATCAAGCTGCGCAGCCTGTTCGAGAAGGTCGAGCTCTCGCTGGATCGGGCCGAGCTGGCCGAGCAGCCGGTGTACTTCGGCGGCCCGGTGCAGACCGAGCGCGGGTTTGTGCTGCACCCCAAGCGCGCGAGCGACGACAGCCCCTATTCCTCGACGATGGCCATCGCCGGCGCCGCCCTCGAGATGACCACCAGCAAGGACGTGCTGGAAGCCATCGCCCAGGGGTCCGGGCCGGCCAAGATGCTCGTGATGCTGGGCTACGCCGGCTGGTCGGCCGGACAGCTGGAAGATGAACTCAGCCGCAACGGCTGGCTCACCGTGGATGCCGATCCCGCCGTCATCTTCGACACGCCGGTGGAGCAGCGCTACGAGCGCGCCTTCCAGCTGCTGGGCATCGACCCCCGCATGCTCTCGCCAGAGGCGGGGCATGCCTGAGGCAGCGCGTCGGTCGGCATGAGCCACGGCAGCGCAGCGCCCTCACGTCCCCAATCCTTGCTGGCTTTTGATTTTGGTCTGCGCCGCGTGGGCGTGGCCTTCGGCACGCGCCTGCTGGGCCGTGGCCGGCCGCTCAAGACCCTGCACAGCGAAGGCGAGGCCCGTTTCAGAGCCATCGCCGCCCTCATCGCCGAGTGGCAGCCCGAGGCACTGGCCGTGGGCGTGCCCTTTCATCCGGACGGCGCGGCCCATGACAATACGCGCCGGGCGCAGCGCTTTGCGCGCCAACTGCAGGGCCGCTTCCGGCTGCCCGTGCACGAGGTCGACGAACGCTACACCACGACCGAGGCCCTGGCCGACGGCGCGGCCGATGCCGATGCCGCCGCGGCCGTGCTGATCCTGGAACAGTACCTGCGCAGCTCCTGAACCACCATGCTGTCACTCGACGCGGAGAGTCTCTACCTCAACCTGCAGCGCGGCGTGCAGGGCCTGCTGCCCGAACGGCCCGAGGCCGCGCTGGTGGGCATCTGGTCCGGCGGCGCCTGGCTGGCCGAACGCCTGCAGCGCGATCTGCGGCTGCCCGGCAGCTGCGGCGTCATCTCCAGCACCCTGCACCGGGACGACTTCGGCTCGCGCGGGCTGGCCAGCGGCACCGATGCCACGCACCTGCCTTTTGCCATCGATGGCCGGCACATCGTGCTGGTGGACGACGTGCTCTACACCGGCCGCACCATCCGCGCCGTGATCAACGAACTCTATGACTTCGGCCGCCCGGCCAGCGTGACCTTGGCCGTGCTGGTCGATCGCGGCGGCCGTGAGCTGCCGATCGAACCCGCGGTCGCCGCCGCCCGCATTGCCGTGCCGGCGCACCAGCGCCTGAGCCTGGCTCGCGACGATCAAGGGCGCTTCACCTTCGCCGTGAAGGAGCGCGGCTGAACATGCTTTCGCGACGCAATCCGCAGCTCAACGGCCACGGCGAACTCATCCACCTGCTGTCCATCGAGGGCCTGCCGCGCGCCACGCTGCAGCAGATCCTGGATACCGCCGGCACCTTCCTGAGCGTCAACGACCGTGACGTGAAGAAGGTGCCGCTGCTGCGCGGCAAGAGTGTCTTCAACCTCTTCTTCGAGAACAGCACCCGAACCCGCACCACCTTCGAGATCGCGGCCAAGCGGCTGAGCGCCGACGTCATCAATCTGGACATCGCCCGCTCGTCCACCGCCAAGGGCGAGACCCTGCTGGACACCATCGCCAACCTTTCGGCCATGCATGCCGACATGTTCGTGGTGCGCCACAGCGAAAGCGGCGCGCCCTACCTGATCGCGCAGCACTGCGCGCCGCATGTGCATGTGGTCAACGCGGGTGATGGCCGGCACGCGCACCCCACGCAGGGCCTGCTGGACATGTACACGATCCGGCACTTCAAGAAGGATTTCACCCAGCTCACGGTGGCCATCATCGGGGACATCGTGCATTCGCGCGTGGCGCGCAGCGACATCCACGCACTGACCACCTTGGGCGTGCCGGAGATCCGTGCCGTCGGCCCGCGCACCCTGGTGCCGGCTGACCTGCGCGAGATGGGCGTGCGCGTCTGCCACGACATGGCCGAAGGCATCCGCGACGCCGACGTGATCATCATGCTGCGCTTGCAGAACGAACGCATGAGCGGCGCGATGCTGCCCAGCGCGGCCGAGTTCTTCAAGAACTTCGGCCTCACGCCCGAGAAGCTGGCGCTGGCCCGGCCGGATGCCATCGTCATGCACCCGGGGCCGATCAACCGCGGCGTGGAGATCGATTCCTCGGTGGCGGACGGCACGCACAGCGTGATCCTGCCGCAGGTCACCTTCGGCATCGCGGTGCGCATGGCCGTGATGTCCATCATCGCCGGCAACGAGGCCTGAGCAGACCGTGAGCGACATGAAGATCCTGATCCGCCAGGGGCGCGTGCTCGACCCCGCCAGTGACCGTGACGAGCTGGCCGACATCGCCGTGGCCGGTGGCCGCATCGTCTCCATCGGCCGCGCACCGGCCGGCTTCGAGCCTGAACGGCACATCGATGCCGCAGGCTGCATCGTGGCCCCCGGGCTGGTCGATCTGTGCGCCCGGCTGCGCGAGCCCGGCAAGGAGCATGAAGGCCTGCTGGAGAGCGAGCTGAAGGCCGCCGCCGCCGGGGGCGTGACCAGCCTGGTCTGCCCGCCTGACACCGATCCCACGCTGGATGAGCCCGGCCTGGTGGAGATGCTGAAGTTCCGCGCGCGCAAGCTCAGCCGCTGTCGCCTGTTCCCCCTGGGCGCGCTGACGCGTGGGCTGCAGGGCGAAGCCCTCACCGAGATGGCCAAGCTCACCGAGGCCGGCTGCGTGGGCTTCTCGCAGGCCGAGCAGTCGATCGCCGATACGCTGGTGCTGCAACGCGCCCTGCAGTACGCGGCGACCTATGGCTACAGCGTATGGCTGCGCCCGCAGGACCGCTGGCTCGGGGGCGGCGTGGCGGCCAGCGGCCCGGTGGCCACGCGCCTGGGCCTGGCCGGCGTGCCCGTGGCGGCCGAGACCGTGGCGCTGCACACGATCCTGGAGCTGGTGCGCGCCACCGGCGCGCGGGTGCACCTGTGCCGTTTGTCCAGCGCTGCCGGCGTGGCCGTGCTGCGTGCCGCCAAGGCCGAAGGGCTGCCGATCACGGCGGACGTCAGCATCCACTCGCTGCACCTGATCGATGCCGACATCGGCTTCTTCAATCCGGCGATGCGCCTGACGCCGCCGCTGCGCCAGCAGCGGGATCGCGACGCGCTGCGTGCGGCGCTGGCCGATGGCACGCTGGACGCGCTGGTCAGCGATCACCTGCCCCTGGCCGCCGACGAAAAGAATGTGCCGTTCGCCGAAGCCGAGCCCGGCGCCACCGGGCTGGAGCTGCTGCTGGGCATGGCCCTGAAGTGGGCGCAGGACGACGGCGTGCCGCTGACGCGAGCGCTGCAGGTGGTGACCCAGGGTCCGGTGCGTGTGCTGGGCGGCGCCTTGGGCTCGCTGGAAGCCAGCGCCGGGCGTCTGGTGGAAGGCGGCGTGGCCGATCTGTGCCTCTTTGATCCGCAGGCTGAATGGCACGTCACGCCACAGGCGCTGCTGAGCCAGGGCAAGCACACGCCGTTTGCGTTTTCGATCAACGGCATGCGCATCCCCGGGCGTGTGCGCGCCACGCTGGTGGCCGGCACGGTGGCCTACCTGGCCGCGCCGGCCGAAGCCGCCTGAAGCGGGCCGACGCGCCGTTCCCGATGCGCCTGCTGCGTGCCGCCTGGCGACTGTTTCGTGCCGTGCTGCACGCGCTGCATGGCCTGCTCGTGGTGCTGCTGATCCTGCCTTCGGCCAAGGCGAGCGAACGCCACGCACGGGTGCGGTGGTGGTCGGCGCGCCTGCTGCAGGTGATGGGAATCCAATTGCGCGTGCAGGGCAGTTTCAAGCCCGGCTCCAAGCTGCTGGTGGCCAATCACATATCCTGGCTGGACATCATGGCCATCCACGCCGTCTGCCCCGAAGCGCGCTTTGTCTCCAAGGCCGATGTCCAGTCCTGGCCGCTGATCGGCCGCCTGGTCGACGCAGGTGGCACGCTGTACATCCAGCGCGAGAAGCGGCGCGATGCGCTGCGCGTGGTGCACCAGATGGCCGAAGCGCTGCGCGCGGGCGACACCGTGGCCGTCTTTCCCGAAGGCACGACGGCCGAAGGCCATGTGCTGCTGCCCTTCCACGCCAACCTGCTGCAGGCGGCGATCGCCACGGAGCTGCCGGTGCAGCCGCTTGCCTTGCGCTACAGCGACGACGAAAGCCCGGTCAGCCGCGCGGCGCAGTACGTCGGGGACACCACGCTGGCACAGAGCCTGTGGATGCTGGCACGCGCGCAGGGCCTGGTCGTCAGCCTGCGGGTCCTGCCGCCGCAGGGCAGCGCGCATGCCGATCGCCGCGCGCTCGCGCATCAGCTGCGTGCCGAGATCACCGAAGCCCTCAGCGGCCTGGACGCCGCCTGATGTGCGCGCTCAGCGTCGCCACCGATGCCCCCTCATGACCCGCCTGCTCGCCTTTGACGATGAGCTGCCGCTCGCGGAGGCGCTGGCCCGCGCGCTGGAGATGCCACTGGCGCTGATCGCGCGCCATCGCTTTCCGGATGGCGAGACGCGGCTGCGGCTTCCCGCTGACTTGTCCGGGACGGTGCTGGTGCTGCGTGGCCTGCAGCAGCCCAATGAAAAGCTCACCGAACTGCTGCTCGCGGCAGCCGGCGCGCGGGAGCTGGGCGCGCAGCGGCTGATGCTGATCAGTCCCTACCTGGCCTACATGCGCCAGGACATGGCCTTCACGCCCGGCGAGGTGGTCAGCCAGCGGCACCTCGGGGCCCTGCTGGCGGCGGCCTTCGACGCCGTGCTGACGGTGGATCCGCACCTGCACCGCATCGAACGGCTGGAACAGGCCATCGCCGGCCGGCACTGCATCACGCTGAGCGCCGCATCCCTCATCGGGCCCTGGCTTGCACAGCAGGTTCCGGGTGCGCTGCTGGTCGGGCCGGATGCGGAGTCGGCACAGTGGGTGGGCGTGGCGGCGGCCGCCGCGGGGCTGGACCATGCCGTGTGCAGCAAGCTGCGCCAGGGCGACCGGGACGTCGAAGTGAGCCTGCCCGAAGGTGTCGCGGTGTGCGGCCGGGCTGCGGTGCTGATCGACGACGTCGCCAGCACCGGCCAGACCTTGCTTCAGGCGCTGCGGCGGCTGCAGGCGGCCGGGGCAGCCAGCGTCGATGTCGCCGTCACGCACGGGCTGTTCGTGGGCGATGCACTGGCCCGGCTGCGCGCCGCGGGGGTGCGCCATGTCTGGAGCACGGACTGCGTGCATCACGAGACCAATGCCCTGAGCGTGGTGCCGCTGATGGCCGCCGCGCTTCGGCCCTGGCTGGCAGGGCCGCCGCCAGGCTCCTGAGCGCGAGCCGGGAAGACCGCTGATGTGAGCGCAGAGCCGAGCCATCTTCCGCTGACCGCGGTCAAGGACCTGATGGCCCCCGGCGAAGCGTTGCCCTTCCAGGTCCTGGACGGCCAGGGTCGGCTGCTGCTGGCGGCCGGCCAGCGGGTGATGGATGTGCGGCAGCTGCAGGCCTTGCTGGAGCGTGGCGCCTGCGTGCGCTATGTCGATGCCCAGTCCGTGCGTGCGGCGCGCGCGGCGGGCCGCCAGGCGGGGTCCCTCGCGCCGTCGGCCCGCAGGCGCACGCTCTTCGACGCCTGGGAGCAGCAGATCTGGGCGCTGGACGCGCTGCTGCGACAGGTCGGCCGCCACACGAGCCTGGAGCCCCTGATCCGCCAGTTTGCCGACGAGCTCACGCAGCTCATCGATCACCACCCCGATGCCGCGCTGTTCCTGTGCATGCGCCAGGATGACCGCCGCTTTGCGCTCTACGGATTGACCCACGGGCTGTACACCGCCTGCGTGGCGCTCTTTGCCGCGCGCCAGCTGGCCTGGCCGGTGGCTCAACAGACCACCCTGATGTGCGCAGCCCTGACCATGAACGTCTCGCTGCTGGAGCTTCAGGCCCGCATGGCCGAGCAGACCGATCCGCCCAGCAAGCGCCAGCTGGAGGAGATCCGCGGGCACACCAGCCGCTCGGTGGAGTCGCTGCGTCTGAGCGGCGTGAGTGACGAGAGCTGGCTGCAGACCGTGGCGGAGCACCACGAACAGCCGGGCGGCGGCGGCTATCCGGCAGGCTTGAGCGAAGTCTGCGAGATGGCCCGCCTGCTGCGTGCCAGCGATGTCTTCATGGCAAAGATCAGCCCGCGCGCGCTGCGTGCGCCGCTGCAGCCCCAGGTCGCTGCCCGGGAGCTCTTCCGGGCCGAGAACGGCGGCCCGCTGGCCGCCGCGCTGATCAAGTCCCTGGGGGTCTATCCGCCGGGTGACTTCGTGCGCCTGAAGGGCGGCGAGCTGGCCATCGTCGTGCAGCGCCTGCCCGCCGGCACGGCGCCGCGCGTGATGCAGTTGCTGGATGCGGCCGGCAAGCCGGCTCGCGGCATGCCGCGGCGGGACACCTCGCAGCCGGAGTGGGCCATTGCCGGCCCGGCTACCAGCCAGGGCCTGAACCTGCGCATCCTGCCCGAGCAGGTCTACGGGCTGGTGGAATTCTGAGGCCGCGCGCTCGCTGGCCCTGAGGCTTCAGGCCTTGCCCTGACGCGCCACCGCAGCCGCCGCCTGGGCTGCCGCCTCGGCGTCACCCAGATAGTGGCTGCGGATCGGCCGCAGCGAGGCGTCCAGCTCGTAGACCAGCGGGATGCCGTTGGGAATGTTCAGCCCCACGATGTCGGCGTCGGAGATGCCGTCCAGCGACTTCACCAGGGCGCGGATGCTGTTGCCGTGCGCCGCGATCACCACCCGCTGGCCGCTGCGGATCGCCGGCGCGATGCGCTCGTCCCAGCACGGCATCACGCGCGCCACGGTGTCCTTCAGGCATTCGGTGAGCGGCACCTGCTGCGGCTGCAGCGCCGCATAGCGCGGATCGTCACGTTCGCTGCGGGGATCGCCCGCTTCCAGCGCGGGCGGCGGGGTGTCGTAGCTGCGGCGCCAGACCATCACCTGCTCGTCACCATACTGGCGCGCCATGTCCGCCTTGTTCAGCCCCTGCAGCGCGCCGTAATGACGTTCGTTCAGGCGCCAGTCGTTCACCACCGGCACCCAGGTGCGCTCCATCGCATCCAGGCAGTGCCACAGCGTCCAGATGGCGCGCTTGAGCACCGAGGTGTAGGCCACATCGAACTCGTAGCCGCCCTCGCGCAGCAGGCGCCCGGCCTGCTGCGCCTGCGCCACGCCGGTGGGCGTGAGGCCGACGTCGGTCCAGCCGGTAAAGCGGTTTTCGAGGTTCCAGGCGGATTCGCCGTGGCGGATCAGAACAAGCTTGTACATGGGGGCGGCCGGGTGCGGGGGAACCCGAAATTTTATAATCCTCCGGTTTGCAACTCCCGGTGCGGCCCGTCGTGACCTTCCTCATCGAAAACTGGATGCTGATCCTGCTGGCCCTGCTCTCCGGCGGAATGCTGCTGGCACCGCAGCTGCGCCCGACGGGCAAGGCCATCGGCACGGCCGAGGCGGTGCGCCTGATCAACCGCGAGAAGGGCGTGCTGATCGATGTGTGCGAGCCGGCCGAATTTGCCGCGGGCCACGCCACAGGGGCACGCAACGTGCCCCTGGCGACGCTGGAGACCACCAAGGATCTGCCCAGCAACAAGGCGCTGCCCTTGATCGTGATGTGCGCCTCGGGCGCCCGCTCGCGGCGTGCGGCCGCCGTGCTGCGCAAGCTGGGCTACGAAAACGTGCATCCGGTGGCCGGCGGCAATGGCGCCTGGCGCGAGGCCAACCTGCCGGTGGAGAAGAAGGCCGCCTGAGCCTCGCGCCGCCAGCGCGGGGCGGGTCGATGCGATGGCCCGCTGGCGCCGCCACCCCGTCGCGAAGGCGCGCGTGGGCTGAGAGCCCATACGCCGGCAAGGCGTCGCAGCCCACGGGAAAATACGCAGCTTGCATCCCGTTCGAGTGCCCGCCATGAATCCCGTGAAGATGTACACCACGCAGGTCTGCCCGTTCTGCCAGCGGGCCAAGGCGCTGCTGAAGCAGCGCGGCGTGGATCAGATCGAGGAAGTGCGCATCGATCTGGACCCTCAGGCGCGGGACGAGATGATGCAGATCACCGGCCGCCGCACGGTGCCGCAGATCTTCATCGGCGCCACGCACGTGGGCGGCTGCGATGACCTGATCGCTCTCGATCAGCGCGGCGGGCTGAAGCCCTTGCTGGCCTCATGAGACCCCGCAGGCCGGGGAATCTGCCCCGGCCATAATCGAAGGCTGCACTGTGCGGCCAGCCCGGACGCGCGCGCTTCACCCCCCGAGACACCACCATGGCTGAGACCGACAGCAACCCCGTTTTCCAGATCCAGCGCATCT
The DNA here is from genome assembly GCA_016790225.1 of Rubrivivax sp. The sequence continues at coordinate 15,833 of JAEUOZ010000007.1, forward strand.
ACCTGAAGGACCTCTCGCTGGAGCAGCCCAATTCGCCGCAGATCCTGCTGGACCAGACGCAGCCTCAGGTGGACATCAGCCTCGGCATGAGCGCCGAGCCGATCCAGGATGGCCTGGTCGAAGTCTGCGTCACTGCCACGGTCACGACCAAGGTCAAGGATCAGGTGCTCTTCCTGGTGGAGGCCAAGCAGGCCGGCATCTTCGAGATGCGCAACATCCCGGAAGACCAGATGCAGGGCATCGTGAGCATCGTCTGCCCGCAGATGATCTACCCCTACCTGCGCGCCATCGTCTCCGACGTCTGCACGCGCGCGGGCTTCCCGCCGATCCTGCTGACCGAAGTCAACTTCCAGGCCATGTTCGAGGCCCAGCAGCAGGCCCAGGCCTCGCAGTCGCCCAACGGCGGCTCGCGCATCATCACCAGCGCCAACTGATCGGTTCAGCCGACGGCGCGCCGCCCGAGCTGCCGCGATGAAGATCGCCGTGCTGGGGGCGGGTGCCTGGGGCACGGCGCTGGCCGCGTGCGCGGCGCCGGCCCACGAGGTGCTGCTGTGGGCACGGGATCCGCAGCAGGCGCGTGCGCTGCGCGAGCAGCGCTGCAATGAGCGATACCTGCCCGGCGTGAGCCTGCCCGCCGCACTGCAGGTGGGCGAAGATCTGGCCCAGGCCTTGAGCCACGGCCGAGAAGGTCTGGCCATCGTGGCCACGCCGATGAGCGGGCTGCGCGGCCTGCTCAAGCTCCTGACGCCGGGCACGGCGGTGCTCTGGTTGTGCAAGGGCTTCGAGTCCGGCACCGGCGCGCTGGGCCACGAGATCGCCCGGGCCGAAGGGCCGGCGCTGCGGGCCGGCGTGTTGTCCGGGCCGAGCTTTGCCCAGGAAGTGGCCTGGGGCCAGCCCACGGCGCTGGTTGCGGCCAGTGCCGACGATGGCTTGCTGGACCTGGCCCAGGCGGCCTTCCACAGCGACAGCCTGCGCGTCTACCGCTCGTCCGATCCGGTGGGCGTCGAGGTGGGTGGCGCCGTGAAGAATGTGCTGGCCATCGCGACCGGCATTCTGGATGGCCTGGCAGCCGCCGCCCCCGGGTCCGCGGGCCCGCTGCGACTGCCCGGGCTGAATGCACGCGCGGCCCTGATCACGCGCGGTCTGGCCGAGATGACGCGTCTGGGTGTCGCGCTGGGCGCCCAGGGCGCGACCTTCATGGGCTTGTCCGGCCTGGGCGATCTGGTGCTGACGGCGACCGGCTCGCTGTCGCGCAACCGGCAGGTCGGCCTCAGGCTGGCCGCCGGCCTGCCCTTGCAGCAGGTGCTGGATGAACTGGGTCACGTCGCCGAAGGCGTCTACAGCGCGCGCACCGTGCTGGGCCGCGCGCGCACCCTGGACGTGGACATGCCGATCACGCAAGCCGTCGTGGATGTGCTGGAGCAGCGGCTCACGCCACCCCAGGCGGTGGCGCGGCTGATGTCGCGCGAGGCCCGTTCGGAAGCCTGATCCGACCGCGCTCCCCGCGGCCCGCGGCAGGCCTCAGGCGCCGCCCGCAAAGCCCTGCTGGCGCCAGGCCTCGAAGACCGCCACCGCCACGGCGTTGCTCAGGTTCAGGCTGCGCTGGCCCTCGCGCATCGGCAGCCGCAGGCGCTGCGCCGCCGGCAGGCTCTCACGAATGGCGGGCGGCAGGCCGGCGCTTTCGGAGCCGAAGACGAGCCACGCATCCGGCTGCCAAGACACCTCGTGCGCCAGCCGCGTGCCCCGTGTCGTGAAGGCAAAAAGCCGATCGGCGGGCGGCTGTTCGCGCGCCAGGAAGTGTTCCCAGTCGGCATGGCGCTGCACCGATGCGTACTCGTGATAGTCCAGGCCGGCGCGGCGCATCAGCGGGTCATCCATGCGAAAGCCCAGGGGCTCGATCAGGTGCAGCCGGCAGCCGGTATTGGCCGCCAGGCGGATGACGTTGCCGGTATTCGGCGGAATCTCCGGATGCACGAGCACGATGTGGAACATGGCTGACGTTTCAAGTCACGCTGTGCGGGCCACGGCCCACAGCTGCACCGAGGCGGCGCCGGCCCGCAGCAGCTCGGCCGCTGCTGCTTCGGCGGTGGCGCCGGTGGTCATCACGTCGTCGATCAGGGCAACCCGACGGCCGCTCAGGGCGGGCCGGTGCCTCGGTTCGAGGAGGAACGCGCCCTCGAGGTTGCGCAGGCGGTCTGCACGCGACAGCCGGGCCTGGTGCGCGGTGTCGCGCAGGCGCAGCAGCCAGCCTTCGGCGCGCGCGACACCGGTGACACGGGCGACGACCTGCGCCAGCAGCTCGGCCTGGTTGTAGCCGCGCTCGGCCAGACGCGGGCCGGACAGCGGTACGGCCATCAGCAGATCGACCTGCTGCACGACCCCGGCATCGATGGCGGCCCTGGCCAGGGCCTCGCCGAGCGGGCGCGCCAGCTCCGTGCGGCCCGAGAACTTCAGCGCCTGGGTGAGGCGATCCCAGGGAAAGTCGTAGTCGAAGGCGGCCACCGAGCGCTCGAAGGACGGAGCCTGGCCAGCGCAGCGGCCGCAAACAAGAGCCCCGGCCGACGGCAGCGCACAGCGCGGGCAGCGCGCTTGCGGCCGTGCATGCAGGCTCAGGCAGTGGCTGCAGAACGCCGCGGCGGACCATTGCCGGCAGATCTCGCAGGCGCCGCCCAGGCGGGCGGCCAAGGCATCCGCCAGCCTGGCCAGGCCCGGCGTCCGAGCATCCGATGAGCCCTGCATGGCGGTCAATATACTGCCCGCATGAGCCTTCCGAGCCCTGCAGCACAGGCTGTCCGGCCCATCGATGCCCGCGCGGCCGAGCGGGCACGCCTGCGGCTGGAGCGTGCCGGTTCCGCGCCCTGGCTGCACCAGGAGGCGGCCCGCCGCATGGCGCAGCGCCTGCCGCTGTTGAAGCATCCGCCGCGTCGGCTGCTGGACTGGTGGCCCAGCGCTGGCGGCAGCCGCGGGGCGCTGCGCGAAGCCCTGCCCGACGCCAGCCTGCTGCAGAGAATCGACGCCGGAGCGCCTGCCCGCGTTGCCGGCGGCTGGCGTGGCTGGTTGCGCAGCCTGGCTTCAGACCCGGTGCGCTGGACCGAAGACGTGCCGCCGCAGAGCTGCGACATGCTCTGGGCCAACATGCTGCTGCACCACGTGGCCGACCCGGGCGCCTTGCTCGCGCAATGGAACGAGGCCCTGGCCGTCGATGGCGTGCTGATGTTCACCACCCTCGGCCCCGGCACGCTGCAGCGGCTGCGCGATCTGTACCGTCAGCCAGGCTGGGGCCCGCCCATGGGCGAACTCGTCGACATGCACGACATCGGCGACCAGCTCGTCGAGGCCGGCTTCGCGGATCCGGTGATGGACCAGGAGACGCTCTGCCTGACCTGGAGCCAGGCGGCTGACGCGCTGATCGAACTGCGCACGCTCGGCGCCAACGTCGCGCCCTCGCGGCGCCCCGGGCTGCGCACCCCGAGATGGCGTCAGCGCCTGCTGGAGAGCCTGGTGCTCGAGGCCGCCACGCCGCCGTCCGGGCGCGTGGCGCTGGACTTTGAAATCATCTACGGGCACGCCTTCAAGCCGCAGCCCAGGCACCCTCTGGCGCCCGAAGTGCGCATCGGGCTGGATGACCTGCGGCGCACCTTGAAGCGCCCGACTCCGGACCGTTCCGGATAAGCCCCTGGGCGCGACTCGGCTAGAATTGATCTCGCTCAAGTCCGGGTGGCAACCCGGACGATTTTCGGGCCTTCGGGCACGGAGCGTTGCCCTTCCGACGAAAAGACCTTTCTATGAACATTCCGTGCCGTTTTCGCCAGGCCGCTGGCTTCCTGAGCCTGGCTGCCAGTGGATGGGTTCTGCCGTTGGCTGCGATGGCCAAGGTCAACGATCTGCCGGGCGGTCCGGCCGTGAACCAGCTGGATCTGCATCCGGCTGCCACGCGCATGGCGTCCGACATCCACACGCTGCACGTCATCATGATGGTCATCATCGCGGTGATCTTCGTGGCGGTCTTCGGCGTGATGTTCTATTCGATCCTGAAGCACCGCCGCTCGCTGGGCCACAAGGCCGCGAATTTCCATGAAAGCGTCGGCGTCGAGATTGCCTGGACGGTGGTTCCGTTCATCATTGTCATCGCCATGGGCGCGATGGCCACGCGCACCGTGGTCGCCCAGAAGGACACCAGCAACGCCGACGTCACCATCAAGGCCACCGGCTACCAGTGGAAGTGGGGATACGACTATCTCAAGGGCGAAGGCGAGGGCATCGGCTTCCTGTCGACGCTGGACGTCTCGCACCGCCAGATGTCCGATTCCGGCAAGCCCGCCGCGACCGACAACTACCTGCTGAAGGTGGACAACCCGCTGGTGGTGCCCGTGGATCGCAAGATCCGCATCATCACCACGGCCAACGACGTGATCCATGCCTGGATGGTGCCGGCCTTTGCCGTCAAGCAGGATGCCATTCCCGGCTTCGTGCGGGACACCTGGTTCCGGGCCGAGAAGACGGGCGATTTCTACGGCCAGTGCGCCGAGCTCTGCGGCAAGGAGCACGCCTACATGCCGATCCACGTGAAGGTGCTCAGCCAGGCGGACTACAGCGCCTGGGTGGCCGCCGAGAAGAAGAAGATGGCCGCGGCCGCGGATGATCCCAACAAGGTGTGGACGCTGCCCGACTTGGTGGCGCGCGGCGAGAAGGTCTACAACGCCAATTGCGCCGCCTGCCACCGGGCCGATGGCAAGGGCGCAGGCCCGATCAAGCCGCTGGATGGCAGCGCGATCGTGCAGAACGATCCGGCGCGCCAGATCCAGATCCTCTTGAACGGCGCCGCCAACGGCACGATGCCGGCGTGGAAACAGTTGTCGGATACCGAGATCGCGGCGGTCGCGACCTACACGAAGAATGCGTGGAGCAACAACACGGGCAAGCTCATCCAGCCCTCCGAGATCGTTGCCGCGCGCAAGTAAGCCGTCGAATCCAGGAAATCAGCCATCATGAGTGCAGTACTTGACCATCACGGCCACGGTGCCGGCCACGACGATCACCACGGCCATCCGCATGGCTGGCGGCGCTGGCTCTTCGCCACGAACCACAAGGACATCGGCACGATGTACCTGCTGTTCAGCTTCGCGATGCTGATGGTGGGTGGCGTGCTGGCGCTGGGCATCCGCGCAGAACTCTTCCAGCCGGGCCTGCAGTTCGTGAACCCCGAGCTGTTCAACCAGCTCACCACGATGCACGGCCTGATCATGGTGTTCGGCGCGATCATGCCGGCCTTCGTCGGCTTCGCCAACTGGATGATCCCGTTGCAGGTGGGCGCGTCCGACATGGCGTTTGCGCGCATGAACAACCTGAGCTTCTGGCTGCTGATTCCGGCCGCTCTGATGCTCGCCGGGTCGTTCTTCATGCCCGGTGGCGCCCCCGCCGCGGGCTGGACGCTCTATGCCCCGCTGACGCTGCAGATGGGCCCTTCGATGGATGCCGGCATCTTTGCGATGCACATCATGGGCGCCAGCTCCATCATGGGCTCGATCAACATCATCGTCACCATCCTCAACATGCGCGCGCCCGGCATGACGCTGATGAAGATGCCCTTGTTCGCCTGGACCTGGCTGATCACCGCCTACCTGCTGATCGCCGTGATGCCGGTGCTGGCCGGCGCCATCACGATGACGCTGACCGATCGCCACTTCGGTACCAGCTTCTTCAATCCCGCCGGCGGCGGTGACCCGATCATGTACCAGCACATCTTCTGGTTCTTCGGTCACCCCGAGGTCTACATCATGATCCTGCCGGCGTTTGGCATCGTCAGCGCCATCATCCCGGCGTTTGCGCGCAAGCCGCTGTTCGGCTACGCCTCGATGGTGTATGCGACGGCCTCGATCGCCATCCTGTCGTTCATCGTCTGGGCGCACCACATGTATGCCACCGGCATGCCGGTGACGGGGCAGCTGTTCTTTATGTACGCCACGATGCTGATCGCCGTGCCCACGGGCGTGAAGATCTTCAACTGGCTGGCCACGATGTGGCGCGGCTCGATGACCTTCGAGACGCCCATGCTGTGGGCCGTCGGCTTCCTGTTCGTGTTCACGATGGGTGGCTTCACCGGGCTCATCCTGGCGATGGCACCGATCGACACGCAGCTGCAGGACACCTACTACGTGGTGGCGCACTTCCATTACGTGCTGGTTGCGGGCTCCTTGTTCGCGCTGTTTGCCGGCGTCTACTACTGGGGCCCGAAGTGGACCGGCGTGATGTACTCGGAGACACGCGGCAAGATCCATTTCTGGCTGTCGATGGTGTTCTTCAACATCACCTTCTTCCCGATGCACTTCCTGGGTCTGGCCGGCATGCCGCGTCGCTACGCCGACTACCCGATGCAGTTCGCCGACTTCAACATGATCGCTTCGGTCGGCGCTTTCGGCTTCGGGCTGATGCAGGTGTACTTCTTCGTCTTCGTCGTCGTGCCGATGATGCGCGGCAAGGGCGAGCCCGCGCCCCAGAAGCCCTGGGATGGCGCTGAAGGCCTGGAGTGGGAGATTCCCTCTCCGGCGCCGTACCACACCTTCGAGACGCCGCCCAAGCTCGACGCCACGGCGACCAAGGTCATCGGCTGAAGCCGCCCTGCCTGCCCTGGACGGAACCTCTCGTGGTGTCACCTGAGCAGCGCAAGGCCAACGTCCGGCTGGGTCTCATCCTGGCCTCGGTGGCCCTCGTCTTTGCCCTGGGCTTCGTGGCCAAGCTGGCATGGCTTTGATCGTTGGGGGTCTGATGCCATGCCGATGACGCCCTTGAACTTCCTGCGCGCCGACAACCGGCGCATGATGGGCAAGCTGCTCGTGGTGGCCGGCCTGATGTTCGGCTTCGGCTATGCGCTGGTGCCGATGTACCGCGCGATCTGTGAAGCGCTGGGCATCAATGTGCTGGCCCTGTCCGAGCGCCGCACGGTCGACAGCGAGTCTCTGCGAAACACCCAGGTCGACCGAAGCCGCACCATCACGGTGGAGTTCGATGCCAACGTGCGCGGGCCCTGGGACTTCAAGCCCGCCGTGCGTTCGATGCAGGTTCACCCGGGCGAGCTGGCCACCGTGATGTACGAGTTCAGGAACATCCAGAACCGCACCATGGCGGCACAGGCGATCCCGAGCTACGCACCGCGCCAGTCGGCTGCGCACTTCAACAAGCTCGAGTGCTTCTGCTTCAATGAATACCGCCTGGCCCCCGGCGAAGCCAAGGCCTGGCCGGTGGCCTTCGTGATCGATCCGAAGCTGCCGAAGGACGTGACCACGATCACCCTGTCCTATACGTTCTTTGAAGTCGGCGGCAAGACGCCGGCTGCCCCCAAGGGCACGGTCGGGGCGGGTGCCGCTGTGCCGGCGGAGCCCCGCTCATGAGCCCGAAGTCGGCGGCGCCCGGGCCCCAGGCCTCTGCGAGCAGCGCAAGCCTTGCGCCACAGCCCCACGGCGGCGCGCCGGGTGCGGACCTGAAGGCGGCCATCGAGCGGCCTGCGTCTTTCCTGCAGACCGTCAAGGCGGTGGCCTGGTCGTTCTTCGGTGTGCGTCGCCGTGCCGGCTACGAGCAGGATGTCAAACAGTTGAACCCCGTGCACGTGATCATGGCCGGTCTGCTGGCCGCGGCCCTGTTCGTGGCCACGCTCATGATGATCGTACGCTGGGTGGTCGGTACCGCCTGAAGCCGATCGCAGCCGCCACCTACCAGAACCACATCGACCCGGACCGAGGAGATTGAACCCCATGTCGGCCACGACCCCCAAGGGCGCCACGCCCTACTACTTTGTTCCGGCCCCTTCGCAGCACCCGGTGCTGGTGGCCTGCGGCCTGCTGCTGGTGATCTTCGGTGCCGGCCAGTGGGTCAATCACCACAGCTGGGGCGCCTGGGTGCTGCTGGCTGGTGTGGTGATCTGGCTGGCGGTGCTCTATCGCTGGTTCAAGGACGCGATCCATGAAAGCGAGAGCGGCCTTTATTCCGATCGCGTGGATGTCTCCTTCCGCTGGAGCATGGCCTGGTTCATCTTTTCCGAGGTCATGTTCTTCGCCGCCTTCTTCGGCGCGCTGTACTGGGCCCGCGTCTTCGCGCTGCCCATGCTCGGCAATTTTGATCACCAGCTGCTGTGGCCCGACTTCAAGGCGGTCTGGCCGAGTGCAGGCGGCGGGGTCACGGCTTCGCCGGCCGGCATCGTCGAGCCGTTCCAGACCATGGGGCCGTTCTGGCTGCCGACCATCAACACGGCCCTGCTGCTGACCTCGGGCGTGACGCTCACCATCGCGCACCATGCGCTGCTGGCCAACGAGCGTGCCAAGACCATCGTCTGGATGTGGATCACCGTGCTGCTGGGGCTGACCTTCCTGGGCGTTCAGGCCTACGAATACGTGCATGCCTACCGCGACCTGAACCTCAAGCTCACGTCCGGCATCTTCGGCTCCACCTTCTTCATGCTCACCGGTTTCCACGGTTTCCACGTCTTCGTGGGCATGCTGATGCTGACCTTCATCACCTTGCGGCTGATGAAGGGCCACTTCACGCCCAAGCGCCACTTCGGCTTCGAGGGTGCCGCCTGGTACTGGCACTTCGTGGACGTGGTCTGGCTGGGCCTGTATGTGCTGGTCTACTGGCTCTGACATTCAGAGCACTCGCCAAGCCCCGGAAACGCCGCGTGAGCGGCGTTTTTTCTGGGCACACCCATTTGTGAAGGCCGTCTCGGCCGCGGGGCCCGGGGCGCCGCGGCTCGCTCAGCCCGGGCCCAGGGGAATGCCCGAAGGCCGGATCCAGCCGGCCCACCAGGCGAGCAGGATCACGATGAACAGCGCCACTGACAGCCCGACACGCAGGGCCAGCGCGCGCGCCATGGCGCGAGGATCCTGCGCAGCGCCCCGGCTGCGCAGCATGAAGAAGCCCGCAGCCGCCAGGGCACCGAGCACGGCGATCAGCATCACGACAATGGCGGATTTCATGCCAGGCGATTCTCTCACCGGCCTCGCGATCGCCCGTGCCTGGCGCGTCCGATGAAGCGTTCTCCGGCCCTGATCCTGCTGGCCAGCTTGCTCGCAGCCGCGCTGTTTGCCCGTCTGGGTTTCTGGCAATTGGATCGCGCCCGGCAGAAGACCGATCGCCAGGAGGCCATCGACCAGCGGCAGTCGCTGCCGGCATTGACCGGCGATCGGCTGGCGGTCGATGCCGTCACGCTGGAGACCCAGTTCTACCGCAAGGTCCAGCTGCAGGGCCAATGGCAGGGGGAGGCCACGCTGCATCTGGACAACCGCCCCATGGCCGGCCGTCCGGGCTTCATCGTGATCACGCCGCTGCAGCTGGCTGACGGCACGGCCGTGATCATCCAGCGCGGCTGGCAGCCGCGCGATCCGCAGGACCGCACGCGCTTCGTGGCCACGCCCACACCGGGCGGGGTCGTGACGGTGAGTGGGCGCATCGCCCCCCCGCCCGCCCGGCTCTACGAATTCGAGACGCAGGAGCGTGGCCCCATCCGGCAGAATGTCGACATCCCGGGTCTTGCAGCCGAAACCGGTCTGCGCCTGCGGCCCTTGTCGGTGCTGCAGCTGGAGCCGCCCGACACGGGGCCCGATGGCCTGCTGCGCGAATGGCCCTTGCCCGCAACGGGTGTGCACAAGCACTACGGCTACGCATTTCAATGGTTTGCGCTCTGCGCGCTGACACTCTGCCTCTATGTCTGGTTCCAGATCATCCAACCCCGGCGCGCCCGGACAGCCGCCACCACGTCCCGTGCCGGCGGCGCCTGAGCCCCTGGGCATGACGGTGCACTCGATCCCGGTGCTGGGCGCACAGGAGCTGGAACGGCGCACGCGCAGCGGCCGCTGGAAGATGCTGCTCGTGCTGGCCGTCTGTGCCGCCCCCGTGGTCGCCTCCTACTTCACGTACTACGTGATCCGTCCGCAGACGCGAACCAACTATGCCGAGCTGATCCAGCCGACCCGCACGCTGCCGGCCCGGCTGCCCTTGCGCACGATGGATGGCCGCGCCGTCGATCCGGCCGAGCTGCGCCGCCAGTGGCTGCTGCTGACCCTGTCCGCAGCGCGCTGCGACCAAGCCTGCGAGCAGCGCCTGCTGCTGCAGCGCCGGCTGCATCAGATGCTGGGCCGCGAGCGCGAGCGTGTCGACAAGATCTGGCTCGTGCTCGACGATGCCCCGCTGGACAGCCAGCTGCTGGCAGCGCAGACCACTGGCGACGACCCGGTGCGCGTGCTGCGCGTGCCGCGCGAAGCCGTGGCTCAGTGGCTCGCGCCCGCGCCAGGGCAGGCGCTGGAGGACCATCTCTACCTCGTCGATCCGATGGGCGAATGGATGATGCGGGCGCCGGTGCAGCCCGAGCCGGCGCGCCTGAAGCGCGATCTGGATCGCCTGCTGCGAGCCTCGTCCTCGTGGGACACCGCAGGGCGTTGAGCGCATGACGGACGCGGTTCCTCTGGTCGATCTGACACCGGTTTTCCAGCTGATGCTGGGTGCGGGGCTGGCCGCGGCGCTGCTGCTGGGCTGGCTGGCCTGGCGGCAGCGGGGCAAGGGCACGCGGGCCTGGCTGGCCGGCCTGACGGCCCTGACGGTGTTTCTGACCTTCGACTTGATCGTCTTCGGCTCCTTTACCCGGCTCACCGATTCCGGCCTGGGCTGCCCGGACTGGCCGGGCTGCTACGGCGCGGCGAGCCCCCTCGGGGCCAAGCAGGAGATCGCCAGCGCACAGGCGGCCATGCCCACGGGGCCGGTCACCTTCACCAAGGCCTGGATCGAGATGATCCACCGCTACCTCGCGATGACCGTGGGCGCGCTGATCCTGGTGATGGCCGTGACCAGCTGGTGGCGCTCGCGCGATCTGCCGCACTCGCCCTGGTGGCCGACGCTCACGCTGCTGTGGGTGATCGTGCAGGGCCTGTTCGGCAAGTACACCGTGACGCTGAAGCTCTATCCGGCGGTGGTGACGCTGCACCTGCTGGGGGGCCTGCTGCTGCTGGCCTTGCTGGTCGTGCAATACCGGCGCTGGCACCCGGCCCCCTTGGCAATGAGCGCCGGTGCGCGCCGCCTGGGCTTTGTCACGACGGCCGCGCTGTGGGTGCAGATGGCCCTGGGCGGCTGGGTGTCGACCAACTATGCCGTGCTCGCCTGCCAGGGATTCCCGCAGTGCAATGGCCAGTGGTGGCCTCCCATGCGCCTGGCTGAAGGCTTCGAGCTGCTGCGGCCTCTGGGCGAAAAGGGAGCCGGGGGACTGATCCACCTCGAGGCGCTGGTCGGCATCCACATGGTCCACCGCCTCTTCGCCGTGGTGCTGCTGGCGCTTCTGATGCTGTGGGCGCTTCGCCTGTGGTCCGAGCGCGGCCGCCTCGGTGCCGCACCCGCCTTGACGCTGCTGGCGCTGGGCTTGGCGCAGCTGGCCAGCGGGCTGTCAAATGTGGTGCTGGGTTGGCCTTTGGCCGCGGCGCTGGCGCACAGTGCCGGCGCGGCGCTGCTGGTGGGCGTCAGTACGGGCTTGCTGGTCCGCGCCGGGCAGGCGCCTGCGTCGTCGGCTGACTTCGTTCTGTTCAGGTCCGGCAGGGCGCCTGCCTAGAATCAGCGACCCGACAACCGCTCCCCATGGCGCAGACCCTCGCTCAAGCGACCCCCCACGCACCCCGCTGGGCGCAGTTCTACGCGCTGACCAAGCCGCGCGTGGTGCAGCTCATCGTCTTCTGTGCCCTGATCGGCATGCTGCTGGCGGTGCCCGGCTGGCCGCCGCTGGTGCAGACGCTGGCTGCCGTGGCCGGTATCTGGCTGGTGGCGGCCGCCGCCGCCGCGTTCAATTGCCTGATCGAGCAGCACATCGATTCGCGCATGGCGCGCACCGCCTGGCGGCCCACAGCCAAGGGCGAGCTCAGCCGGCGCGACACGCTGCTGTTTTCGGGTCTGCTGTGCACCCTGGGCTGTGGCTTGCTCTGGTGGTGGGTGAATCCCTTGACGATGTGGCTCACGCTGGCCACGTTTGTCGGTTATGCGGTCGTCTATACCGTGGTGCTCAAGCCGCTGACGCCGCAGAACATCGTCATCGGCGGCGCCTCCGGTGCCATGCCGCCGGTGCTCGGCTGGGCCGCGATGCGCGGCGATGTCGGTCATGAAGCCTTGATCCTGTGCCTGATCATCTTCCTGTGGACACCGCCGCATTTCTGGGCACTGGCGCTGTACCGGGTGGAAGACTACCGGCGATCGGGGCTGCCGATGCTCCCGGTCACCCACGGTTCCGAGTTCACGCGGCTGCAGGTCCTGCTGTACACGCTGGTGCTGTTTGCGGCCACGCTGCTGCCTTTCGTGATGCGCATGAGCGGGCCGATCTACCTGGTCGCCGCCACCCTGCTGGGAGCGGGCTTCATCGGCTACGCCTGGCGCCTGTGGCGCCAGTACAGCGACGCGCTGGCACGCAAGACCTTCCGTTTCTCGATCTGGCACTTGTCGCTGCTCTTTGCGGCGCTGCTGATCGACCACTACCTCGATCCATGGCTTCGTTCGCTGTTCGTTTCCTGAGGGGTTCAGCCGCCGCCGCGCTGGCTCTGGGCCTGTTGTCCGCCTGCGGCGACAAGCCGGCCGGAACGTCCGCACCACCTCCGTCGTCTGCCTTCAAGGGCATCGACATCACCGGCGCGGATTACGCCAAGACCCTGGAGCTGACCGATGCCGAGGGCAAGGCGCGCACGCTGGCCGATTTCAAGGGCAAGGTGACCGTGGTGTTCTTCGGCTTTACGCAGTGCCCGGACGTCTGCCCGACCACCATGGCGGAACTGGCCGAGGTGAAAAAGCGGCTGGGTCCTGATGGCGAGCGCATCGCCGGCATCTTTGTCACTGTCGATCCGGACCGGGACACGCCGGAACTGCTCAAGGCCTACGTGGGCAGCTTCGACCCCAGCTTTGTCGGCCTGCGTGGCAATGCGGAACAGACCGCGGCGACGGCCAAGCACTTCAAGGTGTTCTACGCCAAGGTGCCGGGGCGGACCGAAGGCAGCTACACGATCGACCACACCGCGGGCTCGTACCTGTTCGATGCGCAAGGGCGTGTGCGTGTGTTCACGCGCCATGGCTCAGGGCCGGATGCGCTGCAACACGATCTGAAGCAGCTGCTGGCCATGCGCTGAGCGCAGGTGCAAAAGGCCGCGCCACGGCGCGGCATTCAGCGCTGAGTTCCAAACGAAGGCGAAGCCGGCGCCCGGGGCAAAGCGACGCGGGGGCCCCGGGGGCTCGATCAGGCCGGCTCGGCCTCGAGCGCCTTGCGCATCTTCTTCATCGCCGCGACCTCGATCTGGCGGATGCGCTCGGCGCTCACGCCGTACTCGGCCGCCAGCTCGTGCAGTGTCATGCCGCCGGAGTTGTCGTCGTTCACCTTCAGCCAGCGCTCTTCGACGATGCGGCGGCTGCGGGCATCGAGCGCATCCAGTGCGCGCAGGATGCCTTCACCGGCCATGCGGTCACGCTGTTGCGCCTCGATCTGGCGCGTGGGCTCCTGGCGCTCGTCGGCCAGGTAGGCGATGGGCGCATAGCTCTCTTCGCCATCGTCTTCCTGCGGTTCGAGCGCGACATCGCCGCCGGCCATGCGCGTTTCCATCTCGACCACTTCTTCGGGCTTGACGTTGAGCTCCTGCGCAACGATGGCCACTTCGCCCGGCGTCAACGCGGAGCGGTGCGTATGGCCGTCCGCAGCTTCGGCCTTGAAGCCCTGCTTCATCGAGCGCAGGTTGAAGAAGAGCTTGCGCTGCGCCTTGGTCGTGGCCACCTTCACCATGCGCCAGTTGCGCAGGATGTATTCGTGGATCTCGGCCTTGATCCAGTGCATCGCGTAGCTGACCAGACGCACGCCCTGCTCAGGATCGAAGCGGCGCACGGCCTTCATCAGGCCGACATTGCCTTCCTGGATCAGATCGCTCTGCGGCAGGCCGTAGCCCAGGTACTGGCGCGACAAGGACACCACCAGACGCAGATGCGACAGCACCAGGCGACCAGCGGCCTCGATGTCGCCTTGATCCCGCAAGCGGCGCGACATCTCGGCCTCTTCGGCCTGGGTGAGCATCGGCATGCGATTGACCGCGCTGATGTAGGCATCCAGATTGCCCAGCGAGGGCACCAGCGACCAGGGATCGCGAACGGACAGGGCGGTAGAGCTGCTCATCGGTTTCATGACTCCTTGGAGTACACCCAAAGCATCAGGTTCCCAGAATATTAGCACTCTCGCGGCGAGAGTGCTGAAACGGATCGTGACAACAAGTCAGTGTGCGCTCGCAGTCACCGGAAACCTTGCTGAGCCAAGCTTCATCGCACCTGCTGCAGCAAGGCCTGCATGTCGCCCAGCAGTTCCTCCACCTCGATGGACTCCATCCTGGGCGTCAGCTCCTGCTGCATGAAGCACACCGCCATGCTGACGAAGGTGCTGTCCAGCGCCTTGCGCACCGCGGCGAGCTGGGTCGCGATCTGCAGGCAGGGCTGGCCTTCCTCGATCATGCGCTGCACGCCGCGCAGCTGGCCCTCGGCGCGCTTGAGGCGGTTGAGCAGTTGAGTGCGGCTGGTTTCGTCGGTCAACACGGCCATGGCCGCACCTCCGGTGGTACAGATCGCTGCCATCGCCGGCTCCTGGGCCACGCACCGGGCCGGGGTCAGCGTGCGCAGCTGGCGGCGGGGCGGCTTTCGGGCACGCCCAGCTTTTTCAGGATGATGCCCAGCGGGCAGAAGTTCGTCAGGCCGAATTGGAACAGGTTCAGGCCCACAAATGCCGTGAAGGCGAGGAACCACGGGCTGACGAACAAGGGGCTGGCTTCGACGCCCAGCGCGAGGGAAATCGTGATGAAGAGTCCGGCGATCACGCGGATCCAGCGTTCGATGGTCATGTAAAGCTCCTTGGGTTGAGGCGGGGTTGAAAAGTCGCTTGGGTGAGGTGAAAGGTCTGCGCCATGGCGGTCGCTGCCGCGGCCGTCAGGCCGCGCCGGTCTCCCACCGGCTCCGGTTGACGGCGTAGTAGAGGACCGGAATGACGACCAGGGTCAGCAGCGTGGAGACGAGGATGCCGAAGATCAGCGAGATCGCCAGTCCGTTGAAGATCGGGTCGTCCAGGATGAAGAAGGCGCCGATCATGGCCGCCAGGCCGGTCAGCGCGATGGGCTGCGCGCGCACGGCGGCGGACTGCATCACGGCCTGGGAGAAGTTGATGCCCTGGCTCAGCTGCAGATCGATGAAGTCCACCAGCAGGATGGAGTTGCGCACGATGATGCCGGCCAGCGCGATCATGCCGATCATGCTGGTGGCCGTGAACGGCGCACCCAGCAGCGCGTGCCCGGGCATCACGCCGATCAGCGTGAGCGGTATCGGCGCCATGATGACCAGCGGCGTGAGGTAACTCTTGAACTGCGCCACCACGAGCAGGTAGATCAGGATCAGCCCGACGCCGTAGGCCGCACCCATGTCGCGGAAGGTCTCGTAGGTGATCTGCCATTCGCCATCCCACTTCACGGCATAGGCGCGATAGGGGTCGGAAGGCTGGCGGATCCAGTATTCGCCCAGCGCGCCGGTACCCGGTGCGGCTGCCTGCTGAAGGCTGCCGCGCAGGCCGAAGAGGCCATACAGCGGCGAATCCGGTGTGGCGCCACCGGCGGCGACATCGGCCATCACGTAGGTGACGCCCAGCAGGTTCTTGGTGAAGAGCGGCTTGTCGATCACGCCACGCTCCACGCGCACCAGTTCCGACAGCGGCACCAGCCGTCCGTCGGAGCTGCGCAGCGGCAGCGCCAGCACGGCGTCCAAGCCCAGCTGACGTTCGCGCGGCAGCTGCAGCCTCACCGGCGCCGCGTACTTGCTGCGCCCATCGTGCAGCCAGGCGGCGTCGACGCCGCTGAGCGCGCCCTGCACGGTCAACGCGATCGTCGACATCGGGATGCCCAAGGCCTCCGCGCGTGCCCGGTTGACGCGCAGGAAGGCGCGCGGCGCATCGGCCTTCAAGCTGTTGTCCACGCCGACGATGTCGGGCGCGCCGTCCCACTGCTGCGTCAGCCGGGCCGCCAGGGCCTGACGGCCGGCTTCGTCCGGACCGTAGACCTCCGCCACGATCGGGCTGAGCACGGGCGGCCCCGGCGGAACCTCCACCACCTTCAGTCGCGCGCCATGGCGCTGCGCAATGGCCCGCAGGGCGGGTTGCAGACGCTGCGCGATCGCATGGCTTTGCTCGTGACGGTGGGCCTTGTCGACCAGGTTGACCTGCAGCTCGCCCTGTTCCGCATCGGCGCGCAGGTTGTACTGACGCACCAGGCCATTGAAGGTGATGGGCGCAGCTGTTCCGGCATAAGCCTGGATGTCCCGCACCTCCGGCTGGCGGGCCAGGTAGGCGCCCATCTCGTGCAGCGCGGCGGCCGTGTCTTCCAGCGGCGTGCCGGCGGGCATGTCCACCACCAGCGCAAACTCGCTCTTGTTGTCGAAGGGCAGCATCTTCAGGACCACCCACTGCACCACTGCCAGGCCCGCCGAGAGCACCAGCGCTGCCACGATCGCGGCCAGCAGCAGCCAGCGCCGGGAGGCGCTGCGCAGGAAAGGCTGCAGCAGGCGGGTGAAGAGGCCTGGCAGGCGCCGCGCCAGCCCGCCCGGGCCGCTGGCGGCTGCCGCGCCATGGCCTGAAGGGCCGCGCATGAGCTTGAGCGCCAGCCAGGGCGTCACCGTGAAGGCGATCAGCAGTGACAGCGCCATGCCCAGGCTGCTGTTGATCGGGATCGGGCTCATGTACGGACCCATCAGCCCGGACACGAAGGCCATCGGCAGCAGCGCGGCGATCACGGTGAGGGTGGCCAGGATCGTGGGCCCGCCGACTTCGTCCACGGCCAGCGGAATCAGCTCGCGCAGCGGGCGATGCGGGCTCAGCTGCTGATGGCGGTGGATGTTTTCCACCACCACGATCGCATCGTCGACCAGGATCCCGATCGAGAAGATCAGCGCAAACAGGCTCACCCGGTTGAGCGTGAAACCCCAGGCCCAGCTGGCAAACAAGGTGGCCGTGAGCGTGAGGATCACCGCCGCGCCGACGATCACCGCCTCGCGCCGCCCCAGCGCCAGGCCGACCAGCAGGATCACCGAGGCGGTGGCGAAGGCCAGCTTCTGGATCAGCTTGGCGGCCTTCTCCCCGGCCGTCTCGCCATAGTCGCGCGTGATGACCGCTTCCACCCCCGGGGGCAGGACGGTGTTGCGCAGTTCGTCCAGGCGCAGCCGCAGGGCCCGGGCGACGTCCACCGCGTTCTGACCGGGCTTCTTGGTCACGCTGAGGGTCACGGCCGGATACGGGCCTTCGGCAGGGTTCTGGCCTGCCGCCGAGGGGAGCGTGCCCAGGCCTGGCGGCGGCGACGCCTGCGCGCCGGCGCCCGGCGCATACCAGACGTAGCGTGCCGGCTGGGCGGCGCCATCGCGAACCGTCGCCACTTCGCGCAGGTAGACCGGCTTGCCGGCATGCACGCCCACCACCAGATCGGCGACGTCGTCCACGCTGCGCAGGAATTCGCCGGTTTCCACGCTCAGCATGCGCGGCCCGCGCTCGTCCGCCACGGTGCCGCCGGGCATGGCCAGATGGGCCGCCGCGAGCGTCTGCTGCAGACGCATCAGATCGACGCCGCGCGCCCGCAGGCGCGCCGGATCCAGCTCCACCTGCACCGCACGCCCGGGGCCGCCGAGGGTCTTGACCTCGCGCGTGCCGGGCACGCGCTTGAGTTCGCTTTCCAGCGACACCGCGATGCGCTGCAGATCGAGCGCGCTGCCCTGCGCGAGGCCGGGCTCGCGGCTGAACAGTGTCACCGCGAGGATCGGCACGTCGTCGATGCCGGTGGGCTTGACGATGGGCGGCAAGGCGCCCAGGTTGGCGGGCAGCCAGTCCTGGTTGGCATTCAGCACGTCATAAAGGCGCACCAGCGCTTCGGTGCGCGGCACGCCGACCTGGAACTGCACGGTGAGCAGCGCCAGCCCGGGCCGCGAGACGGAAAACGTGTGCTCGATCCCGGCGATCTGGCTGAGCACCTGCTCTGCCGGCCGCGCGACCAGGTTCTGCACATCCTGGCTGCTGGCACCCGGGAAGGGCACCAGCACATTTGCCATGGTCACGTTGATCTGCGGCTCTTCCTCGCGCGGGGTCACGAGCACGGCAAACAGACCCATCAGCAGCGCCACCAGGGCGAGCAGCGGCGTCAGCGCACTGTCCTGGAAGGCCTGGGCCAGGCGTCCGGCCACGCCCAGGCGAGGCTGGGCGTCAGCGCTGGTGGGCAAGGCCGCAGATCCGGCGGGCGGCGTCGGTGAATCGCTCATGTCGTCAGGCGTCAGTGGCGAAGGGCATCGTTCAACGGGCCGGCACGGCGCCAGCGAGGCCCGCGCGGACGGCGTCCGTAGCGTAACGTTCGCCCGGCTTCAGGCCGGCAATCAGTTCGACGCTGCCGGCGCCGCCATCGGCGCCCACACGCACCGGGCGCAGTGCAAAGCGCCCGTCCTGCACCACGTAGACGGCGCTCAGCTCGCCGCGCTGCAAGACGGCCTGCACCGGCAGACGCGGGCGTGCCGCGGCACCCGGCTGCGATGCCGCGGCGGCGCTGAAGCGCACCAGCACGGATTGCCCAGGGGCCGCGCCGGCGGCCGCGGCTGGCGGCAGCTCCAGACGCCACTCCACGGTCTGTGCCACTGGATCGGTGCTCGGCAGGAGGTTGCGGCTGGCGGGGGACACGCTACGGCCATCGGGCAAGGCCACCTCCACCGTGGTGGCGGCGCGAGCGGCTGCCGCGCGCGAGGAGGGCAGCTCGACGACGGCGCGCAGGCGCTCGGGCGCGTAGAGCGTGACCAGGGCGCGGCCCGGCAGCGCCAGCTCGCCGGCTTCGAGGTGCGTGGCCTGCACGATGCCATCGAACGGGGCCGTCACGGTGGCGAAGCCGCGTGCCAGGGCGGCCTGGCCGCGGTTGGCCTGGGCCTGGTCCAGGCCGGCCTGCGCGGCGCGGAACTGGTTTTCCGCGCTGTCGACAGCCGCCTGGCTGATGAAGCCCTGCTGCCGCAGCTCCCGCGTGCGGTCCAGCTGCTGCCGCGCCTGGGCCGATTGCGCCTGGGCTTGTTCGACAGCCGCCCCCGAAGCCCGCAGGCCTGCATCGGCGCTGCGCTCATCGATGCGGGCGATCAGCTGGCCTGCCTTCACGCGATCGCCGGCCTTGACGGCCAGTACGGTGAGGTTGCCGCCGACCTGTGCAGCCAAGGTGGTCTGGCGCACCGCCTGCAAGCTGCCCACGAGGCTGAAGTTTGTGGACGCTTCGCCAGCAGACAAGGCCGCCGTGGGGACCTGGACGGCTTGCGCCTGGGCCGACGGCGTGCCGGCCAGTGCCGCGATCGCCAGAAAGAAGCCGCTGCCGGCACGGCGCCAGGTCGGGCGCAGCGCGGGCAGCGGCTGGAAGGACGGCGCCAGGGGTCGCGTGTCGCGCTGGAGGATGGGGAGTCGTTGCATACCCCCTATGGTATGCGATACCCGGCGGGGTATCAAGTACCTCAGCGGACCGTGACCTTGCTCCGGGTCAAGTGCGCGAGGCGCTCAGGCCTTGGCCTTGGCCGGGCAGGTGCTGAAACCCAGCACCGTATACAGCGGGCAGAAGCCGATCGCCGCGGTGCCCAGGGGCACCAGGCCGATCCAGCCCCAGGCGCCGATCGCGCCAGTGAGCGTCAGCGCGATCAGCGCCAGGCCCAGAACGATGCGAAGGATGCGGTCGATGCCGCCGACATTGGCTTTCATGCGGGTCTCCTGAGAAGAGGCTCGGCAACAGCGCCGATGCAGGAGAGTGTGCAAATCTGCGCGGCCGGCGTCGGTGACTGCGGTTACACAGCCCGTTGACCGGCATCAAACCCGGCGCAGTCCGGCCCGAGGCGCTCAGCCGCCACGCAGTTCACCGCCAGCCAGCGCGCGCAAGGAGGCGTGATCGACGATCTCGATGCGCTCGCGCGACAGGCGCACCCAGCCGGAACGCTCGAAGCGTGCGAGCAGCCGCGACACCATCTCGCGCACCGTGCCCAGCTCATCCGCCAGCGCCTGGTGCGTGATCTGCAGCTCCAGGCCGCGGCCCAGCAGCGCCTGGGCCAGGCGCTGGTCCAGGCGCTGGAAGGTCACCGCTTCGGCCAGGCTCATCAGATCGGCCAGCCGGTCGGCGAAGACCGAGAAGACAAACTTGCGGAAGGCTTCGTGGCGGCACCAGCGATCGAAGCCGGCGGCGCTCAGCAGGACCAGCCGCGTGCGCTCCACCGTCTGCCCGTGGGCGGACAGTGCCGAGTGCCCGAACAGGCAGCAGGACGACACCACGCACAGCTCTCCGGGGGCGACGCGGTAGAGCTCCAGGCGCCGGCCGTCGGGCGAGCCGCGCGCCACGCGCACCTGGCCGGACAGCACCATCGGGAAACCCTGGCAAGGCGCCCCTTCCTCGAACAGCAGGGTGCCCGAAGGCACATCGATCAGCTGGGTCTCATGTTCCAGGCCCCACTGCAGATCCTCCGCGGGCAGCGCGGATACCGCGGGATAGAGCTGGAGCAGCAGATCGGTGGGAAGGCTGGTCATGAAGGCGCGCTCCGGGTGTCCACGGCAAGCTGGCGGCGGATCGAGCATAGCGGAGCAGGATCCGCGCCTGCGGCCGGCCGGCGTGGCCGCGCGGGCGCCGTGGGCGCCATCACATCCAGCGGCTGTCCTGTTCGGCCAGCACCTCGTCCAGCGTGCGCAGCAGGGTCGCCATGTCCACCGGCTTGGTCACGTAGCGCACGGCGCCGAGTGTCAGTGCCTCTTCCACGCGGGCCGGCGTGGCGTCGGCGGACACCACGACCACCGGGATGCCTGCGGTCGTGTCATCGGCCTTCAGGCGGCGCAGCAGCTCGAGGCCGTCGATGTCCGGCAGATGCATGTCCAGCAGGACGAGATCCGGCAGCGCGCGACGCACCTCCAGAAGGCCGTCCAGGCCCAGGGTGGATACCGTCAGCGCGAGCAGTGGGCGCGCGGCGACCATGCCCTGCATCAGCAGCACGTTGGTCTCGTTGTCCTCGATGTAGTGCACCAGATGCTGGGCGCCGGCGTGTCTGCCCGGCTGCGTGTCGGCGCTTGGCAAGGGCTGGGCACCGCCGACCGCAGCGGGCAGGGTGACCGTGAAGGTCGATCCCAGGCCTTCGGTGCTGACCGCCTCCAGGCGGCCGCCCATGAGCTCGGCGAGCTTGCGGCTGATCACCAGGCCGATGCCCGTGCCTTCGATGGTGGTGCGCTCGCGGCCCAGCCGGTTGTAGGGCTGGAACAAGGCGCCCAGCTGCTGGGCGCTCATGCCCAAGCCCGTGTCCCGCACCTCGATGGCAAGCTGCGAAGGGCCGGCTTCTGCGATGCGCACCTCGATGCGCCCGCCGTCCCGGTTGTACTTGATCGCGTTGGAAAGCAGGTTGGTGAGGATCTGCTTGATGCGCGTCTCGTCACCCAGCGCGGTCAGCCGGGCGGTACCGGGCTCGATCAAGCTCAGGCTGAGCCCGCGGGCCTGCGACGCGGGTGTCAGCAGCGCAATGGCTGCCTCCACGACGGCGCGCAGATCCACGGCATCGGCCAGCAGTTGCACCGCACCCGCCTCGATGCGAGACAGGTCCAGCGTTTCGTTGATGAGTTCCAGCAGATGCCAGCCGGCCCGCTGGATCTGGCTGTTCCATCCGGCCTGATGGGACGACAGCGGCTGGCGCTGGTCCATGGCCATCAGCTGCGAGAAACCCAGCATCGCGTTCAAGGGCGTGCGCAGCTCGTGGCTCATGCGCGAGACGAATTCGGTCTTGGCCTTGTTGGCGGCTTCCGCTGCATCGCGCGCGCGCTCGATCTCGATCACGCGCAGGTGTTCGGTGATGTCCTCGACCAGGCCCACCAGTCGCGTGGGATGGTCCCCGCCCTGGCGCAGCGCGGTGATCGTGGCGCGCACCGTGACTTCGCTGCCGTCGTGACGCCGCAGGTGCAAAAGGTCCTGTGTGAGTGCCTGCTCGCCTTCCACCACGGCGCGCCAGCGCTGGCGCACCGGCTGTGCTTCATCGTCCCGAAGCAACTCGGGAAAGGACAGCTCGCGAAGCGCTTCAGGCGCCCTGCCCAGCAACTGCGCCATCACGGGGTTGAGTTCGAGCACGCGGCCCTGGACATCCAGGAACACCACACCGAGCGGCAGGTGGTCCAGGATGCTGCGCAGACGCTGCTCGCTCTCCCGCAGTGCCTGCTCGGCGCCGCGGCGCTCCCGGATCTCGACACTCAGCGCCTGGGTTCGGTCGCGCACGGCCGATTCGACGCGCCGCGTATGGCCGGTCACCGTGAGCAGCAGCAGGCCCAGCAGCGTGGTCGCCGCCATGCCCAGCACCGACAGCAGCCAGGCATTGGTGGCCAGCGGGGCCTCGCCCGCTTGCGGGCCCGCGCTGAGCTGCAGTTCCCACTGGCGCTGAGCCAGCCGCAGCGTCGCGCGCTGCTGGAAGGTTCCCGGCTGGTCGGCGCAGCCCTGTCCGTCGCCCACGACCTGCGCTGAGCCCCCCGGCACGGCTTCGCGAAGGCACCAGCGCAGCGCGGACATCGCACCTCGTTCCACGGCGCGGGCCACCACCCGATCCAGCACCACCGTGACGAAGACGACGCCCCGTGCAACGGGCGCCGAAGCCGCTTCGCCGGTCGCGGAACCCGGGCCAGAGAGCCACTGGTAGACGACGCTGCCGCTGCGCACATCGGGGCCGGATTGGGAGGGACGGAATGCGCGCGTGGCCACGGTGCCGGTTGGCCCCCGTGCCTGCTGCAAGGCATCCCGCGCTGCAGGGGCCGACAGGATGTTCACGCCCAAGGCAGCTTCATTGCCCGCCGCGGGGGCGATCGCGCGGATCGCGATCACAAACTCGTCTTCTCGTGCGAGCACCAGGCCGTCGGCCCGCTCGTGGACACGGAACCCCGGCTGCCCGTCGGCACGCACCTCGGCCTCGAAGCTGGCGATCTGATCGCGTCGCACCCGCTCGCCCAGGCCCATGGCCAGCAGCGAGGGGTTGCGCTGGAGCCACCAGGCCGAAGCTGCCAAAAGCGCCTCCGCGCCGGGCCGCTCCAGCGGATCCAGGCTCTGGTGCAGGGCTTGCAGGGCATCGGTGGCGTCATCCAGCAGCGATTGCGCCGTGCGGGCGGCCGAATCGGCCGCAGCGCGGAAGGCCATCTCCTGGCGCTGGACCTCGGCCTGCTGGAACAGGTAGAAGGCCAGCGCGAGCAGGAGCGTCGCCGCGCCCATCGGCAGCGCCACGCTCAAGCGGCGTGGCCGCCAGGCGGCCCGCGGCCGGCCCATGAAGGCCAGCACCACCGGGGCGCCGATCAGCACGCCCAGCGTATCGCCCACCCACCAGGTCCACCACGTGAACCACGCCGCGGCGCCATCCACCTGGCCCTGCAGCCAGAGCGTGCCGACCGACAGCGAGGCATTGATGAGACAGGCCACGAAGCCGCCCCACCACCCGGCCTGCAGAATCTCCTTCAGCGTGCCCAGCGCCATCGATTCGCCGATGGCGCGCCGTAGCAGCCAGGCGCCGACCGCGGCCTGAAGTGCTGCGCCGATGCCGGTGACCACCGGCCGGATCAGCTCGGTGGGTGTCTTGAAGGCTTCCGCCGAGGCCACGAACAAGGTGTTGGCCAGCAGGGCACCCAGGCCGCAGCCGATGGCACCTGTCCGCCCGTAGACCAGCGCGGCCGCCAAGGCCAGCCCGGCGGGCGGATAGATGGGCGAGGCGACCGCCGCTGCCAGGGGCAGCTGCAGCGACAGCCAGGACAGGGCGGCATACGCCAGGGCGAACGCGAGCAGCAAACCCAGCGGATGCGGTTGCGCCTTGCGCTCGGGACTGTGGCTGGATTCAGCGGCCATGCTCGGGTCGCCGTTCAGGGGGCGGCGGCGCCGTTCGGCACACGCCCTGAGGGCGGCCCGACGCGCTTGCCGGATCCGCTTCCGCGCGGCCGGACCCGCGCTGCGGACAGCGCACGGGAGAGCAGGCCAGCCTGATCACGGCAGCTCATGGCCGGCGCCGGCCTGCCAGAGGGCCGCCCAGTCTTCGGCGCTGAGGCGAAAGGACAGGGCCTCGGTGGCTTGCTGCAGCTTGCCGACTTCGCGCGAGCCAGTCACCGGCACCGGGCGGCTCGGGTGCCGCAGCACCCAGGCCAGCGCGATCACGGCCGGGTCCCGCTGCAGGCGCTGCGCCACCGACTGCAGCGCGTGACGCACGCGCCAGGCCGCTTCATCCTCACCGTGCAGGAGACGGCCACCGGCCAGCGGCGACCAGATCATCGGCCGGCGCTGCAAGCGCTGCAGCTGATCCAGGGTGCCGTCGTGCAGCGGCTCGCGGTGCAGGGGGTGCAGCTCGATCTGGTTGGTGGCCAGCGGCAGCGCGGCATGCAGCAGTTCGAACTGCGCAGGCGTGAAATTGGAGACGCCGAAGTGCAAGACCTTGCCGGCGCGCTGCAGCGCGTGAACGGCCTGCGCCACCTCCTGCGCCTCCATCAGCGGATCCGGACGGTGGATGAGCAGCAGGTCCAGCCGGTCGGTGCGCAGCTCGCGCAGGCTCTGCTCGACGCTGGCGATGATGTGGGCGGCCGAGGTGTCGTAGCTCTTCACCCGGTGCGCGGGCCTCGCGGAAGAAAGCAGCCGGATGCCGCACTTGCCCACCAGCTGCAGCCGCTTGCGCAGTCCGGGCTGCAGCGCGAGCGCTTCGCCGAAGAGCCCCTGCACGCGGTAGTCGCCGTAGATGTCCGCATGATCGAAGCTGCTGATCTGAAGCTCCAGGCATTGCTCGATCCAGCGCAGGCGCTGCGCGGCCGACCAGCCCCAGCTGTCCATGCGCCAGGTGCCGGCGACGATCGGGCTCAGGCGCGGCCCGCCCGGGCAGAGTTCGATCAGGTCCAAGCCGCCGGTCTCAGACGTTGAACAGGAAGTTCAGCACATCGCCCTCCTTGACGATGTACTCCTTGCCCTCCGCGCGCATCTTGCCGGCATCCTTGGCGCCCTGCTCGCCGCGGCAGGCGATGTAATCGTCGAACGCGATGGTCTGCGCCCGGATGAAGCCGCGCTCGAAATCGGTGTGGATCACGCCGGCCGCCTGCGGCGCGGTATCGCCGATGTGGATGGTCCAGGCGCGCACTTCCTTCACGCCCGCGGTGAAGTAGGTCTGCAGGCCCAGCAGCGTGAAGGCCGCGCGGATCAGGCGGTTCAGGCCGGGCTCGTCCTGACCCATCTCCTGCAGGAAGAGCAGGCGGTCTTCGTCGGCCATCTCGGCCAGCTCGGCCTCGGTCTTGGCACAGATCGCCACCACCGGCGCGTTCTGACGCGCCGCATACTCTCTCAAACGGTCCAGATAAGGATTGTCCTGGAAGCCGTCCTCGGCCACGTTGCCCACGAACATCGCCGGTTTGGCGGTGATCAGGCACAGCGGCTTGAGCACCACCAGCTCTTCCTTGCTGAAGCTGATGCTGCGCACCGGGCGTGCTTCGTTCAGCGCGGCTTCGCATTTCTTGAGCACATCCACCAGGCGCTGCGCGTCCTTGTCGCCGCCGGCCTTGGCCACCTTCTGGTAGCGCTGCAGGCTCTTTTCGACGGTGCCCAGATCGGCCAGGCACAGCTCGGTCTGGATGACCTCGATGTCGGAGATCGGATCGACCTTGCCGGCCACGTGGATGACGTTGGCATCGTCGAAGCAGCGGACCACGTTGACGATGGCGTCGGTCTCGCGGATGTGGCTGAGAAACTGGTTGCCCAGACCTTCGCCCTTGCTGGCGCCCGCCACCAGGCCGGCGATGTCCACGAACTCGACGATGGCCGGCACGATGCGCTCGGGCTTCACGATGGCCGCGAGCTGCTGGAGTCGGGCGTCAGGCAGCTCGACCACGCCGACATTGGGCTCGATGGTGCAGAACGGGTAGTTCTCCGCCGCGATGCCGGCCTTGGTGAGCGCGTTGAAGAGGGTCGACTTGCCGACGTTGGGCAGACCGACGATGCCGCACTGCAGGCTCATGGTGAAAGGGCTCCGGCTGGAAACGACTCGGCGGCCCGGGAGGGGCCGCCGCGGAAGTGAAGGATTTTAGGTTGTGGCCGCTGCAGGCCGCACCGGTCGCAGCGCCAGCCAGTTGCCCCCCACGGCGAGCGCCACGCCCAGCACGGCACTGGCGCCGGGTCGGTATCCTTCCCACAGCGTGGAAATGACCAGCGCCAGTACCGGGGTGGCCACGCCCACCATCGAGGCCTGCCCCGGCCCCCAGCGCTGCTGCAACACCAGGTAACACGCGAAGGCGATCACGGATCCGAAGGCCGAGAGGTAGAGCAGCGAGGCCCAGAAGCTCAGGCTGGCGGGCAGTGCGAAGCTGTGCCCGGCGGCCAGCGCAAAGCCGGCGCTGACCAGCGAAGACCACAGCATGCCCCAGGCCAGCGCGGGCCACAGCGGCAGCCCGACCACCGCATTGCGCGATGCCACGAGGCTGCCCACGGCCGACAGTGCCACCGCGCCCAGCGTGAAGGCCAGGCCGAGCGCGGCGTTGCCGCTGAGGCTGTGCTGGCCGGCGGCGGGTGCAGCCGCGGGCGCGGCGGCGGGGCTGGCCTCGATGACCGGGCTCGCGTTCATCACGGCCACGATCTCGGGCCAGAAGATCAGCGCGACACCGACCATGCCCATGCTGCCGCCCAGCAAGAGCCTGCGCGACAGCGGCGTGCCCCACAGCAGGTGCGAGGCCACGCCCATGACCAGCGGCGAGGCGCTGTAGCCCACGGCGACCAGGCCCGAAGGCACGTGACGCTCGCCGTGGTAGACACACAGGTAGGCGACCGAATACATGAAGATGCCCTGGAAAGCCACCCGCAGGTGCTCGCCGCGCGTCAGGCGCCAGCGCTCACCGCGCCAGACGCAGATCAGCAGCAGGCCGGCGCCCGCCAGCGCAAAGCGCAGCGTCACGCCGACCTCGGGCGAGACATGGGCGAGCTGGTAGAGGATCGCGTGCCAGGTGGTGCCCCAGATCAGCACGGCCAGCAGGAAGAGTTGCCAGGGTGGCATGCGGGCTCCGCGGCGAAGGGCTGCGCATTCTGCCTGCGGGATGGGCCGGCCCGCCGCGCTGCCTACAATCGCGCGCCTCATGAGCAGCTTCGACGTATGTGTGCAGGGCAGCGGGCCGGTGGGCATGAGCCTCGCGCTGGCCTTGTCGCGCCTGGGCCTGAATGTGGCCTGGCGTGCCGAAGTGCCGGCCGCCAGCGCAGCGGGCGACGTGCGCACCTACGCGCTGAGCGCCACCTCGGTGGAGCTGCTGGAGCAGCTCAAGGTCTGGCCCGCCCTGGCGGCCGATGCGCGCACGCCGGTGCTGCGCATGCAGATTGAAGGCGATGCCCCGGGCGCAGGCCTGCAGTTCTCGGCGCCCGTGCAGGGCCTGCCCCAGCTCACCTGGATCGTCGACGCGGCGGAACTGGAGCGCGCGCTGCGCGAAGCGCTGAAGTTTGCGCACCATGTGCAGCCCGTGGACGCCGAAGTGCCCGCCACGCTGCAGGCGCTGGCCGAAGGGCGCGATGCCGCGGGCCGGCAGGCGCGTGGCGTCTCGGTTCAGGTCCACCGCTATGGGCAACGGGCGCTGGCCGCGCGCCTGGTGGCCGACCGGCCTCATGAAGGGATTGCGCGCCAGTGGTTCCGCGCGCCGGACGTGCTGGCCCTGCTGCCTTTCGATCGTCCGCGCAATGGCCATGCCTACGGGCTGGTGTGGTCCTTGCCGGAAGACCGCGCGCAGGCCTTGCAGGCGCTGGAACCTGCGGCTTTCGAAGCCGAGCTGGATGCGGCCACGCAGCAGCGTGCCGGGCGCCTGCAGCTGGCCTCGCCGGTGTCGGGCTGGCCGCTGCTGCATGCGCAGGCCGATCGCCTGTGCGGGCCGGGCTGGGTGCTGCTGGGCGATGCGGCCCATGTCGTGCACCCGCTGGCCGGCCAGGGGCTCAACCTGGGCCTGGCCGATGTGAAGGCCTTGGCCGAGACCCTGGCCGCGCGCGAGCCCTTCCGCAGCGTCGGCGACGAAAAGCTGCTGCGGCGCTATGCGCGTCTGCGCCATGGGCCGGTGCAGGCGATGGGGCGGCTCACGGACGGTCTGCTGGAACTGTTTGCCCACCCGCATCCCGTGGCGCGGGAACTTCGCAACCGCGGCATGAGTCTCGTCAACAGCCTCCCGCCGCTCAAGCGGCTGCTGACGCAGCGCGCGATGCGTTCCTGATGGCGCCCCGGTCGCCATCCCACCCCGAAGGTTCACCATGACGTCTTTCCGCCCGGCCCTCGCGGCCCTGATCAGCGCCGTCCTGTGCACGCTGGGCGCGGGTCTCGCGCAGGCCAACGAGGCCGTGATCCGCAAGAACCTCGCCGAACGCATGCCCAATCTGCCCAAGATCGACGAAGTGCAGCGCACGCCGGTCAACGGCCTGTGGGAAGTGCGCATCGGCACCGACATCCTCTATACCGATGCCGACGGCCAGTTCATCCTGCAAGGTGAGCTGTTCGACACCAAGTCGCGCCAGAACCTGACGCAGCAGCGCATCGACAAGCTCACGGCATTCGATTTCCCGAACCTGCCGTTCCGTGACGCCATCGTCTTCAAGCAGGGCACGGGTGCGCGCAAGCTGGCGGTCTTTGCCGATCCCAATTGCGGCTATTGCAAGCGCTTCGAGCGCGACATCGCCTCGCTGAAGGACGTGACGGTCTACAACTTTCTCTACCCGATCCTGGGGCCGGATTCCGATGCCAAGTCGCGCGACATCTGGTGCGCCAAGGACCGCGGCAAGGCCTGGCGCGACTGGATGCTCGAAGGCAAGCTGCCGCCCAAGGCCGAAGCGGGCTGCGACAGCCAGGCGCTGACACGCAACGTGGCGCTGGGCAAAAAGCACCGCGTCCAGGGCACGCCCGCCGCGGTGCTGGAAGACGGTGCGCGCCTGCCCGGCGCGGTGCCGCTGGATCAGCTCGAACGGCGCGTGGCCGCAGCGTCCAAGGGCTGAAGCCCTGGCGCGCGCGCCGGCACCTGCAGCCGCTGCGGCGCCCTGGCTGCGGCGTGCCGGCCTGCTGCTGATCCTGGCCGTCATGGCCGCGCACGCGCTCGTGCTGCTGTGGCTGTCGCGGCAGCTGGGTTCGCTGGCCGGGTCGGGCGGCGAAGGCCTGCAGCGCATCGAGGTGGCCTTTGTGCAGGACCTCCTGCCGCGCGAGCCGGTGCTGCGCGCGCCGTCCACGCGCCCGGCGCAGGCGCCAGGCCGGGGTGTTGCCGCACGGCCTGCGGCCACGGCCGCACGGCCTGCGGCCACGGCCACCCAGCCCGCCGCCTCGGCCACCCAGCCCGCTGCCGACACGGCATCCGCGGCGCCAGGCACATCGGCTGTGGCCGAGCCGCAGGATCTGGCGGCACGGCCGCCCGATCCGGCGCCGGAGCCCAGCGCGCTGGCGACCGCGCCCCTGCAGCCCGTACCGACGCTGCCGCCCACCGAGCGCCTGGCGGTGCCTGCCGCTCCCGCGGCAGACGCCTTGGCACGCCAGGCAGACACGCCGCTTGCCGCGCCAGCGGAGGCCGCGTCGTCTGCGGCTGCCACGGCCGCCTCCGAACCCTTCGAGTGGCCGCCCTCCACGCGTCTGAGCTACGTGCTGAGCGGAGACTACCGCGGCCCGGTGCACGGGACGGCCCAGGTGGAGTGGCTGCGCAGCGGCGAGCGCTACCAGGTCCACCTGGAGGTCAGCGTCGGGCCGCTGCTGTCGCGTCGCATGTCCAGCGAAGGGCGCCTCACGGCCCAGGGCCTGCAGCCGCTGCGCTACGAGGAGGTGACGCGGGCGCTGCTGCGGGAGCCGCGCCGCCAGAGCTTGCGCTTCGAGGCGGACCATGTCCTGCTCGCCAACGGTCATGTTCAGCCGACGATGCCGCAGGTACAGGATACGGCCAGCCAGTTCGTGCAGCTGACCTGGCTGTTCACGACGCAGAGCCACCGCCTGCGGCAGGGCCAGACCATCGAGATGCCGCTGGCGCTGCCGCGGCGCGTGGATCGCTGGATGTACGACATCCAGGCCGAGGAGACGCTGGACACGCCGCTGGGCCCCTTGCAGGCCTTTCACATGAAGCCGCGCCGCAGTGTGCCGCTGCCCGGTGAGCTGGTCATCGAGAGCTGGTTTGCCCCGGCGCTGCAGTACCTGCCGGTGCGCATCCTGATCCGCCAGGATGCCCAGACCTTCATCGATCTGCAGCTCGCGCGCGCGCCGCAGCAGGCGGCGCCGGCGCCGGTCAAGAGCCGCTGAAGCGCGCGGCCCAGGCCTCGGCCGCGGCACGCCCGCGCACGTTGGCGATGGTCTGCTGCGCCACGCCCAGCAGCGGCTTCAGCTCGGCCCAGCCGCGCGTGGCCTCGATGCGCATGGCCAGCGGCTCGCCCATGGGGCCGATGAGATCGATCAGCTGGCGCACCGCATCGCGCCGCAGCTGCTGCAGCTCGTGTGGCGAGGGTGAGTAGCCCGCGGGCGGCAGCGGTGTGCCGGGGCGCTGCGCCGCAGGAGCCGCCGCGGGCGCAGGCGCTTGCGCAGACGCGGCGGCCGCTGCCGGGGCCGGGGCCGGGCGCGGCGCCACGGTGCCCACCGCCTCGATGTAGTCGCCGGCCAGCAGCTCGCCGATCATGCTGTCCACATGCGCTCCGGCCAGCCGGCGCAGATCGCGATCCGGCGTGCGCCCGTCGATCATGATCAGCACGCTGCGCTGCTTCAGGGGCAGCCGGTTGGCGCGTGTCTCGATCTCCGCATGGCCTTTGGCGGTCTTGCGGAAGATCGTGATCAGGGGATTGACAGCGATGTCCATGCTGCAGGCGATTGTCCACCAGCGGTATCGGGCCGGGCGCGCAGCGTAATCCCGCCGCGGCCATCCCCCGCGCCAAGATGTGCGCGCATGTCACCCGTATAGTGCCTGTGTTACTGCCACTGTCCGCCTTGCAACCGAGAGACACAACATGAGCGCCGAATTCATCCTTGTCGACACACGCGGCGATGGCCCGCTGCGCGCCGGGCTGATCACCTTGAACCGCCCCAAGCAGCTGAACGCCCTGAACGACCAGCTGATGGAGGAGCTGGGCGCCGCGCTGCTGGCCTTCGACGCCGATCCGGCCATCGGCTGCGTGGTCATCACCGGCAGCGAGAAGGCCTTTGCGGCCGGTGCCGACATCGGCGCGATGGCCAGCTACAGCTTCATGGATGCCTATCTGGGCGACTACATCACGCGCAACTGGGAGACGCTCAAGCGCATCCGCAAGCCTGTGATCGCTGCCGTGGCCGGCTTCGCGCTGGGCGGGGGCTGCGAGCTGGCGATGAGCTGCGACTTCATCATCGCCGCGGACAGCGCGAAGTTCGGCCAGCCCGAGATCAAGCTGGGCATCATTCCGGGAGCGGGCGGCACGCAGCGCCTGCCCCGCGCCGTGGGCAAGGCCAAGGCGATGGACATGGTGCTCACCAGCCGCATGATGGGTGCCGAAGAGGCCGAACGTGCCGGGCTGGTGTCGCGCGTCGTGCCGGCCGACAAGCTGCTGGACGAGGCGCTGGCCGCCGCGGCCGCGATCTGCCAGATGGGCCTGCCCAGCGTGCTGCTGGCCAAGGAGTGCGTGAACCGCGCCTTCGAAGGCCCGCTGGAAGAAGGCATGCGCTTCGAGCGGCGCGTCTTCCACGCGCTGTTTGCCACCGCAGACCAGAAGGAAGGCATGGACGCCTTCGTCAACAAGCGCAAGGCGGCCTTCAAGCACCGCTGAAGGCGCAGCGCGCGGCCTTGCCGGGCCGCGTTTCGGTCAGGCGGTGCTCAGGGCTGGACCCAGCGCGCGCCGTGGCTGTCGAACAGCACGCGGCGGTGGCCGTCGGCGTGCAGTTCCAGCCAGTCCATCGCCAGGACATGCGCCGCGACCACCGCAAAGTAGTCCCGCGCGCCGCGCTCGTTGCCCGGCTGGCCCAGCGGCGTGCCGGGGGCCAGCGGCGAGAGGTAGTCCTGCGCCGCCGGAGAGAGCTTCATGCGCGCCCAGCGCGATGAGACTTCCAGGCCGTCGGCCAGCACCTCCAGGCGCACCTGCAGCCGCAGCTGCCAGCCCAGCGCGGGCGACCACAGCAGCAGCGTGCCCAAGGGGTGCTTGTGCATCTGCGCGACCTTGGGCGAGCGGTCATCGGTGTAGAAGATCAGCTGCCGCGACGCGGAGCGTGCCTCGCGCAGGACCACGCTGCGCGCATCGGCCCGGTCACCGGCCACGGTGGCCAGCGTCATCACGCGCCAGGCGTGCTCGCGCTCGCGCACGGCCCGCTCGATCTCGCGCCAGCAGGCCGATTCGATGATGTGCAGGGATTCCAGGCGGGCGTTCACTTCGCTGTGAAGCTTAGCTCTCTCGGCGCAGAGCCGGAAACAGAATGACATCGCGGATGCTGGGGCTGTCGGTCAGCAGCATCACCAGGCGATCGATGCCGATGCCGCAGCCGCCGGTGGGCGGCATGCCGTACTCCAGTGCGCGGATGAAATCGGCGTCGTAGAACATCGCCTCTTCATCGCCGGCATCCTTGTTCCTGGCCTGCGCGGCAAAACGCGCGGCCTGGTCTTCGGCATCGTTGAGTTCGGAGAATCCGTTGCCGAACTCGCGGCCGGTGATGAACAGCTCGAAGCGCTCGGTGATCGCCGGGTTGGCGTCCGAGGCGCGCGCCAGCGGCGAGACCTCCACCGGGTACTCGATGATGAAGGTCGGCTCCCAGAGCTTGTCTTCGACCGCGGCTTCGAACAGGCCGAACTGCAGCTCGGCCAGCGTCCAGTGTGCGGGGGGCTCTTCGCCCAGGCTCTTCAGCCGCTCGTGCAGCACGGCGGGGTCCCCGGCCTGCGCTTCGCTGAGCCCCGCATGGCGGACCAGCGAATCGCGCACCGTCAGCCGCGCAAAGGGCTGCGCCAGATCCACCGTGCGGCCCGCATAGCTCAGCGTGGCCGAGCCTGTGGCCTGGCGCGCGGCGTGGCGCAGCACGCTTTCGGTGAAGTCCATCAGGTCGTGGTGGTTCCAGTAGGCCGCATAGAACTCCATCATCGTGAATTCCGGGTTGTGCCGGACGCTGATGCCTTCGTTGCGGAAGTTGCGGTTGATCTCGAAGACGCGCTCGAAGCCGCCCACCACCAGGCGCTTGAGGTAGAGCTCCGGCGCGATGCGCAGGAACATCTCCTGATCCAGCGCGTTGTGGTGCGTGGTGAAGGGCTTGGCGTTCGCGCCGCCCGGAATCGGGTGCAGCATCGGCGTCTCCACCTCCAGGAAGCCGTGCTCGACCATGTAGTTGCGGATCGAGCTGACGGCCTTGCTGCGCGCGATGAAACGCGCGCGGGCGGCCTCGTCCGTCATCAGATCCACATAGCGCTGGCGGTACTTCTGTTCCTGATCGGTCATGCCGTGGAACTTGTCCGGCAGCGGCCGCAGGCTCTTGGTGAGCAGCCGCACGCGGGTGGCGCGCACCGAGAGCTCGCCGGCCTTGGTGCGAAAGAGCGTGCCCTCGCAGCCGAGGATGTCGCCCAGATCCCATTGCTTGAAGTCCGCCAGCACCTCGGCGCCCACGCCATCCAGCGTGACGTAGAGCTGGATGCGGCCCGAGCCGTCCTGCAGGGTGCCGAAGCAGGCCTTGCCCATCACGCGCTTGAGCATCAGGCGGCCGGCCACGGCCACCGCGATGCCCTGAGGCTCAAGCTCCTCGTTAGGCACCTGGTCGTGGCGGTGGTGCAGATCCGCCGCCTGGTGGCGCGGCTTGAAGTCGTTGGGGAAGGCCGCATCGCCCGAGGCCTTGGCCCGCACCCGCAGCGCGGCGAGCTTGTCGCGCCGCTCGGCCATCAGCTGGTTGCTGTCTGCGCCAGTGGGCGCCGGGCTGATCGGGGGTTCGGTGGTCATTGGCGGCTCGTGGAATGGACCTGGAATTTTAGGTGCCGCCGGCACACCCCCTCTTAGAATCCGCCACCCCGAAACCCGCATGCCGTCTGCCCATGAGATCGTGGGCCGCCCGATGACCCGTTCACTGCCCGATCCGCTGCCCCTGCGAGACCGCCGCCTGCGTCTGGCCCTGGTGGGTTGCGGGCGCATTTCGTCCAACCACATCGCCGCCCTGGCGCAGCACGCCGAGCGTGCCGAGTGGGTGGCCGTGTGCGACAAGGATCCTGCCGCTCTGGCGACGGCGATGCAGGCCACCGGCGCGCCGGGCTTCGGCTCGCTGGACGCGCTGCTGGAAGGCTGCGACGCGGATCTGATCGTGCTGGCCACCCCCAGCGGCCTGCACCCGCAGCAGGCCATCCGCTGCGCGCGCGCCGGTCGCCATGTGCTCAGCGAAAAGCCGATGGCCACGAAGTGGGACGAAGGCCTGGCCATGGTGCGCGCCTGCCGCGAAGCCGGCGTGAAGCTCTTCGTGGTCAAGCAGAACCGGCTCAATGCCACGCTGCAGCGGCTGAAGAAGGCCATCGTCGAGCGGCGCTTCGGCCGCATCCACCTGGTGACGGTCAATGTCTTCTGGACGCGGCCGCAGAGCTACTACGACGCTGCGCCCTGGCGCGGCCGCTGGGATCTGGATGGCGGCGCCTTCATGAACCAGGCCAGCCACTACGTGGACATGGTGGACTGGCTGGTGGGCCCGGTGGACAACGTGCACGCCTACACGGCCACGCAGTTGCGCGACATCGAGGCCGAGGACAGCGGCGTGATGAGCCTGCGCCTGCGCAGCGGCGGGCTGGCCTCGATCAACGTGACCATGCTCACCTACCCGCAGAACCTGGAAGGCAGCATCACGGTGCTGGGCGAACGGGGCACGGTGCGCGTGGGCGGCCTGGCCGTCAACCGGATCGAGCACTGGGCCTTCGATCAGCCGCAGCCCGAGGACGCCAGCGTGGCCGAGAGCGCGACGGCGCCGGCCTCGGTCTACGGCTTCGGCCACCCGCTGTACTACGCCAACGTCATCGACACCTTGCGCGGCGATGCGCATGCCGAAGTGGACGGCTACGAGGGCCTGCGCTCGCTGGAAGTGATCATCGCGGCCTACCGCAGCGCGCGCGATGGCGTGCGCGTGGGCCTGCCGCTGGTGTTCTGAGCGCGCTGCCTGCCGTGCTGCACTGGCAACACCCCAGCGCCATCGTCGACGAGGGCGCGCAGCTCGGTGAGGGCACGCGCGTGTGGCACTTTGCGCATGTCTGCGCGGGTGCACGCATCGGCTCGGGCTGCTCGCTGGGGCAGGGCGTCTTCGTCGGCAACGAGGTGCAGATCGGCAACAACGTGCGCATCCAGAACCATGTCTCCGTCTACGACGCGGTGACGCTGGAGGACGATGTCTTCTGCGGCCCGAGCATGGTCTTCACCAACGTGCTCAACCCGCGGGCGGCCGTGCCGCGCAAGAACGAGTACCGGCGCACCTGGGTGCGGCGCGGCGCCACGCTGGGCGCCAACTGCACCATCGTCTGCGGTCACACGGTGGGCGCGCACGCCTTTGTCGGGGCCGGCGCGGTGGTGACGGCTGACGTTCCAGATCATGCTCTGGTGCTGGGTGTGCCGGCGCGCCAGGTGGGCTGGATGAGCGAACATGGCGAGCGCCTGGATCTGCCGCTGGCGCTGCCCGACGGGGTGGCCGAGGCCGTCGCCGTCTGCCCCGCCAGCCAGGTGCGCTACCGTCTTCACGCAGGCCGGGTATCCCGATGCAGTTCATCGATCTGAAGTCCCAGTATGCGGCGCTCAAGCCGTCGATCGACGCGCGCATCCAGCGCGTGCTGGATCACGGCCAGTACATCATGGGCCCGGAGGTGGCCGAGCTGGAAGCCGCGCTGGCGGGCTTCACCGGCAGCCGCCACTGCATCACGGTGGCCAGCGGCACCGAGGCGCTGCTGATCGCCCTGATGGCGCTGGACATCCGGCCGGGCGACGAGGTCCTCACCACTGCCTTCAGCTTTGCGGCGACGGCCGAAGTGATCGTGCTGGCCGGGGCCCGACCGGTCTTCGTGGATGTGGAGCCCGACACCGCGCTCATCGATGCCAGCCTGATCGAAGCGGCGCTGACGCCCCGCACGCGGGCCATCATGCCGGTCAGTCTGTATGGCCAGTGTGCCGACATGGACGCCATCCAGGCGATCGCCACGCGCCATGGCCTGCCGGTGATCGAGGATGCGGCGCAGAGCTTTGGTGCCTGCTACCGCGGCCGGCGCAGCACGGCCTTGTCGACCTTCGGCGCCACCAGCTTCTTTCCCAGCAAGCCGCTGGGCTGCTATGGCGACGGCGGCGCACTGTTCACCGATGACGAGGCGCTGGCCCAGGCCGCGCGGGAGATCCGCGTGCACGGCCAGAGCCAGCGCTACCGCCACACGCGCATTGGCGTGGGCGGGCGCATGGATACCCTGCAGTGCGCCGTGGTGCTGGGCAAGCTGGAGCGCTTTGCCTGGGAGCTCGCGCAGCGCGCGCGCCTGGGGCAGCGCTACCTGGAGCGGCTGCAGGGCCTGCCGGGGCTGCGCACGCTGGCCGTGCGCCCCGGGCGTGATGCCGTCTGGGGGCAGTTCACGGTCTTTGCGGACGACCGCAGCTCGCTGGTCGAAAGCCTGCGCGCCGCGGGCGTGCCGACGGCCGTGCACTACCCGGCGCCCCTGCACCACCAGCCGGCCTATGCCTTCGCCGCGCCCGCCGACGCCTGCCCGCGCAGCATCCGCGCCGCGCAGCAGGTGCTGAGCCTGCCCATGAGCGCCGATCTGAACGAAGCCGACCAGGATCGGGTCATCGAGGCGCTGCATCACCTGCTGCGTTAGGGGTATGCGGGCCGGGCCGCTTCCCAGCGCGAATCCCGCAGCGCGGAGTGCTGTCCGGTGACCTCGCTCGCGCGCGCCAGCGCCGTCAACCTCGCCTCGCGCCTGCTGGCGGTGGCGCTGGGCCTGGCGCTGACGCTCTACACCGCGCGCCTGGGCACGGCGCAGCAGGGCGCCTTTGCGCTGTTCCTCGCGGTGGAGGCTGTGCTGCTGGCTGTGGGCTCGGGCTTTGGCGTGGCCATCGCGCGGCGCCTGTCGCACCACGGCCAGCACCCGGGCGCGCTGGTGGGCGCGGCGGTGCTGGCCTGCCTGCTGCTGGGCCTGCTCAGCGCGGCCGGCTTGTGGATCGCCTCAGGGCAGGCGGGGCCGGGCTACGCAGCGCTGGCCTGGCTGGCGCTCGCGGCACCGCTGATGTTCCTGCCCGGCAACCTCTCCGGCCTGTGGCTGGGCCGCGGGCGCATGGGTGGGCTGGCGGTGCTGATGCTTGCGCCGCCGCTGCTGACGCTGGCGGGCATCGCCGGGGCGCACCTGGCCGGGCATGGGGGCAGCCTGGTCACCGTGCTGGCCGCCTGGGTGACGGCGCGTCTGCTGGTGGCCGCCGGCAGCGCGCTGGCCACCTGGCGCGGCGGCTGGATCGCGCGGCCGGATCTGCGCAGCTTGCGGCCCGAGGCGCGCTTCGTGATCGTCATCGGGCTGACCAACCTGGTGAGCCTGATGAACTACAAGGTCGACCTCTTCCTGGTCGAGCGCTTCATGGGCTTGTCGGCCACGGGCGTCTACTCGATTGCAGTGGCGGTGGCCGAGCTGCTGTGGCTGGTCTCCTCCGCCGTCACCACCGCGGCCTATGCCCGCATCGGCCAGCCCGATCGCGACGCGGCGATCACGCTGACGCTGCGCGCCATGCACGCCAGCGTGCTGATGCTGCTGGCCGTCAGCCCGCTGCTGTGGGGCGCGGCGGCGCTGCTGGTGCCGGCGCTGCTGGGCGCCGCCTACCAGCCGGCCATCGCTGTGCTGGCGCTGCTGCTGCCCGGCGTGGCGCTGTACGGCGCGGCCTCGGCGCTGTCCGCCTGGTTCACCAACCACGCCGGGCAGCCGCAGGTGCCGGCGCTGCTGGCCGCCGGCTCGCTGCTCATCAACATCGCGGTATCGGTCTGGGCGATCCCGCGATGGGGGCTGGCGGGTGGGGCGCTGGCGACCACGCTGTCCTACGCGATCACCATCGTCGTCGGCCTGTTCTGGTTTGCCCAGGTGGCCGGCGTGCCGCCGGGCCGTGTGCTGAGGCCCGATTGGGCCGGTCTGCGCCTGGCGCTGCCCGGCCGGCGCCGCAGCGCCGGCACGCCTTGAGGACAATGCGCCGATGCGTGCCCTGCTGAACCGATGGCGTCGACGGCTGGCCCACTGGCTGCTGTACCGCCGCATCTTCGGCGAGCGGTCCCAGGGGCGCTGGCTGCCGCGCACACGGATCTCGCCGGCCAGCTGCATCGAGCACGAAGAGATGCTCGTGCTGGGCGACCACGTCTACATCGGCCCCTTCAACTGGATCGAGGCCAGCGGCGGCGTCACGCTGGAAGAAGGTGTGCAGCTGACGAGCCACATCAGCATCGTCACCCACAGCTCGCACCGCAGCCTGCGCCTGATGGGCCGCGCCTACGCAACCGATGAACCCGAGCGCCCGGGCTGGATCAGCGGCCCGGTGCACATCGGCGCCTACAGCTTCATCGGCCCGCACTGCCTGATCGAAGCCGGCACGCACCTGGGCCGCGGCTGCATCGTGCGCGCCGGCAGCGTGGTGCGTGGCCGCTTTGCCGATCACGCGGTGCTGCAGGGCAATCCGGCGTGTGTGGTCGGCGATGCGCGCGAAGCCGATGCAGCGCTGCTGCAGCAGCATCCCCGCTGGCGCGCGGCCTACCAGGCCTGGGCCGGCACCTTGCCCGTACCGGACGCTTCCGAGGGCGGCGCCCAGGAGCGGTCTTGATGCGGCTGGTGCTGATCGGCGACGGCGAGAGCCCGCACCTGCTGAAGTGGGCGCGCGCGCTGGCGCCGCATGTGGACCTGTGGGCCCTGTCCAGCCGCGGATTCCTGGCCGGCTTCGATGCCGTGCTGCCGGCTTCGCGCCGGCTGGCGCTGCAGACACAGCCCCGCTTCGAAGGTGGCAACGTGCGGCTGCTGCTGCAGCTGCCGCAGGTGCTGCGCTGGCTGCGGCCGATCCGCGCTGACTGGCTGCATGCGCATTACCTCACCTCGCACGGCACGCTGGCCTGGCTGGCGCAGCGGCTGGGCGTGCGGGGCCGCCTGTGCGGATCGGCCTGGGGATCGGACATCCTGGCCACGCCCGATCGCCACGCTGCGCTGGCCTGGCTGACGCGCCGGGTGCTGGCCGGCTGCGCGCTGAGCACCAGCGATTCGCTGCACATGGCCGAGCGCATGCGCGCGCTGGGCGCCCGCGAGGTGATGGTGTTTCCCTTCGGCCTGGAAGTGCTGCCGGCGGCCGCCGCCGACAAGGACGACGGGCTCTTCTTCGCCAACCGCGGGCTGGAGCCCTTGTATGCCCCGCAGCGCGTGATCGAGCTCTTTGCCGGCATCGCCACCGCCTGGCCCGCGGCGCGCCTGGTCGTGGCCAACCAGGGCTCGCAGCGCGAGGCCCTGGAGGCGCAGGCCGCGCAGCGGGGCCTTTCCGAACGCGTGAGCTTCACCGGCCGGCTGGACGCGGCCGAGCAGGCCGGCTGGTATG
The DNA here is from genome assembly GCA_016790225.1 of Rubrivivax sp. Next base: position 55,360 of record JAEUOZ010000007.1, read on the forward strand.
CGCGTGCCCGCTGGTACCTGAGCCTGCCGCAGAGCGATTCGGTCTCGGTCTCGGTGCTGGAGGCCATGGCCCACCGCTGCGTGCCGATCCTGTCCGACCTGCCGGCCAACCGCGAGCTGGTGACGCATGGCCGCAATGGCTGGATCTGCCCCGATGGCCAACTGCCCACCGCAGCTGAGCTGGATGCCTTGCGCGCACGCGCCGACGCGATCGGCGACGCCAACCGCGAGTGGATCTCGCGCCACGCGCTCTTTGCGCAGGCGGTGGAGCGCTTCGTCGCGCGGCTCTATGCCTTCGAGGAGCGCGCGTGAAGCTGCTGCTGATCAACCACTACGCGGGCCAGCCCGCGCTGGGCATGGAGTACCGGCCGTACTACCTGGCGCGCGAGTGGGTGCGCAGCGGCCACACGGTGCGCATCCTGGCGGCCAGCTTCTCGCACGTGCGCGCGCGCCAGCCCGAGCCCGGGGATGAGATCGTCGACGGCATCGAATACCACTGGCTGCCCGCGCCGCCCTACCAGGGCAACGGCCTGGGCCGCGTGCGCAACATCATGGCCTTCATGAGCCAGGTCTGGGCGCAGGCGCAGGCGCTGGCCGACGGTTTTCAGCCCGATGCGGTGATCGCTTCCAGCACCTACCCGATGGACATCTGGGTGGCGCGTCGCGTCGTGCAGTTCGTGCGCGCCGCGGGCCGGCCCTGCAAGCTGGTCTACGAGGTGCACGATCTGTGGCCGCTGTCGCCGATCGAACTCAGCGGCATGTCGCCCTGGCACCCGTTTGCGCTGATCTGCCAGTCGGCCGAAGACGCGGCCTACCGCCACAGCGACCGCGTGATCTCCATGCTGCCCAAGGTGCAGCAGCACATGGCCGGCCGCGGGCTGGATCTCTCGCGCCTGAGCATCGTGCCCAACGGCATCAGCCCGGACGACTGGAAGCAGACACCGCCCCCGCTGCGCCAGGACCTGGCCGATGCGCTGGCCGAAGCCCGCGTGCGCAAGCAGGTGATCGTCGGCTACGCCGGATCGATGGGCCTGCCCAACGCGCTGGATCATCTGCTGGATGCGATCCCGCGGCTGGCCGGCGCGCCGATCGCCGTGCTGATGGTGGGCGATGGCCATGAACGCGAACGCCTGGCGCGCCGCATTGCCGATGAAGCGCTGGGCGCCGTGCGCCTGCTGCCGCCGATTCCCAAGGCCCAGGTACCCGCGTTCCTGGCCGCCATCGACATCGCCTACATCGGCTGGCAGCGCGTGCCGATCTACCGCTTCGGTATCGCGCCGAACAAGCTGATGGACTACATGATGGCCGGCCGCACGGTGCTGCACGCCGTGGAAGCCGGCAACGACCCCGTGGCCGAGGCCGGCTGCGGGCTGACCGTGCCGCCGGAGGATCCGGCCGCCATCGCCCAGGGCTTGCAGCGCCTGGCGGCCCTGAAGCCGGGCGAGCGCAAGGCCATGGGCGAGCGCGGACGGCAGTTTGTGCTGCGCCACCACAGCTACCCGGTGCTGGCCCAGCGCTTCCTGGCGGCGCTGGGCTGAGGCTGCGCGTGGCGGCGCAGGCCATCGGCAGGGTTGCCCCGTGCGCGCGGCGCGCCTGGGCGCTCACGGACAATCGGGGCATGAGCCTCCCCAGCGAACCCCGCGCCGAGTCTGCCGCCCCGCAGCCAGGGCGGCAACCGGAAACCGATGCTGTGGTACAGCGTTATGCCCGGCGCAGCGGCCTGGCGGATCGCTACAGCCTGCTGCGCCCGGAGGTCTGGCAGATGGTGCAGGAGCGCCAGCGCGCGATGATCCGGCTGCTGGTGCAGCAGGGCCTCACGGATCTGCCGGCGCTCAAGGTGGTGGAGGTCGGCTGCGGCGCCGGCGGCAACCTGCTGGAGCTGCTGCGCCTGGGCTTCGACCCGGCGCAACTCACCGGCATCGAGCTGCTGCCCGAGCGGCTGAAGCAGGCGCGCCGGTGCCTGCCCGCGCAGGTGACGCTGATCGAGGGCGATGCCTCTGTGCAGGCCATCGCGCCCGCCAGCGTGGACATCGTGCTGCAGTCCACCGTCTTTTCCTCCTTGCTCGACCCGGCTTTCCAGCAGCAGCTGGCCGATGCCCTGTGGAGCTGGCTGAAGCCGGGCGGGGGCGTGCTCTGGTATGACTTCACCGTCGACAACCCGCGCAACCCCGACGTGCGCGGCGTGCCGCTGGCGCGTGTGCAGGCGCTGTTTCGGGCCGCCCGGCTGCAGCACGAGCGCGTGACGCTGGCGCCGCCGCTCGCGCGCCTGGCCTGCGGCCTGCATCCAGCGCTCTACGGCCTGCTCAATGCACTGCCGCTGCTGCGCACCCACGTGCTGGTCTGGGCAGCCAAGCCGGGCTGAGCCGGCCCCTGGAGGCACGATGGGACAATGCAGCCTCGACTGCCATGAATACGATCTCACCGCCCCCACGCCCCTTCCTGCCCTTTGCCTTGCCCGAAATCGGTGAAGAGGAGATCGCCGAGGTGGTGGACACCCTGCGGTCCGGCTGGGTGACCACCGGGCCCAAGGCCAAGCGCTTCGAGGCTGATTTCGCCGCCTTCCTGGGCGACGAAGCGCTGCACTGCATCGCCGTCAATTCCGCCACCGCGGGCTTGCACCTGGCGCTGGAAGCGCTGGGCATCGGCCCGGGCGACGAGGTCATCACCACCACGCACACCTTCACGGCCACCGCGGAGGTGGTGCGTTATCTGGGTGCCGATGTGCGCCTGGTCGACATCGATCCGGCCACCCTGAACATCGACCCCGCTGCCATCGAGGCGGCCATCACGCCCCGCACGCGCGCCATCCTGCCGGTGCACTATGGCGGCCTGGCCGCCGACATGCCGGCCATCCTGGCCATCGCGCAGCGCCACGGCCTGAAGGTGGTCGAGGATGCCGCGCATGCCCTGCCCACCACCTGCGGCGGCCGCCTGGTCGGCACGCTGGACAGCGACGCCACGGTCTTCAGCTTCTACGCCAACAAGACCATCACCACCGGCGAAGGCGGCATGCTCGTCACGCGCGACCCCGCCCTGGCCGCCCGCGCCAAGGTGATGCGCCTGCACGGCATCAGCCGCGACGCCTTCGACCGCTTCACCGCCAAGGTGCCGAGCTGGTATTACGAGATCGTCGCCCCGGGCTTCAAGTACAACCTCACCGACATCGCCGCCGCGCTGGGCATCCACCAGCTGAAGAAGGCGCGCGCCTTCGCGCAGCGGCGGGGGGAGATTGCGGCGGTGTATCACACGGCATTTGCTGCGCTGGGCCTGGTGATCCCGCCGGTGTCCATGGATGGAGACGAGCATGCGTGGCACCTGTACCCGATCCGCCTCCCGGACAGTTCGCCTGTCGACCGTGAACAACTGATCCAGTCGCTCTACGCCGCCGGCATCGGCTGCAGCGTGCACTACATCCCGCTGCACCTTCAGCCCTACTGGCGGGATCGCTACGGATTGCGGGCCGAGCAGTTTCCGCACAGCCAGCAGGTTTTCGAACGCGTGCTGAGCCTGCCGATCTACTCGCGCATGACCGATGACGATGTCCACCGCGTGGTGCGCGCGGTCCGGCAGGCTTTGGCCTGACAGTTCTCCTGGGCGGGCGTCATGGCCAAGCGGCTGTTCGATGTCGTCATTGCGTTCGCAGGCTTGTTCGTGTTCGGTCTGCTGATGTTGGCCATCGCCATCTGGATTCGCATGGATTCAGCCGGTCCCGTCTTGTTTCGCCAGCAGCGCGTAGGCCGTGGGGGCAGGCTTTTCAAGATCCACAAGTTCCGCACCATGGCCGCGGACGCGCCGGCGCTGGGTCCGGCCATTTCTGTCGATCGTGATCCGCGCATCACGAAGGCGGGTGCCTGGTTGCGTCGAAGCAAGCTGGACGAACTTCCGCAATTGTTCGATGTGCTGCTTGGAGACATGAGCATCGTTGGGCCGCGGCCTGAGGTTCCGCAATACGTGGCCCTGTACCCGGCAGCCCTGCGCGATCAGGTACTTTCGGTGCGGCCAGGCATCACCGATCCCGTCTCGCTGGAGTTCGCTGACGAAGGCGAGCGCCTCGCTGCAGCGGCGGATCCGGAGCGGGAATACTGCGAGGTGATCCTGCCGACCAAGTTGAAGGCGGCCGCTGCCTATGCGCAGCAGGCCACGGTGCTGAGCGACCTGCACGTGGTCTGGCGCACCATGACCCTGTTGTGGCGCAGATGAAGTTCGACAGGCGATGGCCTTCCAGTTCGGGGCAATCCCATTCCCCAGCGCCTGGAGTTGCCGATGAGTGACTCGCCCCAGCCTCAAGCTCAGGCTGCGGCTGCGGCCCTGGTCGGACCGACGGTCTGGCATCGGCTCGATCGCTTTCTGGCCTTGTTGCGGCCACACCGCGAGCCGCTGTCCTTGCTCATCGATGCTGCCGTGGTGGTGGCTTGCTGGAACATCACCTACCTGTTTCGTCTTGGATTCGAGCGCTGGCTGAGTGCCAGGCCGCCCTATGACCCCTGGGTCATGCTTGGCATCGTCGCCGTCTATCTCCTGGCCTTTGTGATCGCACGCGTGCCCCAGAGCATGTGGCGCTTTTCTGGCTTCGGTGAAGTGCGACGGCTCACTTTGGCCTGCGCTGCGGCCGGCACCGTGTGCGCCATCGCGGTGATCTCGCTGGGACTGGTCAAGGTACCGCGCGCCGTTCTGGCGCTGCACCCGGTAGTGACGCTCATGGGCCTGGCAGTGATTCGTATCGCCTATCGGATGCTGTATGAGCACGCGCGCTCGCAGATCACTGGGGGACACACCGAAATCCGACGGGCGCTTGTTCTGGGTGCGGGTGAGGCGGCGCACCGGCTCCTCGCAGGCATTCATCGACAAGGCTGGATTGTGATGGGCCTCCTGGACGATGACCCCAGCAAGCACGGCGCGCGCATCGCAGGTGTTCCCGTGCTGGGCCCGCTGAAAGGCGTCTCTGACCGATCCATCCGGGGTGCAGCAACCCATATCGTCGTGGCGATTCCATCTCTGCGGGGATCTCGCCGCCGTGCGTTGCTGGAGCAGGTCGTGCAGACGGGCTTGCCGGTGCTGACGGTTCCAAGTGCTGACGAACTCCGCGATGGACTCGACCTCAACCGGGTGCGCGACATCGAGCCTCAAGACTTGCTGGGGCGCGAGCCCGTGCAGCTTGACGAGGCAGGTATCGGCCAGTTGGTGCACGGCCGCACTGTGCTCATTACCGGCGGTGGCGGCAGCATCGGGAGCGAGCTTTGCCGCCAGGTCGCGCACTATGGTCCTGGACGGCTGGTGCTGTATGAGCTGAGTGAATTCAACCTGTACGCCATCGACCAGGAACTCTGTGAGCGTTGGCCGCAGCTGCCCGTCGTTCGGCTGATTGGAGATGTCAAGGACTTCGAGCACATCCACGGCACCTGTCAGCGCTGGAAGCCCGATCTGGTCTTTCATGCTGCCGCGTACAAGCATGTACCGCTCATGGAAGAGGCCGGAAATGCGCTGTCAGCCTTGCGCAACAACACGCTGGGTACATGGAATGCCGCCCATGCGGCAGCCGCCTGTGGCGCTGAACGGTTCGTTCTCATCAGCACCGACAAGGCGGTCAACCCCACCAACGTGATGGGCGCAACCAAGCGTGCTGCCGAGATGGTGGTGAGCGCCATGGCCGCACGCCATCCCCATACGAGATTCATGGCGGTGCGCTTTGGCAACGTCCTGGGATCCAGTGGCAGTGTGATTCCCAAGTTCAAGGAACAGATCGCCCGCGGCGGCCCCATCACGGTGACGCACCCAGAGATCATTCGCTACTTCATGACCATTCCTGAGGCTGCCCGACTGGTGCTTCAGGCGGCAGCGATGGGCGAATCGGGACAGGTCCTGGTCCTCGACATGGGCGAGCCGGTCAAGATCCTTGACCTCGCGCGCCAGTTGATCCGCCTTTCCGGCCACACCGAGGAGGAGATCGCCATAGAGTTTTCAGGACTGCGCCCTGGAGAGAAGCTCTATGAAGAGCTGCTGGCGGATGCGGACAAGACGCTTCCCACCGGCAATGAGCGGCTCAAGGTAGCCGTCTTGCGTGAGGAAGCTGGATCGCAAGCGCTTGACGCCTGGATGGTGCAAGTGCGCGCCTTGACTTCAGAGTCGGAGTCTGTGCATGGTCTCTTGCAGGCCTGGGTACCCGAGTACCGTCGCTTGGCTTGACCACGGCCTCATGATCCGCGGCGCCGCTCATCTCCTTGGCGGACGCTGTCGGACAGCATGCGCCAGGCCGGGCAGGAGGCTCAGGCTGCACTGTTGTCAGACCGCCATCAAATCAAGCCTTGAACGTTAGCAAACGTGACAGCCGGAACGCGCAACACTGCATCGGAGGCGGGTTGCCAGGCGCTTGGGTGCGTGACATCGCGGGTCGGCTGCTCAAGCGGCGAGAGGCCGTTTGCGCGCTGTCGGAGGCCCATCAATGGTAGCCTTGTGACTACGCAGCGATGACAGCGGAGGACGGTTACAAATTGACCCAATTGTCGAGCGGGTTGCTCCGACGATCACGTTTTCTCGGAAGGGCAAGCGGTCCGAGAGCTGATCCGCAAGCTGTCGGATCGGATGTGGTGTTGTGGTTGGCTCTCACCGCCTGACTCTCCGAGCCAGCCCCCCAGAAGACTCTGCCAGGATTCCGCAAAGATGAATCGTGTCTTGATGGTCTTGTTGACCTTTGGCCTGTGGACAGAGGCTGCCCAAGCCTATGTCGACCCAGGTAGCGGCATGCTGGTCTGGCAAGGACTCCTGGCGCTGATCGGGGGCATCTTGATGATTGTTCGCGATCCGCTTGGTTCGCTGAAGCTCTGGTGGGGGAAACTACGGCGAAAACGTTGATCGCCGATGAGAGATCCCGACGCGCGATTGGAGTTCACCTCGACCGAGGCTGTTCGCCACCTTTTCCGTCCGATATCCGACGCAGACTTCTTGGCCTCCGCCTTGGCTCGACAGTGGGTCGCGCGAGGTGTGATGCTTCCGTTCGAGCTTCGCGACCGCCATACAGTGGCTTCGCAACGTGTGCCGCTCGTGACCTTCCCGACCGAGTGGTGTGACGCGCAGCTCTGCGATGCCGCTCGATTGACTCTGGAACTTCAGTCCAGCGCACTCGAGCAAGGTTTCGATCTGAAGGATGCGTCGGCCTGGAACGTCATTTTCCAAGGCCCCGTCCCATCGCTCTGTGATCATCTGAGTCCGGTGCCCCTCAAGGATCTGCACTGGTGGGCTGCAGGCCAGTTTTCTCGGCACTTTCTGTTGCCTCTCTGGATTGCCAGCACCGGGCGTCTGCGGACCTGCGACGCCTTCCGCTTGCGACGGGATGGCATCCCCGTCGCCGAGGCGCGTCGAATGATCGGTATTCGGCGCTACCTTCATCGGTGCGCGCCCTTGTTGCATACGGGGGGCTCCGCGCTGCCTTCGGGCACGCCTGCGTCGAACGATATCTCGGAGATCAGGGCGTTTCGGGCAAGGCTGCACAACGGTCTGAGCTGGATGCTGAAGGGAGTGGTGCCCGGCAAGCCGCAGAAGCTCTCCGATTGGTCCGGCTACGAACAAGACCGTGGCCACTACGCCGGGAGAAGCCTGGAGCTCAAGCGTGAATGGGTCGGCAGAACGCTGCAACAGCTGAGACCCCGCCGAGTGGTCGACTTGGGATGCAATGCGGGCGAGTTCAGCCAGCTCGCGCTTGAGGCGGACGCCGAGGTCGTGGCTATCGATGGTGACCATGACAGCATCCAGACCCTGTACCGTGATCGAGCCCATCCGCGCATGACCCCCGTGATTGCCACGCTGGATGACCTGAGTGGTGGACAAGGCTGGGCTGGAACGGAGTTCGCTGGGCTGATGCAGCGCCTTCAGGGTTACGGAGATCTGGTGATGATGCTCGGGCTTGTGCATCATCTGGCTATCGGCGCCAGCGTGCCGCTCCAGGAGATTGCCGGGTGGTGCGCTCGTCTGACGCGAAGGTGGCTGATCGTCGAACTCGTGGCACCCCAGGACGTTCAGGCCTCGCAGCTGCTGCAGCAGCGTAGGAGGGATCCCGATGGATTTTCCGTGGCGCGCCAGCGCTCGGCCTTCGAGGCTTGCGGCTTCAAGTGTGTTGCCGCCGTTGACCTGGACGGCGTGCCCCGGACCTTGATCCTCTTCGAGCGCGGGCATGCAGGCTGACGCTGACATCGTGGACAGGAGCGGCCTTCCATGCGAGTCTCGCAGCCCATGGCCGCTTGCCGGGGCCGTTGCGCTGATGCTGCTTCTGGGCGCCATCGAGTTGGGTATTCGCGAGCTGTATCACCGGACTTGGGGAGAAGCCCTGCGGATGGTCGTATTCGGCTTTGTGAGCTGTGTCTCTGCAGGGTTGCTGGTCGCCGCCAGGTCCCGGGCAAGACCGTGGGGCAGGAGACTGGCGGTTCTGCTGCCGATCCTGTTCCTGCTCGACCTCCACTTCGGAGTCGGACTGCGTCACTCGATCGATCTCTGGTTTTCGCCAAAGTCGCCCAACTTGTCCACGTTTGCCGTGCTGCTGTTGCTGCTGGCGGCAGGCCTGCTGATTCCGCAGCGCACGGCGGTGCACCTGCTGAGGTTCACGACAGGCGCGCTGGTCGTCTACGGGCTGTCCGGGCCCGCACTTGCAGCGTGGATGGCGCCCCGCATGCAGTGGCCTGTGATCGAAGCCGACCCCACGGGCGGCAGTGGTGAAACCATCCGGCGCGGCGCTACCGTTTACTTGCTGCTGGACGAGTTTGATGCAAGCCAGGCTGGGGAGGTGGTTGAGCAGCTGCGCAACCGGGGCGCCAAGGTGGCGGCGAAGGCTGTCTCGTCCAAGGGACGAAACACCATCGATGCCGTTCCAGCCTTGTTCCTGCTGGAATCGTTCCCGAGCCCGCGCCCATGTGGGCCGAGCGCGCTGTGCAGTGCAAGCAGCGTGCTGGACTTCTCGAGGTTGACGGCTTCCCGGCCGGACATTGATGTTGTCGGCTTTTACCACCCTTACTGCCGCATCCGAGGTCTGCGTTCCTGTACAGCTGTTTCAGTGGATCCGATTCTGCTGGACAAGGCCCGATGGCAATGCGCTCTGGGTCGTCGCTTTCCTGCCTTGGGCACGCTGTTGGGCGCACCCGGACAGCAACGGTGTACCGAGGTAGAGATGCAGCCTTGGTTCAGCCTGAGAAGTCGCTTGAATGAGGCGGTTTGGCAAAGCAGGACACTGCGCGACGGAGGTACCTTGTTCGCGCATCTCCTGTTGCCCCACCCGCCGGGCTTGGATCTGACGAAGAGCCTTGACCAGCAATATCGCGACAATCTCCGATTGACGGCCCAGCTGGTGGGCGAGCTGGTTGATACGCTGAATCGCCAGGCTCACGCGTGGCGCATGGTGATCGTCTCGGACCATCCCTTGCGCCGACAACAATGGTGCGGCGCCGGAGCTCCCTTCGTAAGGACCGGCGCATGTCGACAGCCTGAGCGCCCGCAGGAAGAATTGGTCCCGCTGATCGTCGCGGATTCGCTGGTTCAGCCGACGCTGGACCAAGTGACGGACAATCGGGCGTTCTTCGGTCTGGGGGCGATGAGCGCGCGCTGAGGCGCACGGACGCGGTTCATGAGCGTTGCCGTCCGCGCAGGCGAGCCACAAAGACGGCCTTCAAGAAGAGCGGTGCGGACACGAACGTGCGTCGCCAGAGCCTCCGGGGCTCTCGCAGCAGTCGTGGCAGCCACTCGAGCCCGAAGCGTTGGAAGTGCCTTGACGAACGGGATACCCTGCCCGTGTAGAAGTCGAAGACCGCGCCCACCGCACCAGCGAATGGAACGGCCAGGGCATGTCGATGTGCCGCAAGCCACTTTTCCTGCTTGGGCGCCGTCATGGCAATCCAGAGTGCATCCGGTTTCGCACGGTTGACAGCATCGATCATCTGACGATCCTGCTCGGCCGTGAAGCTGTCGGCATACGGTGGAGAGTAGGTGCCCGCGACCACGAGGCCCGGGTAGTCGTGCCGCACCTTCAGCACAATTTGCTGCAGCGTCTCTGGCGAAGCGCCCAGGAAGAAGACGCGTGCGCCCCGCTGTGCGAGTCTCTCGTTGACCCGCAGAAAGACATCAGGGCCACTCACCCGCTCACGAATGGCACCTCCCAACCAACGCGAAGCGAGCACGACGCCGACACCGTCGGCAATCAGCCAGTGAGCCTGGTGCAGCGCATGGCTGAACGCAGCGTCCTGTTGGGCAACGATGTAGGAGTGCGGATTCAGGCAGGCCAGCCAAGTCTGACCATTGCGAGAGTCGATGGCTTGCGCAATTTCCTCCACGCACTCATCGACGCCCTGGTTATAGACCTTGTAGCCCAGCAGGGCCTCCGTCGTCATGTCGCGTTCACCTCAGAGACCTGTCTTGCGGCGCGGTAGATGGCCATCAAGCGGTTGTAATGGGCGTCTTCGGAGTAGAAATCCTCGAACCGCAGGCGAGCCTGCCGGGACATTTGTGCCAGCTGATCCCGGTTCTCCCAAGCCGCCTTGATTGTCTTGACCATGGCAGCTGGATCTCTTGGCGGGAAGAGTACGCCGGGTGGATGGTGCCCACCCAGGATCGAGGGCAACGGGCCCAAGGAAGACGCGGCGCAAGGCGTGCCCAGTGCGAACGCTTCGAGAACAACCATCGGGAAGCCTTCCCAGCACTCCGAGGGCAGCACCAACAACCTCGCACGGGCGATCGCATCTTGGGCGACTGCGGCATCCACAAGCCCCGTGAAGCGAACGTTCGGCAGGGCCTGGGCCTCCAGTTCTGCGCGCAGTTGGCCATCTCCGACGATCTCCAGCATGGGTGCGGCCTCGCCCCATTCGCGCCAGGCCTGGATCAGCGTGCGCACACCCTTCTCGGCACCGACTCTGCCCACGAACACGATGTCATTTGTTCGTTCACTCCACGGCACGACCCGCGGATTGCCTGCAAAGAAGTTCGGCTTGACGTGGATGCGATCGGCGGGAAGCCCTGCTTCGATGAAGACAGAGCGCGCGAAGTCGGACAAGGCGATGAAGCCATCGACATCGTGCTGCCAAGTGCCTCGCATCCGGTTGAACGCGACACCCGCTGCCACGGGTATCGTTGCCAGACGGCTGCCGCGATAGCACGCGTGCTGCAGGGCTGGCATCACCGACTTCTTGGTCATGCACTGCACGCAGACCTCACCGTTGCGAAGGGGGATACCTCCGGAGCAGAAGACGCGAAAATTGTGAAGCGTCCAGACACGGGCGGCCAAACCTTGAAGCGCAGGAAAGATGGCCCCTGACAACATGGGAAAGGTATTGTGTACATGCACAACATCGGGAGCCCATGCCTCGACGCATTGGCGCAGCTCACGGGCCACCCTGGGATTCCAGGGCAACCGCAACGCGCCTTCCAGAAGACCCCAGCGACCGTTGGCATGGAGTATGTCGACGTCGCGTTCAAAGACCTTGATCTCGTGGCCTCGCTGCCGAAGCAGCTTCACCTCGTCATCAAAGACGACATTCTCACCTGATGGGGCTGTGCTGCCATGACGGCTGTGCGCAAGCAGAATCTTCATGGGGCGGCCAGCGTAACTCCAGCACTTGCGTACTCGCAGGCGTTCACGATGCCTGCTGCGGCAGCATCAAAACTGAACGGCTCGACGTCGCGCTGTGCAGCGCAGGAGAGCCTCTGCCAGGTCTGCGGGTCACGAAGCAGGCTGTCAGCTGCCGACGCCCACAGCTCAACGTCGGCCGCGAGTATCAGACCGTTTCGTCCGTCCGCCACGAGGTCTCCTGCCACGCCGGCCGCCGGAGTTGTCAACACGGGTGTTCCTGCGGCCATCGCTTCGTTTGCCACGACGCCCCATGGGTCCAGCCGCGTCGGAAAGAAGAGGAGCCGGGCGCGGCCGAACCAACCTGGCATCTCGTCCGGTTGCACAAACCCCGGAAAGTCGAACTGTACCCCCGCACTCCGAAGGGCCGCTTGAAGGTCGGAAGACAGCGGTCCGCTGCCCACGACCCCCACGCGAAGCGCTCCGCGCCGCTTGCACAGAGCGCTGCAGGCTTCTGCGAAGAACATCGGCATCTTGCGTTCGTGCAACTGGCCGACGAAGAGTACGTCGATGTCGCGATCGCGCAGAGGACGCGCGGCCTCCAGGAACTTCATGTTGTCGGCGCACAGGTGGCTGCGAAAGAGCTTCTCATCGGGGATCCCGTAGCTGCGATACAGCGCGAGTCCGTCAAGCGCGGCGGCTATGAAGGCCCGCGATCGTGCGAAGACGATCCGACGCACAGCGCGATGCTTCCAGGACAGCCCTGACTCCGAACGCCGTGTGCCGTCTGTCATGGCCACGTGAGGCACACCGCGCCACTGCGACCACAAAAAAGCGCGCAGATGGACCGGGTTGAAGCCGGTGGTGATCAGCAGTCTCGGACGAAGTCGCTCAAGCCGACCCCAGATGCCTGGGACGTCGTGCACATGGTTGAACCCGTCGGCCAAGGGCCTGACCGAGGAGTTAAGGAACTCGTGAACAAACGGAAGGTCTCCCATCCGCCAATGACGATTGCTCTCTGTGGAAGCACAGAACAGGACTGTAAAGCGGTCTCGGGGCAATCGTTCAAAGACCGGATTGCGGTAGGGCGTCGGAATGTTGGTCAGAAGCGCCACCCCGTGTGGGTCTTGCGCCGTCATGCGTTCCGCCTCCAGGAACGCAGCCAGCGGCCGCCCAGGAAGCGAACCGCCTTTGCAACGTCTACCGCCACGACGGGGAGAGAGCGGGGCACGCCCATCTCCTCTGCCGTGAAGCGGACCTTTTCGCGCCAGAAACGCAAATAGAAGCGTTCGGAGAGTCCGCCCACCAAGTACTTGGAGAGGGTGCCCCCATGGAGGACGCTGCCCGCACGGCGCAAGCACTCCAGCGCCCACTTGTTGTCTGCGATGTAGCGATAGCGCAAGTCGTAGCGGGGCGCGAGTTCGCGGCGCACGATGAACGATTGATGGGATACGTACATGCCCCTGGCCATGAGGCTCGCGTTCAGTGGCTGAGGCGCCATCGAAAGTGCGCGCATCTGACCCGTTGCATCGACGAGAACGGTGTCGCCATAGAGGATGTCGGGGCTGCTGGAGGTCATCAGGGCGCCGAGCACCTGGCTGCCAAACGGAACGTCGCCCGCGTTCAGGAACCAGACATAGCGGCCTGTTGCCCGCTCCAGTCCCTTGTTCATCGCGTCGTAGATGCCGCTGTCCGGTTCGGACAGCCAACGCAGACCGGACGGCTGTTCGGATCCCTGCAGCCACTCGACTGTGCCATCCGATGAGCCTCCATCAATGACCCAATGCTCTACTGCAACGCCCAGCGAAGCCGTCGCACTGATGGTCTGCCGCAGCAATGGCAATGCATTCAGTGCCACGGTCACCACGGTCACCAGCGGTGGGCTCGTGCCTCTGGATGCGGATGGCTCAGACATGCTTTTCGCAAACCCAGACTCCGACCGTGGGCGCGAAACGCTGCCAGGTCGTCGTGCGGTGGTAGCGATAGTTCCAGCGGAAGGCTGCACTGAGAGTTCGGTCAATGCCGACGAACGACGAGTTGTTCCACACGCTGGAAGCGGCAAGCTTGTTGCACAGCTTGAGCCAAGGTCCAAAACCAATCTGATGCTCCGCCCGCAAGTGCATCCCATGGCTGCGCGCCAGATCCCGAACACAGCCCACCGGCAGCCCGCGCTCTCGTGCTGTCAGTCCCGGGCGCGACGAGCGCCAATCTCCCATCGACACAATCGGCTCGCGCAGGATCAAGAGTCCTCCTGGCCTGAGCACGCGACACAACTCGCCGAAGACTGCGCTGACGTTTGGAATATGATGCAGAACGCCGAATGCGGTGACCAGGCCGAATCTATCGGCCTGGTACGGGAGGCGGCCATCAGAAGCGGGCATCTCGTAGCGGGCAGGTATGCCCGCCACCTGGTCTGTCCAGAACTTCTGCTCGGGCTCGACAATCGTCAGCGACTGCACCTTCCCTGCCAACTGCACAAATTCAAGTCCATATGCGCTGCCCAGTCCGAGTGCTTCGGAGATGACCGGGGGTAGGTGAGGCCACGCGTACTTCGCATCCAAGGCGCCGTAGGCATAGACGGGGTTCCGAGCGTCCTCGTGCTCGAGCGACGAATAGCCGTGGACCTCGTCAGCAAACCACTGACGGATTTCGGAGTCCGAAAAATCGTCACCGTAGATGGCCTCGCCGCGAAACGCGGCAGTCACGCGAGCATCGTCCTGCAAAACCTTGCTTGTCATGGCCGAGTAGTGATGAGGGAGGTTGAAAGCACCTGAGGCCGACGCCGGGCAGGTTCGATGGGCACGAGCCTCAGAAAGGGGAGCCCAAGGAAGAGAGGCAGCATCATGAACTGCTCTCCGAACACCAGCAGCATCAAGACAAGGGAAACCGCTGAGCGGTCCAGATTGTTCCAGCCGGTCCGGGAGAACCACAAGAGCGTGAGATAGACCAGGAGACCAAAGTAACCCATGGTGGCGATGAAGTTGCTGAGCCCGTTGCCGTGACCAAGCGGTTCACCATGAAGGTGGGGGTGGTCTGCGAAGCGTGTGGCCTCATGCATGCCGTTTCCGAACCAGGGATTCTTCTCGATGTAGTGGAGATCGAACAGCAGGGCGCCAAAGCGATCCGGTGTGAAGTCCTCTCGGATCTGTGTGTTGGCAACCTGCTGCGCGATCTTTTCGCCGAGAAAGTCAGCCTCAAGATAAGTCATCACCGAGATTGCCAGCACAGCCGCAACCAGTGGCACCTTGATCAGGCCCAGACGCCGCAGGCGCAGCAGCTTGTACACCAGCACCAGGAACAGCGCGATATACCCCGTCGTGCTGAACGTGGTCAGCAGTGCCAATAGAAGGACCAGCACTTTCCAGCGATGTCGGCTTGAGATCAGCGTTCGGGCCGGCGTGAGAAGGAAAGTCAGATTGATGATCCCTTGGTAGGCGCCTGGCTCCCACACCGGTCCGGAGTTGCGCCACCACTCGGGTGTCATGTGGACAGTCAGCACGACGACGCTCTTGAGGTTGTCGCCGACAACGGACTCGGAGAAGAAAGTCGGAAAGTCCTGGGGGCCGGTCAGCAACAGCAACAGGTAGGGCGGAAAGCTCAACAGCGCAAGCAGAGTCGTTGCATTCAGCAAACCGGGTATCACCCGGGGTCCGATCGCCCAGATGACATAGGCCGAAAGCACCACCTTGAACAACAGGAACAGGTTTGCCGGCCAGGAGACGAAGCCAAAGGACACCCTGTGCACCAGGATGATCAACAGAAAGGCACCACTCAGGATCAGGCAGCGAAGCTGCCAGCCAGGGACGGCTCTGAGCGTGCTCGAAAGGGCGACCGTCGCTGCCAGCAGGAGCAGTACGACAGCGGTGCGCATCTCGTACATGAGTGGACTGCCGCTGATCAGGAGCATGCCAACCAGCAGCCCCGTGGCAAGCCCTCTGCCCCGGGTTGACGAACCTGTCGATGGCCTGATGCCGTCCATCAGCTCGACTCCATCGAACGTGAATAGGCAGCCACGTATTGCGGAACGATGACCCGCTCTGACCAGAGTGAAGCAGCGCGCTCGGCAGATGCCTGTCGCAGCCGCGACGCTGCCCCCCGGCTGCCAAGAACTCTGAGGACACCTTCCGCGAGGTCGGCAGGCTCGTAGGGCTTGGCCAGGTATCCGGTCACTTCGTGTTCCACCACTTCCGGCAGTCCGCAGCAGTTGAACGCCACAACCGGAGTCCCGCACGCCTGTGCTTCCGTGCCCATCTGCGGGAGGTTTTCGACTCTGGACGGTATGACCACGACGTCGACGGCACCGTACAACAGTGCGAGGGCCGCGTCATCACCCAGACGACCAACGAAGTGGATGGGCATTCCAATGTCCGGAGGACGGCGAGGTTCGCGTTGACCCACAACCACTGCGCGAACCAGGGGCATTCTTGCCGAGACATGCCGCAGCGCCAGTTCGAGGAGATCCCACCCTTTTGCCAAGGCGCCACCGACGGCGCCGAACAGCACCAGTGGCGCCTCATCAGGAAGACTGAAGACCGCCCTGCCCAGACTCGCAGGCATGGGTCGATAGACCTGTGTAGGCAGCGGGTTGGGAATGATCTCGATCGGCCAGTCCCGAGCGATCACCGAGCGCGCAGCACAAGCCGCCAGCCAGGCGCTGGGACTGATCAGCCGTATCGGGCGCGTCCAGCTCTTCCGCTTGCGACGCCAGTTCCAGGCATCCAGATCGATCCCCGAGTGACCCGGTGGCCTGTTGTCCGGACGATAGCCGACAAGATAGCGTTCATCGTGTGAGGGTTCAGGGTGATGTTCCGTGCCGCAGAAGGGCCATGAGTCGTGTAGCGTCCACACCATGGGCTTGGTGATTCGACCAATGTCAGGAATGGACATCATCTCGCCGCACACCCAATGCAGGTTGACAATGTCGCAGCTGTCTTCAGCGATTGCTCGGGCGTGGTTCGAAGGCCACAAGCCCAATGAGTGCGGCATGGGGTTTTGGCTTCGCTGCCAGCGCGACACCAGCCTGGCCGCTCGTGGCCGAAGAAAGGTTGACAGCCGAGCCACGGGATTCGAGTCCCCCTGCACGCGCCAATCTCCGCTCGAGCTGTGCGCAACCCGCATCCGGCTGTCGATACCTGTGCGAACCAGTGCCTGATGGAGGCGCCACGCAGCCCGTGCTGCGCCGCCCTCGCTGTCAGACTGGCTTACGATCAAAGGCTGCAAGCGCCGCTCCGTTGATCAGGTCAGCCGATATGCCGCGACGATGGTGTGGCCAGTCACGTCGCCGATCTCGACAGGTCCGGATGCTCTGCGAGCGGCAAGCCGACCGATCAGGCGCGCACGCCAACGCGTGTCCAGCAAGCGTTGGTCCAGGCCAGCGATGCCACGCAGCCGTCGCTCGATGACCGCACGGCGCGCCCAGCTCTGATGCAGTTCCGAGACCGATTCCCTCTCGATGGACAACAGCTCTAGCCCGAAAAGGCGGCCGACGGCGCGCAAGGAACGTTCGTTCCAGTGGGAAACATGATGTGGCGGCATGTCCAGAATGTTGTTCTGAGCGAGTCCGCAGAGGCCATCGTGGTCGGGAACGGCCAGGATCAGCCGACCGACACCCGGCTGCAATGCCGCAACGCAGGCCTGCAGAAAGCCCGCAGGGTCTTCCACGTGTTCGAGCACCTGGAACGATACGACGGCACTGTAGCGGCCCGCGTTGCTCCTGGAGTGGTCCTGAATGCTCTCCTTGAACAGTGAAACGCCTGCAAGGCGTGCCCTCTCTATGGCGACCGAATTGAACTCCAGGCCGCGGTAACGCGCCGGCGTCACAAAGCGCGCAAATGCCGCCTTGCCCGAGCCCACTTCGAGCACTTCGCCGTGGGCTGGCAGCCATCGGGCCGCTACGGCGTACTCGGGCTTGTCATCGACGTAGTACCAGTCATGTTGCTGCAGCTGTTCGTATAGCTGCGGACCACCTGACTGCGCAGGGTTGAAGAATCGGAGTTCGCAGCCGCGGCAGTGCAAGTAGGCCAAGTCCTCCAGCGGTGACTCGAAGCGTATGCCATAGCTCTTGATCCAGGCCGATGAGACGGCAGAACCATCGATCTGTTCGACAAGGTGTATGTCGCGCCCGCGGCAGAGGGGGCAGGCCATCAAGGGGTGGGAATCAGTCATGTTTGGTCTGGAGTGGGGCAAGCACTTCGGCGCGAAAGCGGATCGCGTAAAGCAGCGGCACTGCGATGAGATAGCTGACGATCGTGCAGAGGACAACGCCCGGTGATCCCCATTGCTGAGCCATCAACAGCTTTAGGGGAATGGAAAGCGCGCAGAAAACGATCACGGCGGCGACCTGTGGCTTTACCACATGGCAGCCATTGAGATACATGGAAGCGCAGGTCGCCGTCGCTTCCAGCGTGACCCACACGGCGAATGCGATGACCAGCAGCAGTGGCGCCGTCAGCGTTCCTCCTGTCCATGCGTCAAGCAACGGCCCGTGAAATGCCACCAAAAGCGCGGAGATGACGGCCGCCGTCACAAGAGTCCAGCGTAAGGAACGCACCAGCGTGCTTCGGATGAAGGACCGATCGCCTCGGGCGAAGGCATCCGCATAGGCGCCCCACAAAGGTTGATTCACCACGGCCAGCGGAACGCTGGCGAACATGAACAACCTCTGCACCACCGCGTAGATGGCGACCTGTGCGGCTCCCAGCGAAGTGCTGATGATCAGGCTATCGGCTCCCCAACCGATCAAGGTGCCAATCTGCAGCAGCAGAAAGAGGCTGCCTGTTCGCAGCAGTGTCGGCATCTCAGCGCGGGTGGACTGCCACCACTCTCTCGGCGGCAGCAGCCCCCGGAACGCGAGCACACCCAGCAGGAAGACGCCAGCGACGGCCTGCAAGCCGCTGGTGGCGGCCAGCAGCGCGGCAACACCCTGTGATTTGCCCGCGACAAGGATCAGGCCGACCAAGGCCATGAGTGATGCAAATGCGGAAGCCAGATGTGCAATGTGGGACTGTTGCAGGCCGAGGAAGATCTTCTGGATCCCGGAACTCACCAAGGTGGCAGCAAAAACAAGGGCCAGCACCACTGCAGCATGCCGAGCTTCTTGAACCAGCGCCTCGTCTGCGCGTCGAAGGACAGCCTCCCATGGCACGATAAGGGCAACTGCGGTGAGCAGCAGCCAGGCGACGAGCGCGATGACGAGCAGGCTGCCAATGCCGCCAGTCACCGCGCGACGAAGCTGCGACTTGTCGCTTGATGCAGCGGCCATCGCCACGCGGTTGGTGAGTGCGTTGCCTACGCCAAGATCCATGAAGGACAGCATCGCCATCAAGCTCGACAGCAGCATCCAGGCTCCAAAGCGGTCTGCTCCCAGGTAGCCAACGGTCAGTTTGACGCTGGCAAACAGCAGTGCGACTCCTGCCAACCGGCTCAAGACGTTGGCACCGGCTGCGAGGCGAACTCGACGAAACCGGAATCTGCTCGCTTCGACGTCCTCGGGACGGTTCATCGTGCTGTGCGAAACGTCCGCCAAACCAGCACTCAACTGCCTGTCCGGATGGCCGCCTTGGCTCGGGCCAGGGTCTCGCTGTGCAGCGGGTCGAGCATGGCACGCCTGAACAGATGGACCCCTACGACGGCGACCAGAAGCACGCCAAAGCTGCCGGCCACGGCAGCGGCTGCGATGAAGCGTCGCTTGGGGCGCGAGCGCTTTTCGGGCACCTTGGCAGCATCGACAATCTGGATCAGTGCGCCTTCACGACTCTCGTCCAATCGGGCCAGCTCGTATTGCCGCGCCAGACCTTCCAGCAGCGTCTCCTGGTACTTGAACTCACGATAGCGGGCGATGTAGTCGGCGTTTGCCGAGTCTGCGTTTCCCGTCTCCATTCCGGCCAGTTGTCCACGCATCGAGGCCAGTGCGGCGAGCAGTTGCTGCACTTCAGGTGCCGAGTCCGTCAATGATCGGCGCAAGGCCTGCAACCTCACCTCCAATGAGGTGGTCTCCGCGCGCAATCGCGCGTAGCCCTCGGCGGAGGCTCTGGGTTCGGCCCGTAGAGATCCGGTGGAGAAACCGCTGCGTGCCAGTGCCTGCTGGGCTTCCGTGAGTGAATTGCGCGTCCGCTCGAGTTGTTGCTCGAAGAATGCCCTGCGCTGTTGGGCTTCAGTCAGCGTCAGAGTGGATGTCAGGCTCTTCAGCAAGTCAACATGTCTATTCGCCATGGCGGCCGCACGCTCGGGCGACACGTCATCGACTTCCACCGAGAGCAGGCCGTCACGCTTGCCGACATGGATCCGCACGCGCTCGCTCAAGTCTCGCAGTGCGTCGACCCTGAAGTCGGCCTTGTAGACTTCCTGCAACTTGAACTCATCGAGCAGTTTGTCGCGCACGGCCAAGGTCTGAAGCAGCGACGCATACTGATCAGCAGGTGTTCGCAGGCCTGCTGCACCTGCTGCAAGTCCTCCCAGAGTGCCTCCGAGTGAGGCCAATGCGGCACTGCTGAGCGCACTCTGCTGCTGTTGTGGGGGCAGGAATGTCACTCCAGCCGTGTAGACCGGCTTGATCAGGTAGCTGGCACCAAAGGCAACAAGACCGGCGAGCAAGGGCACCACGACCAATGAACGCCAGTGTCTGGCTATCGGTACCAGCAACTCGAGCGGACTCATTTCCTGATCATCATCCCGAGTGAACTCGGAAACAGGGATGGTTTCCTGTGACATGTCGTTAACAGACTTCAGATTGCAAGTAAGCCGTGCGCAAGGGGTTCCTCGTCGCTCAGGCGCAGTGAAGAGTCACACCCACTCGCCAACCTCTCTGTAGGCGGCCTCTTGATGGAGATCCAGCCAGCGTGATCGTGACGCCTTCGTGTCTGGATCAAGACTCGTTGAACCAGGGGCCCTTCTTGACCTCCCAGGAGTGTAGAAACCGAAGCGGCAGGAGACTTCTCGCGCGCCACTTTGCCGTGCGCACCAATCAGACGTGCTGGCGCGCATGACTTGGCGGCCCAACGAAAACTAGAATAGGTCATGATCCTCATGCTCGCCGCTTTCGGAATCTCGCTGTTGGTGACGCTGGCCGTGGTCCGGACGCAAAACAGACAGCACTCCGCCTCCCTCGACCACGATCTTAGCGGGCCTCAGAAGTTTCACGCGCATGCCGTGCCCCGTATCGGAGGCGTGGGGTTGCTTTCCGGGATAGTGACTGCCCTGTTCATCGGGTGGTTGCGCGGTGATCCAGCGGTCAGTCTTGGGGTATTGCTCGTTCTCTGTGGTTTGCCAGCATTCGCCGCAGGCTTGATGGAAGACCTGACCAAGCAGGTCAGCCCGGCGCGCAGACTGTTTTTCACAGCTGTTTCTGCCGCACTTGCCGGCATCATTCTTGATTCGCTCATCACTCGGACAGCAATTCCGGGACTGGATACCTTGGCCGCGTTCACTCTGGGCGCCTTTGCCATCACGGTCTTTGCTGTGGCCGGGGTCGCAAATGCGATCAACATCATCGACGGCTTCAATGGTTTGGCGTCGATGTGTGGCGTGTTGATACTTGCGACTCTGGCCTATGTCGCCTTTCAAGCCGGAGATCCCATGTTGGCCTCATTGTGCCTGCTGGCGATTGGCGCTTTGCTGGGCTTCTTTGTCTGGAATTTCCCGGCTGGCTTGATCTTTCTGGGAGACGGAGGCGCCTACTTCCTGGGATTCTTCATTGCCGAGATTGCCGTCCTCCTGCTCCATCGAAATCCAACGGTGTCTCCGATGCTGGCTTTGCTGGTGTGCATCTACCCCATCTTCGAGACGGTCTTCTCAATCTATCGACGGCGCTTCATCAGGGACGTCCCGCCAAGCATGCCCGATGGGATTCACCTGCACTCCCTGATCTATCGGCGCTTGCTCAAAGGGGCCGTTGGCTCAGAAGAAGCCAAAGCATTGGCCAGGCGCAATTCGATGACTTCTCCTTACTTGTGGTTGTTGTGCATGACCTCCCTCGCGCCCTCCATGCTGTTCTGGGACAACACGGCGGCCCTGACTGTCTGCATCATTCTGTTCGTTGTGGCCTACATCGTTGTCTATTGGCGAATCGTCCGCTTCAAGACGCCGCGCTGGATGATCATGCATCGAAGTCGGCGAAATGAGCGAACTTCGGGCAAGGGAAAGACGCCGACCTGAATCTCAGACGAACGACCACCTTCGTTCGTCTTCTCGAGGGCCGTCCGATCCCGTTCTCTCCCGTGCCGGGCGGCCGTGACCATCCGCCCAAGGGCTGTCATCAATTGCTGAGTGTCTTGATCGCCGCCAGTCCCAGGCCGAACTGCGAAAGGATCTGGGTCCAGTCCTTCAGGCGCTGGGTGAAGGTGGTCTTGTCCATCTCTTCCGGCACGAAGACCGTGTCTCCGGGCAGGGCGGGCAACTCGCCCAGTGCTGCGTCACCGCCGCCCAGCCAGCCGCCCTTTCGCTGCCGATCGCTCACCACGCTGCCATTGGCGCGGATGACGAAGATGCTTTGCGGATCAGCGCCGCGCGTGGGGCCACCGGCCAGGCGCAGGTAGTAGTCGATGCGGCGCTGGTCGGCATAAAGGTAGCTGCCCCCGTTGAACACGCTGCCAAAGACACCCACGGTGGTCGGGCGTGCAGGAATGAAGAGGCGGTCACCGTCCTCCAGCGCCAAGTTGGGCAGCATTGGCGAGACCGGGTCGATCTGCAGGACGATCCGGCCAGTGGGGCGGATCGTTCTCAGCCGATCCACGAGCCGGTTGGTGCCCTGGCCGCGCGCCGTGGCGGCGGCGGCTTCCTCGGCGTTGGACGTGCGCTGCGTGGCCGCGGCGCGGGCCAGTTCGGTCTCCAGATCACGCAACGCGCGATCGTAGTTTTCCTGCTGGGTGCTGCGCACGCTTTCGCGATTGAACTCGGTGCCGAAGATATAGGCCGAAACCGTGAGCCCGCCGGCCGCCCGCAAGGCGTCTTCCACCGAACTCCCTGCGGGCAGAACGTACTCTCCGGGCTTCAGCACTTCGCCTTCCACCCGCACACGCTTGTTCTGCCGCTCCACCGGCAGCGCGGCATCCACGGCGCTGAAGACGCGGATCACATCGCCGCTCGTGGGCTTGGATGCCAGCCCGCCGGGCAGGGCGACCTGGACAATGCGGATGTCGTTGCGGTCATCCAGGCGCTCGATGGCCAGGCGTGTGCGGTCTGCCACGGCGGTAAAGCCGCCGGACATGCGCAGCAGATCCTCGAAGCTCTCGGTGGGCTTGAGTTCGAAGACGGCCGGCTTGTTGACGCTGCCGATCAGGCCGACCTGCGGCCCGACGGCGCTGATGTGGATGACGTCCTCGGCCTGCAGCGTGCGGTCATTGCTGTTGTCGCCCTTGACCAGCAGGTCGTACAGGTCGTAGGTGCTGACCACGCGCCCGGCGCGGCGCAGCTGGATGTTGCGGAAGCTCCCCGCCGCCGAAGGCCCGCCCGCGCGGATCACGGCATTCACGATGGTCGAAAGGCCGCCCACGCTGTAGGAGCCCGGCCGCTCGACGAAGCCCGTGACATACACGCGGATCTGGCGCATGCGCCAGAGCGACACATTGAGTTGAAAGTTACGGAAGACCTGCCCGACGCGCTGGGTCAGCAGCGCGTTGAGATCCGCAAAGCGGGTTCCGGCGACCAGCACGCTGCCCACCCGGGGAATCGCGATCTGACCCGCGCGATCGACGACCAGGCGCAGTTCGGCGTCGACCGAGCCCCACAAGGTGAGCTGCAGCTCATCGCCAGCCGCGACCACATAGTCCGGCGGGATGCGCGCCGCGCCGTCCTGGCCTGCGACCGGCAGCCACTCGGCAATGAGTTCGGATCCCAGGCGCCGCACGCCGTCGGGATCGTTGGATGCCTGGCCTGCCAGGCGCCGCACGAACAGCTCGAAATCACCAGGCCGTGCCGGGCGCGCGCGCACGGGCGGCTCTTCGACGCTCGGCGCGCGGGGGGCGCGGTCCAGATCAGCCCCCGGTTGACGCAGGCGAACGGGGCCGCCACCCGCCGCCGGATCCGCCGCAGCAGCCCCTGCAGCGGCCGTCTGCGCCGGTGCCTCAAGCCCGGCCAGACCCAGGCAGGCCAGCAGCATCAGCGGTCGGATCAAGCGGCCGGCGAGGCCCCCCAGGCGGGACACGAACATGAAAACCCTTGTCGAAAGCCCCCTCTGCGTGGGGGAAACCGGTGCACAGGGCGCGGATTCTAGTGGTCGGATTTCACGCTTCCGGGGGTTGCGCCTTGCCGGGCGGATAATCGCCGGGTGAGCACTGACCATCCTTCCGCCCCGCAGGCGACCCCTCAGTCGGGCTTTGCGCCGACTTCCGAACCCTCTTCTTCTGCCCCCGCCCCCGCAGCACATGGGATGCCGGAGCCTTCGGCGGCGAGTTCCCGTTTCGATACGCTGGCGCTCGATGCCAAGCTGTTGCGGGCGGTGTCCGACAGCGGCTACACCTCGATGACGCCGATCCAGGCCAAGGCCATTCCGGTGGTGCTGGCCGGGCGGGACGTGATGGGTGCGGCACAGACTGGCACGGGCAAGACGGCGGCCTTCACGCTGCCGCTGCTGCAGCGCATGCTCAGGCACGAGAACGCCAGCGCGTCGCCGGCGCGGCATCCGGTGCGGGCGCTGGTGATCGCCCCCACGCGCGAGCTCGCCGATCAGGTGGCGGCCAACGTCAAGACCTACGCCCGCCACACGCTGCTGCGGTCGGCCGTCGTGTTCGGCGGCGTGGACATGAAACCGCAGACGGCGCTGCTGAAGGCCGGTGTCGAGGTGCTGATCGCCACACCCGGACGCCTGCTGGACCACATCGAGGGCAAGAACTGCGTGCTCAACCAGGTCGAGTACGTGGTGCTGGACGAAGCGGACCGCATGCTCGACATCGGTTTCCTGCCGGATCTGCAGCGCATCCTGGCCTACCTGCCGCGGCAGCGCCAGACGCTGCTGTTTTCCGCCACCTTCTCGCCGGAGATCAAGAAGCTCGCGCAGAGCTATCTGCAGGAGCCGGTGCTGGTGGAGGTGGCGCGGCCCAACGCCACGGCCTCCACGGTGGAGCAGCGCTTCTACAGCGTCGCCGACGACGACAAGCGCCGCGCGGTGCGGCAGATGCTGAAGACGCGCGAGCTGTCGCAGGCCATCGTCTTCGTCAACTCCAAGCTGGGCGCGGCGCGTCTGGCCCGCAGCTTCGAGCGCGATGGTCTGCGCACCGCGGCGCTGCATGGCGACAAGTCCCAGGACGAGCGCCTGAAGTCCCTGGCAGCCTTCAAGGCCGGCGAGGTCGATCTGCTGGTGGCTACCGATGTGGCCGCGCGTGGCCTGGACATCGCCGACCTGCCCGCGGTCTTCAATTTCGATGTGCCCTTCAACGCCGAGGATTATGTGCACCGCATCGGCCGCACCGGCCGTGCCGGGGCTTCGGGCCTGGCCGTCACGCTGGTGACGCGGGACGATGCGCGCCTGGTCTCGGACATCGAGAAGCTGATCAAGAAGAAGCTCGAGATCGAGCCCTTCGAACTCGAAGACGATCGCCCGCGCCGCCCGCGCCGGCGCTTTGAGGACGATGAGGATCGGCCTTCCGAGCGCCCATCAGAGCGCGCATCAGAGCGCGCATCCGAACGCATGCACGAGCGCGGTCCCGAGCGCAGCCCGGAACGCAGCAGCTTCGGGGATCGCTACCCGTCATCCGGCGCATCGCGTGGCAGTCGGCCAGCCGATCCGATCTTCGATCAGCCCTACGAATCCAGCGGCGCGGCCGAGCCGGCCGCCTGGGAAGCGCCGGCCAAGGTCGCCAGCAGCAGCGCGACGCCGCGCAACATCCGTCCCAAGCGGAAAGTGGCGTCCTTGCTGGGCGGCGGCCAGGGCTGAGCACCCGCCTCGCCCGGCAAGGCGTCTCTGCCGTTCAGGCCGCAGACCAGGCAAACACGGCAGGCAGCCCTTCGGCAAACTGCGGTGGCTGCCGTCGCCAATCGGCGATACGGGCGCTGTGACACCAGCCTCCCGGCAGGCTCAGCCCGCAGGTGATCGACAGCCGGGTGGCTGGCTGCAGTTGGGCCAGCAGCGCCTGGGCGAGTGCCGCATTGCGATAGGGCGTCTCGATGGCGATCTGCGTCTGGGCGAGGCGTCGCGACAGCGCCTCCAGCTCCCGGATGCGCGCCGTGCGTGCCGCATCGTCCACTGGCAGGTAGCCCACGAAGGCAAACTGCTGGCCGCCCAGGCCACTGGCGGCCAGCGCCATCATCAGCGAACTCGGGCCCGACCAGGGCTCGACCCCGATGCCCAGCGCGTGTGCGGCGGCCACCAGCTCGTGCCCTGGGTCGGCCACGGCAGGCAGGCCCGCTTCGCTGAGCAGGCCCAGATCCCGGCCCTGCAGCGCGGGCTGCAGCAGTTCGGCCCAGGCTGTGGGCGGCACGCCGGCGCCGGGGCGGCCCTTGGGTGCACGCGGCAGCTCTGCGATGGCCAGTGCCTGCAGCGGGCGCACCAGGGGCGCGATCAGGTTGACGCGGCCCAGGAAGGCGCGCGCCGACTTGGCGTTTTCCACCACCCAGTGCTCCAGCGCCGCAGCGCGCTCGATCGCGCCCTGGGGCAGCACCTGCCGCAGATCCACCGTGTGGCCGCTGCCCAGATCCAGCGTGTTGGGCATCAGCACCAGGCGGCCGCGGGCCGGTACGGTCACGTCACGGCTCCCGCGCGCGGTGTGCCGAGCAAGGCCAGGCCGGCGCGCCGCAGCAGCGCGGCGGTGCGGATCAGCGGCAGGCCGATCAGGGCCGTGGGGTCGTCGGAGACGATGGTTTGCAGCAGGACGATGCCCAGGCCCTCGCTCTTGGCACTGCCGGCGCAGTCATAGGGCGTTTCGGCGCGCAGGTAGTGCTCGATCTCGGCATCGCCCAGTTCGCGAAAGCGCACCTGCACGGCCGCAAGCTCGACCGCCTCGAAGCCGCGTGCGATGCACACCACGGCCACGGCCGTCTGGAACACCACCTCGCGCCCGCTCATCTGCCGCAGCTGCTGCACGGCGCGTTCGTGCGTGCCGGGCTTGCCGATCGACAGCCCGTCCAGATCGGCCACCTGATCCGAGCCGATCACCACCGCTGACAGATGCCGCTGCGCCACCGCGCGGGCCTTCTCCAGCGCCAGGCGCTGCGCCAGCGCGGCGGGCGCCTCGCCGGCCAGGGGCGTCTCGTCGACGCCCGGCGACTGCACCTCGAAGGGCAGGCGCAGGCGCGTCAGCAGCTCGCGCCGGTAGCGCGAGGTCGAAGCCAGGATCAGGGGCGTGTCGTCGGTCGGGTTCACAACGCGGGATTGTGCGCGGCCTGCAATGCCTGCCTGGATGCAGGCCGCCCACGCTCCTAGGGGCGGCCCGTACACTGGCGCGATGCGAGACAAACCCTTCCATCCTGGCCGCCTGGATGTGGAAGCCTTCGCCCGCGCGCAGGGCAGCTTGCAGGGCGAACTGCCGCGCGCGAGCCTGCCGCGGCTGGTGCAGAGCGTGCTGCCCGAGGCGGCCGCAGCGCCGGTCGTCTGGCAGGTCAGCGGCAGCTGCCGCACCAGCCCCGGCCGCGATCCGCTGATCCGGCTCGATCTGGTGGTGCGTACACAGGTTCAGCTCACCTGCCAGCGTTGCCTGGAGCCGTTGGAGCTGCCGCTCGATCTGCAGCGCAGGCTGCGCTTCGAGGCCGGCGAAGAGGCGGCAGAGCGGCTGGATGAATCCCTGGAAGACGAGGATGTGCTGGCACTCACGCCGCGGCTCGATCTGACGGCGCTGATCGAGGACGAGCTGATCCTGTCGCTGCCGATCGTGCCGCGGCACGATGTCTGCCCGCCGCAGGCCCAGACGCGCCTGGGCGCCTGGCAGGAAGCCGAGCCCGAACCGGCAGTGCCGAGGAATCCTTTCGAAGCGCTGGCGGCCCTGCGCAAGGGCACGGGCGCAGATTGATCGAGCCTGGCCTGGCGTCTTGTCCAGCGCAGGCTATAATCGCCGGCTTTTCGCCTGGAATGTGCAAGGCAGGCGCATCAGCCCGCACAGCGCGTGCAGTGTGCGGCTGCAGGCCCTGAGGCGTGATGCCCGGTTTTCGGTCGGTACCGGAAGCCTCTCACGCCTGGGCTCTCGGGTTCGCCTCTGAAAGGCCCCGAGCCCGCCCCACACGATCCGGCAAGCCAAAGCCCCCGGGCATCCTGGAGATCATCATGGCCGTTCAGCAGAACAAGAAGTCCCCGTCCAAGCGCGGCATGCACCGCTCGCACAATGCGCTCAACACGCCGGGCACCGCCGTGGAAGCGACCACCGGCGAAACCCATCTGCGCCACCACATCAGCCCGAATGGCTTCTACCGCGGGCGCAAGGTGCTGAAGGTCAAGGCCGACGCCTGATCCGTGCCGCCGCCGGCGCGTGTCTTTCGGCGCGTGCTCCCGGCGGACTGTCGCCCCATTCCCCTGATGCCCGGAACGCGGTTCAGCGTGTCGCCGGGCATCGCTGCTTTTTCCGGCTGATGCACAACGCACCTGAACCGCTCGCGCGTGTGCGCCTGTCGGTGGACTGCATGGGCGGCGATCATGGCCCGCGCGTCACGCTGCCTGCCTGCCGCGCCTTTCTGGACAAGCACCCCCAGGCCGAGCTGGTGCTCGTGGGCACGGCCGAATGCCTGGCACCGGCCCGCGCCTGGTCGCGCTGCACGCTGGTCACGGCGACCGAGGTCGTGACCATGGACGATCCCATCGAAGTGGCCTTGCGCCGCAAGCGGGATTCGTCGATGCGCGTGGCCATTGCGCAGGTCAAGGCCGCTGAAGGCCAGCCCGCTGCAGCCGACGCCTGTGTCTCGGCGGGCAATACCGGCGCGCTGATGGCCGTGGCGCGCTATGTGCTCAAGACGCTGGACGGCATCGACCGCCCGGCGATCGCGACCGTGATGCCCAACCGCCGCGATGCCTACACCACGGTGCTGGACCTGGGTGCCAATGTCGATTGCACGCCCGAGCACCTGCTGCAGTTTGCGGTGATGGGCTCGGCGCTGGTGGCCGCTGTCGACGGACGCGAGGAGCCCAGCGTGGGCCTGCTGAACATCGGCGAAGAAGCCATCAAGGGCAGCGAGACGATCAAGCGCGCCGCCGAGTTGCTGCGCCAGGCCGGTGAGGCCGGCCAGATCCGCTTCCACGGCAATGTCGAAGGCAACGACATCTTCAAGGGCACGACCGACATCGTCGTCTGCGACGGCTTCGTCGGCAACGTGATGCTCAAGGCCTCCGAAGGCCTGGCCTCGATGATGGGCGAATTCATCAAGCAGGAGTTCAGCCGCGGCCTGTACGGCAAGCTCGCCGCGGTGGTCGCGCTGCCGGTGCTCAAGCATTTCAAGGCGCGCGTGGACCACCGGCGCTACAACGGCGCCGCCCTGCTGGGGCTGCGCGGCCTGGTCTTCAAGAGCCATGGTTCGGCCGATGCCTATGCCTTCGAGCATGCGCTGGCGCGCGCTTATGATGCCGCCCGCAACCGGCTGCTCGACCGCGTGCACGACCGCATCGCCCTGACGCTTCAGGCGCTGCCGGCGGGTGCCACGGCCGCATCGCCCTGATGAATCTCCCACACCCCCGCTACTCGCGCATCACCGGCACCGGCAGCCACCTGCCGCCGCGCCGCGTGAGCAACGCGCAGATGGTCGATCTGCTCGCGGGGCGCGGGCTGGAGACCAGCGACGACTGGATCGTCGAACGCACTGGCATCCGCGCGCGCCACTTCGCCGATGACGGCGTGACGACCAGCGATCTGGCGCTCGCCGCTGCGCGGCAGGCCCTGCAGGCGGCCGGGCGCGAAGCCGCCGAGATCGATCTGATCATCGTCGCCACTTCCACGCCGGACATGGTGTTCCCGTCCACGGCGTGCATCCTGCAGGCCAAGCTGGGTGTCGCGGGCTGCCAGGCCTTCGACTTGCAGGCCGTGTGTTCCGGCTTCGTCTATGCGCTCACGGTGGCTGATTCGATGATCCGCAGCGGCGCGGCGACCCGCGCGCTGGTCATCGGCGCCGAGATCTTCTCGCGCATCCTGGATTTCAACGACCGCACCACCTGTGTGCTGTTCGGCGACGGTGCCGGCGCGGTGCTGCTGGAGGCCAGCGCGACGCCCGGCCTTCTGGCCAGCGAGCTGCACGCCGATGGGCGCCACGTGGGCATCCTGTGCGTGCCCGGCACCGTGCAGGGCGGCAAGGTGTCGGGTGAGCCGCTCTTGCGCATGGATGGCCAGGCGGTCTTCAAGCTCGCGGTGAGCGTGCTGGAAAAGGTCGCGCGCAGCGTGCTGGAAAAGGCCGGCCGCAGCGATCAGGACATCGACTGGCTGATCCCGCACCAGGCCAATATCCGCATCATGCACGGCACGGCGCGCAAGCTGCGGCTGCCGCTGGACAAGCTCGTGGTGACGGTTGATGAACACGGCAATACCTCGGCCGCGTCGATCCCCCTGGCGCTGGATCAGGCGGTGCGCTGCGGCCGCATCCAGGCCGGTGACACGGTGATGCTCGAAGGCGTGGGCGGTGGCTTCACGTGGGGCGCCGTGCTGCTGGACCTCTGACGCACCACCGCATTTGACTCTTCAAACGCCTGGCCCCGCATGAAGCCCTTTGCATTCGTCTTTCCCGGTCAAGGTTCGCAAGCCGTCGGCATGCTCGACGCCTGGGGTGATCACCCGGCCGTGCGCGACACGCTCGCCGAAGCCTCGGCGGCGCTCGGCGAGGACATCGCCCGCCTGATCCACGATGGCCCGAAGGACGCGCTCGACCTGACCACCAACACCCAGCCCGTCATGCTGACCGCCGGCATCGCGTGCTGGCGCGCCTGGCTCGCCGAAGGCGGCGATCAGCCCGACGCGCTGGCCGGCCACTCGCTGGGCGAATTCACCGCGCTGGTGGCTGCGGGCGCGCTGAGCCTGTCGGATGCCTTGCCGCTGGTGCGCTTTCGTGCGCAGGCCATGCAGGAAGCCGTGCCGGTGGGCGTGGGCGCCATGGCCGCGATCCTCGGCCTGGAGGCCGCTGCCGTGCGCGAAGGCTGCGCCCAGGCGGCGGCCGAGTGCGGCGAGCCGGTCGAGGCCGTCAATTTCAATGACCCCCGCCAGACCGTGATTGCCGGCACCCAGGGCGCCGTGGCCAAGGCCTGCGAGCGGCTGAAAGCCGCCGGGGCCAAGCGCGCGCTGCCGCTGCCGGTGTCCGCCCCCTTCCACTCATCGCTGATGAAGCCGGCCGCGGAGCGCCTGCGCGAACGGCTGGCTTCGGTGGCGCTGGCCGCGCCGCGCATCCCGGTGGTGAACAACATCGATGTGCTGGCCCAGGACGATCCGGCGGCCATCCGCGAGGCCTTGTACCGACAGGCCTTCGGCCCGGTGCGCTGGGTGGAAGTGGTGCAGGCCCTGCGCGCCCGCGGGCTGCTGCACATCATCGAGTGCGGCCCTGGCAAGGTGCTGTCCGGCATGGTCAAGCGCATCGACGCCGAGGCCCAGAGCCTGACGCTTTTCGATCCTGCCACCCTGGCGCAGGCGCGCGAGCTGCTGGACTGAGCGCGCGCGCCGATTCCGCCGAATGCCCGCAGCCGAATGCCCGCAGCCGAATGCCCACCGCCGATAGCCTGGAGCGCGCCGCATGAGTCCTGATTCTTCTGCACCGGCCCGCGTGGCCCTGGTCACCGGCGCCAGCCGCGGCATCGGCCGCGCCATCGCCAGCACGCTGGCGGCGCAGGGTTGCCGCGTCATCGGAACGGCCACCAGCGAATCCGGCGCGCAGTCGATCACCGAGGCCCTGGCGCCCTGGGGCGGGCGGGGCCTGTGCCTGAACGTCAACGATGCGGCCGCCGTGGAAGCCGCCGTCGAGGGCATCGTCAAGGCTGACGGTGCACTGCATGTGCTGGTGAACAATGCCGGCATCACGCGCGACACGCTGGCCATGCGCATGAAGGACGATGACTGGGATGCGGTGCTGGACACCAACCTGAAGGCCGTCTTTCGCTGCAGCCGCGCCGTGATGCGCACCATGATGAAGCAGCGCCACGGCCGCATCATCAACATCACCTCGGTGGTCGGCGCCAGCGGCAACGCGGGCCAGGCCAACTACGCGGCCGCCAAGGCCGGCGTGGCGGGCATGACGCGGGCCCTGGCGCGCGAGCTGGGCAGCCGCCAGATCACGGTGAACTGCATCGCGCCCGGCTTCATCGCCACCGACATGACCGAAGTGCTGCCCGAGGCGCAGAAGACGGCGCTGCTGTCACAGATTCCGCTGGGCCGGCTGGGCCTGCCGCAAGAGATCGCCCATGCGGTGGCTTTCCTGGCCAGCGAGCAGGCGGGCTACATCACCGGCACCGAGCTGCATGTCAATGGCGGCATGTACATGAGCTGAGCGCAGGCGCCGCGGGCGCAGAGTCAGGTTGCAAAAAGATACGGCTGGGGCCCGGCCGGTAGAATTCCGGGCTGTTTTTCCGAACCCACTCCTGGAGGAGTACATGAGCATCGAAGCGCGCGTCAAGAAGATCATCGCCGAGCAGTTGGGCGTACCCGAAGAGGATGTGCTCAACGAGAAGGCCTTCGTCGCCGACCTGGGCGCCGATTCGCTGGATACGGTCGAGCTGGTGATGGCGCTCGAAGACGAATTCGGCATCGAGATCCCCGACGAGGAAGCCGAGAAGATCACCACCGTGCAGCTGGCCATCGATTACGCGGTCAAGCACCAGAAGGCCTGAGGCCTCGCGTCATGTCTCGCCGTCGCGTCGTGGTCACCGGCCTCGGGCTCATCAGCCCGGTGGGCAACAGCGTGGCCGAGGGCTGGTCCCAGCTCGTGGCCGGCCGCTCGGGCATCGCCAACATCACCAAGTTCGATGCGTCCGCCTTCGCCTGCCGCTTTGCCGGTGAGGTGAAGGGCTTCCAGGTCGAGGATTACATCCCCGGCAAGGAAGCCCGCCACATGGACGCCTTCATCCACTTCGGCATGGCGGCGGCGATCCAGGCGGTACAGGATGCCGGCCTGGCCACAGGTGACGCGCTCACCGAAGAACAGGCCGAGCGCATCGGCTGCCTCGTGGGTTCGGGCATCGGCGGGCTGCCGATGATCGAAGAGACCGATGGCGAATACCGCTCGCGCGGGCCGCGGCGCATCTCGCCGTTCTTCGTGCCGGCCTCGATCATCAACATGATCTCGGGCCACATCTCGATCAAGTACGGCTTCAAGGGCCCGAACCTGGCCATCGTGACCGCCTGCACGACGGGCCTGCATTGCATCGGTGATGCCGGGCGTCTGATCGAGTACGGCGATGCCGACGTGATGATCGCCGGCGGCGCCGAGAGCACGGTCTCGCCGCTGGGCGTGGGCGGGTTTGCCGCGGCGCGTGCGCTGTCCACGCGCAACGACGATCCCGCCACGGCCTCGCGCCCCTGGGACAAGGATCGAGACGGCTTCGTGCTGGGCGAGGGCGCCGGCGTGCTGGTGCTTGAAGAGTTCGAGCACGCGCGCCGCCGGGGCGCGCGTATCTACGCAGAGCTCTCCGGCTTCGGCATGGGCGCGGACGCCTTCCACATGACGGCCCCGAATGTGGATGGCCCCAAGCGGTCCATGCGGGCGGCGCTGCGCAATGCCGGTGTGAATGCCGATGAGGTGCAGTACCTCAATGCCCACGGCACCTCCACCCCGCTGGGTGACGTCAACGAGACCAATGCCATCAAGCTGGCCTTCGGCGATCACGCGGGAAAGATGGTCGTCAATTCCACCAAATCGATGACCGGGCACCTGCTCGGGGGCGCGGGTGGCATCGAGTCGGTCTTCACCGTGCTGGCCGTGCACCATCAGATCTCGCCGCCGACGATCAACATCTTCAACCAGGATCCCGAGTGCGATCTGGATTACTGCGCCAACACCGCGCGGGATCTCAAGATCGACGTTGCCGTGAAGAACAACTTCGGCTTCGGCGGCACCAACGGCACGCTGGTGTTCCGCCGCGTCTGAGGCGGCCGGTTCGGGGCCTGCGCGATGCGTGCGCCACCGCCGGCCGGCATCGAGGTCCACGATGACCTGCGCTGGCGCGTCGTGCAGGCTTTGCTGGCGGCCCTGGCCGGCGGCTCGGCCAGCCAGTTTGTCCTCTCCTGGCTGGCGCTCGAGCGTCCGCTGCCCGCCTGGCTGTCGGCCGGCGTTGTCGGGGCCGTCGCTCTGCTTGCTGCGGCCTGGATGGCCTGGCACGCACGGCAGCCATCAGGGCGCCTGACCTGGTCTGGCAGCCAATGGCGATGGCAGCCGCGCGGCGAGCCGCTGGCCGCCGATCTGCTGGGGGTCGACGCGATGATCGATCTGGGGGGCTGGATCCTGCTGCGCCTGCGCTTTGCCGCGCGCCGCCGCGCATTGTGGATCGCCTGCCGCCGGCCAGGCGAGGCCACAAGCTGGGCGGCTTTTCGCGCTGCGGTATATTCATCCGACTCCCGATCCCTGGGGGGTTTCCCGGTGGAACCTCCTCGCCCCTGAATGGCCGATGCCGACAGTGATGCGCTGCTGGTGGAGCGCGTCAAGCGTGGCGACAACCGCGCATTCGAAATGCTGGTGGTCAAGTACCAGCGGCGCATCGAGCGTCTGATCGGGCGTCTCGTGCGCGACCCCCACCTTGTGCAGGACGTGGCGCAGGAAACCTTCATCCGCGCCTACCGCGCCATGCCCAGCTTTCGCGGGGAGAGTGCCTTCTACACCTGGCTGTACCGCATCGCGGTCAATACGGCCAAGAAGACCCTGGTTGACCTCAAGCGCGATCCGGTCATCGGTGAATCCTCCCTCATGACAGTGGAAGATGCTGAGGAACCTTCGCGCGCCGAGCTCACACTAAGCGACGGCGAGACACCGGATGCGGTGCTGGCGAGCAAGGAAATCGCTGCCGCCGTGAATGCGGCCGTCGAAGACCTTTCCGAAGACCTCCGGCAGGCCGTCACGCTGCGGGAGATCGAAGGCCTGAGCTACGAAGAGATCGCTGAAGTCATGAATTGCCCGATCGGCACCGTGCGTTCACGGATCTTCCGTGCGCGCGAGGCCATCGCGGCGCGCCTTCGCCCCTTGCTGGATACACGGCAGGGACAGCGCTGGTAACACTGAAACCCCCCTGGATCCGACCGGAGCCCCCGATGACCCCGCAGCACACCCCGCCCCCTGCCGAAGCGGCCAACCTGCGCGAATGTCTGTCCGCCTTGGCTGACGGCCGACATGATGCGCTGGATGCGGCTTGCGATCGTTGGTCCGGGGATGCCGAGGCGCGTCGGGCCTGGCATGAATACCACCTGATCGGCGACGTGCTGCGCTCGGAGGATCTGGCCTCGGCCTCGGGCCGTGACGAGGCCTTCCTTCAGGCCGTGCGGCAGCGCCTTGCGACGGAGCCGCGCATCGTCGCGCCCTCGCGGCTGACCGCGGCGGCGCGCTCGGCAACGCCGCGGTCTTCCCGGCAATGGGCCCTGGCTGCCGCTGCGGCGGGGTTTCTGATGGTGGGCGGTGCGGTGATGTCGCTTCGCGAAGCCGAGGCGCCGCAGAGCCTGGCCCAGGGGCCCGCACCCTTGCCGGGTTCGGCAGCGCCGACGCGGGTGGTCAATGCCGCGCCCGCGGGTGATCCGCAATGGCGCGCGCTGGATGGCAAGATGATCCGCGACGAACGGCTCGACGCCTATCTGCGGGCGCACCGCGGCATCGATGCCGCGCGTCCAGGCGCGGTTTCCGGCCGCTTCGAGACTGTCGTGCTCGAGCGTTGATGCGGGCCGCGTTGTCGATCGGGCGGCCGCTGCGCTGCGCATCGCTGCTGCTGGCGGCCCTTGCGGGCCTGCATGCCCAGGCTGCTCCCCCCAGGGCCGCGTCTGCGGTCGAGAAGGGTGACCCCGCGGCCTGGGTGGAACGCATCCATCAGGCTGCGCAGCAGCGCAGCTATGCCGGCACGCTGGTCTTCACGGCAGCCGATATCGTCTCCAGCTCCCGCGTGTTGCGTCTGGGTGTGGGCGATCAGATCTACGAGCGCATCGAGGCCCTGGACGGTCGCCAGCAACGCAGCTTCCGCCACAACGACCAGGTGCACACCATCTGGCCCGCCAGCCGCGTGGTCACCGTCGAGCGCCGCAGCGCGGTCGACGAGACCGTGGGCCTGCCGCAGCTCGATCCCCGGCTGCAGACCCATTACGAGATTCGCCTGCTCGGCCGCGAGAAGATCGCCGGCCGCGAAGCCGTGGTGCTGCTGCTGCAGCCGCGTGACGAGTTGCGCTTCGCCCAGCGCCTGTGGGCCGATCGCGAGACCGGCCTGCTGCTGCGCGCGGATGTGCTGTCGGCGCAGGGTCAGGTGCTGGAGTCTTCAGCGTTCTCCAACGTGGAGGTCGATGTCCGACCCACGCGGGAACAGACGCTCAATCCGGCGCGCCGCCTGGAGGGCTTCCGAACCGTCACCCTGAACGCCGAAGCCACGAGCCTGGATGCCGAGGGCTGGAGCGCCGAGCGACTCCCGGCGGGATTCCGGCTGCTGGGATGTGTGCAGCGTGTCATGGGCGACCCCGTCGCCGAATCCGCCGCGCGCCTTCCCCGCGCGATGCAGGCGGTCTTTTCCGATGGTCTGGCCCGTGTGTCGGTATTTGTCGAGGCAGCCGAACCCAACCGTTCGCGTCAGCCCTTGATGACGCACCTGGGGGCCACACATACGCTGATGAAGCCGCGTGACAACCGCTGGTGGATCACGGTGATGGGCGACGTTCCCCTGCCCACGCTGCGCGCGTTCTCCGACGCGCTGGTGCGCAGCAAGCCTTGATTCCGCTGGCGCTGCGTTCCGCGGTCTGCCGACCCGGCATGCGTTAGGCTGTCGGCGACACCCATCCCTCCACCTGGACGATTCAGACCACACCATGGTTCCTTTCCTGACTGCCCGCGTTCTTCCTGACTGGCGCAAGCTGGGCGCTGCCCTGCTGCTGGGGCTGGCCGGTCTGTTCCTGCTTCAGCCCACGCCCGTGCGTGCGCAGGCCCTGCCTGATTTCACCGAATTGGTGGAACGGGTGGGCCCGGCGGTCGTGAACATCCGGACGCTGGAGCGCAACACCGGCCGACCGACGGTGCCAGGCATGGGCGAAATGGATCCACGCATGGAGGAGTTCCTCCGCCGCTTCGGCATCCCGATGCCCGGTGCACCGGGTCCGCGCCGCGGGCAGCCGCAGGATGAAGAGCCGACGCAGCGTGGCGTCGGATCGGGCTTCATCCTCACGGCCGATGGCTTCGTCATGACCAATGCCCATGTGGTCGATGGCGCTGACGAGGTGCTGGTGACGCTGACCGACAAGCGCGAGTTCAAGGCGCGCATCGTCGGCGCCGACAAGCGCACCGACGTCGCGGTGGTCAAGATCGAGGCCGCTGGCCTGCCCTTTGTGCGCATCGGCGACGTCAGCCGCCTCAAGGTCGGTGAATGGGTGCTGGCCATCGGCTCGCCCTTCGGCCTGGACAACTCTGTCACGGCCGGCATCGTGAGCGCCAAACAGCGCGATACCGGCGACTATCTGCCCTTCATCCAGACCGATGTCGCCATCAACCCGGGCAATTCGGGCGGGCCGCTGCTGAACCTGCGCGGCGAGGTGGTGGGCATCAACTCGCAGATCTACAGCCGTTCCGGCGGCTTCATGGGCATCAGCTTCGCCATTCCGATCGACGAGGCCACACGCGTGGCCGACCAGCTGCGCACCAACGGCCGCGTCATCCGGGGCCGCATCGGCGTGAGCATCGCACCGGTGACCAAGGAAGTGGCCGAGTCCATCGGCCTGGGCAAGCCGGCCGGGGCCCTGGTGCAGAGCGTCGAGGCGGGCAGCCCGGCCGAAAAGGCGGGCGTCGAAGCCGGCGACATCATCACGCGCGTGGATGGCAAGGTGGTGGACCGTTCGGGCGACCTGCCGCGCCTGATCGGGGGCATCAAGCCGGGCTCCAAGGCCACGCTGCAGGTCTTCCGGCGCGGCGCCACGCGCGACCTGAGCGTCACGGTGGCCGAACTTGAGCCCGAGCGCACGGCGCAGCAACGGCGCGCGCCGGAGCAGACGCCGGCGCCGGCTGCCAAGAATGCCCTGGGCATCCTGGCCTCCGATCTGACCGATGCCCAACGGCGTGAACTGAAGATCAAGTCCGGCGGCGTGCGCGTGGATGCCGTCGAGGGAGCGGCCGCCCGCGCCGGCCTGCGAGAAGGTGACGTGATCATGAGCTTCGACAACGCCGAGGTCACGGACACGCGCCAGTTCGCCACGCTGGTGGCCAAGGCCGACAAGTCCAAGCCCGTGAGTGCGCTGGTGCGCCGCGGCGAGTGGACCAACTTCATCGTGATCCGGCCGGCGCGCTGACCCGCGCGGCGGCCGCCGGGGCGGGGAGCGGCGCAGTCGATCCCGGCCCGCGGCCGATCGGCTGGGCCGTGGCGGGCCTACGGTTCCTCGGGCCCGCGGCCGCAGCAATCCGAGTGATCGACTCGGTTATTGGCTGCAGTTGATATGCCGGCATGGCCTCTTCGGGAAAGCCCTGTATCCGCTTGATGCGAGGCCAATGAAGAAGTTTGCGTGCGCTCACACCCGGCCGTATCGGATCGCGGCATTCTGATGGCCAACGAGTAGAATCAGCCGCAAACGACTGCGATTCGGCTGCATCAACGACAGCAGTGACCGCCGAGTGAGCGACCACTGACACGCCTCCAGGGCCCCGCACAAGCCTGTGGGTAAGTTGTTGATAAAATTGCCTGTCGGCTTCCCGCAACGGCCGGAAAACAAGCGCTGGCGCGGGTTCCAGCCGGATCGATTTGCATACAATGGGTGCCCAACAAGCAGTTGCCATATCTTTTGTTGGAAGGCGCGTCACCCGTTTGACGCGCCTTTTTTTTGATGTGGCATGCGTTCCTTCGCAGGGCGCACATGCCCCGGCGACGGGTGCGCCATGGGGTCGCCTGGCGGGTCCGCGCGCGGCCTTGACGGCCTGGCCAGCAGCATCCGTCCGGCCCTTTCTCCTTCACGCGATTCATGTCGTCTGATCGACCGCTGATCGCACGCCCGCACGAGCCCCACGGCTTGTGATGTCCAATCGCAGCCCTGATGAATCAGATCCGCAACTTTTCGATCATTGCCCACATCGACCACGGCAAGAGCACGCTGGCCGATCGGCTCATCCAGCGCTGCGGCGGCCTGTCCGACCGCGAAATGGAAGAGCAGGTGCTCGACTCGATGGACATCGAGCGCGAGCGCGGCATCACCATCAAGGCGCAGACCGCGGCCTTGTCCTATACCGCGCGCGACGGGCAGGTCTACAACCTCAACCTGATCGACACCCCGGGCCACGTGGATTTCAGCTACGAGGTCAGCCGTTCGCTGTCGGCCTGCGAAGGCGCGCTGCTGGTGGTCGATGCCTCGCAGGGCGTCGAGGCGCAGACGGTCGCCAACTGCTACACCGCGCTCGACCTGGGTGTCGAGGTCGTGCCGGTGCTCAACAAGATGGATCTGCCCCAGGCCGATCCGGAAACTGCCAAGGCCGAGATCGAGGATGTGATCGGCATCGATGCCGGCGATGCGATTCCCTGCAGCGCCAAGACCGGCATGGGCATCGAAGACATTCTGGAGGCCGTCATCGCGCGCATGCCTGCGCCGCGCGGCAACGCCGATGGCCCGCCGCGCGCGATGATCATCGACAGCTGGTTCGACAACTACGTGGGCGTGGTGATGCTGGTGCGCGTGGTCGACGGGGCGCTGCGCAAGGGCGACCGCATCCGCATGATGGCCACCAACACCGTCTACCCGCTTGAACAGTTGGGGGTCTTCACTCCCAAGAGCGAACCGCGCGAGCAGCTCTCGGCCGGCGAAGTGGGCTTCCTGATCGCGGGCATCAAGGAGCTGCAGGCCGCCAAGGTGGGCGACACCATCACGCTGGAAAAGAAGCTGCCCAACAATGCGGGCCCGGCCAGCGAAGCGCTGCCCGGCTTCAAGGAGATCCAGCCGCAGGTGTTTGCGGGCCTGTATCCGACGGAGGCCAGCGAGTACGACCAGCTGCGCGATGCGCTGGAAAAGCTCAAGCTCAATGATTCCAGCCTGCGCTACGAGCCCGAGGTGAGCCAGGCGCTGGGATTCGGCTTCCGCTGCGGCTTCCTGGGCCTGCTGCACATGGAGATCGTGCAGGAGCGCCTGGAGCGCGAGTTCGATCAGGATCTGGTGACCACCGCGCCCAGCGTGATCTACGAGGTGGAGCTGAACGACGGCACGGTGCTGCAGGTCGAGAACCCGAGCAAGATGCCCGATCAGGGCCGCATCCGCGAGATCCGCGAGCCCATCGTCACGGTGCAGCTCTACATGCCGCAGGACAGCGTCGGCCCGGTGATGACGCTGTGCAACCAGAAGCGCGGCGTGCAGATGAACATGGCCTACCACGGCAAGCAGGTGCACCTGACCTACGAGCTGCCGCTGGCCGAGATCGTGCTGGACTTCTTCGACAAGCTGAAGTCCGTCTCGCGCGGCTATGCCAGCATGGACTACGAGTTCAAGGAATACCGCGCGGCCGATGTCGTCAAGGTGGACATCCTGATCAACAGCCAGCGCGTGGACCCGCTGGCGATGATCGTGCACCGCGCGCAGAGCCAGTACCGAGGGCGTGCCGTGGCCGCCAAGATGCGCGAGCAGATCCCGCGCCAGATGTACGACGTGGCCATCCAGGCAGCCATCGGCGCCAACATCATTGCGCGCGAAGACATCAAGGCCTTGCGCAAGAACGTGCTGGCAAAATGTTACGGCGGCGACATCACGCGCAAGCGCAAGCTGCTGGAAAAGCAGAAGGCGGGCAAGAAGCGCATGAAGCAGATCGGTAGCGTCGAAGTGCCCCAGGAGGCCTTCCTCGCCATCCTCCAGGTCGAAGACTGACAGCGCAGCGCGCTGCGAGAACTCCCCATGATGAATGCAATCACCGCCGCGCTCTTCGCGCTGCTGGCCGTCTACCTGGGTGGCTGGTGGTACGGCTTGTGGCACGGCAACTTTGCCGGCCTGCTGTTCACGCTGACGGTCTTCACCTTCGCCTACTGGCTGGCCGAGCGCCTGATCTTCCGGCCCAAGCGTCTGCAGGCCGTGGCCGAACTGGAACGCCAGCACGCCGCGCGCCGCGAAGCCCTGACGCGACAGGGCATCCAGCAGGTGGACGGCGACCTGTCGGCCGCCCGCGAAAAGCTGCTGATGCAGCCCTGGTGGCTCGATTGGACGGCCGGGCTGTTCCCGGTGATCATCATCGTCTTCCTGCTGCGCTCGTTCCTGTTCGAGCCGTTCAAGATCCCTTCGGGCTCGATGGTCCCCACGCTGCTGGTGGGCGATCTCATCCTCGTCAACAAGTTCCACTACGGCATCCGGCTGCCGGTGATCAACCTGAAGATCATCGACAACCAGGCTGTCAAGCGCGGCGACGTGATGGTCTTCCGCTACCCGCCCGATCCCCGGCAGGATTACATCAAGCGGGTGGTGGGCATCCCGGGCGACGAGGTGAGCTACCTGAACCAGAAGCTCAGCATCAACGGCCAGCCGGTGCCGCTGGAGCCGCAGGCCGAGTTCTACGATGAAGACAGCCTGCGCGTCTCGCCGCGCTTCAAGGAGAAGCTCGGCGAGATCGATCACAGCATCCTGGTGGATCCCCGCCGTGGCGCCTTCTTTGGCAGCGACGACAAACGGTTTCCTTTTAGCGAGAACTGTCGCTATTCCGCCGAGGGTGTCGTCTGCAAGGTGCCACAAGGACACTACTTCCTGATGGGCGACAACCGCGACAATTCGCAGGACTCCCGCTTCTGGGGGTTCGTGCCGGACGAAAACATCGTCGGGCGCGCCTTCTTCGTGTGGATGAATTTCGGCAACCTCGGCCGCATTGGCGCGTTCAACTGAACGGCCGTCGGCCGTCATGAGAGCGCGATGAGAGCTGTTTCGTTCGCCCGCCACCAGCGCGGCGTGACGATGGTGGGTCTGGTCTTCTGGGCCATCGTCATCGGTTTTGCAGGCTACGTCGCCGTGCGCGTGCTGCCCACGGTGAACGAGTACTTCACCATCCAGCGCGCGATCGACAAGATCGCGGCGTCCAGCCCGGCCACGGTGTCCGAAGCGCGCACCGCCTTCGAGCGGCAGAAGGAGATCGAGTACGCGATCCAGGCGATCTCTGGCAAGGACCTGGAGATCACCAAGGAAAACGACCGCGTCGTCATCGCCTTCGCCTACGAGAAGGAAGTGCCTGTGGCCGGCCCGGTGTACATCCTGCTGAAGTACCAGGGCCGCTCGAAATAGCGGACACTCCGGGGCCGATGGATCCCCGACTGGACAGCCTGCAGCAACGCCTGGGCAGGCGATTTGAACAACCGCAGCTGCTGCTGCGCGCGCTCACGCACCGCAGCTTCGGTGCCGATCACAACGAGCGCCTGGAATTCCTCGGCGACGCCGTCCTCAGCCTGGCCATCAGCGGCCTGCTTTTCGAGCGCTTTGCCGGTTCGGATGAAGGGGATCTCACGCGGGTGAGGGCGCACCTGGTTCGCGAGGACAGCCTGCACCGCGCGGCCTTGCAGCTTGGCCTGCCGGAGGTGCTGCGCCTGTCCGAAGGCGAAGCGCGTGCCGGCGGCGCGCAGCGGCCCTCGATCCTGGCCGATGCGCTGGAGGCGATCATCGGCGCGGCCTTTGTCGACGGCGGCTTCGATGTGGCCTCGGCCCTGGTGCGTGGCCTCTTCGGCGAGGTGATTCTCGGCACCGAGGTCGCCAGCTGGAGCAAGGATGCCAAGACCGAACTGCAGGAGTGGCTGCAGGGGCGGCGCCTGGCGGTGCCCACCTACCGCATCACCTCCACCCGGGGCCAGGCGCATGCTCAAACCTTTGAAGTGGCGTGCGAAGTGCCGGCCCTGGGGGTGAGCGAATCCGGCGAGGG
The DNA here is from genome assembly GCA_016790225.1 of Rubrivivax sp. The sequence goes on from JAEUOZ010000007.1 coordinate 97,783, forward strand.
CCGCTCGCGCCGCCAGGCCGAGCAGGAAGCCGCGCGCCGCATGCTGGCCGGGCTGAAGGCGAGCGACAGGCCGGGCGGGCCTCTGCGCTCATGAGCGAGCCCGCGCAGCGCTGTGGCCTGGTGGCCATCGTCGGCCGCCCCAACGTGGGCAAGAGCACGCTGATGAACGCCCTGGTGGGGCAGAAGATCAGCATCACCTCGAAGAAGGCCCAGACCACGCGCCACCGCATCCTGGGCATCCGCACGGTGGGCGCGGCGCAGTTCGTCTTCGTCGATACGCCCGGCTTCCAGGATCGCCACACCGCGGCGCTGAACCGCAGCCTCAACCGAACCGTGCAGGGCTCCCTGGCCGATGTGGACGCGGTGCTCTTTGTCGTGGAGGCCGGCCGCTTCAGCCTGGACGATGCCAAGGTGCTGGCGCTGATGCCACCCGGCAAGCCCGTGCTGCTGATCGCCAACAAGCTGGATGCGCTGGCGCGCAGAAGCGATGTGCTGCCCTGGCTGAAGAGCCTGCAGGAGCGTCACAGCTTTGCCGAGTTTGTGCCCATGTCGGCGCGCAAGGCCGATGACGTGCAGCGCCTGTTCGGCATCCTGGAGCCCTACCTGCCCACGCAGCCCTGGATGTACGAGGAAGACGCGCTGACCGATCGCAGCGAGCGTTTCCTGGCCAGTGAACTGATCCGCGAGAAGCTCTTTCGCCTGACCGGCGACGAATTGCCCTACACCTCCACCGTGGTCATCGACCGCTTCGACGAAGAGCCCGCGCTGCGCCGCATCGCCGCCAGCATCGTCGTCGAGCGCGACGCGCACAAGGGCATGATCATCGGCGAGGGCGGCGAGCGGCTCAAGCGCATCGGCAGCGAGACGCGCCAGGAGCTGGAGCAGCTCTGGGACTGCAAGGTCTTCCTGGAGCTGTGGGTCAAGGTGCGAAGCGGCTGGGCCGACGACGAGCAGCACCTGCGCAGCTACGGGTACGAGTGATGCCTGGCCGGCGCGCGCTCGCGCAGCCTGCTCAGCTGGACAGTTATGTTCTCCACCGCTACGACTGGAGCGAATCCAGCCTGATCCTGGACGTCTTCACGCGCGAGCGTGGCCGCCTGGCGGTGATCGCCAAGGGCGCCAAGCGCCCGACCTCGCAGCTGCGCAGCGTGCTGATGCCCTTTCAGTGCGTGCAGCTGACGCTGGCGCGCCAGGCGGTGGACGAGCAGGGCGAAATTCACGTGCTGCGTCATGCCGAGTGGCTCGGCGGCGGCCCGGTGATGCCCGCCGCGTCGCTCTTCCAGGGTTTCTATCTCAACGAGCTGCTGATGAAGCTGCTCGCCCGCAACGACGCCCATGCGGCCCTCTTCGACGCCTATGCCGCCACGCTGCCGGCCCTGGCGCATGGCGACGAGGCGCTGGCGCAGGCAGGCTTGCGTGCCTTCGAACTGCGCCTGCTGTCCGAGACCGGCGTGCTGCCCGATCTGTCGGTCACCACGGTCGGACACCAGGCCCTGCAGCCAGGACAGGCCTATCTGCTTCGGCCGGAGGTGGGCCTGGTGCCGGCCACGGAAGCCGGCGCGCCAGGCCTTTTGTCCGGCGAACTGCGCGCGCTGCAGGCGGCCTTGGAGGGGCCATCGGCCCGTGCGCTGCAGATCGCCTGCGCGGCCTGCCTGCCCGCGCTGCGGCCCATGTTGCGCCACTGGCTTCACTATCATCTGGGCACGACCACCCTGCGCACGCGCGACGTCATGCAGAGCCTGCAACGCCTGATGGATCCGGCCACGCGCCGGCCTGCCGAGAGCCCCCGGCCCCGCCCGCGGCCTTCACCATGAACCCCCTGATCCTGCAGGCGGCCGCAGCCGCCACCGGCGGCGTGACGGCGCTGTCGGTCAATGTCAATCGCGTGGCCTTGCTGCGCAACAGCCGCCCGGTGGGCCTGCCGGACGTGGTGCACCTGGCCACGGTCGCGCTGGAGGCCGGCGCCGATGGCATCACCGTGCACCCGCGCCCCGATGCGCGGCACATCACGGCGCAGGACACGCACGATCTGGCAGCCTTGCTGCGCCGCTGGCCGCAGGCGGAATACAACCTCGAAGGCAACCCCTTTCACAACCTGATGCCGCTGGTGCGGCAGACCCGCCCGCAGCAGGCCACGTTCGTGCCGGACGAGGCCACGCAGGCCACGTCCGATCATGGCTGGAACCTGCTGGAGGAGGGCGCAAGGCTGCAACCGCTGATCACCGAGCTGCAGGCGCTGGGCGTGCGGGTGAGCCTCTTCATGGATCCGGAGCCGGCCGCCATGGCGCAGGCGCGCGACACCGGTGCCGACCGCGTGGAGCTGTACACCGAGGCCTATGCGCGCGCCTTCGGCACGCCCGAGGAAGAGGCGGTGCTGGAGCGCTATGTGTTTGCTGCCGAAGCAGCGCTGAAGGCCGGCCTGGGCATCAACGCCGGCCACGACCTGAACCGCCACAACCTGGCGCGCTTTCTGCGTGACGTGCCGGGCGTGGCGGAGGTCTCGATCGGCCACGCCATCGCTGCCGATGCGCTGGAGTTCGGCATGGCCGAGACGGTTCGCGCCTACCAGCGCTGCATCCGTTCGGCTTTTGCGCCGGCTGGCGCAGCGCGCACATGATCGTGGGCATCGGCACGGATCTGTGCGACATCCGGCGCATCCGCGCCACGCTGGAACGGCGCGGCGAGCGCTTTGCCCAGAAGGTGCTGGGCCCGCACGAGATCGAGGTCTGGCGCGCGCGCACGCATGCCCATCCTGCGCGCGGCGTGAGCTACCTGGCCACGCGCTTCTCGGCCAAGGAGGCCTTTTCCAAGGCCATCGGCCTGGGCATGCGCATGCCCATGACCTGGCGCCACTGCGAGATCGTCAAGGCACGAAGCGGCAAGCCGGAGATCGCCCTGCACGGCGATCTGGCGCAGTGGTTTGCGCAGCGAGGCTGGCGGGCCCACGTCAGCGTCAGCGACGAAAACGACTATGCGGCCGCGTTCGTGGTGGTCGAGAAGGATGGACTGGAATGATTGAACACGCTCCCGTCGTGCTGGACATCGCCGGCACGGCCCTCAGCGCCGAAGACCGGCGCCGACTGCTGCACCCCCTGACCGGTGGCCTGATCCTCTTCGGCCGCAACTGGGCCGATCGGGCTCAGCTCACCCGGCTGACGGCCGACATCAAGAGCGTGCGCCCCGACGTGCTCATCTGTGTGGATCATGAAGGCGGGCGCGTGCAACGCTTCCGCACCGACGGCTTCACGCACCTGCCGCCGATGCGCGCCCTGGGCGAGGCCTGGATGCGAGATCCGATGCTGGCCACGGACGCGGCGACGGCCGCCGGCCTGATCCTGGCGACCGAACTGCGGGCCTGCGGCGTGGACCTGAGCTTCACCCCGGTGCTCGACCTGGACCATGGCGGCAGCAGCGTCATCGGCGACCGCGCCTTCCACCGAGATGCGCGCGTGGCCACCCTGCTGGCCAAGAGCGTGATGCAGGGCCTGCTGCAGGGCGGCATGGCGCATTGCGGCAAGCACTTCCCGGGGCACGGCTTCGTCAAGGCCGACAGCCACACCGAGGTGCCCTTCGACCGGCGCTCGCTCAAGGCCATCCTGGCCGATGACACACGACCCTACGAATGGCTGTCCACCAGCCTTGCCAGCGTGATGCCGGCGCACGTGATCTACCCCCGCGTCGACGCGCGGCCCGCGGGCTTCTCCGCGCGCTGGCTGCAGGAGATCCTGCGCGGGCAGCTGGGCTTCACCGGCGCCATCTTCAGCGATGACCTCAGCATGGAAGGCGCCCGTCATCTGGATGGTCAGACACTGGCCTACGCGCAGGCCGCCGCACTGGCGCTGAACGCCGGCTGCGATCTGGTGCTGCTGTGCAACCAGTCGGTCGACGGCGGCCAGGCGGTCGACGAACTGCTGGATCAGCTGCAGACGGCCGCCGAGCGCGGCGACTGGCAGCCCAGCCCGGACAGCGAGCACCGCCGCCTGACCCTTTTGCCGCACCACGAGCCGCTGACCTGGGACGCCCTGATGCGCGACCCCGTCTACCTGCGCGCCCTGGAGCGCCTGGGTTCGCTGGGCGCTTGAAGGGAGCGCCGGCATGTCGGCCCGGCTGGTTTCTCGCCCGTTGAGTTCAGTGAGCAGCTGCACAAGCTTGACTGTCCGTCCTTCGGTCGCGCGCGGCCCGTCGCTGGAGCTGGGTGTCAAGCAGCTCTTCGATCTGCCGCGTGACTCGGAAGCCGAAGCTCAGGACCAGCTGACTCACAGCCGACTCGACGTGACGCGATCCATCACGGGGCAAGGTCAAGGCCAGCGTGCGCGAGTCGTCTTGAGCCCAGGGCGAAGGGCGAAGGACCGATGACAGCGCGAGAGGCCAGCGCCCCCGCCATCCCCACCGTGCCCACCCGCAGGTCGGTGGCCGTGATCGGCGAGGCGCTGGTCGATCGGTTCTTGGAGGCCGAGGTCGTCGGCGGCGCGCCGTTCAACGTTGCGCGCTCGCTGGCAGCCTTCGGCGTGCCCACGACGATGATCACGCGCATCGGCGCTGACGACGAGGCCGGTCACAGGGTGCTGGACAGCGCTCGTGCCTTCGGCCTGCCTGGGCAGGCCATCCAGCGCGACACCCAGCGTGCCACGGGCGTGGTCACGGTGACCGAGCTTGACGGGGACCACCGCTTTCACATCCACCGCGACGCCGCGTGGGATCAGCTGGCCTACGGGCCGGCACGGGCCGTGCTCCAGCGCCTGCGTCCGCAGATGGTGTATTTCGGCACGCTCGCCCAGCGCAGCCCGGTGTCGGCCGGAAGCATCCGCCGCCTGCTCGATGAGGCGAGCGCATTGCGCTTTCTGGACCTGAACCTGCGTGACGGCCAGGACAACCGCGAGCTCGCGCAGGCCTCGCTGGAGAGGGCCGATTGGCTGAAGCTCAACGAGCCGGAGCTGCGAAACCTGCTGGTCTGGTTCGCCCCGCAGATCGACGCGGCGGCGCCGCTGGACAGTGCGGCCTGGCGCGCCGGGCTGCTGCAGCTGATGCAGCGCTTCCGCCTCGCCCGGCTGATCGTCACGCGCGGCGAGCAGGGGTATGCCGCCTATGACGCACACGCCCGCTGCTTCGCCCGCGGGCCTGGGCTGCGTCTCGATCGCCAGGTGGACAGCGTGGGCGCGGGCGATGCGTTCGCCGCGGCGGTGATTGCCGGCTGGGCGGCGGGCATGGCCGCCGGGCGAGCCCTGGCTGGCGCGAACCGTTACGCCGCCGCGATCTGCGGCGAGCGCGGCCCGCTGCCGCAGGATCCCGAGTTCTTCCGTTTGTGGCGTCGGAACCTGGGCCTTTGTGACCCGCCTCCCGCATGCGCCGCAGCGGCTTGAAGGCCTTGCCGGCCTACCTCAGTCTTTGTGGCCGCCAGCCGCGGGCCTGCTCGCCCGTCGGATCTGCTTCCCGCTCTCGGCTGCTGCGCAGCAGTGCCGAGAGATCGGCCCGCGCCCAGGCTTGTTGCGCAAGCGCATGCAGCAGGCCGATCAGCATCAGCGTCACGATCAGTGCCCAGGCGTTGCGTGTGCCCCAGGGCTGCATAGGCGATCCCAGCACAGCGAGCAGCAGCAGGTGCGTCAGGCCCCACACCCCGATCAGGCCGATGAAGGCGAAGACCGCGCGCAGCTGCGTGCCGGCCAGCGCCCGGACCACAGCCGCCAGCGCACAGGCGAGCCACAGATCCAGCAGGAACAGCGGCGCGTAGCGCAGCAGCAGAGAGGGCAGCTGCACCAGCAGCTCGGCGCGGTCGCTGGAGAACAGCAGGATCCCGCCGCCCACCACGGCCAGCATGATGGCCAGCACGCCCGTGACCAGCAGCCAGGTCGTGAAGATGATCTGGTGACCCAGCCGCTGCCGCAAGCTGCCGCCGGGCGCCAGCAGATGGCGCCAGTGCAGGGCCGGGCTGGCCGTCAGCATGACGACCCATAGCGCCAGGAAACCGACGCGGTAGCCCACCGTCACCGTGACCTCGCTGCCCCAGGATCTGAAGAGCAGGCCTTCTTCGCGACGCATCATGAGCTGCTGGGGCAGCTGGCTGACGATGTAGCCCGCCATGCTGATGCCCCAGGGGCCGTCGATGGGGCTGACATGGGCCTTGAGCCACTGTTTCCAGCCGGCGATCCGGGCGCGCAGGCCGCGCATTTCGGGCGGGAGACCGGGTGCGATCGAGACTGCATCCCCGCGCCCAGCGCGGCCGCCCCTGTCCACTGCGTTCAGGTTCTGCTCGGTCCTTGCCGACCACCCCAGGGCGGCCAGCGGTGCCAGACCCATCGCCAGCATCACCGCCCCACGCCAGCCCTCGGCAGCGGCCCACAAGGCCCAGGAGGCTGCCGGCAGCAGCGTCACCGGCACGGCGATCAGGATCATGATCCAGGGCCAGGCCCAGGCCGCCGGCAGGTCCCCGCGCCAGGCTGCCGCAAACAGCAGCCCGAAGCTCATCGAACCTGCCATCAGCGCCCAGAGGCCAGCGGCATTCAGGGTCGCCTGAGGAAGTGGCAGCGTCATCAGGCCGATCAGGGCCAAGGGCAGCAGGGCCAGGGTCAGCGTCCAGCCCAGCGTGCGCCTGAACGCCCGCTCGGCCGCCTTGACGGCAGCGCGGGGGCTGACGCGCGCCCGCCAGACCGCGCGTTGCGCCTGCAGCGCGTCCCAGGCCAGGCCCGGCACCGGCAGGACAAGTGCCCACATCGCGAGGGTCAATCCCTGGTGCCAGGAGGCTGGAAACGGCACGTCCGACAAGGCGGTCTGCACCCCGAGGATCAGCCCCACCGTGGCCAGCGCACCGGCCAGCACCCACAGCACGGCGACGCCGCTGCTCATGCGGCCCATCCAGCGGCGGTCGCGCCGGCGCGACCACACGGCGCTGGACGACGGGCGGGCATCGGGCCCAAGGCGGGGCGGGCTGGGGCGCTTCATCTCGGTTGGTTCAATTCGTCGAAGAGTTCGTCCAGGTTCAGCGCGCGCCCGGCGGCCGGGGGCGCACCGGCCTCCCGGCTGTCGAAGAGCACCCGCACGCGATCCCCCACGCTGCGCCGCTGCAGCACACGCTGCGGCAGCGCTGTGCTGTGGGCCGGCAGCGCCAGCAGCCTCAGGTGCTCGGCCAGCGCGTCCCACTCGCCAAACAGCTGCAGCCGCCCCTCGCGCAGAAAGGCCACATGCGTCACCACGCGCTCCAGATCGCTCAGCAGATGGCTGCTGATCAGCACCGTCCGTGCGGCCTGCCGCGGGTCGCTGCGTTCGAAGAGGCTGCGCATGAAATCGCGCCGGCTCAAGGGATCCAGGCTGGCCACGGGTTCGTCCAGGATCAGCAGATCCGGATCGTGCGCCAGGGCCAGCACCACGCTCAGTTTCTGCTGATCGCCGCCCGAGAGCCGTCGCGCGGGCGTGGCCAGGTTCAGATCCAGGCGCACCGACAGCTCCAGCGCGCGCCGTTCATCCCATCCGCTGTATACGGTACTGAAACGTTGGAGGTGCTCAGTGCCACTGAGCCAGCCGAAGAGATCGGGCTGCTGGGCGACGAAGCCCAGGCGGTCGCGCACCGCGTCCGTCAGCGCGTGGGCGGGCTCGCCCAGCAGCTCGCAGCGGCCGCTGTCAGGCAGCGTCAGGCCCACCAGGCACTGGATCAGGCTGGTCTTGCCCGCACCGTTGCGTCCCACCAGGCCCACCACAGCGCCGACCGGGATCTGCAAGCTGATGCCGTCCAGCACCGTGTGCCAGCGCCCGCGTGTCAGACGCAACCCCTCGCAACGGATCGCGTCTTCGGCGGGCGCTGCCGCCGGCTCTGCTGAATCGATCATTCCGGCGTCCTTTCGTCATCCACACCGTGCTGGCGCAAGCAGCGCTCGAAGAGCCTCATCGCCGCAGCCGCATCCAGGCCCAGCTGAGCCGCCTGCTGGGCCGCCAACTGCAGCGTCGGCTCCAGCAAGGCCAGACGCTGGGTGGGGCGCGCGGCGGGGCGAACGTCGGCGATCACCATGCCCAGGCCGCGCCGCCGTTCCAGCAGGCCTTCGGCTTCCAGCAGGCTGTAGGCCTTGCTCACGGTCATCGGGTTGATGGCGTGTTCCTGGGCCAGCGTGCGCACGCTGGGCAGTTCGTCGCCGGCCTTCCACTGCCCGCTGGCGACGTGGCGGCGCACCTGCTCGACGATCTGTCGGTAGATGGGCTCGGCAGACGAGGCCTGGATGCTGAAGCGCATGTGGATTACTGTATTGGTGCAGCAATACACATGTCAAGCCAGAGCCTGTTCCGCGGCGCGCAAAGAAAAGCCGCCAGGGCCTTCGCCGTGGCGGCTGTCTCGGGCCGAAGCCCTGCCCTATCGGTGGTCGATCAGGCCGGTGCGCTCGTCTCTTCCGCGGCCGTGTCGAAGGGCAGCTTCAGGGCCGACAGATCCTTGCGCGTCTCTACCAGCACCAGAGGACCTTCGTCCATCACAACCAGCGGCTTGCGCTCGCGCGGCACGTGCGCGGGCTTGGGCTCGGCGGCGATGGCGGCCCTCACCGCGGCGATCTTCTCGGCGTCCGAGTTGATCCACTCCAGTCCGCTGGACTGGGCGATCTGGTGCAGCTCGGTCAGCGGCAGCACGAAGGGCTCGACCACGATCGCCGTCGCGGCGGCCTGCGCCGGTGCTTCGACGGGGGTCCCGAGGGGAACGGCATCGGCCAGGGCCACCGAACGCTCGACCTCCGCGGCGGCGGCCGCAGGCACGGCGTCCTCCGCCCCGTCGGCACGGGCTTCCATGCCGACAGCGGCTGCACCCGCAAGCCCGACGGCGCCAGCCGCCAGCGCGGCACCGGTCGGACCCGCGGCATCGGCCTCGCTGCCCGCCTCATCCGGCCGGCGTTCGCGGCGGAAGCGGTCCCGGCCGCGCCCGCGGCGGCGCTGACCGTCGCCTTCGCCGTTTTCGCTGCCATCGCCTGCCGGGCCACGCGCCCCGTCGGCCTCGACACCTTCGGCCGATTCGGCGCGTGCGGGCGCCGGATCGACGTCTGCGCGGCTGTCATCGCCGGAGGTGCGCGGCGCGCCATCGCCAGCGGACGACTCGTCTGAACCGTCAGCGCCTTCCTGGCCCGCCGCGGCACCTTCAGCGCCGCCTTCGCCGCGGTTGCGGCCACGGCCTCCCCGACGGCGGCGGCGGCGGCCTTCACGGTCCGCCTCACCCGTCGTGCCGTCCAGTGCATCCGGGTTGGGCACGGTATCCACGAAGCCGCGGTCTTCGCCAGTCGTCTCCGCCGTCAGGGGCAGGCGGGCGGTGGGCTCGGTCGCGGCGCGCTCGGCGCTCACGCCCTCGGCTAGCGGGGCCGCCTCGGAGCGACGCTCGGTGCGCGGGCCCCGATCGCCGCGCTCCGCGCGCTGATCGGACCGCGGTTCAGGACGCTGATCGGACCGCTCGGCCCGTTCTGCACGTTCGCCACGCGGCGGGCGATCACCCCGCTCGGGACGCTCGCCACGGTCCGGGCGCTCACCGCGCTCAGGCCTCGCTTCGCTGCGTTCGCCCCGGCGCTGGCCGTCGCGCTCTTCGCGGCCTTCCCGGCCATTGCGGCCCTGGCGTTCGCCGCGTTCGCCGCGGTCGCCGCGCTCACCCCGCTCCCCGCGCCGGCCGCGGTCTCGATCGCCGCGCCGCCCATCGGGCTTGTCCGTTGCCGCAGCGACCGGGGCCGTCGCCGCCACCGCCACCGCCGCGCTGGCGGCGGCCGCCGCCGCAGCTGTCGCTGCCACGCCCTGGGCGCGCTGCGCAGCCTCGTCGTTGCCACCGCCGAAGACCCGCTTGACCCAGCCGAAGAAGCCGCCGCTGGGCACGGGTGCGGGCGCTGCCGCGGGGGCGACGGGAGCCGGCGCCACCGGTGCTGCCGCCACCGGCGCGGGCGCAGGCGCAGGCTCCGGCTTGGCCACAGGCGGCGGCGCGGGCTGATCGGGCAGCACGCCCTTGATCACCGGCTCCTGCTTGGCCTTGGCCTTCTCGCGCCGCGTGATGCCGACCTCGTCTTCCGGCTCTTCCATCATCGTGTAGCTGGCGCGGAAGCTCTCCAGGCGCGGATCGTCGTGCCGCAGGCGCTCCAGCTTGTAGTTGGGCGTCTCCAGGTGCTTGTTCGGGATCAGCAGCACGGTCACGCGCTGCTTGAGCTCGATCTTGGTGATCTCCGTGCGCTTCTCGTTCAGCAGGAAGCTGGTCACTTCCACCGGCACCTGCACGTGGACGGCCGCGGTGTTGTCCTTCAGCGCCTCTTCCTGGATCACGCGCAGGATCTGCAGCGCGCTGGATTCGGTGTCGCGGATGTGGCCTGTGCCGTTGCAGCGCGGGCAGGTGATGTGGTTGCCCTCGCTGAGCGCCGGGCGCAGGCGCTGGCGGCTGAGCTCCAGCAGGCCAAACTTGCTGATGGAGGAAAACTGCACGCGCGCACGGTCGTTGCGCAGCGCGTCGCGCAGGCGCTGTTCCACCTCGCGGCGGTTCTTGCTCTCCTCCATGTCGATGAAGTCGACGACGATCAGGCCGCCCAGGTCGCGCAGCCGCATCTGCCGCGCGATCTCATCGGCGGCTTCCAGGTTGGTGCGCGTGGCGGTTTCTTCGATGTCGCCGCCGCGCGTGGCGCGCGCGGAGTTCACGTCCACGGCCACCAGCGCCTCGGTGTGGTCGATGACGATGGCGCCGCCGCTGGGCAGATTGACCGTGCGGCTGAAGGCCGTCTCGATCTGGTGCTCGATCTGGAAGCGGCTGAACAGCGCCGCGTTGTCCCGATAACGCTTGACCCGATGCCCCATGTCGGGCATCACGTGGTTCATGAACTGGTGTGCCTGATCGTAGATGTCGTCCGTGTCGATCAGGATCTCGCCGATGTCCGAGTGGAAGTAGTCGCGGATCGCGCGGATCACCAGTGAGCTTTCCTGGTAGATCAGGAACGCGCCCTTGCCCGCCTTGGAGGCGCCGTCGATGGCGTCCCAGAGCTTGAGCATGTAGTTCAGGTCCCACTGCAGCTCGGGCGCGGTGCGGCCGATGCCGGCGGTGCGCGCGATCAGGCTCATGCCCTTGGGGTATTCCAGCTGATCCAGCGCTTCCTTCAGCTCTTCGCGGTCTTCGCCCTCGATGCGCCGGCTCACGCCGCCACCGCGCGGGTTGTTGGGCATCAGCACCAGATAGCGACCGGCCAGGCTGACGAAGGTGGTCAGCGCGGCGCCCTTGTTGCCGCGCTCCTCCTTCTCGACCTGGACCAGCAACTCCTGCCCTTCGCGGATGGCGTCGCCGATCTTGGCGTTGCGCACATCGACACCGTCCTTGAAGTAGTTGCGCGAGATCTCCTTGAACGGCAGGAAGCCGTGGCGGTCTTCGCCGTAATCGACGAAGCAGGCCTCCAGCGCGGGCTCCACCCGCGTGACCACGGCCTTGTAGATGTTCCCCTTGCGCTGTTCGCGCCCTTCGATCTCGGTCTCGAAATCGAGCAGTTTCTGCCCGTCGACGATCGCCAGGCGCCGCTCTTCCGGCTGCGTGGCATTGATCAGCATGCGTTTCATCTGTCGTGCACTCCAACTCCGCTGCGGCTCCCGGGAGGGTGCCGCAGCGCTTCTTCACAGATGCACGAGAGCCGACAGACGAACCGAAGCGTGAGAACCGCCCTGGACTGCAAGGCGACCGGCCGTTCCGTCAAGAGGAGCGGGGTTGCGGCCGATCAGGTCTGCAGCGTTGGCGCTTGCGTGGCGGCTGCCGTTGCCCAGGATGCGAGGGCCGCTGTTCGGGCCGCTGCAGCGCCAGGCGCATGCAGCGGCGGCTCCATCCGGCCGGGCCGGGCGCGCCGAAAGCGCGCGCCGTTGCGGTCAGGGGTTGGAGCCTGCAGGACAGGGGAGGTCATCGCGGTGGGCATCGGTGGCCTGGCGCGGGTGCCAGCCGGTTGACCCGGCCCGGCGCGGGTGGCGGCGGGCCGGCGCCGTCTGGCACCGAGATCTTTCTTCAGTGCCCTGCAGCGCGACAGGTGCGCGGGGCAGGGCCGGTTCATTCATCGAGTCTCTGCTGCACGCCTTCTTCGGCTCACCGGCCACTTGGGGGACGGCACCGCGCGGGTCACGACGGGCATTGCATCGACGCTTGTGGTGGTCACCCGCCCCAACTTGGCGTGGCGGCCACCGTTCCCGTTGTGCGATCGGTGCCTGCGAGACCCGGCTAAACTCCGGAAAATCAAGCACTTGCAGCACGAACGTGGAGCAGCGGATTATACGGCCCCGCCCGGGCCCCCACCCGCGCCCAAGCCGCAAACAAGCCGGGGATTCGCCTGCAGATGGCTCGATCACCGCGCCGTCCGCGCCTTCGGCTGCCGCGGTGCAGCAGTTGACGGTCGATGAAGGGGGTGCGGGACAGCGGCTGGACAACTACCTCATCCGGCACCTCAAGGGCGCGCCGAAGTCGCTGGTCTACCGCGTCATCCGCTCAGGCGAGGTGCGCGTCAACAAGGGCCGTGCATCGGCCGATACGCGCCTGGCGCCTGGCGATGTGGTGCGCATACCACCGCTGCGTCTGGCGTCCCAGCCGGTGGGAGTCTCTGACGCTCCACCTGCGCCGGCGCGCGAGTTTCCCGTGCTCTTCGAGGACGACTGGCTGCTGGCCATCGACAAGCCCGCCGGCGTGGCCGTGCACGGTGGCAGCGGTGTGAGCTCCGGCGTGATCGAGCAGCTGCGTCGCGCGCGGCCGCAGCAGCGCTTCCTGGAACTGGTCCACCGCCTGGACCGTGAAACCTCCGGCGTGCTGCTGATCGCCAAGAAGCGCAGTGCCCTGACGCACCTGCAGGATCAGTTTCGCGCCCGCGGCCCGGACAAGACCGTGGGCAAGACCTACGGCGCGCTGGTGGTCGGCGAATGGCCCGAGCGGCTGAAGGTGATCGACGTACCGCTGCACAAGTACCTCACGGGCGAGGGCGAGCGCCGCGTACGGGCCAGTTCAGCGGATGACGAGCAGGCCAAGCGCGCCATCACGCTGGTGCAGGTGGCGCGCCGGCTGCCCGGCTTCACGCTGCTGGACGTGACGATCAAGACCGGGCGGACGCACCAGATCCGCGTGCACCTGTCGCATGCGGGACATCCGATCGCGGGAGACGACAAGTATGGTGACTTCGCGTTGAATCGCCGCCTGGCGCGCGGCGAGGGCCTGCCCGTGCGGCTGGCGCGCATGTTCCTGCACGCGCGTCGGCTGCGTTTTCAGCATCCGCGCGACGGAGAAATTGTCGAAGTTGAAGCGCCGTGGCCGAAAGAATGCGAAGATATCGCCGCTGTGCCACGCCGTTAAGCAGCTTTTGCCCCAACGGCCGGAGCAAGATGACCGCCAGAGTCGAGCAGCGCAGGGAGTTCTTTTCCATGAGAACCCATAACGCATGAAAACACGAGACGTCGCCATTTTCAATGGCAAGCGCTTCAAGGTGCCCCAGTGCATCCAGCGCATCGATCACCGGTATACCCACGGCTGGCAGGTCCGCTACGGCGGCACCAAGATGTTCTCGGACGGCACGAATGACGGCAGCGGCGCCAAGGCCTCGCTGGAAGCCGCCACGCGCGAGCTGATCCGTCGCATCACCACGATGCCCACGCCGTCCAAGCTGCAACCCAAACCCAGCGCCAGCAAGAACAGTGGCCTGCCGGTGGGCATCAGCGGACCGCTGGTGCGCATGCGCACGGGCTCCACCACGCGCTATGCCAGCCTGCAGGTGCTGCTGCCGCGCTACGGCGACAAGCCGCAGAACAAGAACGTCTATATCGGCAGCGAAAGCACCTATACGGTCGAACGTTTCCAGGAAGCGCTGGATCGTGCCGTCAAGCTGCGCCAGGAAGCCGAGGCGGCCTACCGGGTGGACGAAGCCAAGGCGCGCAAGGCGGAAGCCAAGGCGATGAAGGCCGCGCTCGGCCCCGCCGCCGTGGCCCCCAAGGCAGCGCCGCGCAAGGCAGCGGCCAAGCCTGCCGCCAAGGCGCCGGCCAAGGCAGCGGCGAAGGCCGCAGCCAAGGCCCCGGTGAAGGCCCCGGCGAAGCGCGCGGCCAAGAAGGCTGCCTGAGCGGGTGGGCAGCGGCACGCCGTTTCCTGCCCGCCGCGGGTCGAGGTGCCCCGCATGACGCGGCGCTTCGACCTGATCGCCTTCGATTGGGATGGCACGCTGTTCGACAGCACCGCGCTGATCGTGCGGTGCATCCAGGCCGCCTGTCGTGACGTGGGTACCGCGGTACCCAGCGATGCGCAGGCGGCCTACGTGATCGGGCTGGGCCTGCGCGATGCGCTGATGCACGCGGCACCCGGCTTTCCGCCGGAGCGTTACGCCGAACTGGGTAACGCCTACCGCCGCCACTACTTTGCGAGCCAGCACGAGGTGGTCCTGTTTGCCGGCACCTTGCAGATGCTCCACGCTCTGAAGAGCCGCAACCAGCTGCTGGCGGTGGCCACCGGCAAGAGCCGTCGCGGCCTGGACGAGGCGCTGAAGACCACGGATCTGCACGGCCTGTTCGACGCCACGCGAACGGCTGACGAGACCGCTTCCAAGCCGCACCCGCAGATGCTGCACGAGCTGATGGCCGAGCTGGGGGTCGCGCCCTCGCGCACGCTGATGATCGGCGACACCACGCACGATCTGCAGATGGCCGCGAATGCCGGCGTGGCCCGCGTGGGCGTCAGCTTCGGCGCGCACGACCACGAGAGCTTCGAGTCCCTGGCGCCGCTTTTCGTTGCGCATGACACCGCTGAACTTGAGCGTTGGCTCCTGAGCCATGGCTGAGTCTGCGCCCGGGTCGACGGCACCCGCGGCCGAGCGTGTCGAGCTGTGCGAAAGTGCCTCGCTGGCCGACGGTGGCAAGGCCCATGTCTTTGACGTCACCGAATTCCGTCGGCCGGCGCGTGCCTTCGTGCTGCGCTTCGAAGGCCGCGTCTTCGGCTATCTCAACCGCTGTGCCCACGTCCCTGCCGAGATGGATTGGCAGCCGGGCGAGTTCTTCGATGCGGATCGCCGATCGATCATCTGCTCGATCCATGGCGCCACCTATGACCCCCGGGACGGCCGCTGCACCGGCGGGCCCGGTGGCCGCGGCCGGCTCAAGGCCTTGCAGGTGGCGGAGGAAGGCGGCAGGGTGTATTGGTATCCTTCACCCGATATCCAGCCCTTGAGCTTCGATTGACCGTGCTGCACTCCCGCCCGCACGGCGTTGGGAGGCCCCATGAACGAATCCACCCCCTCTGACGAGTCGGGCGCGCCGCCGCCCGCCACCCCAGCCGCTGCAACGCCGACACCTGCAGCCCAGGCATCCTCTACCGGCACCCGGCTGGAAAGCAGCCTGGACGTGATCGCTGCCGAGCTGCTGCGTGAGCGCCGGGCCGAGCGACGCTGGCGCACCTTTTTCCGCCTGGCCTGGTTTGGCCTCGTGGTCGCGCTGGCCTGGGGGCTCTTTGCCCAGCGTGGCCATGGCACCGCGCCTGCGGGGCCGCATACCGCCCTGATCGAAGTGCGCGGCACCATCGACGCCGAAGGCCAGGCCAGTGCAGAAAACCTCTTGCCGGGCCTGCGCTCGGCCTTCGAGGACGAGGCCGCCAAGGCGGTGGTGCTGCGCATCAACTCGCCAGGTGGCAGCCCGGTGCAGAGCGGCATCATCAACGACGAAATCCGGCGCCTGAAGGCGCTCCACCAGAAGAAGGTGTACGCGGTCGTCGAAGAGATCTGTGCCTCAGGCGCCTACTACATCGCGGTCTCCGCCGACGAGATCTACGTCGACAAGGCCAGCCTCGTGGGCAGCATCGGCGTGCTGATGGACGGGTTCGGCTTCACCGAGGCGATGGCCAAGCTGGGCGTCGAGCGCCGCTTGCTGACCGCCGGCCAGAACAAGGGCATGCTCGATCCCTTCAGCCCGCAGAACGAAGAGCACCGCGCCTATGCGCAGGCCATGATCGACCAGATCCACCGCCAGTTCATCGAGGTCGTGAAGGCGGGCCGCGGAGAGCGCCTGAAGGCATCGCCAGAGACGTTCTCCGGCCTGTTCTGGAACGGCGAAGAGGCCATCAAGCTGGGCCTGGCGGATCACTACGGCAGTCTCGACCAGGTGGCGCGTGACGTGGTCAAGGCCGAGAACATCATCGACTATACGCCGCACGACAACGTGGCCGAGCGACTGGCCAAGCGTTTCGGCGCCGCCGTGGGGCAGGGCGCCGTGAAGGCGCTGCGCGAGTTCTCGCCGCTGCGCTAGGTTTCCATGTCAAACGTTTGAGAAGCGCACCATGTCGGAGAGGCTCTTTGTTGCTGCGCAACATGTCATGCCCAAGCTGGCGCTCACCCGGCTGGCCGGCAAGGCTGCCAACCTGCGCGCCGGCGCGCGGACCACGGCCGCCATCCGCCGCTTCATCGCGCGCTATGGCGTCAACATGGCCGAGGCGGCCGATCCGGACCCGGCTGCCTACGCCAGCTTCAACGATTTCTTCACCCGCGCGCTGAAGCCCGGCGCGCGGCCGCTGGCGCAGGCGGACTGGATCTGCCCCGTGGATGGCGCGATCAGCCAGTTCGGCCCGCTGGAAGGCGAGATGCTGCTGCAGGCCAAGGGTCACCGCTACAGCGCCACCGCGCTGGTGGGGGGCGACCTGCATCTGGCGCGGCAGTTTCACGGCGGCCACTTCGCGACGCTCTACCTCAGCCCCAAGGATTACCACCGCATCCACATGCCGGCTGCCGGCCGGCTGCTGCGCATGATCCATGTGCCGGGCGCGCTCTACTCGGTCAATCCGGCCACGGCGCGCGGCGTTCCAGGGCTCTTCGCACGGAACGAGCGCGTGGTCTGCCACTTCGAGGGCGCCCACGGCCCCTTCGTGATGGCGCTGGTCGGCGCCACCATCGTCGGCAGTATGGCGACCGTGTGGCACGGCATCGTCAACCCGCCCCGCAGCGGCCAGCCGCGGGAGTGGAGCTACCAGAACGTTTCTCTCGCGCAGGGCGATGAAATGGGACGCTTCCTCCTGGGCTCCACCGTGGTCATGCTGTTCCCGCCCGGCCCGATGAGCTTCAACCCTGTCTGGGCCCCCGCGGGCGCCATCCGCATGGGCGAGGCCATGGCGCACGCGGCGTGAGCGGGGCCGGCGCGCCGCCGGCCGGCGCTGCTTCGGCCACCGCGCGCTGGGCGCGGGTGCTGCTCTTCGTGGTGCCGGCTCTGTGGTCCACCAACTACGTGATCGCCCGGCTGGCCGATGGCGTCATCGGTCCGCACGCGCTGGCCCTCGGCCGCTGGGCGCTGGCCGCCGCGCTGATGCTGCCCTTTGTGTGGCGCCCGCTGGTGCGCGACCGGCACCTGTGGCTGCGCGAATGGAAGCACCTGCTGGTGCTGGGTGGCCTGGGCATGTATATCTGCGGCGCCTGGGTCTACATCGCCGGCCAGACCACCACCTCGGCCAACATCGCGCTGATCTATGCGGTGACACCGGTCACCATCGCGGCGCTGAGCGCCTGGTTGCTGCACGAGCCCATGCGCGCCAGCCAGCGGCTGGGTGTGCTGATGGCCTTTGCCGGTGCGCTGTACGTCATCACCCGCGGCGATCTCAGCATGCTGATGCAGATGCGCTTTGCCGCGGGCGACTTCTGGGTCCTGGCCGCGGCGGCTTCGTGGACGGCCTACTCGGTGCTGCTGCGCAAGTGGCCCAGTGCGCTGGGCCCGGCGCAGCGCCTGGTGGCCATCATCGCCGGCGGTCTGGTGTTTCTCATCCCCGGCGCGCTGGTCGAGGCGGCCGTGACCGTGCAGCCGGCCTGGACCTGGGCGGCCACCGGCCTGGTGCTGCTGGCGGCCGTCGTTCCCGGTGTCGCTTCCTACGGGGCCTATTCTTTCCTGCAGCGCGAACTGGGGGCCGCCAAGACGGCCCTGATGCTCTACCTGGCCCCGGTCTACGGCGCCGTGCTCGCCTGGTTGATCCTGGGCGAGCGCCCCGGCTGGCACCACGCCGTGGGTGCTGCGCTGATCCTGCCGAGCATCTGGCTGGCGACCCGGCGATGATGGCCAGCGCTGATGGCCAGCGCTGATGGCCAGCGCGGGTGGCGTCGCCGGACGGCAGGCCGGGCTGAGGAAGCGACCGCGCTACCCGAACAGCCCCGGCGCGGCGGACGGCCCCTCGTCATCGGCCGCATAGAAGCACGACGGACAGACCCCGCGGTAGCGATCATTGCCGCCGATTTCCACCTGCTCGCCCTGCAGCACACGGCGGCCCTGCGCATCGATGCGCATGTTCATGGAGGCCTTGCGCGCGCAGGCGCAGATGGTCTTCATCTCCTCCAGCTCGTCGGCCAGCGTCAGCAGGGTCAGCGAACCCGGAAAGCCCTCGCCGCGAAAGTCACCCCGAAGGCCATAGCACAGCACCGGCAGATGCTCGCGGTGCGCCATCCGGTGCAGCTGGCGCACCTGCTCGGGCGTGAGGAACTGGGCCTCGTCGATCAGCACGCAGGCCAGATCGGATGGCAGCCCCGCGCGCGAAAAGACCGTGTGCGGGCCGAAGGTGGCGGCCGTCCGGTGCATGCCCAGGCGGGAGGCGATGAGGCCCGCGCCGCTGCGGCGGTCCAGCCCGGCCGTGAACAAGGCCACACGCATGCCACGCTCTTCGTAGTTGTAGGCCGCCTGCAGCAGCGCGGTGGACTTGCCCGCGTTCATGGCCGCGTAGCGGAAATACAGCTTGCTCACAACATCCTTCTGATATCGGCACGCCCGGTGGGCCTGGCGGTGGGGGCCCTCGCGGAAACTCCTGGACCGCCGAACCTGGGCGACAGCCATTCTCGCCACGCGCCATCAGAATGCCATGCATGGGAACGCTGTACCTCGTGCGCCATGGTCAGGCCTCTTTCGGCACGGATGACTATGACCGCCTGAGCGAGCTGGGCCAGCGCCAGTGCGAGGCGCTGGGCGAGTGGATGGCAGCGCGCGGCCTGCACTTCGAAGCCGTGCTGCGCGGCACGTTGCGCCGGCACCAGCAATCGCTGGAGGCCATCGCCAGGGCCTTGCCGGCACTGCCCCCAGCCATCGAACTGCCCGGCCTGAACGAATATGACAGCGAGGCGGTGGTGCGCAGCGTGCACGCCGGCCCGCTGGCCCCGGCGCGGGACGCGGCCGACGCGCGGGAACACTTCCGGCTGCTGCGCCAGGGTCTCTTGAAGTGGGTGGCCGCCGAAACCGGGCCCGAAGGCATGCCCAGCTGGGTCCAGTTCCAGGCAGGCGTTGCGGCGGCGCTGGATCAGGTGCGCGAGCACTGCAGCGGCGCTGTGCTGCTGGTTTCCAGCGGCGGCCCCATCGCCACGGCGGTGGGCCAGGTGCTGCAGGCCCCGGCGGAGACGGTGGTCGAGCTGAACCTGCGCATCCGCAACAGCGCGTTGACCGAATTCAGCTTCACGCCCCGCCGCCATGCGCTGCTGAGCTTCAATGCGCTGCCGCACCTGGATGAGCCGCGCCGCAGCGCCTGGGTCACCTACGCCTGATTCACATCTCGGCAAGCGCGTTACGGATGGCAACCCTCCAGGGGTCGCAATCGGCTGTCAGCCCCCGATTCACGGGGCTGGTCGCGTGTTCAGGCGGGCCCACACTGGTGTGCACGAATTCACACCACGCCGGACGCGTGAATCTTTGCGCGTCGCCCGATGTCCTGACCCATGTCGCTCCTGTTGCTCAGCGCGTTGTCGATCGCAGCGCCGGTGATGACCCAGTGCTCCTGGGATCGTCCGGGCGCCAACGCCTTCATGGGCGACGTGGTCGCGGCGGTTGATCGATACCAGGATATCCCCGCGCCGGTGCGGACTGCTCTTCAGCGGCGCATGAAGGCCCGCCAGTACGACGAGATCGCCGTCATCTCACGCGACGCCATCCAGGGCGCCTACCGGTATGCCGATCTGCGCGACATGCACTTCGGTCAAGGCACGGTCTGCCGGACCGTCACGCGCGATCGCTGGGCCGCTCAAGCGCAGGAACGCGCCCTCGTCTATTGCGAGGAAGGCCACTGCCTGCTCGTGCCCACCGTGTGCAGAAATGTCAGCCGCGTCACGCGGGTGCCCATGAGTCAGGCCGACGCCGCAGACGCGGCCGGTCCGCCGGAACCGGCGGCCCAGGCGGGCGGCGCCGCCCGCCCGGCCATGGCCGAGGCGCAAGACACGGGTGAGCTGTCCTTTGACCCGCCGGCCGCCGGCCGCGCCGAGCCCAACTCCTTTGCCTCGGGCGCTCTGGGCTCGGGGTCCGGTGAGCCCGCGGCATCGGATGGCGGCCTTGACTTCGGCTCTGGCGGTTCCGCGGGTGGGTCCGGGCCGTGGGCTGGCTTGGCCAGTCCAGGTCTGGGCCGACCCTTCCCGTTCTGGGGGGCCGGCACGCTGCCGGGGCTCGCACCCTCGGCAGCTGCCACGGCAGGCGGTCCCGTCCCCGGCATCCCGGGGCCTGGTTCGGTCACGGTGATTCCCGAGCCTCGCGCGATCTGGTTGGCTCTGGCGGGCCTGGCCGTGCTGATCTGGGCCAGGCGACGTCGCGCGCTGGCGCCCGCTGCCCGCATGCCGACGCCTGAGCCGCCCTGCCGCTGAACACGCTGCAGGCAGCTGCGCCGCAATCAGCGAGGCGCAGCTGCGGCCCGGTTCAGATCGGCGGGATGCGCAGCATCTGACCGGGGTAGATCTTGTCCGGATGCGAAAGCATCGGCTTGTTGGCCTCGAAGATCACGGGGTACTTGTTGGCGTCCCCGTAGAACTTCTTGGCGATCCTGGACAGGTTGTCGCCTGACACCACCGTGTGCCACTGCGCCTCAGGCTGCGGCGCTTCGACCACGAGCATGTCGTTCACCGCGGCCACGCCCGAGACATTGCCGCAGCACAACAGGATCTTCTCCTTGGTGGCCTGGTCGGGCACGGTGCCGGCCGCCGTGACCGTGCCGGTGGGCGCATCGAAGCTGATATCCAGGCCGCCCGTGGGCAAGCCTTGCGTGGCGATGTAGTCGGTGATGGCCCGGCCGGCGGCCGCGCTCATGGCCGCGATCGCCTCAGGCGTTGGCGCCGCCTGAACGGCTTCCTGCGCGGCCTTGGCCTCGCCCCGACCGAACAGCTTCTCGCCCGCTTCCTTGATGAAACTCATCAATCCCATGCGCTTCTCCTTGTGTAGTCCAGATGGCCGCCCATTCCTGGCGGAGCCATAGCCTACCGCAAGCCCGATGAAAGGCTGATTTCAGGCGGTCCGACGTGCCCGGCGCGAATGACGAGCCCGTCGGCCGGCCGATCGCCACGTCTGCCTGACCCCCGATCTCAGGGGCGCACCCCCCGGTCTGCGGGGACGTTTGGCGCCATGCCTCAGTGACGCGTGTGGAATATTGCACTGGTCCGCATGAGAGTCCGTGCAGCATGAGTCGCCAGAAGATGCCCGTGCATCTGAATGGCCAGGGAGCTGCTGTTCCTCAGACGGGGAAGCCGATGTCGGCGTGTTGTCGTTGCTGGTCCAGCGCGTGCCACACGCCGGCTTGATTGAACTTGCCGAGGGAAGCTACATGAAAATCCAGAATCTCTTGCGGGGCGCGGTGGTCGCCGCCTCGTTCGTGGGTGCCAGCCTGAGTGCCAGCGCCACCACGATGAACTTCAATATCTATGGGTACATGACGCCGAACCCTGCACCGCAGGTCGGCTTCTTCGACACCTCGTCTCCGGACTACGGTGTGCTGGCCTCGGGCTCATTCAGCTTCGCCAATGGCACCCCGAATGGCACCTTGCTCTCCTATTCGGACCTGACGTCATTCAGCATGATGGGTGTGGCTCCGGCTGCGTTGGGCTTCTCCATCACGTTGGCTGACATCAATGCGATGGTGAACACGCCGAACCGCTACTTCGGGTACACGGTGGGTGACACGCAGTTCACCCCAGGTGCTCATACGGGCTCGTTTGGCTCGACCACATCGATGATGGTCGCGCGTGACCCTACCCCTGATCGTGGCTTCTGGCTCGACAGCCGCCTGCCGACCGACCCGATCGGTGCGCCCGGTGGCTTTCAATTCAACAAGTTCGGCACGCCCGGAGTCAACCAGGAGGTGATCTTCCACTGGCACACGGCCGACATCACCCTCGCCCCGATTCCCGAGCCCTCGGCCATCGCCTTGAGTCTGGCTGGCTTGGGCGTGCTCGGCTTCATGTCCCGGCGCCGTCGGTCCAACCAGGCGGTGTGAGCGGCCTGGACTCGGCGATCTGATCATCCGGCCACCGCTCTCGCTTCTACGCGGAGCTGTGGCCCGGCATGGTGACCGGCACATGCCGGCCCCTTGGGTGTTCGATAGGCGTTCAGGCCGGTCGAACACCCGTCGTCTTTCTGCATTGGCGGATTGGCCACCTACCCAAGCCGCCGATCTGCAGACGTGCCAATTGACCCGGTGGCCCAGTGCCCCAGTGGCCACTTGGCCAAACCGCCCAGTGGCCAGGCAGTCGACTGGCCGAGTAGCCCAGCTGCCGAGTCGCCAAGCTGGCGCGTGGCCGCCCCGCCGAGTAGCCGAGTAGCCGAGTGGCCGAGCTGTGCGTTGGCCGCGGCCTTCACGGCTGCCGCCCGCGAGATCCGGCACTCCGATGTGAAAGCTGCGTTGCACGTCGCAGTGACCCATACCCCCGATTCGCGGGGTCTGCCCCCCGATGCCGGGGGCGTCCTGCGAACTGCCGGAAGCGGATTCCTCGAATACTCGTCACCTGAACAAAAAGAACGCTGAGCACCGTGTTCTCTTCAGGGGGCTGGCTCTTCAGCAAGGCAAAGGCTGCACATGAATCCCATTCGACATCGAGCTGCCGTCATTTCAACTCAGGTTGACGTGCTCGCTTGGGACGAAGCGATTCACCGCATCTCTTCCTGGGGGCGGGCGCATGAGTCGCGCTACGTCTGCTTCAGCAATGTGCACTCGGCCGTGACGGCGGCCTTTGACGCCCGCTTCTCTGCGGTGATCAACGACAGTGACATGTGCACGTCCGATGGCGCGCCCATCACCTGGATGATTCGCCAGCTGGGCGCGCCCCAGCAACCGCGGCTGAACGGTCCTGATCTGATGTGGCGCTACCTGGCTTCCGAGTCCAGGCGCGGCGGCAAGGTCTACTTCTACGGCAGTACGCCAGACACGCTCAAGCTGCTCAAGGCACGCGTCGAGTCGGAGTTTCCCGGTCTTCAGGTGGTTGGCTGCTACTCGCCGCCTTTCCGCCCGGCAAGTGCCGTCGAGGACAACGAAGACGTTGAACGCATCAACGCCTCCGGCGCCGAGGTGGTGTTCATTGGTCTGGGCTGCCCCAAGCAAGAAGTCTGGATGTCTGAACATCGCGGCCGAATCAAGGCCGTCATGATCGGTGTCGGCGCCGCCTTCGACTTTCACGCTGGTGTCAAGACACGCGCGCCGGAGTGGATGCAGTCAGCCGGTCTGGAGTGGGCCTATCGGCTCGCACAAGAGCCCAAGCGGCTGTGGCGCAGGTATCTGTTCACCAACATTCCGTTCCTGCTCATGGGCGGCGCGCAGTGGATCTCGTCGCGCCTGACCGGTGCGAGGCCTGCCGCCTTCCCGGCCCGCGCTGCGGCGACTCACGCCCACAACCCCTACGCGCCCGCCGAGACCCGCGTCACGGGTGAGTTTGCCGAGAGCCGATTCAGGCTCTG
Organism: Rubrivivax sp.; assembly: GCA_016790225.1. The sequence continues at coordinate 121,396 of JAEUOZ010000007.1, forward strand.
ATCCGCCGGCCTGGGCTCTCCCGGGCTCAAGTGCGCCCCACTCGCGCCTCACTCGCGCCCCACTCACGATCAGGCGCGAAGATCGAGTGCTGCAGGCGCTGCAAGCGCGTCTTGCGACTGCGCGTCGTGAGCGCATCTTGTGACCGAGCCGTGTGACCGTGTGTCGTGTGAGTGTGACCGTGTGGCGTGAGCGCGCGGTGTGATCGCTCGTCTTGAGCGCTCCATGCCGTACCCACGGATCGGAGCTCCTCAGCGCATCATGCCGACCGCATGAGCCTGGCCAGTGCGCCTTTCCTTTGCAAGCTGGTAGTCGCGACCTGACTGCGGAGATAGCAGATCGGCCGTGACTGCCTCGTGCCGCCTGAGCGGCTGCTGGAAAACGGTGGCCAAAAAAAAGAGCCAGCTGCGCTGGCTCTCACATGGTCCCGGGGCTTCCGGGATCTCGGGCCTTGGCCCGAGACCGGATCAGAACTCGAGGGGTTTCAGACCGTGCGACGGCGGCGGGCCATCACGCCCAGAACGCCCAGGCCGGCCAGCGCCAGTGCAATGGCGGAAGGCTCGGGAACGGCATCGGTGATCGTGAGGTTGGTGACAACCATGTTTTCACCAGCTTCCAGACCCGACACGCGCATGCCCATGCGGGTCAGGGAAGAGAAGGAACCGGGCTGCGTGTTGACGATCAGATCCGGATTCGTATAGTTCGTCTTCTCCGCCATCGTGGGGTTCACCCAGAACGCGGCGCGATCGAAGTTGCCTGCACCGCCGGGGCCGGTGGACTTGAAGAAGTAAGCAAACAGGTTGGCCGACGTCGTGAAGGGGACCGAAGCGAACGGACCGGAAAGACCGCCCGTACTGATGTAGTAATCAGCGCCAGCGGGGCCCATGTTGTAGCGCAGGCCCAGGTTGACGCCTTGCGTGAACGGGATGGGCGACGTGCCGTTGTCCATCCACAGGGTGAACAGGTCACCGAAGTCATTGGCCGGGAAAGTGGGATTGTTGAAAGTCAACGTGAAGTCAACCGTCAGCTGATCCACAGCCGGGCCGCCCGCGAACGGCGTCAGGAAATTCGACGCACCCGTGGTCAGCGGCCCCGTGTTGGCCACGGAAACATAGGTGGTGGCCGCTTGGGCCCATCCGGCGGCCAGCAGTGCGCCGGTCATCGCAATCTTGTTCAGCATTCTCATCGCATACCCTCTCTTGTTGAGTCGTTCCGCCTCGCCTCATTGGCGGTTGGGACGAGCACACTCTATTGCGATTGCGTGGCATGGTGCACACCTGCGGCCCCCGTGGTCACGGGGTCGTCACGACAAAACGATGACCCCTCTATGGGGGATTCACCTTTGAACGGGTGGACAAGGCGCTCGCGGTGTCACATTTCTTGGCACGCAAGACGCAGCGCACGATCCTTTCGACTCGCGTGCCGAGACATCTGGCCCGCGCCAAGCCGATCCTTGCAGTCCCTGGCACCTCGTGAGCGCCGCCAGCACGGCCGCGGTGCGCCACGGCGCTCGGGTTTGGTGAGCCCATCACCAGTGCCGTCCCCCTAAGGCAGTGCTCCGCGGGCCGTTTGCTCGGCGCTGACGGGAATTGCCGGCGAAAATGTGACGCCATCAAGAATCATTTCGGTTACCGCTTGATGACACGGTTCGGCCTGATCGGCCCGCATGGTCATCTTGAGCTTCGGGCTCCTCTGCCAACGATTCCAACGATTCCAACGATTCCAACGATTTTCGGTACGCATGAAGCCCACTATCGCGCTGGTGACCTGTTCCTTCCAGCAAGCCAGATACCTTGACGCGACGATCCGCTCGGTGCTGGATCAGCGCTACGAGCCGCTGGAGTACGTCATCATGGACGGGGGTTCACGTGATGGCAGCGTCGACATCATTCGCCGCCATGCACCGCGGCTGGCCGGGTGGGTCAGCGAGAAGGACGCAGGGCAGACGGACGCCCTGATCAAGGGCTTCGCCCGGACCCGAGGCGAGATCATGGGGTGGCTCTGCTCGGATGATCTGCTCCTGCCGGGCGCGCTGGAGCGGGTTGCGAGCTTCTTCCAATCGCATCCCGACGTGGGCGCCTTCTATGGCGATTCCATCTGGATCGATCAGTTCGGCGGCGTGATACGGCCAAAGCGCGAGGTTTCCTTTCGGCGCTTTCCTTTCTTGTTCGATCACAACCACGTGCCCCAGCCATCGATGTTCTGGCGCCGTTCGCTGTATGAGCGCGTGGGTGGCCTGGATCCTCAGTTCAATCTGGCGATGGATACCGATCTCTGGGAGCGGTTCTCCCGGGCCGGGCGCATCGAGCACCGCAGCGTCTACCTGTCCTGCATGCGCTACTACCCGGAGCAGAAGACGCGCGCCCTCAAGCCGGCGGCCCGGGTGGAAGACGCCCGGATCCGCAGCCGTTCACCGCTGGGCAGGCTCAAGGCCCTTCAACCTGTGCTGTACCCCTTGGCCAAGGCCAGCCGGGTCGTGGAGAAGGCCTTGACGGGAGGCTACGTCTCGAAGATTGACGAAGAGATCCTGGGTTCCTTGCAGAGCTACCGAATCCCGGCATGAGGGCACTTGAGCTCAGGGAAGACTGGCAGCTGCTGCAGCAGGCGCTCCAGCGCCAAGGAACCGGCCCTGCCAGCGCTGCGGCGCCGTGGCTGTGTGCCTTGCCTGGCATGAAAAAGCCGGTTCTGGTGCGTGAGGGCTCTCGGGTGCCGGCGGGCATGCTCGCCACCTTCCTGCGCGCACGGTGGCGATGCCGCGCCGCAAGAGGCCTGCGCCTGGCCCCCGTCGCGCTGAGGCGCCTCATCGTGCCGCGGCTGAAGTCGCAGCCCGGAGCGGAAGCCAGCCTGCAGCTGGCGTTGCCGGATCCTGCCTGGGGCAGGCCCGCCTTGATGTATTTCGGTTCGCGCGGACCGCTGCAGAAGGTCACGGTCCTGCTTCTTCAGCCAGACGGCAAGCAAGCCTGGGTTAGCAAGATTGCCTTGCGCTCCAGCGCCGATGCGTCGGTGGAAAATGAAGCGAACTGGCTGAGGCGACTCCAGGACATCAAGAGCCTTCGAGATGCCTTGCCAGAACTGGTGTCGCAAGGGCTGCTGCCGTCGGGCCGGAGCTATCTCACCGTGAGCGCCTGGCAGATGGGCGGTGCGTCGCTGGCCTTCACGGCCGCACATGGCGCGTTCCTGGCTGCCTTGTGTGCAGAGACTCTGCAGTGGCAGCGCTGGGCAGATCATCCGCTGCGGCACCGTCTGGCGGCCGAGATCGCCAGACTCCAGGCGCGATCGGCAGTCTCCGAGATCCGCCTTCTCGCTGAAGCGTGGCAGAACCTCCTGAGCGAAGCCGATGATCAGCGGCGCATGCCGTCCTGCGTGGTTCACGGTGACTTTGCGCCCTGGAATACCAGTCGGCACGTTCATGATGGCGCGGAGCAGCTGCGGGTCTTCGACTGGGAGTACGCGCATGATGGTGGCTCTCCGCTGACGGACTTCTTCCACTTCCATCTCATCCAGCTGGCGCTCAATCGGGCTGACGGCCCTCACCTGGGACACCAGCTGGAGACGGTCATACTGCCCGCAGCCCAGCGTCAGCTGGTCGCATCCCTCGGTGCCGAGTCAGGCCAGGTGCAGGCCGCATTGGCGTGGTACCTGAAGCTCTATCTGATCGAAACGCTGTCGTTCTATCTGACCCACTCTGACGATCTGTCGGTCGAGCACAGCATCGTCACGGGCTATGCCACGCTCCTGCGTCGCTGCCTGGCCCGCTCATGAGGAGTTTCTGCCGCTCCCGGACGCGAATCCCGCAACGCCCAGCGCGTGGGGTCGTCTCATGAGCTCGTCCCCGCTGCACATTCTCGTGATCCACGGTGCCTACCAGCACCGTGGCGGCGAAGACAGCGTCGTCGATTCAGAGATCGAACTGCTCAAGGCACATGGGCACCGCGTGAGCGTCATGATGCGCAGCAACGACGAGGTCCAGTCTCTCTCGCGCCTGCAGCTGCTGGGCAAGACCTTCTGGGCCAGAGACTCGGCGGAGCAGCTGCTGCGGGCGTGCGAGGAGCCATCGCGGGTGGACGTGATCCATGCGCACAACACCTTTCCCCTGATCTCTCCTTCGGTGTACTGGGCGGCTGCCAGGCGTCGCATTCCTGTTGTCCAGACCTTGCACAACTTTCGGCTGCTGTGCCCTCAGGCCATGTTCCTGCGCGAAGGCAAGGTCTGCGAGGACTGCCTGGGTCAGGTGCCTTGGCGCGGGGCTGTCAGGGGCTGCTATCGCGACTCCAGGGCGGCTTCCAGTGCTTTGGCCGGCATGCTCACCCTGCACCGCGCCATCGGCACCTGGCAACACAAGGTGACGCGGTACATCGCGCTCAACGAGTTTTGCCGGCGCAAGTTTGTCGAGGGTGGGCTGCCGGCGTCTCGCGTGGTGGTCAAGCCGAACTTTGTCGAGTTTGATGGGCCGGCCCCTTCCGGAGCACGTGAAGGCTTGTTGTACGTGGGCCGTCTGTCGCAGGAAAAGGGCATCGATGCCCTGGTTGGCGCGTTGGCTCGTCTGCCCGAGGGCTGCCTGCGGGTGGCGGGCGCGGGGCCTTTGGCCACGGCCTTCGAGGGCCTCGTGGCGCCGCAGCGGATGCTGGGAAACATCAGCCAGATCAGCGTGCGCGAAGAGATGAGCCGCTCTCTGGCCCTGGTCTTGCCGAGCATCTGGTACGAGAACTTTCCCCGCACGCTGGTCGAAGCGTTTGCCTGCGGATTGCCGGTGATCGCCAGCCGATTGGGCGCACTGGCAGAACTGGTCGAGGACGGTGTCACCGGTCTCCTGGTGCGGCCCTCAGATCCGGCGGATCTCGCGGAAAAGATGCAGTGGGCGCTCCAGCATCCGGACCAGATGAAACAGATGGGCCACAACGCCCGAAGGCGCTTCGAGTCCGACTACGGATCCCGCCGCAACCATGAGCTGCTGATGCGCATCTATGCCGACGCCATGGCTGAAACGCGCGCCATGGCCTCCATCAGCTGATTCGCTCAGTGCCTGTGCATGCTGCAGGCCGGAATCACTGTCGCGGACCTGGGCCAGACCCCGTTGCACTGGCCACCGTCGAAGCATTGAGCACCGCAGCGGGCACGAGGTAGTCGGCCGTCAGCGCCTTGAGTTCCGCCCAGGGGACCGCGACCGCGGTACTGGACGAGCGCAGGTGGTTGGTCACGGTCGGCGACGGTTCGGCCCTGTACTGGCGTGAGCTCAAGTCAGCGCCAAAACTGCGCTGCCAGTCCGTGAAGGTCTTGCGGTCGCCTGAGACCTTGGGCCAGCCCATCGAGTAGCGCGCCGGCATCGACCCAGATTCGACCAGGGCATTCCAATCGGTGTTGGGGGTGTACTCCGGACCGGGCAGCACCAGGGCGGAACCCTTGTTCCATGCCACCAGGTTGCCCATGACCTTGATGCGGAAGGGACGGAAGTCAAGCTCGCCGCTGCCTTGCGCCGCTCTTTCCTTGACGACGGCGATGCCCTCCAGCCCGTTGCCGGCGGAGAAGTTGTGGACGATATCGACGCTGTGCGAATCAACCACGTAGATCCCTCGTTGACCATTGCCGTAGCTGCGGTTGTCGGCAATCGTGGCGCGCGAACTGGCCTCGTACTGGATGCCGAAGCCGGAGTTGAAGGCCGTGGTGTTCGTGGCGATCAAGTTGCCTTCGTTGCCCCAGTCGAACCAGATGCCGTCGCCTCGGTTGGCGCTGACCAGGTTGCGCTCCACCCGTGAATCCCGAAGGCCGCCGTCGCCGGTGAACTTCATGCCGCCGGCCTCCCACCATTTGTTGAAACCCCGCGTGTTGTTGTTGCGCACCAGGTTGTCGCGGATCGCGATGTTGCGCCCGCGCGCCCCGATGCCCAGCTGGCCGCACTGATCAAAGGAACTGCGCCGCACCTCGGAGTCATCAGCATTCAGCGACAGACACTTGCCGTCGGCCAGCCGCACCTTGATGCCTTCAACGAGTACGCGCGAGCCCTTGATGGCCACCGCGCCACGCCGAGACGTGGTGGTCGTGTTCGAGTGCTCAAAGCTGAGGTTGCGGATCGTCAGATCGGCCACGTCGTCGGCCAGCAGCAGGTGCGGGGTCTGGCTGACCTCGATGTTGCTGCCATCGACAAGCGCAACGGCACTGCGCACAAAGAGCGTCGCAGAAGCCCGGTTGTAGTGGAAGGAGCCTTCGACCAGCCTGGATTGATCGCCCTTCACGCGGGCGGGCCAGATGCCACCCTGGCTCTGATGCAAGGCAGCCAGCTCGTGGTTGGCCACTTCCGGGAAGCCGCCGAAGATGGTGCCGCCGATCTGCGCGAGTGCCCGTCCCCCCACGAAGACCTGCTGGGGCTCGGTCTGCAGAGCGATCGACAGCACACCCTGGCTCGACTTCTGCCAGCCGGACAGGATTGCAGACCCCTTGATGAGGACTTCGCCGCCGGTACCCAGCCGCTCGATGACCGTCCTCGTGGAGGAATTCCAGGCACGGCGCGGCAGAACGAGAGGCTCACGGTAGACGCCGCGGGCGATGCGCAGCGTGTCTCCGGGCTGAAGACGTCGCGCTGCTTCGGCCAGGCTTCGCAGCGGCGTGCTCGCATTGCCCGGGCCCGTGTCGCTGGCCCGCGCGGAGGACGGATCCACGATCCACACCGCAGCCGAGCTGGGCGTGCTGGTGCAGCCCGCCAGCAGTGCCAGCGAGGCCAGGACTGTGCACAGGGGCTTGGCAGTGAGCGTCACGGCGTTTCCTTTCAGGGGCGCGTGGCAGGAGCAGACTGCTCCGCCACCGTGGTCGAAGAGCGTACGTAGCGGCAGGCGCCGACGCGAGATGAGCCGTCAAACGGAACCGCTCCCAGACTGGTATTCACCCAGCGTGTGCCAGGCATGAAGCCGGGGTTCAGCAGGCTGTGGACGGGATCGGCCACGTTCAGGCCCGCCAGATCGGCCAGCGTGTGAAAGACCGTGAGTTCCGTGGACAGCGAGCGTCCGCGATGGGACTTCAGGGCCGTCATCGCCTCTGCCCTCAAGGCCTGCAGCTCAGGGGAGAGCCACAGCAGCGCTGCGACACGGAAGTTGGCCTCCGTGTCATTGAAGTGCCCGAACACGCCGCAGCCGTCTTCATAGAGCGCCTGGCCATGATCCGACACGTAGACCAGGGCCGACGGGCGCCCTGTGGCTTGCAGCGCCGCGATCACTTCATCGAGCAGATGGTCGGTATAGAGGATCGAGTTGTCGTAGGCATTGACGAGCCGGTCGCGCTGACGGGGATCGTGCTTGACCGAGCCCCCGGTGTCGCTGCGATCGGGGAGAAACTGGCGAAACGAGTCCGGGTAGCGCAGGTGGTAGTCCCAGTGGCTGCCCTTGGTATGGACCAGCAGGAACTTTCGCTCGTTCGGCCGCGCGAGCGCAGAGCGTACGTCGTCGAGCATCGCGGCGTCGTGGGCCGCATCGACGTCCTCCCGCTCGACGGCGAGATTGAAGAGCTTGCGATGCTGTGCATCGTCCCGGTGCAGATTGAGCTCGGTCAGGCCATCCTGATTGGCCAGCCAGTGCACTTCGAAACCTGCTTCCCGCATCGCGGCCAGCACCGAGCGCTCAGGGAAGAAGCCGCTGCCCAGCGCCGGCTTCCGCGTGATCATGATCGGCGTGGAGTAGGTCGTCAGCGCCCAGGGGCTGATCATGTCGGGCAGCCAGACGACGCCCTCGCGCCGGCTCAGCCGCGGGTTGGTGGGCCTGCCGTAGCCGTGAAGCTGCCAGTGATCGGGCCTGGCGCTCTCGCCGATCACGAACACGATGTTGACCGCCGATGCCTGCTGGATGCGCGCGTTGAAGCGGAAGCGTTCGATGTCGGCCGCGACCTGTCGGCTGCTGGCCGTGTGCTTGAAGTGGCTGGCCACCCGGTACGGCAGCCCCAGCGGATAGGCATTGGCAAAAGAGAGTTTGCGCAGGTCTTCCGGGGCGGCCGGCAGGGTGCGCGCCACTTCAACAAAGCCCGGAATGGCGATCAGGCTGGCCGCTGCCAGGGCCCGCCAGCGCAGAGCGAACGCCGCGCTGGGCACGGCCTTGCGCCACAACCAGGCGTAGCCGGCCAGCACCAGGCCGCAGGCCAGCGCGAGCCAGACGGCGATGCCCGACAGGAACTCGCGCACTTCGCCGGGCGAACTCTCCGACAGCAGCCCCAGCACGTGGCGCGAAGACGGATACCCGTAGGTGGTGATGAAGTAGGTCTCGGCCGGCACCAGCAGCGCAAAGGGCAAGGTCAGCAGCAGAGCGACGCGGACGTTGCCGATGGCGTACAGCAGCAAGAGAAGGAACACGGCTGACTGCAAGGCAGCCCGGGCCGAAAAGGCCAGATCAACGCCCCGAGCCAGGAAGACCAGGCTCGGGATCATCAGCAGCACACCGATGACCAACAGCCCCGCGGAGGCGGGCAGCCGCAAGGCGGGACGCGTCATCGGATGGCCGGTGTCTGCGGGTAGAACCCGGGGCGCCGGCGCGAAATCATCACCAGCGCGACGATCAGGGCGACATGGATCCAGAAGGACCAGGCGCGGTTGTTCGTGTTCAGCACCGGGTTCAAGGTGAACACGGGGATGGCGCAGGCCACCACCATCGTGTGCAGGGCGAGCTGGGCGCGCAGCAAGGGCCTTGACACAAATCGCTGATCGTCCAGCAGCGCCTTGAGGGCCGCGAACAGCACGACACCCAGGCCGAAGAAGAACAGGGCGGCGCCGATCACCCCGCCGTGCGCCAGGATGTCCAGCGAGTCATTGTGGGTGGGTAGCACCTGGGTCACGGCGGCGACCGTGAACAGTTCGAAGCGCTCGACCGGCGGCGAGGCAAAGAGCTGGCCCCAGATCGGCGACTCCTGGAAGCGGTCGATCGCCTTGCCGTAGGTGTACAGGCGGTAGCGGGCATTGCCGCTTGGAAGATCACCCTTGGCCAGGTAGTAGGTCAGCACCACGAGGCCCAGGGAGGCCAAGGCCGCCAGGACGGCCCAGTACCCCACCACGACACGTGCCAGGCTGCTCTTGAGGCCCTTGAGCCGCTGCCTCAGCAGCCCGGCCGCAAGCATCGCAAAGACGATCAGCATCACCAGGTAGCCGGTGAGCTTGTCCAGCGCCAGTGCCGCCGCAATCGGGCCGAGCAGGCCGAGCAGCAGCATCACGGGATGCCGGGAGACGAGCAGGGGCCATGCGAGTACCGGAAACACCAGGAATTCAACGGAGTGGAAAACCGCTACGTCCTGCTTGACGATGGCGGTCATGCCCAGCGTGAATGCGGCCAGCAGATAGAGGGTCCAGGCGATGGCCCGCAGCATGCGCTCGGGCTGCGCACTGGTGAGCACCAGCGCGGCCGTGACCGGCCCTCCGACGAGGGCGAACAGACCCATCGGCAGAAAGGTGTGATCGTTGTCGCGGACCCATCGGCCCCACAGGCTGCCGGCGAGCACCCAGGAGGCGAACACGACGGCCGGCCCGAGCAGGCTCCACAGCTCCTTGACCGCAGGCTGCAGCAGCACCTGGCGCTTGTAGAGCCGGCCATAGATGGCCATGGCCAGGATCGGCATCGCCAGAAAGAAAGGCCCCCAGCGGCCGATGCCCTTGGTCAGCAAGAGCATCGCAAAGGGATCCAGCGCCACCAGGAAGACCAGCCCGAGCAGTGCGACGACGATGGTGTCGGTGAAGGGCAGTGACGCGCGTGTCGGCGGCACTGCAGGCTGTGTTCCAAGAAAGAGGGTGTCCATGGTGTCAAGCTTTCAAGGGGCCTGTCTTCAACCGGTACAGCAAGAGCAGAAACTGCAGGAGCATGGCGGTAGCAAGGCTCAAGGTTGCTGCGATCGCAGCGCCGTGAACACCGTGGTGTGAGATCAGCCAGGGGCCGGCCGTAAAGGTGACCAGCGTCGCCCCCAGATTGGCAAGGAACGAGGAGCGAGAGTCACCAAGCGCCAAAGCGAATGCGCCGAAGAGAGCGCCCATCAGACCGCAAGCTGTACCCACAGCCAAGATGCCGAAGTCGCTGGCGGCATGGTCATAGCGACCCCCATAGGCCAGCTGAAGCACCGGCAGTGCAAACGCGAAGGCAAACGCCACGAACGCTGCGCAGCAGACAGTGCCAATCAATGACGTCATTGCAACCTTGCGGCGGAGCGCTGGCAATCCCTCGGTTTGCAAGGTGGCGGCTGCCGTCGACGGGATGTAGTTGCTGATGCTTTGCACCACGAGGCTCAACGCGCTGAGCAGATTGCGGCTTGCTGCATAAGCCGCTACGGCGGCCGCACCCAGCGGCACCATCAGCAAGGGATAGGCATGGCCTGCTCCCCACAGGGCCAGGACAGTCAGGATGAGCCACTTTGAAAGCGGCCAGTGCTGCCTGGCCAGCTCGCGCATCGACACTGTGGTGGCGGCCGAAGCGGGCCTGACTTGAGCGATGCCGAGAAAGAACGCCACCAGCGAGGTCGCGCCCATGGCCAGCAGTGCGGTGGAGGGCGAGAGGAAGTCCAGGTGGGCCAATGCCAGAACGCAGATCAACTGGCCGCCATAGCTGACTGCATCATTCACCGTGGCCTTTCCCAGCTCGCGCACGGTGTACCAGTAACGTCGAACGGTTTCTTGAAGAGCAAACGCTGCGAAGTAGAAGAAGGCGGGTAGGGCTATCCAGGGATCAGGAAAGAAGCTGGCGCCCACGCCCGCCAAGACCATTGCCGAGGGGATCAGGAGCAACCAGTGAGCCTTCAGCAGCGCCAAGAGTCGCGCCGCAACCAGATCACGCGCCTCCGTTGCGGCCAGCACGTTCAATGGTTGGGTAAAGGTTGCGCGGTGCACGTTGCTCAGGAACAGTGTGGCGGTGATTGCTAAACTGAACGCGCCAAACCCATCACCGGCCAGATTGCGTGCCACGGCAATGGTGGTCAAGAAGTTGCACCCTGAAACGATGGCCTGATCCAGCAGAGCCAGTACGCGGGGGTCCCGCAAACGATCCAAGAGACTCTTGAGTCTTCTCATGCGCTACCTGCGGCCACGCCAGCCAAAGATGTTAGATGCCCCGCTGGCTTCCAACCTTCGGGGGGCCCTTCACTTGAAGGGTGCTGCACACAGGAAGGATGCTTGAATTGACGGGCCACTCCAGCGCCGCGCAAGAGCGAGAACGCCAGACCGCCAGCGCCATCATCACGACGCTCAAGGCTGCCGGCCTGATGCTGGTGATGCTCCATCACTTTGCGCGCAGCGTGTGGCGCGGCGAAAAGCGCGACGCGCCGGCCATCACGCAATGGCAGTACCTGGAGAAGGTGGACAGTTTCGGCGTGCCGCACAGCTACCCCGGCATCGCGGGCGCGGTGCTCGAATGGCTGGCGACCTGGGGGTTTCTGGGCGTGCACCTGTTCATCGTGGCCAGCGGGATCGGCCTGGGCCTGCGCTATGCAAACGAGGCGCCACGCTGGGGCGAGTTTCTGAGCCGCCGCGTCATCAAGATCCTCTTGCCGGCCTGGGCCGCGCTGGTGCTGTATTTCCTGCTCGAGTGGCTGCTGGGCCGATCGGTCGATCCAGCGGTGCTGTTGCGCAAGATGCTGATGATCTCCTTCTTCATCGAGTCGGAGTTCTTCGCCATCGTCACCCCGCTCTGGTACATCGCGACCATCTTCCAGCTCTACCTGCTGTTTCCGTTGCTGCTTCGGTGCGGGCAGCGATGGCCTTGGGCCACCTTCATCGTCTGCCTCGCCGTGGCCTTGGTCTACCGGCACCTGATGCAGTGCGTGAACGGCAACTGCACGAACCAGTACTGGGGTCACGGCGGCGCCCTGAACTGGCTGGCGGTGTTTTATGCCGGCATCTGCGTGGGCAAGCTCTGGGGCCGCGGGCTGCTGGTTCCGCTGCCGCGGTATGCGCTGGCTGTCGGCGCGGCTGCGCTGTGGGGTGTCTATGCCTTCAGTCAATCGGTGCCCGCCTTCTATGCCCTGGGCGACAGTTCGTTTGCCTTGGGGGCACTGGCCCTGATGCTGGCCGGCGGCGCGCTCTGGCATCTGCCGGGCCGCTGGAGCCAGCCTTTGGCGCAGCACAGCTACGGTGCGTATCTCTACCACCGGCCGCTCTTTGCGATGCTGGCCTGGCGCTGGTCGCGCTGGGTGGGCGACTCCCCCACGCTGATCCTGCTGGGCGGCCTCGTCGCCTGTGCGGCGATGGTGGCGGTGGTCGCCGGGGTGTCCCGTCTCACCACCCGCTACCGAGGCCTGCGGATGTTCTTCTTTGGCCAGTGATGCGGCGCTGGGTCGCCTTGAACCTGCGCGCATCATCGCCAGCCGTGGCGCGCCGCCAGTTCGCGGATGACCAGTTCCGTGCCTTGGCGGTTGAGGTGGTCACCATCGGCATACAGCGCCTCGCGTCCTTGGGGGCCTTCGCGCACCGCCGAGCACCAGCTGCTGTCGCACAACAGCGGCTTGGGGTCATGAAGGCTTGACCCCGGCAGCCCGGCGAGCGCCGCGCGCAAGGCGCGTTCATACCCGGCGCTGGTCTGCTCATGGCGTGCCCGCTCCACGCCGCAGCGTTCGACCGGACGGGACACCCAGTTCAAGGGGCGCTCGACCACGCACTTGTTGATGTTGAAGTCCAGGTACGGCACATCCAGCAAGGCAATCCACTCGCGCCCGGGCTGCTGCTGGGGCGCCAGAAACTGCCTGGCCAGCTCGACAAACTCCTGCTCCCGTTCGGCGCTCAAGGCCAGCGGCAGGCGCCACGCTGAACCCCGTACCGTCGCGAAGCCACCAGAGGACAGATAGCCCCAGTGACCGGCCAGGACGACCTGCCGGATCGAGGCCTTGGAGGCGATGAAGCGCGAGGTGGCTTCCATCACGCCGGCGCAGGCAGGCAGTTCGTGCCGTGCCCGCGTGGAAAAGGGCAGGCAGCCGGTGTGCGCGATGAGCACGAAGGGCTTCTCGCGAATCTGCGCGGCCAGTGCTTCGGCATATTGCAGTGCGTGCGAGTCGCCCACGATGGCCAGTTCGGGTTCGCCTTGACCGAACAGGTAGCAGTACTTCGCGGACGCCAGCTCCGGAAAGCGCGACCGACACGCTTGCGTCGAGTCGCTGGGCAGCTGCGGCTCCTCGGACTTCTGCGCGTTCTGGGCAGACGGAACGCGTGCGGGAATGCCGTCCAGCGCCGCGAGCCCGGCGCCGATCAGACCCAGGCTGGCCATGACGATCAGCAGGCCCGGAAACGTGCGAGTGCCGCCCCAGCCACGGCGGATGGGGCGCTCCACATAGCGGTAGGTGAGGAAGGCCAGGAGGATGGCGATCAGCGCCGCCGCAGCGCGGATCGCGGTCGCCGGCTTGGCGCCTTCCTCGATGTAGGCGTATGAGATCAACGGCCAGTGCCACAGGTAGAGCGGATAGCTGATGAGGCCCACCCAAACCATGGGCCGGGCGGCGTAGAAGAGTCGATTGAGTGCTGCGGCAGGGCCGGCTGCGATGACCAGCGCGGTGCCGAGCACCGGCAGCGTGGCCCACCAACCCGGAAACGCCACCTTGGGCGTGATGAACCACAGCGCGAGGGCCAGGCAAGCCGTTCCCGCTGCAGAGAGCGCATTGGCCAGCGCCGGCCCCGCGACAAGCCCGCGGCTGGCCAGGATCGCCAAGCCGGCACCGGCAATCAGCTCCCAGGCCCGCGGCAGCGGCGAAAAGAAGGCGGCCGTCGGATCCTGCCCGATGAGCCAGATGCTGTAGCCGAAGCTGGCCGCGATGATGGCTGCCGACATCAGCAGCAAGGACCCGTTTCGCCTGAAGACCAGCGCCAGCAGCAGCGGCCACACCAGGTAGAACTGCTCCTCGATGGCGAGGCTCCACAGATGCAGCAGGAGCTTGGTCTCTGCGATCTCGTCGAAATAACCGCTCTCCGACCAGAGCATCAAGTTGGAGACGAAGCCGGCGCCGCCTGCCAGGTGCTTGCCGAAATGCGCGTACTCCTGCGGCAGCAGGGCGAACCAGCCGAAGACCAGAACGGTCGTCATCACCAGCAACAGAGCCGGAAAGATGCGACGCACGCGTCGGCGGTAGAACTCCAGCACCGAGAAGCGCTGCCGCTGCAGATCGCCCAGGATGATCGAGGTGATCAGGAAGCCGGAGATGACGAAGAAGATGTCGACGCCGATGAAGCCGCCACGCAAGGCGCCCGGAAAGGCGTGATAGGCCAGCACCGACAGCACGGCGACGGCGCGCAGGCCGTCGATGTCGGCGCGGTAGCTGAAGGCTGCAGGCTGGCCCAGGCTCATGGAGTCCGGGTCATCCGACCGAAGCACCCGGTGTCCGCCACTTGATCACCCGCGCCGGGTTGCCGGTGACGAAGGTGGCAGGCGGCAAAGGCTTGGCGTCCAGGCTGCCGATGCCCAGCCGCTCGCCAGGTACCGGCCGGGTTGGAAGGAACCTGGCAAAGCAGTAGCAGGTGGTCAGCGCGAGGATTCTGAGCATGCGCTTCACTCGTGGCGTTGGGGGGTGTCCACCGGTTCAGGCCCGGTGTGCGGACAAGGGCGTGGGCAGCGCTGCGATCAAGGGGGCGTAGGCCTGGGCCACCATGGCTTGCCAGCTCATGCTGCGCGCGGTGGCCAGAGCCCCTTCGGCAAGGCGCTCCAGCAAGAGGGGATCCGCCGCGAGGCGCTGCAGGGCCTGGGCCAGGCCCCGCGCGGCGTCCTCTTCGCGGGTGCCTTCAGGCGCAGGGATCGCCATGCCGTTGCTGCCATCCACCATGACGCCAGGCCCGCCCAGATCCAGGCAGACCACGGGCAGACCCAGCGAGAAGGATTCGAGCACCACGTTGCCGCTGGAGTCGTGCAGACTGGGGAAGAGCAGGACGTCATGCGCCGCGTACTCGCGGAAGAGGCTCTCGCGGTCAAGCCAGTCGACCCAGCGAATGCGGCCAGCGAGCGCCGAACTCGCGGCCAGACGCTCCAGGCGAGGTTTCTCCGGACCCTTGCCGACGATCGTGAAGTGGACGTCCGTCCCTGCGCGAACCGCCTGCTCGCAAGCCTGGATGGCCAGATGCACGCCCTTGAGGCCGATCAGCCGGCCGGCATACAGGCAGCGCAAGGAGGCGCCCTGCGGGCCAGGGGCCCGCGGGCGCTGGACGGCAACGGCGCTGTCGATGCCGATTTCCAGCAGGTTGTCGGCCTGCCCTCCTGCACGGGCGATCCAGGCCGCCGTCTGCGGCGTCTTGGCGAGCACGCGGGCGCTGTCGCGCAGACACTGCTGCACGTCTGGGCTCCAGGTCGCCACACGGTTCAACCAATGACGGGCATGTTCATGCAGCCGGTCCCGGCGCCCCAGGGAAGGCACCAGAGACCAGGGCGGCTCTTCGCCGCCGCCCACGGGGCCGAACATGAAGGGAACACCCAGGCGATGCAGGGGGCTGGGTTGGCGCCAGACACCGAAGGTCAGGTGGTGGCAAAGGTCGAAGGCATGCCGTTGATGAGCCTGGCGCGCGATCGCCAGCGTTCCCCGCTGCCAGGCGGCGTAGTACATCTGCGTGCCGATGAGGCCGCGCTTCTTCAAGCGCAGCACCCAGGGCGCGAGATCGTGATACAGGAAATGCAGACGTTCGCCCAGCGGCAGCCCCTGGCGTGCGCAGGCCTGCTCGATGCGCTCCTGGTTGTTTGCGCGGGTCAAGACGACAAGCTCATGGCCCTGCTGCAGCAGGGCGCGCATCCAGTGCCAGCCCACGCCGGGCTCGGAGCCGCGATCCGGCTCGCAGGCATAGGCCGACAGCAGGATGCGAAGGCGCTTGTCGGGGTGCACTGGCGCCTGCGCTGAGCAAGACGGCTCGTCATCGGCGGGGCCGGCATTCATGCGCACGAGAGGTCCTGCCAGGGTGAAGTCAGCGCCCATGGGCACGCAACTGAGCCTGCGCGCGCTGCGCCATGTGGGCCGTCACGGCAGCCACTGCGCGCGCGCAGGTCTCGTCGACCGTGCCCTGGGAGCTCACGATCACCGCACGATCGAGGCTGTGGGCCAGCTGCCCGTAGCGGCCCAGCAGCTCGCGCGCGCTCTGCAGCGTGATCTCGCCCTTGCGCGCGACCAGGGTCTCGGCGTCGGCCTGCAGGATCAGCCAGAGATCCGGTTGGGGGATCAGCCACGAAGCCCAGCGCGCTGGCGCAAAGGCTTGCGGCAGCCGATAGCGCCGGTGGTCGACCAGCATGTCGTGAAAGTAGCGGTCGAACAGCACCAGACCCGAGCGCAGCTTGGTCGGCAGGACGGCGCGCAGCCAGCCCTGCCAATAGTCCGCCACGAAGTACAGGCACTTGGCCAGATTGGCGCCGGTGCCGCGGGGCGCCTGGGCGTGCGGATCCGTGACTGCCACCGGAGACCTGTCCTGGCGGCCGAAGCGCGGGCGCAGGTGAAAGCGTGCCACGCGCCTGAATCCCTGGGCCAGCTCGCGCTCGAGGTGATCCAGCACGGTGGACTTGCCGCTGCCATCGGGGCCCAGCACGGCCACGACCAGACCCGTGGGGCGCGTGAGGCGATGCCACCGGCGACGCCACTCTCGCATCACGCTGCGGGGCTCATCCGGCCTTTCAGCGCGCGCCAGGTTCAAGCGAATCATCTCGGCGCGCAAGCGACCCATCTCGGCATCCAGCCAGGCAGCGTCGCCGCGCAGCAGCGCTTGCTGCACCGCAGGCCCGCTGGCGCCAGGCAGCCGGCGGGCCAGCACGGAACGGCAGCCTGCCGGATCTTCTTCGAGGCAGCGGCGCAGGCGATCCAGGTGGACGGCTTCGAGACGCGCCTTGCCCGCGATCCGCTTGATCAGGTAGTACTCGAACTCCGCGTCCGCGCTCGGAATCCAGAAGCCCTGGGTGCTTCGGCGCTTGCGCGAGAGGATGTCCTGCGGGCCCAGCCAGACCTGCGAGCGGATGCGGTAGTGAGACGCGGCGTCAGGGTGCAGGTAGACCAGATTTGGCCCGACCTGGGCCGCAAGCACGTAGTAACAGGCCGAGACTTCGTGCTGCAGGACCTGGACCAGCGTTGCACCGTCGATCGCGCCGGCCCGGCCCAGCAGGGCCGGCAGCCGTTGAAAGTCTTGCGGGCTGACCATGAAGTCGATGTCCGATCCGATGTGGTCCGGATAGCCTTCGTGGCCAGCGAGGATCACATAGGGAATCTGCTCACGATCCAGCAGCCCGCAGAAGCTGCGAAACAGCCCTTGCTTGACCCGCAGGAGCGGATCAACGGCTGCCTTGGCAATCGGGGCACAAGCGGCGGAAGTGCTCATGGCGCGGCGTGTTCAAGGTTCGTTTGACCGCCCGGGGCAAGCCCGCCGAGGGCGCGCGCGAAGGTCAACTTCCGAAGTAGCGATTGCGCACCGGACCCGGCATCGCAGAGAACAGCTCGCGCAGGAACTCCTGCTGGGCTTCAAACTGCTGCTCCATCGTGCCGCCGCTGACGGTGGACACGCGCACCAGCATGCCGTCGGCAATCTGGCCGCGGATGCCGAAGCCGAGCTGGGCGAGCTTGCGGCCCAGGCCCGGCAGCGTGGCGATGTCATCCAGCGTCACCCAGTACATCACCGGTTCGACACGAGCGCCCTGCCGGGCCAGCAGACGTTGAAGCTCCAGATCGCGGCTGTTGGGCAGGCGCAGGATCGAGCGTCCCTGCGTCTTCACGCTGAAGCCTTGGGCCGTGTAGCAGAACTCGGGGCGGTGCACGGCAGTGGCTTCGGAGCCTTGATCGCTGCCATAGGCGATGGACAGCATGACGATCTGGTCACGGGGCCCGATGTAGGTTCTCGCCAGGACCTGCGTGTAGAGCTCGTCAAGCCGGGACTGCATCTCCGGGTTGGGCAGAACCGGCTGCATGAAGTCGGCTTCGCGCCAGCCGCCAAAGGCCTTGGGAACCTGCTTGCTCAGCTCGATGGGTGCCCGTGTCCGCGCCAGGTATTCGGTCGGACGCATCCACTCGGCCAAGGCCAGCGCGCCCAGCAGCACACCAAGCAGCACCATGCCGCGCAGCAGCGGCACGGGGGAGCGCATGTTGGCAACCAGAGAGGGATTCATGTGCGTGCCTTCAGGGGGACGCGATCGTTGTCGAACCAGCGCCCCAGGATCCAGTCGCAGCCGATGAGCAGCATGAAGGCCACGACAAACAAGACCAGCCCGGCGAACTGGTGCACGAATCCCTGCCCGGCCTCATTGCCGAAGTAGTAGGTCACCAGTACGAGGATGATCACCCGCACCACGTTCGCGACGAATGCGCAGGGAATCACCAGGATGGCCAGCAGCGTCGCGCGAACCTTGTTGGTGTAGCCCATCACCTGGATGTACAGCAGCCCGAAGGCTTCGAGGGTGAACATGGAGGTGAGGCCTGCGCAGGCGTCGGCGACCAGCAGCTGGTACTGACCGACCATCAGGATCACGCCGCTTCTGGCAATGGGATAGCCCAGATGATGAAGCAGGGCCTCTGCCACATAGGAAACGGATGACTTCAGCGGCAGCGTGACCGCCTGGACCAGCACGCCGGGCAGCGGAACGGTGAAGAGCAGGAAGAAGAGCGGGAACCAGGCCATCCGCCAGCCCGCGCCACCCCGCAGCCACAGCAACGCCGTGCTGATGAACAGCACATGCGAGAGCGCTTCTGCCTGGATGATGGCCTGCGAACGGCCGATGACGAACAGCAGGACGCCGATCGCCAGGACGGCCGCGCCAGGCCAGACGGCGGGAGTCGGAGGCAGCGCAAGAAAGGCCTTGCGCTTCACCCACATCAACCACAAGGCCACGCCCAGCACGACGGGGCCGTGACTCTGTTCCTCGGTGCTCCAGATCTGCTGGGCCAGGTCGTAGTACGTCGGCACCGCCACCACGATGATGGCCAGCGCCATCAGCACGGCGCCGATGAGGAAGGTGTTTTCTTCGGTGGCCTTCTGCTGCGAATCGCTGCTCGCCAAGGCCTCGCCCTTCAGCCTAGTACTCATTCATCACAACGCCAGCGACCGTGACGGAGCTCTTTTCCAGCGACGAGACGACGCCCTGGAGTTGATCCATGCGGGTCCGGCCCTTGCGGCCAAGCACCAGCGCGACGCCGCAGCGGGCCGCAATCACACGGGCGTCCGAGCCGTGAGAGGCCGATGGCGTATCCACCAGCACATGATCGAACTTGTGCAGCAGCTCCGTGATGAGCAGCCCGAAGGTCGGGCGCTGCAGCAATTCCTGCGGGTTGGGTGGCACCGGACCTGAAGGCACCACGAAGAGGCTGGACAGCCCCCGAACCTGCTGGATCATGCGGCGCTCGGCGCGCCCGCTGAGGATCGTGCTGAGACCTGCATGCGCATCGCTCAGGCCGAAGATCTCGCGCAGACGGGGCGTGCGCATGTCGGCATCCACGATCACGGTGCGCCCGCCCAGCTGGCTGAAGGCCACGGCCAGATTGGCCGCCACAAAACTTCTGCCTTCGCCCGCGCCCGGGCTCATCACCGCCAGCGCGCGGCGCGGCAGCTGGGGAGAGAGCGCTCCCATCAGCAGCTGGCTGCGCATCTCGCGAAAGGCTTCCGACTCATCGCTGAAGGGCTGCGAAGCCGCGATCAGTTCACCCGAGCCCTTCAGATCAGAGGGCACATAGGGATACTTGAACTGCTTGGACAGCGCCCAGATGACGTCATCCGGCGTGGCCAGTCGCAGCGACACGGCGGCTTCGCCGAAGCGGATGCCGCGCTCCTTCTGGTGCGACAGGATCTGGTCGATCTGCTCATCGCTGAGCTTGCACGCGTCGCGGATGTAGTCTCCGATGCTGCCGCTGACATGGCGTTCTTCGGCATCTTCTGCCGCATGCATCGAGTGCGGAAAGCCGACTTGCGAGTGCTGGAAGCTGGTGTTCACGGTGCGCGCCTCAGGAAGACTTGGCTGGCCGCAGCAGGCCGGTGATGACGCGTGTCTTGCTCATGCGCAGGCGGGCGGTCTCCTTGCCGCCCGAAGCCAGCTTAGAGATCGGCAGCACGGCCAGCAAAGGCTTGCCCAGGTCGAGCAGAACGTCATCCTTCGTGCGCAGGCGACGGTCGCGCAGTTCGCGGATCAGCGCGGCACCGATGGCGAGCAAGGTGCCCAGCACGAGGCTCACGAGCACGATCAAGACCGTGTTGGGGGATGAGGGCTTCGGGGACACCGATGCGCGCTTGATGATCGAGATGTTCGATTGCGTGTTCTGGCTTTCCACGTTGGTCTGCGAGACACGAACCAGGATCGCGTCATAGGCGCGCTGCGCGTTTTCGACATCGCGCTGGAGCACGGCGGCTTCATCCCGCAGTGATTTCAGCTGCAGCACCCGGGCGCGCTGCGCCTCCAGTGCGCCACGCACCTGGGCGACACGCATCTGGTTCACGCTGTTGTTGACGGTCACGCTGCCGCTGGCGATGCGCTGCGCATCGGCCTTGCGCTGGCGAAGCTCCTGGAGCTGGGCCCGGGCCGAGGCCAGCTGCGGGTGGTTGGGTCCGAGGCGCTCGACCAGTTCGAGGATGCGCGCTTCTTCGCGGGCCACCTCGGCACTCAGATTGGCCACGACCGGGTTGTTCAGGACTTCGCTCATCTGTTCAGGACGAGTGCCTGCCTGATCCTGCCGGCCGCCGCTTTCGACGGCGATCGCCTGCAGGGTCAGCAGCTGGCTCGACAGTTCCGACAGCCGATGGTTCTCGACATCCAGGCGTTCGTCGGTGGCGAGCAGGCCGTTCTTGGTCTGGTAGGACGACAGGCGCTTCTGCGCCACTTCCAGTGCGTCGCGCAATTCCTTGGCGCGGTTGTCGAAGAAGTTGTTGTAGAGCTTGGCCGGGTCGGCGCGCAGCTCGACGGTCGTGTCGACATAGGCCTGGACGAAGGCGTTGGTCAGTGCCGCCGAGAAGCGCGGGTCAGGAGACTCGTAGGACACGGAGATGACGTTCGAATCGCGCGAAGGCGTGACGGTCAGCTTCTTGAGCAGGGCCTCGGCCAGCCAGGGCTCAAACTCACCCTTGCCGTCGGTCGCCTCGCGCCACTGATCGATCACCTCGGCGCTCTGCGTGAGGCCCAGCGCCGAGATGGCCTTGCGCGCGACCTGCTCGCTCTTGATCAGCTCGACCTGCGTGGTCATGAACGTCGAGCTGAGCATGCCCGCGATCGGTACACCCCCCACCGGATCCGGCGTGCGCACATCGATCATCACCGTGGCGCTGGATCGATAGGCCCGCGGCAGCAAGAAGCTCAGCGCCACACCCACCGAGATCGCCAGGAGCAGGACGACGAGCGCCGTGCGCCAGCGAGCGGCAAAGACGGAGAGAAGTTGTCCCAGTGTCATATGGCGTTTGGCGCCAGAACGGCGCCCGGGAGTTGGCAGGTGTACAAAGGCAGTTTGCAGATCCTGCAAACCCGCCCATGAGACGACCGATTCTAGAAGTCGGGTCTCATGAACTTCCCCCCTAGAGCCAGCCTGTTCCGGGGGCCGGATTACCTTTGCTCACAGGTAACAAAAGGTCCACCCCCGATTCGCGGGGGGTGCCAGCCGCCGGCAACAAGCCGCAAATTGAGGGCCGCCAGGCGCGGCCGCAGCGGCGAGGGCTCAGCCCGGCTGAGCCGCCGACTTCAGCAGCCCGCGGCTCTCGATGAACGCCACCGCGTCGGACAGGCCGGTCCCGGTACGCAGGTTGGTCATCAGATAAGGACGCTGCGGACGCATCCTGCGCGTATCCGCCTCCATCACCGACAGATCCGCCCCGACATGCGGGGCCAGATCGATCTTGTTGATCACGAACAGGTCGCTCTTGGTGATGCCCGGCCCGCCCTTGCGCGGAATCTTCTCGCCGGCCGCGACGTCGATGACATAGATCGTCAGATCGCTCAGTTCGGGGCTGAAGGTGGCGGCCAGGTTGTCGCCGCCGCTTTCGATGAAGACGATGTCGGCGTTCGGAAACCTGGCCAGCATGCGATCGACCGCCTCCAGGTTGATGCTGGCGTCTTCGCGGATCGCAGTGTGGGGGCAGCCGCCGGTTTCCACACCCATGATGCGCTCAGGCTCCAGTGCGCCGGCCACGGTGAGCAGACGCTGGTCTTCCTTGGTGTAGATGTCGTTGGTGACGACAACCAGATCCCATTGGTCGCGCATGCGCTTGCACAGCATCTCCACCAGCGTGGTCTTGCCGGAGCCCACGGGGCCGCCGACACCGACGCGCAGCGGGGGCAGCCGCTTGCTGCGGCCTGGGATGTGGTGGAGCGGGCTGGCATTCATGCGGGAGATCCTCGCAGGGTTCGTGCCCGGTCTGCCGACGCTTCGGGCCGGCGATCAGGAGCGGAACAGGCGGCTGTATTGCTGCTCATGGCGCGCGCTCAGGATCGCGAGCATCGGGGTGAAGGCCTGGCGATGCTCCGCGCGGCGCTGCAGGGCGGTCTCGACGGCGGCCGGGATGGCGTCCACCAGCCGCGCAAGCACCCGCTGCGCGCCCGCCTGACCCAGAGGCACGGCCTTGATCGCGGCCTGCGCCATGTTCTCGGCCCAGCCGAAGGCAAACGCCAGGGCGGCTTGTCGGGGTTCGGCGCCGGTCAGGGCGCTGGCCAGCGCAAAGGCCAGGGGCCAGGTCGGCGCGGGGCGAAGGCCGGCCAGCGCTGTGACGCGCGGATCGGCCGCATCCTGACCCTGGCGCAGCCACTCGGTGAGCGAGCGGCCCATCTGCTCAGACTGCAGACGCATCTCTGCCGTCTCGCGCGTGTCCAGCACCCAGTCATTGAGGCCGCGCACGGCCTCCAGGTTCCCGGCCTGCCAGGCCAGGTGCGAAGCGATCATCACGGGCAGATCGGCGCGGGCCTGGTTGAGCTGCAGCTGGTGCAGCAGCCAATCGCCTGCCTGCTGCTCCTGACGCACGAGGCCCTGCTCGACCGCAGCTTCCAGGCCCTCGGAGTAACTGAAGCCGCCCACAGGCAGTGCGGGCGAGGCGAGCCACATCAGGCGCAGCAGCGTGGTGTCGGCACCAGGCATGGGCATGGGCAAGGCTGGCGGAGTCAATGCTTGTGCTGGCAGCCAGGACCGTGGACATGGCCTTGAACCGGCTCATGAGAGTGACCGTGCCCAGGGTCATGGTGCGTGTGATCGTGAACCTGTGCATGACCGGCTGCCGGCGTGGGCGCGGGCTGGTGATCATGACCGTGGCTGTGTCCGTGATCGTGGCTGTGGCCATGGCTATGGTGATGCTCATGACCATGGTCGTGGCCGTGGCCGTGCTGGTGACCATGGTGATCGCCGTGGTCATGGCCGTGGTCATGACCGGGCTGCTGCGAGGCAGGCCCGGTGTGCTCATGGTGGCCCCCGTGGGCGTGCGTGCCTGCGGCATAGGCACCGCCCTCGGGATCAAACGGCAGCAGGGTCTCGTTGACGAGCAGGTGCATGCGTCCGAGCATCTCGGCCAGCACCGGATCGGGCTCGATCTTCAGGTGATCGGGCTGCAGCTCGATCGCCACATGCCGATTGCCCAGGTGATAGGCCGCGCGTGTGAGGTCGAAAGCTGTTCCGTGCTCCGGGCAGTGGCGAATCACCATCACCGGTTGCGGGGCGGCCAGCACGCGGATCAGCGAGCCATCTTCGGCCAGCAGCACGTCGCCGCCGCGCACGGCCGTGCCGCGAGACAGGAAGACACCGATGCTGCGGCCTGCACTGTCGGTGGCTTCGAAGCGGCTCTTCTGGCGCACATCCCAGTCCAGCAGCAGCGTCGAAGCACGCTTGAGCAACACGGCGGCGAGACCCCTGCCGGCAGGGATGAGCTTGGAAGCGGTGAGCATGGTGGACTCCTGGCGGGTCTCCGGCGCGGCATGAGCCTGCGCCGGTTGCGGGATTCGTGAGGATTGCAAGGTCAGGCGAACCCGCGATGCCCGCGATGCCCGCGCATTTGACACGAAAGCCGCTGCCGCGGCCTGATCACGGACGATCGCCCGCCGCTGCGTTGACGCGCGCCCCTCAGAACAGGAAGTAGCGCTGCGCCATCGGCAGCACCAGCGCCGGTTCGCAGCTCAGCAGCTGGCCGTCGGCGCGCACCTGGTAGGTCTGGGCATCGATCTGCATCTGCGGCAGGTAGGCGTTGTGGACCATGTCGGTCTTCTTCACCGTTCGGCAGCCCTTGACGGCCGCCAGCGGCTTGCGCAGCCCGTAGGCCGCCGCCGCGCCACTGGACAGTGCGGACTGGCTGACGAAGCTCAAGGAGGAACCCGCTAACGCACCACCGAAGCTGCCGAACATCGGACGGTGATGCACCGGTTGCGGCGTGGGGATGCTGGCGTTCGGATCGCCCATCGCGGCGGCTGCAATGAAGCCGCCCTTGAGGATGAGACTGGGCTTGACGCCGAAGAACGCGGGTTTCCACAGCACCAGATCGGCCCACTTGCCCACCTCGATGCTGCCCACCTCGTGGGCGATGCCGTTGGCGATGGCCGGGTTGATCGTGTACTTGGCCACGTAGCGCTTGACGCGCTGGTTGTCCTGGCGATCGCTGTCGCCCGGCAGCGCACCGCGCTGCTGCTTCATCTTGTGCGCCGTCTGCCAGGTGCGGATGATCACCTCGCCGACACGGCCCATGGCCTGGCTGTCGCTGCTCATCATGCTGATGGCGCCCAGATCGTGCAGGATGTCCTCGGCCGCGATGGTTTCGCGCCGGATGCGGCTTTCGGCGAAGGCCAGATCTTCGGCGATGGATGCATCGAGGTGATGGCAGACCATCAGCATGTCCAGGTGCTCGTCCACGGTGTTGGCCGTGTAGGGCATCGTGGGGTTGGTGGACGAGGGCAGGAAGTTGGATTCGCCCACCACGCGCAGGATGTCCGGGGCATGGCCGCCGCCAGCGCCTTCGGTGTGGAAGGCGCACAGCGTGCGCCCGCGCGTGGCGGCGATGGTGTCTTCGACAAAGCCGGATTCATTGAGCGTGTCGCTGTGGATCGACACCTGGGTATCGGTGGCCTCGGCCACCGAGAGGCACTGATCGATCGCGGCCGGCGTGGTGCCCCAGTCTTCGTGCAGCTTCATGCCGATGGCGCCGGCCTCGACCTGCTGGACCAGGGCCTCGGGCCGGCTGGCGTTGCCCTTGCCCAGGAAGCCCAGGTTCATCGGGAAGGCGTCCGCCGCCTGCAGCATGCGGCGGATGTTGGCCGGGCCGGGTGTGCAGGTGGTCGCGAAGGTGCCGGTGGCCGGCCCCGTGCCGCCGCCCAGCATGGTGGTCACGCCGCTGGACAGCGCTTCTTCGATCTGCTGCGGGCAGATGAAGTGGATGTGGCTGTCGATGCCGCCAGCGGTGACGATCAGGCCTTCGCCGGCGATGATCTCGGTGCCCGGCCCGATGACGATGTCCACGCCAGGCTGCACATCCGGATTGCCGGCCTTGCCGATGGCCGCGATACGGCAGCCGCGGATGCCGATATCGGCCTTGACGATGCCCCAGTGATCGATGATCACCGCATTGGTGATCACGCAGTCGACGGCCTGATCCGGGCCCGGGCCGTTGATCTGCTGGCTCTGGCCCATGCCGTCGCGAATGGTCTTGCCGCCGCCGAATTTCACTTCCTCGCCGTAGCTGCCGGCGGCGAGCGTGTGATCGCGCTCGATCTCGATCAGCAGGTCCGTATCGGCCAGGCGCAGGCGATCGCCGACGGTGGGGCCGTATTGTTCGGCGTAGGCACGCCGGCCGATGAGCGTCATCGTCAGAGCCTTCCCTGGACCAGGCCGCGAAAGCCCCAGACTTCGCGCTTGCCGGCGTAATCGACCAGTTCCACGGTGCGCTGCTGGCCGGGCTCGAAGCGCACGGCCGTGCCCGAGGCGATGTTCAGCCGCATGCCGCGCGCAGCGGCGCGGTCGAACAGCAGCGCGCCGTTGGTTTCCGCAAAGTGATAGTGCGAGCCGACCTGGATCGGCCGGTCGCCGCTGTTTTCCACCACCAGGCTCAGCGTGCGCCGGCCGGCGTTGAGCGCGTGATCCGCGCCGTCGGTCAGCAGTTCACCGGGGACCATGGCTCAGCGCCTCCCGCGCCAGAGCATCCAGGCGCCCATCGCGGCCAGTGCACCCAGCAGCAGGCCGAAGGAATCCGTGACATGCCAGTGGCTGCCGCTCAGCCCGTGCCCTTCATGGGCCTGGGCGGCGGTGGAGAGCATCAGCAGGGCGGCCAAGGGCCAGCAGGCAAAGCGGTTCAAGAGAATCCTCCAAGCACACTCATGCAATAGGTTGGTGCACGGTCACCAACTTGGTGCCGTCGGGAAATGTGGCTTCGACCTGGATGTCCGGAATCAACTCCGGCACGCCGTCCATCACCTCGTCGCGGCTGAGCACGGTCTTGCCTTCGCTCATCAGCTGCGCCACGGTCTTGCCATCGCGCGCGCCTTCCAGGATGGCGGCCGTGATCAGGGCCACGGACTCGGGATGGTTCAGCTTCAGGCCCCGCGCCTTGCGGCGCTCAGCCAGCAGCGCGGCCGTGAAGATCAGCAGCTTGTCTTTTTCGCGCGGGGTCAGATCCATGGAGAAACCTGCTGCAGGAAGGATGCCAAAGGCGGGCATGGCCCGTTTGCTGCATGTGCGGCCGCATGATGCCAGCGGAAGCGTCCCAGCCCCAGCAGCGTGTCATCAAGGTGCGGCGCGACTACAACGCCTGGGTTGCGAGCGAGACGCTGGAGGACTACGCGCTGCGCTTCACGCCCCGGGCCTTCCGCAAGTGGGGCCCGCAGCGCGTGGCGCACACGGCGCTGGGCGGCGCAGCCAGCTTCCTGGTGCTGGAAGCGCTGGGCGCGACGCTGCTGCTGCAATACGGCTGGATCAACACGCTGTGGGCCGTGCTGGCCACCGCGGCCATCATCTTTGCCGCGGGCCTGCCCATCAGCGTCTACGCTGCCCGTCACGGGCTGGACATGGATCTGCTCACGCGCGGCGCGGGCTTCGGCTACATCGGCAGCACCATCACCAGCCTGATCTACGCGAGCTTCACCTTCATCTTCTTTGCGCTCGAAGCGGCCATCATGGCCTACGCGCTGGAGCTGGTGTTCGACATCCCGCCGGCCTGGGGCTACCTGATCTGCGCGCTGGTGGTCATCCCGCTGGTCACGCACGGGGTCACGGTGCTCAGCCGCTTCCAGGTGTGGACGCAGCCGCTGTGGCTGGTGCTGCTGGTGCTGCCCTATATCTTCGTCTTCCAGGCGCACCCGACGCTGTTGGCGGATCTTCAGCGTTATGCCGGAGAGAACGGCCAGGGCGGCAGCTTCCAGCCCCTGCTGTTCGGTGCGGCGCTCACCGTGGGCGTGGCGCTGATCACGCAGATGGGCGAGCAGGTGGACTACCTGCGATTCATGCCCGAGCGCACGCGCGCCAACCGCCTGCGCTGGTGGGCCGGCGTGTTGCTGGGCGGGCCGGGCTGGGTGGTGCCGGGGGTGCTGAAGATGCTGGGCGGCGCGGCGCTGGCCTTTCTCGCGCTGCGCCTGGCGGTGCCGCCCGAGCGCGCGGTGGATCCCAACCAGATGTACCTGGCCGCCTACGAGACGGTCTTCTCCAACTACGGATGGGCGGTCGCCGCCACGGCGTTGCTGGTGGTGGTGAGCCAGCTGAAGATCAACGTCACCAATGCCTATGCCGGCAGCCTGGCCTGGAGCAACTTCTTTGCGCGCGTCACGCACAGCCACCCCGGCCGCGTGGTGTGGATGGTCTTCAACCTGCTGATCGCGCTGCTGCTGATGGAGATGGAAGTCTTCCAGGCGATCGGCGGCGTGCTCGGGCTCTACAGCAACATCGCCATCGCCTGGTTCATGGCCGTGGTGGCCGATCTGGTGATCAACAAGCCGCTCGGGCTGAGCCCCAAGGGCATCGAGTTCAAGCGGGCGCACCTCTACGACTTCAATCCCGTCGGCGTAGGTGCCATGGGCCTGGCCTCGGCGCTGTCGATGCTGGCCTGGATGGGCGTCTTCGGGCCGATGGCGCAGGCCTTCTCGGCCGTCATCGCGATGATCGTGGCCCTGGTGACGGCGCCGCTGATTGCCTGGGTGACCCAGGGGCGCTACTACCTGGCGCGCCCACCGGAGGCCGGCACGGCGGCCCAGGCGGGTGGTGAGGCCGCTGCTCAGGCAGGGCGTTATCTGGGCCATGCGCTCAAGGCGCAGCGCTGCGTGATCTGCGAGCGCCACTACGAAGGCGAGGACATGGCGGGCTGCCCGGCCTATGGCGGGCCGATCTGCAGCCTGTGCTGCAGCCTCGATGCCCGCTGCCATGACCTGTGCAAGCCGGCCGAGGCCCGCGGGCGCGAGCAGCTGACCGCGCTGCTGCGCTGGCTGACACCCCGCTCGTGGTGGCCGCAGCTGGACACCGGCCTGGCGCGCTACCTGTTGCTGATGGCCTGCGTTGCGCCCGCGCTGGCCGGAATGCTGGCCTTCATCCACGAGGCACAGCTGCGCAGCCTGGCGCCGGCCGATGCGGCCATGGCTGCCCCGGCGCTGCAGGCGGGCTTCCTCAAGGCCTACGTGGTGCTGCTGCTGATGTCGGCCGTCATCGGCTGGTGGCTGGTGCTCACGCAGTCCAGCCGACGCGTGGCCCAGGAAGAGAGCAACCGGCAGACCGAGGCGCTGATGCGCGAGATCGACAGCCACCGCCGCACGGACGAAGAACTGCAGCGCGCCAAGGCCGCGGCGGACGCAGCCAATCAGGCCAAGACACGCTATATCTCCAGCATCAGCCACGAGCTGCGCACGCCGCTGAACAGCATCCTGGGCTACGCGCAGCTGCTGGACGAAGACCCCTCGATTCCGCCGCACCGCAAACACGGCGTGGGCATCATCCGGCGTGGCGGCGAACACCTGCTGAGCCTGATCGAAGGCACGCTGGACATCGCCCGCATCGAAGGCGGCAAGCTGGCCCTGCAGCCGCGGCCCATGCGTCTGCGCGACAGCCTGCAGCAGATCGTCAACCTGTTCGAGCTGCAGGCAGCGGCCAAGGGCCTGCGCTTCGAGGCGGCGCTGGACGGCATGCCCGAGCTCGTGCGCGCTGACGAGCGCCGCCTGACGCAGATCCTCATCAACCTGCTGGGCAACGCGGTGAAGTTCACGGCCCAGGGCCGGGTGAGCTTTCGCGCCAGCCACCAGCGCGAGCTGGCGGTCTTCGAGATCGAGGACACGGGCCCTGGCATGGCGCCGGCCGATCTGGAGCGCATCTTCGAGCCCTTTGCGCGCGCGGCCTCGGCCGCCGGCACCGGTGGCACGGGCCTGGGTCTGACGATTGCCAAGATGCTGACGGAGCTGATGGGCGGCGAGATGGCCGTCAGCTCGACGCCCGGTGAAGGCACGCTGTTCCGCGTGCGGCTCTTCCTGCCCGCACTGGCCGAGGTGCAGGACCACGCCTTGCCGGCGCCGCGCCTGGGCTATGCGGGCGCGCGCCGATGCATCCTGGTGGTCGACAACGAAGAGGTGGATCGGACGCTGCTGGCAGCCCGGCTGCAGGCGCTCGGCTTCGACGTCCTGCAGGCGGCTTCCGGCACAGCGGCCCTGGCGCTGCTGAGCGAGCCACCGGGCGATCGTGTGCCGGATGCGATCCTGATGGACCTGGCGATGCCCGGCATCGACGGCTGGACGACGCTGCGGCGCCTGCGGGAGCAAGGGCTGAGTGTTGCGCCGGTGGCCATCGTGTCCGCCAATGCCTTCGACAAGGGCGCTGAAAACGACCTGGGCATCACCGCTGCCGACTTCATCACCAAGCCGGTGCGGCTGGACGAGCTGCTCGACTGGCTGGGCGAGCGACTGGCCCTGACCTGGTCACATCATCCGGGCGCGCAGCGGCCAGACACCGGCCGCATGCCGGCCGCCCAGTCGCCGGCCCTGAGCCAGGGCACTGCCGAATCCGCCTGCGCGGTGCCGCCGCCCGAAGCTGCCCTGCTCTCGCTGCGCGAGGTGGTGCGCCTGGGCTACCCGCGCGGCGTGCAGCGCACGCTCGACGACATCGAACAACGCCATCCGTCCAGCCAGGCCTTCGTGGCCGCACTGCGGCCCTTGGCCCGCCAGTTTCAATACGAACGCTTGATGCAGGTGATCGACCATGCTCTCGAATCCAGCTCTTCCCGCGGCGCGGCACCCGAGTCATCGCGCTGATGCGCCAGCGGGCACGCGGCACGATCCGGTGCCGGGCCTTGTGCCCGTGGCCGATGCCCAGCGCGGTGCGCGGGCGTTCGCCGATCCGCTGGCCGACGGCCGCGCCGCGGGCGTCGTGCTGGTGGTGGACGACCTGCCGGACAACCTGTCGCTGCTGCACGATGCGCTGGACGAGGCCGGCTACACCGTGATCGTCGCCACGCACGGAAGCGCGGCCCTGCAGCGCGCCGCGCAGGCCGAACCCGACATCGTGCTGCTGGATGCGGTGATGCCGGGGCTGGACGGCTTCGAGGTGGCGCGCCGCCTGAAATCCGATCCGGCGACCGCTCACATCCCGATCATCTTCATGACCGGCCTGACCGACACCGAGTACGTGCTGGCCGCCTTCGAGGCCGGCTGCGCCGACTATGTGACCAAGCCGATCCGGCCGCCGGAAGTGCTGGCGCGCATGGCCGTGCACCGGCAGGCGGCGCGGCAGGCCAGGCAGGCGCGCAACGCGCTGGATGCCTTCGGCCACGCCACGCTGGCCGTGCGCCTGGATGAGGCGGCTGCCGGCGGCGCGCGCCTGGTGTGGCAGACCCCGCTGGCCCGCCAGTGGCTGCCGGTCTACTTCGATGCGCCGTTGGATGTGCTGCCGCAACGCCTGGTGGCGTGGCTGCGCGAGGCCGCGGATGACCAGCACGAGCGCTCGCTGCAGGCGCAGTTCCAGGGGCGCCGGCTGGTGGTGTCGCTGCAGGGGCGCACGGTCGATGACGACTGGCTGCTGGTGCTGCGCGAAGTCAATGACGCGGCTGTCGTCGAGGCCACGATGCAGGCCTTTGGCCTGACGCTGAAGGAGAGCGAGGTGCTGTACTGGGTCGCACGCGGCAAGACCAACCGGGACATCGGCGACATCCTCGGCTCCAGCCCGGCGACGGTGAAGAAGCACCTGGAGCATGTGTTCGTCAAGCTGGGCGTGGAAACCCGTACCGCAGCGGCTTCGCTGGCCATGCAGCGTGTACAGGGCCTGCGCCCCGCATGAACGGCTGACACCAGACATACGCCAGACGGCGTATTTCGGCCCGGGCGGGGGCTGCGTACCGTTGGGTTCGTTCCAACTACGCCCAGGAGTGAGCGGCATGAACATTTCCCGTCGCGGGGCCACCCAGGCCCTTTCCGCCCTTTCCCTTGCGCTGGCCACGGCCGGCTTCGCTTCCCCCGCTTTCGCCCAGGCCGGCGGCACGATCAAGGTGGGTGTGCTGCACTCGCTGTCGGGCACGATGGCCATTTCCGAGACGGTGCTCAAGGACACGGTCCTGATGGCCATCGACGAGATCAACGCCAAGGGTGGCGTGCTCGGTCGCAAGCTGGAGCCTGTGGTCGTCGACCCCGCCTCCAACTGGCCGCTCTTCGCCGAGAAGGCCAAGCAGCTGATCACCCAGGACAAGGTGGCGGTGACCTTCGGCTGCTGGACCAGCGTGTCGCGCAAGAGCGTGCTGCCGGTCTTCGAAGAGAACAATGCGCTGCTGTTCTACCCCGTGCAGTACGAAGGCGAAGAGCTCAGCCCCAACGTGTTCTACACCGGTGCTGCACCCAACCAGCAGGCCATCCCGGCGGTGGAATACCTGATGAGCAAGGACGGCGGCGCGGCCAAGCGCTTCGTGCTGCTCGGGACCGATTACGTCTATCCGCGCACCACGAACAAGATCCTGCGCGCCTTCCTGAAGACCAAGGGCATCCCCGACGCCGACATCATGGAGGAGTACACCCCCTTCGGCCACGCGGACTACCAGAGCATCATCGCCAAGATCAAGAAGTTCGCCTCCGAGGGCAAGCGCACGGCGGTGGTCTCCACCATCAACGGCGACTCCAACGTCCCCTTCTACAAGGAACTGGGCAACCAGGGCCTGAAGGCCAAGGATGTGCCGGTCGTGGCCTTCTCCGTGGGTGAAGAAGAGCTGCGTGGCGTGGATACCAAGCCGCTGGTGGGCCACCTGGCTGCGTGGAACTACTTCCAGAGCATCAAGAACCCGACCAACGACGAGTTCATCAAGAAGTGGAGCGCCTACGCCAAGGCCAAGAACATCGCCGGTCACAAGGACAAGCCGCTGACCAACGATCCGATGGAAGCCACCTACATCGGCGTCCACATGTGGGCGCAAGCCGTGGCCAAGGCCAAGAGCACCGAGGTCGACAAGGTGCGCACGGCGATGTACGGCCAGACCTTCAAGGCACCGTCGGGCATCACCAGCAAGATGGACGAGAAGAACCACCACCTGCACAAGAGCGTCTTCATCGGTGAAGTGCAGGCCGATGGTCAGTTCAAGGTGGTGTGGAAGACCCCGGGCCCGGTGGTGGCCGATCCGTGGAGCGACTTCATCGCCGAGAACAAGGGCAAGGCCAATGTGCCGGCCAAGCTGAAGTAAGCCGCAACGACCGTCACCCCTCGGCGGCCGCCACGCGGCGGGCTGGTTCGCGCTGAGCTTGTCGAGTGCTTCGACAGCTCGGCGCGACCGGCCGACCGCGCCCGCCGCCCCACATCCTGCTTCCATGTCCCGCGCCGCTTCCTTCGCCCTCGGCCTGCTCGTGAGCGTGCTCATGAGCTGGCCGCTTGGCGCATGGGCACTGAGTGCCGATCTGGCGCTGCGCATCGCCCAGGGCGACAGCGATTCACGCATCGCCGCCCTGAACGAGGCCGTCACGGCGGGCGATGCGGCGCTGGTGCCGTATGTGGATGCCCTGCTCGCCGACGAAGTCAAGCTCGCCGGCGGCAAGGCCTTCTGGGTCAAGGGTTCGGAGGTCACGATTGCCGGCAGCGGGGTCAAGGCCACGCTGCCCGATGGCGCCGAAGACGTCATCAACAACAACCGCATGCGCCAGGCATTGGAAGGTGCGCGCGCCGCATTCAAGCTCTTTTCGCCCGACCGTGAGCTGCGCGCCAAGGCCCTGGGTGATCTGCGCGATGTCATCGACGAAGGACTGGTGCCGCTGCTGGAGAAGGCCGCCGCCACCGAGACCGATGACGAACTGAAGAGCCAGATGGCCATGCTCAAGGCCAAGGCGCTGATCGGCTCCAGCGACAAGGCGCGCCGCCTGGCGGCGGCCAAGCTGCTGGTCGACAGCAACGATCCGGCCGTGCGATCGCTGCTGATCGAGCAGCTCCGTGCCGAGACCGAAGCCGATGTCAAGGTCGCTCTGCAGGCCTCGCTGGATCAGGTGCAGGCGCGCCTGGCCTGGGGCGAGCGGCTGGGTGTGCTGTTCACGGGTGTGAGCCTGGGCTCCATCCTGCTGCTGGTGGCCTTGGGTCTGGCCATCACCTATGGCCTGATGGGCGTGATCAACATGGCCCACGGCGAGCTGATGATGATCGGCGCCTACGCCACCTACGTGGTGCAGAACCTCTTTCGCAGCTACTTTCCGGGCGTCTTCGATGCCTATGTGCTGGCAGCGATCCCGGTCTCCTTCCTGACGGCGGCGCTGGTCGGCGCGGCGCTGGAACGCAGCGTCATCCGCTGGCTGTACGGCCGGCCGCTGGAGACGCTGCTGGCCACCTGGGGCATCAGCCTGATCCTGATGCAGGCGGTGCGCTCGATCTTCGGCGCGCAGAACGTGGCGGTGGAGAACCCGTCCTGGCTCTCCGGTGGTGTGCAGGTGCTGCCTAACCTCACGCTGCCCTACAACCGCATCGCCATCATCGTGTTCGCTGCGCTGGTCTTGCTGGGCATGGCGCTGCTGATCAGCCGCACGCGGCTGGGCTTGTTCGTCAGGGGCGTCACGCAGAACCGGCGCATGGCGGCCTGCATGGGTGTGAATACCGCGCGCGTGGACACCTACGCCTTTGCGCTGGGTGCGGGCATTGCCGGGCTGGCCGGATGCGCCTTGAGCCAGGTGGGCAATGTGGGCCCGGATCTGGGCCAGGGCTACATCGTCGACAGCTTCATGGTGGTGGTGCTGGGCGGGGTCGGTCAGCTTGCTGGCACCGTCTACGCAGCGCTGGGGCTGGGCATCATCAGCAAGCTGCTGGAGGGCTGGCAGGGCGCGGTGCTGGCCAAGATCATGGTGCTGGTGCTGATCGTCATCTTCATCCAGAAGCGCCCGCAAGGCTTGTTTGCGCTGAAGGGGCGAGAGTCATGAGCGGGGCGAGCCCCCGCGTCTGGACGGGCGTGCTGCTGGCGCTGATCACCGTGGGTGTGGTGCTTCCGCTGGCCAACCTGATGGTGCCCACGGGCAGCGCCTTCCACCTGAGCGACTTCTATGTCAGCCTGATCGGCAAGATCCTGTGCTACGCCATCTGCGCCTTGGCCATCGATCTGATCTGGGGCTACACGGGCATCCTCTCGCTGGGCCACGGGCTGTTCTTCGCGCTGGGCGGCTATGGCATGGGCATGTACCTGATGCGACAGATCGGGCGCGATGGGCAGTACAAGAGCGACATGCCCGATTTCATGGTCTTCCTGAACTGGAAGGAATTTCCCTGGCACTGGGCCTTGAGCGACAGCTTCATCGGCCAGATGCTGCTGGTGGTGCTGGTGCCTGGCCTGCTGGCCTTCGTCTTCGGCTGGTTTGCCTTTCGCTCGCGCATCAAGGGCGTCTATTTCTCGATCATCACGCAGGCGCTCACCTTCGCTGCCATGCTGCTGTTCTTCCGCAACGAGACCGGCTTCGGGGGCAACAACGGCTTCACCGATTTCAAGCGCATCCTGGGCATCCCCATCGATCAGCACATGCGCGTCTTCCTCTGCGTGCTCAGCGGCGTGGTGCTGGTGGCCTTCTACGTGATGAGCCGCTTCATCGTGCGAAGCAAGTACGGTCGCGTGCTGCAGGCCATTCGCGATGCCGAGAGCCGCGTGATGTTCACGGGCTACGACCCGGTGGCCTACAAGCTGAGCATCTGGACGCTGTCTGCGGTGATGTGTGCGGTGGCCGGAGCGCTGTATGTGCCGCAGGTGGGCATCATCAACCCCAGCGAGATGAGCCCGGCCGCCGGCATCGAGATGGCGATCTGGGCGGCTGTGGGCGGGCGCGGCACGCTGATCGGGCCCATCATCGGCGCCTTCTTCGTCAATGGTGCCAAGAGCTGGTTCACGGTGGCCTTTCCGGAGTTCTGGCTGTATTTCCTGGGCGCGCTCTTCATCGCCGTCACCCTCTTTCTGCCCAAGGGCCTGGTGGGCCTGGGCAGCTCGATCGCGGCACTGCGCCAGCGCAAGCCGGAGGCCCGCGAATGACGCCCGATCTGCTGGAAGCCGGGTCGCAGGCCCGTGCGGCCTACGAACAGCGCAAGGCCACGCAGACCGGCAAGACCGAATCCGGCGGCCGCACGGCCGCCTACGGACGTGTGCTCAAGCTGGGCGAGCCGGATTTCGCCCATGGCGTGGCGCTCTACCTGGATGACATCACGGTCAGTTTCGACGGCTTCAAGGCGCTGAACCAGTTGAGCCTGAGCATCAACGTGGGCGAGCTGCGCTGCATCATCGGGCCTAACGGTGCAGGCAAGACGACGATGATGGACTGCATCACCGGCAAGACACGTCCGGACAGCGGCAAGGCCTTCTTCGGCTCCACGATCGACCTGCTGCGCCTGACCGAGCCCGAGATCGCGCAGATCGGCATCGGCCGCAAGTTCCAGAAGCCCACGGTCTACGAGCCCCTGAGCGTGTTCGAGAACCTCGAGCTGGCCCTCAAGGCGGATCGGCGCGTGCGCGCCTCGCTCTTTCACCGCCTGAGCGGCGCGCAGCTGGATCGCATCGGCGAAGTGCTCACGCTGATCCACCTGAAGGACGAAGCCCAGCGCGAGGCCGGCTTGCTGAGCCATGGCCAGAAGCAATGGCTGGAGATCGGCATGCTGCTGATGCAGGACCCCAAGCTGCTGCTGCTGGACGAGCCCGTGGCGGGCATGACGGACGAAGAGACCGAACGCACGGCCGAGCTGTTTCTCTCGCTCGAAGGCCAGCACTCGCTGGTGGTGGTCGAGCACGACATGAAGTTCGTCGACCAGCTGACCCAGGGCCGCAAGAAGGTCACCGTGCTGCACGAAGGCTCGGTGCTTGCCGAGGGCCTGCTGTCCGAGGTGCAGAACAACGAGAAGGTCGTCGAGGTCTACCTCGGCCGCTGAGGCCGGACCCTGCTCAACATGTTGAACGTCAGCGATCTCAACCAGTATTACGGCGGCAGCCACATCCTGCGCAAGCTGGGCTTCGAGGCGCAGCTGGGCGAAGTGACCGTCGTGCTCGGCCGCAATGGCGTGGGCAAGACCACGCTGCTGAAGAGCCTGATGGGCGTGGTGCCGGTGAAGACCGGCCGCATCACGCTGGACGGCAAGGACATCACGCGTGCCGCCTCCTACGACCGTGTGCGCGCCGGCATCGGCTACGTGCCCCAGGGGCGCGAGATCTTCGGCCGTCTGACCGTGGAAGAAAACCTGCGCATGGGCCTGGCCAGCCGCCCTGGCGGCACGGCCATCCCGGCCGAGCTGTTCGAGCTGTTTCCGGTGCTCAAGCAGATGATCCAGCGGCGCGGCGGCGATCTCTCGGGCGGTCAGCAGCAGCAGCTGGCCATTGCGCGTGCGCTGGCGGCCGGCCCCAAGCTGCTGCTGCTGGATGAACCCACCGAGGGCATCCAGCCCAGCATCATCAAGGACATCGGCCGCGTGATCCGCATGCTGGCCGACCGCAAGACCATGGCCATCGTGCTGGTGGAGCAGTACTACGACTTCGCGGCCGAACTGGCGGATCAGTACCTCGTGATGGAGCGCGGCGAGATCGTGGCGCGGGGCCGTGGCAGCAGCATGGAAGCCGACGGCGTGCGCCAGCGCATGTCGATCTGAGCCGGCGGGCCGCTGGGCGCGGTGAGAGCGGTGAGAGCGGTGAGAGCGGTGTGCCGCGCAGCTACCATGGCGCATGATCACCGTCCACCACCTTGAGAATTCCCGCTCGCAGCGCGTGCTGTGGCTGCTGGAAGAGCTGGCGCTGCCCTACGAGGTGAAGCGCTACGAGCGCGACCGCAAGAGCATGCTGGCGCCGCCGCAGCTCAAGAGCATCCATCCGCTGGGCAAATCGCCGGTGATCGTCGACGACGGTGTGACGGTGGCCGAGACGGGCGCCATCGTCGAGTACCTGGTCGACAAGGCGGGTGGCGCGCTGCGCCCGGCTTCAGGCACGGCCGAGCTGCTGCGCTACCGCTACTGGCTGCACTTCGCCGAGGGCTCGGCCATGCCGCCGCTGCTGATGAAGCTGGTCTTCGACCGCATCGCCAGCACGCCCTTGCCGTTTTTCGTCAAGCCGGTGGCCAAGGGCATCTCGGCCAAGGTGCTCAGCAGCTTCGTGATGCCCAACATCCAGCAGCAGCTGGACTTCATGGAAGCGGAACTCACAGGCCGCAGCTGGTTCTGCGGCGAGACCTTCACCGCAGCGGACGTGATGATGAGCTTCCCGCTGGAGGCCGCGGCGCAGCGGGCCGGTCTGGACGCCAGCCGGCCGCAGCTGCACGGGCTGTTGCGCCGCATGCATGCGCGGCCGGCCTGGCGCACGGCGCTGCAGCGGGGCGGGCCCTACAGCTTTGCGGAGTGACGCGTTTCCCCGGCGGGCCTTAGGAGGGGACTGTTTCTAGATGACGTTGGCTTCCAGCAGCGGCTCGCCGCGCAGCAGCCGCTCAGGCTCCAGTGCCTGCAGCAGCGGATCGCTCCAGGCGCCCTGCGCGATGCGCTGCGCCAGGTGCCGGCCCACCGCAGGCGATTGCTGGATGCCGTGGCCCGAGAAGCCGCAGGCCAGGTAGAGGCCGTCCAGCCCTGGCCAAGGCCCCAGCAGGGCGTTGTGGTCCACGGTGTTCATCTCGTAGTAGCCGGCCCAGGCCTGGCGCAGGCGCAAGGCTTCGAAGGCCGGCACGCGGTGGGCCAGCGCCGGCCAGAGGACTTCCTCGAACAAGCCATGGTCGATGGCCTCCAGCGGGGGTTCGTCCGGGTCCTCGCCACGCGGCGGGCCGCCACACAGGTAGCGCTGCGTGCGGCCATCGGCAGACGGTGTGCCCTCGGGTCGGAACCACAGTCCGCTGGGGTCGATCAGCAGCGGGCCATCGCTCATCACGGGCGCGGCGTCGAAGACGAAGACATCGCGCTTGCGGGGGCGGATCGGCAGCTCGATGCCCAGCGGGCGCAGCAGCTCGGCCGACCATCCGCCGGCGGCCAGCACCACGGCCTCGGCGGCGATCTCTCGCCCATCGGCCAGCCGCAGGCCGCGCGCGCGACCGGCGGCGACGATCGGCGACCGCACCTCGGCCTTCAGCAGCGTGACGCCGGCGGCCTGGGCCGCGCGGCGAAAAGCCTGCAGCAGGCTCCAGGCATCGAACCAGCCCTCTTCGGCCAGACCCAGGGCACCCAGCGCCAGATCGTCCGTGTGCAGGGCGGGGTAGCGCCGGGCCAGGGCCGAAGGCGCCAGCAGTGCCACCTGCGCGCCGTGCGCGGCCTGAAGCGCCTGGTTGGCGCGCAGCCCGTCGGCACCCGCTGAGGTACAAAGGTAGAGGTAGGCGCGCTCCACGAGGCCGATGTCCGGGCTGCCGTCCGGCCAGCCCAGCCAGCGCCCCAGTTCCGCCAGCATGGCAAAGCTCTGCCGGGACAGGCGGATGTTGACCGGCTGCGAGAACTGCACGCGGATGGAGCTGGCTGACAGCGCGCTGGAAGCGCGGGCATAAGCCGGATCGCGCTCGACCACGGTCACCTGGGCGCCGTGCTCCCGGGCCAGGAAGCAGGCGGTGGAAAGCCCGATCACGCCGCCGCCGATGATCCCTACACTGAGCGCCATGATCCGAGTCTATGCGGCCGACGAGGTGCATGCCGCCTTGCCCTGGCTGCCCCTGATGGCCGCCTTGTCGGCGGCCTTCGCGGCGGGTGCCGAGGTGCCGCTGCGCCATGCCCATGCGCTGGATGCCCAGGACACGCTGCTCCTGATGCCCGCCTGGAACGCGCAGGTGCTGGGTACCAAGATCGTCACGGTGATGCCGGGCAACGCCGCACGCGGCGAAGGCACGGTGCAGGCGGTGTACCTGCTGCAGGATCGCCGCAGCGGCGAGACGCTGGCGCTCATGGACGGTGAGGCGCTGACGCTGCGCCGCACGGCAGCCGCTTCGGCCCTGGCGGCGCGATACCTGGCCCGCGCCGATGCCTCGCGGCTGCTGGTCGTGGGCACCGGCCGTCTGGCTGAGTGGCTGGCGCGTGCGCACGCCGCGGCGCGGCCCGGGCTGCGGCAGTTGCGCGTGTGGGGGCGCCGGCCGCAGGCGGTGGACGCACTGGTGCAGCGTCTGGGCCGGTGCGAAGAACTGGCGCGGGTGCAGATTCAACCCGCGCACGATCTGCGCACGGCGCTGGCCGACTGCGACATCGTCAGCTGCGCCACCACCGCCACGGAGCCGCTGCTGCCGGGCGACGCCTTGTGCCCCGGCACGCATCTGGATCTGGTGGGCAGCTTCAAGCCCTCGATGCGCGAGGCCGACGACGAGGCCGTGCGCCGCGCGCTGGTCGTCGTCGATACCTACGCCGGTGCCTTGGAGGAAGCCGGCGAACTGGTGGGCGCCTTGCAGCGCGGCGTGATCGGGCGCGGGCACATCACGGCCGATCTGGCCGAGCTGGCCCGCGGCGAACGCCCGGGCCGCACGCATCCCGAGCAGCTGACCTTGTTCAAGTCCGTCGGCACGGCGCTGGAGGATCTGGCTGCTGCGCAAGCCGTCTGGTCGGCCGGGCCAACGCTGGGCAACACAGCGCCATGAAAGAGGGGGCCGAAGCCCCCCGGTGTGTGCGAGTCGGGGCGCCGGCCCCGTGAAAACTCAGCCCTGGCTGGCCTTGCGGCGGCGGCTGATGACGATCATCAGGCCCAGGCCCGCCAGCGCCAGTGCGTAGGCCTTCGGTTCCGGAACAGCCGTGACCTGCACCGTCAATTGCAGGTTGCCCAGGCTGGCGACCTTGCCCGCACCGGCCTCGGCCGCGGCGTCGCCGTAGCCGATGTTGAAGACGGCCATGTGCGTGCCGTAAGGGCCGTTGAAGCCGACCGTTCCGACCTCGCTGCTGCCGCCGGCGACGGAGGCAAAGCTGCTGCCGACGCTGAAGACGCTGCAGGCGCCGCTGGCACAGGTGGCTGCGCCAAAATCGGCCGCAAACACGCTGGCGGCGTTGAACAGGTTGAAGTTGCCGTTGGCACTCAGGCCGTTGACGATGCCCAGATCCAGCAGGTAGCTGCTGGTGCCGGGTGCGGCGCCGCCGATGCTGGCGCTGGCGTGCGGCAGCGAGCTGTAGTTGTAGGTGATGGTTGCCACCGGTGCGGCGCCGGTCACCGTGGCGACGGCCGTCCCGCCGCCGATCGTCTTGTTGACGCGCA
Source organism: Rubrivivax sp. (assembly GCA_016790225.1). The sequence continues at coordinate 161,808 of JAEUOZ010000007.1, forward strand.
GCTCCTGCGTGGCCATGCCGGCAACCGTGCCCGCGCCGATGAAGCCGGCCAGCTCGGTCGGGTCGGTGACCGTCGCGTTGCCGGTGTTGTAGCTGCCGGAATTCAGGATCGGGCTGTTGGTGCCGATCACCGGCGCATTGCGGGAGACCAGCGCCGCAATGACCGGGGTGCTGGTGCCCGTCGAGGTGGCGGTCGTGCCGGGCAGCGCCAGGGTCGTGCGCATCTCGGCGGCGTTGAGAGTCTGCGTTGCACCGTTGGTGGAGGTGCTCATCGTGATCTGCGTGCCCGAGACCACGGAAGCAAAGGACAGCCCGGTGAGCACGCCGCCGCCGTTGTACTGGTTCAGGGTGAATCCGCTGCTGGTTGAGGTCCAGGCGCCCGGCACGATGCCTGCGGCGTTGTCAGTCGCGGCAGGCGGCGTCATGCCGCCGGTGGAGGTGGTCGCCGCATGGGCGGAGCCGATGGTCAGCACGGTAGCCGTCAGGGCAGCAAGGCGCAGGCTGGATGAACTCATTCGTTATTCTTCCGAAAGGACAGGGATGCGGGACTGTCGCTCGGCACGGCACCGAAAGGTGGCTGCGGCTCCCCCTCGGCTGCGGGGGGCGTGCGGGGTTTCCTGGGTCAGGTCGCCCACAGGCGCAGCGGCCCGCCTGCCTGGTGCCAGACCACTTGCCGCCACGCGGCGCGCACCTCCTTCAGCAGCGCCATCACCGGCTCCACACGGTGGGCCAGTACGCGAAGCACCAGCAGCTGCGGCTGCGGCGACGTAACGCCGCAGTTGAGCATCAGCGGGCTGCTGGAGCAGGCCTCTCGTGCGGCCTCCAGCGCACCATCGCGCTCGCGGTCCGTCCAGGCGCTGCCTGTGGCCAGCCAGGCCATGCCCAGCACCCGGTGCCCGGCCAGGCCCAGCGGGCTGTCCAGCAGCAGCGCATCTTCGGCGTCGATGACGCCGCGTTCCAGCCACAGGCCGGGCCAGGCGCTGTGCTGCACGAAGCGCCCGTGGGCGAAGGGCCGGCCGGCGGCCGGCAGGCCCAGGGCCAGCACATCCCAGCCCATCGCCTGTGCACCTGGTGCCAGATCCAGCTGCAGGTGGTTTTCGGCCAGACAGCCGTCGTAGGCGATGTTCTCCAGCGGCAGCCACTCGCAACGCGCGCCTTCGGCCAGCGTCAGCTGCACCCGCTGCACGGCCGTCTCGCCTTCGCTGCGGTAGAAGCGCGTGGCGCCGGGTGTGGTCAGCACCGCATGCGCGCCCGGTTCGAAGCTGGCCTGGATCTCCAGCACATCCCCGGCGGCGACGCCGCCCGGCGGATGCACCAGCACATGGTGGCAGATGCCCGGGCCCTCGGGGTAGAGCCGCTGCAGCACGCGCAGCGGGCCTTCGTGCCGATCCAGCGCGATGGTGCGCCCGTGGCCGTCGCGCGAGTAGTGCAGCTGCAGCCGCCCGAGCCAGCTCACCGCGTCTGCCAGAAGCCGCGGTGCAGCGCCGCGATCTCGTCTTCCACTTCGGGCACGGGGCCGATGACCTGAAGGGCCTTCTGGCCGCGCGCAAAGACCTCGCGGCAGGGCAGATCCAGCGTGGGGTTCTCCGGATGACGGCCGGTCAGCTGCAGCAGCTGCGATTCGCTCATGCCGAACACCAGGCGGCCGATGTGCGCCCAGTACTGCGTGCCGGCGCACATGGCGCAGGGTTCAACCGTGGTGACCAGCGTGCATTGCCACAGCAGTTCGGCCGGGTAACGCGCCGCGGCCTCGCGCGCGAGCGTCGATTCCGCGTGATTGACGCTGTCGATGTTGCGCTGGCTCATCCAGACCGTCTCGCCGTCCGGCGCCACCAGCAGGGCGCCGAAAGGGTGGTGGCCCGATCGCATCGCCTCGCGGGCCAGTTCGTTGGCCGCCCGCAGGTGCCGCACGGCCCGATCCACGCTCCAGCGGGGCAGTTCCACTCTGCGATCCCAGGGCTGATCAGGCGGCCTGCGAGCCACGGTGGGCCCAGCCGGTGGTGCGCCGCTCGATCCAGCTGAAAAGCTCGTACATCGCCATGGCCATCGCACCGATGGTCACCAGCCCGGCAAAGGCCAGCGACATGCGTTGCTGCGAGCCGGCGGTCTGCATCAGGTAGCCGATGCCGGAGTCGCCCGCCGTCATCTCCGCCAGCACCGTGCCCACGAAGGCCAGGGTGATGGCCACTTTCAGCGAGCCGTAGAAGTAGGGCATCGATCGCGGCAGGCCGACCTTGGTGAGCACGTCCCAGCGGCGTGCGCCCAGCACGCGCAGCACGTCTTCCAGCTCAGGCTCCAGCGTCGCCAGACCGGTGGCGATGTTCACCGTGATCGGAAAGAACGAGATCAGGAAGGCGGTAAGGACGCCGGGGCCCAGGCCGATGCCGAACCAGACCACGAGGATGGGCACGACGGCCGCCTTGGGCACGGCATTGAAGGCCACCATCAGCGGATACAGCGCGGTGTAGGCCAGGCGCGAGCTGCCGATCAGGAAGCCCAGCAGCACGCCCACCACGATGGACAGCGCAAAGCCCAGCATCGTGACCCAGAAAGTCTTCCAGGCTGCCTCCAGCAGTGGGCCCTTGAACTCGACGAACTGCTGCGCGATCTGCCACGGGCTGGGGAAGATGAATTCCGGGATCGAGAAGCCGGTGACGACGAGCTGCCACAGCAGCAGCACCGCAGCCAGCACGATCAGCGGCGACCAGCGCTCGACGTTCTTGGTGATCTTCATGGTGTCGGCTGATCCGGTGGGTTATTGCGGTACGGCCACGCCGGTCTGGCGCATGGCGCCGATGTGGCCGCGCAGCTCGTGCACGATGTCCGTGAACTGCGGCGTGTAGGTGATCTCCAGGTCGCGCGGGCGCGGCAGATCGATTTCACGCTTGACGACGAATCGGCCCGGGCTGCGGCTCATGCAGTAGACCGTGTCGGCCAGGAAGACGCTCTCGCGCAGATCGTGCGTGACGAGGATGACGTTGAAGCGCTTGGCGGCATGCAGGTCGCGCAGCGCGCACCAGAGCTCTTCCCGCGTGAAGGCATCGAGTGCGCCGAAGGGCTCGTCGAGCAGCAGCATCTTCGGTTCGTGAACCAGCGCGCGGCAGATGCTGGCGCGCTGCTGCATGCCGCCGGACAGCTGCCAGGGAAACTTGTCCTCGTAGCCGCCCAGGCCCACGCTCTTGAGCAGATCGCGCGCGCGGGCTTCGTACTCCTTGCGTTTGCTCTTGAAGCTGGAGCGGAAGGGCTCCACGATCTCCAGCGGCAGCAGCACGTTGTCCACCGTCGTGCGCCAGGGCAGCAGGCTGGGCGCCTGGAAGGCCATGCCGCTGATCTTGAGCGGCCCGGTCACCGGCGCGCCGCCGATGGTGATGCTGCCCTTGCTCGGCATCTTCAGGCCGGTGGTCAGCTTCATGAACGTCGACTTGCCGCAGCCCGAGGGGCCGACGATGGCGATGAACTCGCCCTCCTCGACCTGCAGGCTGATGTCCTCGACGGCGAAGTGGCCCTTGGCCAGCAGCTCTTCGTTGTAGGCGAGCCAGACGTTCTTGAAGTCGACGAAGGCCATGCCGGCTTACTTCTTCGCCGGCGGCAGGATGTTGAGCTCGGCCTTGCTCGGGATGAAGGCGTCGGTCCACACCGCGGTGGGGTCGATGCGCGTCTTCGTCGCGAAGGCGTCGCTCACCTGCGAGGCCATCAGCGCCAGGCGGCCGCCGTTGACGACGCCGAAGCCCTCGGCGCGCGCGTCGGGGCTCGCCACCACCGCGTCGATGGCCATGCGCAGGCGGCGCTTCTCGAGGTCGACGTTGATGATGCCGTCGCGCGCCTTCACGTACTCGATCGCCGGGTCGGGGTTGGCCATCACCTCCTTGGCGCCCTTCAGGAAGGCGCTGATGAAGGCCTTCACCGCCGCCGGGTTCTCCTTGATGAGCTTGGGCGTGGCGATGATGACGTTGCCGTACAGCTTCACGCCGTGCGACGGATAGGGCAGAACGACGATGTCCTCGGTCTTCACGCCGCGCGCCTCGAGGTTGAGGATGCTCGTGAAGCTGAAGCCGGTGATGGCCTCGATGTCGCCGCGCACGAGCATCGTCTCGCGCAGCGGCGGGTCCATGCTCGTCCACTGCACGCCGCTGATGTTGTTCGCCTTGGCGAAGATCGGGAAGGCCTTGCGGCCGGCGTCGAAGCCGGGCGCGCCGAGCTTCTTGCCGTTCAGGTCGGCGGGCGTCTTGATGCCGCTCTTCTTCAGCGCCAGCACCGCGGCGGGCGTGTTGTTGTAGACCATCAGCACCGCCACCGGCTTGTTCGGCGCGTCGGGGTTGTTGGCGTGGAACTCCATTAGCGCCGCCAGGTCGGCGAAGCCCATGTCGTAGGTGCCGCTGGCCACGCGCGTGACGGTGCCGCCGCTGCCGTTGCCGGCGTCGATGGTGACGTCGAGGCCGGCGGCCTTGTAGTAGCCCTTGGCCGAGGAGGCGAGGAAGAGCGCCGCCGGGCCTTCGAAGCGCCAGTCGAGCTGGAACTTGATCGGGGTCTGGGCGAGCGCGGGGCTGGCCGCGAAGGCGGCGCCGGCCACGAGCA
>JAEUOZ010000033.1 GCA_016790225.1 Rubrivivax sp.
ACCTCAAAGTCGATGCGCTTGGACGGCACATCCAGCTTGACGTCCTCAACCACCCACGGCGGCTGCAACCCCAGCGCGCTGGTGAACAGCGCCTCCACTCCAACGCTCAATTCCGTGCTCCTGGCAGCCGCCCCGTGGACATGTGGACAGGCTCAAAGGCAGCCTGCCCACATGCCCACCGGGCTCGACGACGACCATCGATTCTGACTGTTGGGTTCCACACGAAACGACGAGGGGCCACGGGCACTTGTTTTGCCCTCGTAGCGCGTTTTGCAGAATTTGGCTTTGTCAGTCGTCCCTGCGCTATCCACAAGTGATTGTTTCAAGAAGCATATCGGGTCAATTCCGATTGCCCTATCCCCTGGGGGCCCTTCAATCTAGCCCAATTCCTGAGAGATTGAGGAGTTCCGTTGATGGCCACCGACGACATCTTTCGCGCCCGGCTCGATCGGATGATTGACCTGAAACCCCCGCTGGCGTTGCTGGCCACCCGGATGCACTAGGCGGGCCTGGCCACGCAGCTGCCGGAAGGCGCGCGGCGACAGGCCGTGTCTGCGCCTGAATTGCTCGCCGAAGTTCGACAGCGTCAGGAAGCCACAACCGTGCGCGATCTGGGCCACCGGCTCCTGGCTTTCCAGCAGGCGCAGCGCTGCCCAGCTGCAGCGCGCGTCGTTCACATATTCGATGAAGCTGCGGCCCATTTCGCGCCGGAAGAAGCGCGCAAAGGCCGCCGGCGTCACATGCGCCAGGGACGCGGCCTCATGGACGGTCAGCACCTCGCTCAGGTGATCTTCGATCCAGCTCAGCACGCGATCGATGCGCCTGGCGCCCTGCCCCACCGCGTCGGCCGCCGGGCCCGGCTCGGCGGCCAGCACGCGCAGATCCGCGGCACCGTCCATCAAGACGCCCAGGGCCTCGATGAAAGCGGCCAGCCGCTGCACCCCTGGTGACGATCTGGCCCGCACCAGGCATTGCTGCACACGATCGCGTGCACTCCCCTGCACCTGCAGCCCGCGGCGCGCCTGCAGCAACAGCGGCGCCACGCCGGCGAGCTCCGGCAAGCCGGTGCGCGCGGCCCAGTCGCAAGGGAACTGCAGCACCGTGGCCTGGCAACCGCCTTCGCGCGGCTCGCCCTGGCTGGCCCAGCCGTGCACCAGCTCACCGCCCAGCAATACCAGGTCGCCATCGAAGAAGGGCTCCACGCTGTCGCCCACCCAGCGCAGCCCCTGCCCCCGCTCGATCCAGGTCAATTCCGCATGGGCGTGGCGGTGCAGCCCGCCGCGGAAGGCGGCCTGCTGCAGCGTCAGGCAGCGCAGCGACTCGCTGGGGTGAAGCACGGTTTCGCGGCTGATCCGCATGGCGCTCTCCGGGTTGGCCTCAACACAAGCCGGTTGCAAAACCGTCAGTATTGGCCAGCCTGCGGGCTGCACCGGCCTCGCCCAGGCGACAAACTGAGCGTTCTCGACGGATCCTGCCCGGGCCGCTGGCATCCGAACCACGTCAACGCTCACACGACCATGAACAGCGACTGGTGGCGCGGCGCCACCCTCTACCAGATCTACCCACGCAGCTTCGCCGACGACAACGGCGACGGCATCGGCGATCTGGCGGGCATCACACGCCGGCTGCCCTATGTGGCCTCGCTCGGCGTGGATGGCATCTGGCTCTCGCCCTTCTTCCCGAGCCCGATGCGTGACTTCGGCTACGACGTGTCCGACCACTGCGGCATCGACCCGAGCTTCGGCACGCTGGCCGACTTCGATGCCCTGCTCGCCACGGCCCATGCGCTGGGGCTGAAGCTGATCATCGACCAGGTCTTCAGCCATACCGCTGCAGAGCACCCGTGGTTCCAGGAGAGCCGCGCGAGCCGTGACAATCCCAAGGCCGACTGGTATGTGTGGGCGGACCCTCGGCCGGACGGCAGCCCGCCCAACAACTGGCTCAGCTGGATGGGCGGGCCGGCCTGGCGCTGGGAGCCTCGGCGGCGGCAGTACCACCTGCACCACTTCCTGCCGCAGATGCCGGACCTGAACTTCCATTGCCCCGCGGTGCAGGACGCGGTGCTGGCCATCGCGCGTTTCTGGCTGGACCGCGGCGTGGATGGCTTCCGGCTGGACACGGCCAACCTGTACGCCCACGACCGGCTGCTGCGCGACAACCCGCCGGCCCCAGCGGAACAACGCGGCGACAGCCCCGTGCTGATGCAGCAGCACCTGCACACCATGGATCAGCCGGAATCGCTGGCCTTCCTGCGACGCCTGCGCAGCCTGATGGAGGCCTACGGCGATCGCATGACCGTGGGCGAGATCGGCGGCGCCCAGGCGCTGGCCACGATGCAGGCCTACACCTGCGATGGCGATGCGCTGCACACCGCCTACTCATTCGCCTTCCTCGGCGCGCGGCCGGACGCCGCCACGGTGGCCCGCCAGCTGGCGCCCTGGGGCCAGAGCACCGGCTGGCCCGCCTGGGCCTTTTCCAACCACGATGCTCCACGTGTGGCCACGCGCTGGGGCAGCGGCGCAGCGGGCAGCTTCGGCTTCGGCGGGAGCGATCGCGGCGCGGCCGCGCAAGGCGCCGGGCCGCTCACCTGGATGGCCTTGCTGATGGCGCTGCGGGGAACGGTCTTCGTCTACCAGGGAGAGGAACTCGGCCTGCCGCAGAGCGAGGTGCCCTTTGAACACCTGCGCGATCCCTACGGCCTGGCCAACTGGCCGCTGATCCCGGGCCGCGACGGCTGCCGCACGCCGATGCCCTGGGCGCAGCGCGCGCCGCATGCCGGCTTCGGCAGCGCCGCACCCTGGCTGCCGGCCGACCCGGCGCATGCCACACGGGCCGTGGACCTGCAGGAGAAGACACCAAACTCACTGCTTCAGCAGACGCGCGCCTTGATCGCATTGCGGCGCTCGCAGCCGGCTCTGCGTAAGGGCGACTGCACGGTGCTCGCCGCCCGCGACGAGGTGCTGGCGCTTCGGCGCGGCGTCGGCCCAGGCGCGATCACGGCGATCTTCAACCTGGGCAGCCAGCCGGCTGCGTGGCCCGCCGCAGCGCACGATGAGCTGGCTGGCCAGCAGCTGCTGTGGCCCGCGCCCGATGCCGCGCCACGGCCCGACCAGGCCCTGGCCGGCGGGGCCGCAGCCTTCTACCGGCGTCCTTGAGCCTCAACCACCTCGTCCACGATGACCGACCTCGACACACCCTACACCCTTGGCGCCGAGCAGATTGCCCGGTTCCGCCGCGACGGCTTCATCAAGCTCAAGCAGGTGCTGAGCCCGCAGGCGCTGACGCACTTCGGCCGCGACATCACCCGGCTGACGCTCGAGCTCCATACGCAAAGCCGGCCGCTGGCCGAGCGCAGCACCTATGACCGCGCGTTCCTGCAGGTGATGAACCTCTGGGAGCAGAGCCCGCAGGTCGGCCGCTTCGTGATGGGGCGGCGCCTGGGCCGGCTGGCGGCCGAGCTGCTGGAAGTGGCCGGTGTGCGCCTCTACCACGACCAGTCGCTGTACAAGGAGCCCGGCGGCGGCATCACTCCCGCGCACGCCGACCAGTACTACTGGCCCTTGGCCTCGGACCGCACGATCACGGCCTGGATTCCCCTGCAGGCCGTGCCGGCCGAGATGGGCCCGCTGGGCTTCTATGCCGGCAGCCAGGGCGTCGCCTTCGGGCGCGAGCTGGGCATCTCCGACGAGAGCGAGGCGAAGATCAGCGCGAACATGGCGCGCCACGGACTGGAGTTCGTCGTCAGCCCCTTCGATCTGGGCGAGGTGAGCTTCCACCTGGGCTGGACCTTCCACAAGGCCGGTGCCAACGCCAGCGACCGCCCGCGCTCGGTCATGACCATCATCTACATGGATGCCGCGATGCGCCTGCTACCGGCACTCAACGCGGTGCAGGCCAACGACCGCGATCAGTGGTGCCCCGGTGCGCGCGAAGGCCAGGTGATCGACACGCGCAAGAACCCGGTGATCTGGTCAGCCGACTGAACGCCAGGCCGCGCAGAGCGCTGGCGGCAGGCGCGCTCGTCGCGGCTCACCCCTCATCGCGGCACATCGTCCCCATGCGCCAGCGCATGCCGCGTCCACAGCGCACCGGCGACATCGATGACGCCGAAGAGCAGCAGCTGCCATGGCGCGCCGAAGGCAGCGACCAGCAGCACGCACAGGGCCGCGAAGCCCAGGCGGCCGAGCACGCTGGCCTGGAAGAAGTGCCGGTCATTGCGCATGGCGCAGTGGATGTAGTAGTAGCCGACCACAATTGCCAGTGCGCCCAGCACTCGCACCCAGATGTCTGCGGGCGCGGTCATGCCCAGCAGGCCCAGCACCAGCGCCGGCGCCAGCAGCAGGCCGATGCCGGTAAACAGCACGTAGTAGCCGAAGAGGTTGACGGTGGCGGCGGCGGGCATAGGGTCCGGACGGTGAGCGCCAAGCCTGCCTGAAGCCGGCGCGCAGGGCAACGCTTTCCCGGCCCCGGAAAACCCTGGCCTGCTGCGCACGTTGCCAGTCCGTTCGGGGTATCAGCCGCCTGCCATCGGACCGCACAATGCGGCCACCCTTCAGCTCTCCCGCCATCCCATGAAGATCGAAGCCCTCAGCCCGGCGATTGGTGCACGCGTCAGCGGCTTTGCTTTGCACGCCAGGCTCACCGATGCCGAACGCGACCAGCTGCTGGCCGCGATGTTGAAGCACCACGTGCTGTTCTTCGAAGGCCAGGATCTCACGCCGACCGTTCAGCGCGCGGTCGCGGCCCGCTTCGGGCCGCTGCACATCCACCCGATCTACCCGCATGTGCCCGAGGTGCCGGAGATCATCGTGCTGGACACCAGCATGGATAACCCGCCAGACAATGACAACTGGCACACCGATGTCACCTTCCTGGCCGAGCCCGCCATGGGCGCGCTGCTGGCTGCCAAGCAGCTGCCGCCCAGCGGCGGCGACACGCTCTGGGCCAGCGGCATCGCCGCCTGGAATGCGCTGTCCAGGCCCTGGCAGACGATGCTGGCCGGGCTGCAGGCCGAGCACGACATCCTGAAGAGTTTTCCCGCCTGGCGCTTTGCCCGCACGCCCGAAGAGAAGCTGCGCTGGGACAAGGCCCGCGCCGATCACCCGCCGCGCCTGCACCCGGTCGTGCGAACCCATCCGGTCAGCGGCCAGCAAGGCCTGTTCGTCAACGAAGGCTTCACCACGCGCATCGTCGAACTCCATGCCACGGAGAGCGAAGCGGTGCTCAAGCAGCTGTTCGCGCACCTGAGCAAGCCTGAATTCACCGTGCGCTGGCGCTGGAAACTGGGCGACGTGGCCTTCTGGGACAACCGCCTGACGCAGCACTACGCCACGTCAGACTACCTGCCGGCCCGCCGCGTGATGCACCGCGCCACGGTGATGGGCGACGCGCCCTACTACCGCGCCGGCTGAGGGTGCGGCCAGGCCGGCCTGCTGTCCGACACTCGATCGGCGCACGTGGATAAAGTCCGCGCCACTGCGCAGCCATGAAGGAGCCCCATGAAAGCCAGCTGGAACGGCGTGACCATCGCCGAGAGTGAGGACACGGTCGTCGTCGAGGGCAATCACTACTTTCCGGAAGCCAGCCTGAAGCGCGAGTACGTGAGCTTCAGCAACCACCGCACGAGCTGCCCTTGGAAGGGCCAGGCGCATTACTACAGCCTGTTCGTGAACGGCGATCTCAACGAGAACGCCGTCTGGTACTACCCGGATCCCAGTCCGGCGGCGGCGCAGATCAAGGGCCGCGTGGCGTTCTGGAAGGGCGTGAAGATCGAGTGAGGCCGTTTGCGCGGACGATCAGCCGCCCGAGGTCGGCTGGCCGATGCCCGCGAAGCGGTACACCGCCTGAGGTGCTGCTGCCCGTGGGCCGCAAAACGACCCCGCTCTGCGCTACCAGGCGGCGCCGAAAACCCGCCGCAGTTCGTCCAGCCGGGCCTCGTCCAGCGGCTCAAGTTGCCGCTGGCCCATCAGCGACAGCGTCGCGGCGGCTGTCAGCGTGTCGTCGCCGCGCTGTTCAAAGGGCAGCATGCCGATGCAGCAGCCCCGTCGCGCCAGCGACCCGCCGTGAGTGCCGGACGTCGGCGCGTTGCCGACCGCGGGTCGATCAGACTTGGCAGAGGGCTGCGCACAGACGTCCAATGCTGTCTTCCGCGCTCCGGGTACCGCCCGGGCGGCGCTCTCCGCAGGCGCCGGCGATGGCGCCAGCGACACCGTCAACCCAAGCAGTTCACCAACACATGACCCCCTTCATCCTTCACGGCCAGCCCGGCTGGGGCTCGGCCATCGTCGAGGCTCAACTGGCTTGTTATGGCCTGCCGTTCGAGTTTCAGCCCGCGGGCGATCTGCTGGGCTCCGAAGAGGCGCGCCAGCGCCTGGCGCCGCTGAATCCGCTGGCCCAGGTGCCGGTGCTGGAGCTGCCGGATGGCCGGGTGCTGACCGAAAGCGCCGCCATCACGCTGCATCTGGCCGATCTGACCGGCCGCGATGATCTGGTTCCCGGGCCGCAGGCGCCCGAGCGGGCGGCCTTCCTGCGCTGGCTGGTGTTCCTGGTGGCAAACGTCTACCCCACCTTCACCTACGCGGACATCCCGGAACGCTTCGTCAAGACCGAAGGCGCGGCAGCGCCCTTCCGCACCGAGGTGGACGCCTACGCGCGGCGCCTGTGGACCCTCGTGGAAGGCGCCTGCGGCGCACCCTGGTTCCTGGGCGAACGTTTCAGTGCACTGGATCTGTACCTGGCGGTGATGACGCGCTGGCGCCCTGGGCGCGCCTGGTTTGCGGAATGCACGCCGCTGGTGGCCACCGCCGCCGCGCGCGCCGCCGCCGATCCGCGCTGCGCCGCGGTCTTCGACCGCAACTTCCCTCCCCAGGATTGACGATCCGGGGCGGCTGCTGGAACGCCGCGGCTCATCAGCCTTGATGAGCCCGCGGCCCGCGGCCATTGACCCGGGCAGGTGGCAGGCGCAAGCTGATCTCACAGGCGGGCGGAATCGAATCTTTCGCCCCCAGGAGGAGACAGACCATGCCGCTGAACATGACCTATGGCGATGTGCGCAGGCTCATCGCCGCCGAGACCCTGGGCTGGCAGCCGCGCGCCAGCATCGGCGATGCGGTGCGCCTGCCGGCCTACCCGGTGGGTGCGAGCGAAGACGGGCTGACGCCCGACGCACGCACGCCGCAGCAGGACTTCCGCAGCCTGGGCGTGAGCCTCAATCCACAGCTGAGCCTGCGCCGCCTGCAGCGCGGCTATGCCCCGGCCGACGAGGTGCTGCGCGTGCACACGCCGCAGGTGCTGCAGCGCATGGGCCTGGACCCGGCCCGTGCCGTGCGCCAGACCGCTGCCGATGCGATCCCGCCCGAAGGCGGCGCACCGCCCGCTGCGCTGGACTGGCGCAACCGCTGGGGCCAGAACTGGATCACCACAGTGCGCGATCAGAACCCCTGCAACGCCTGCTGGGCCTTCGCCGGCACGGCGCTGATCGAGGCGATGCTGCGCATCGATCACGCGATGTGGGCGCGGCTGTCCGAAGGCGATGTGCACCGCGGCGTGGGCAAGAGCTGCCCCGATCTGGGCAACCTGGGCGAGGTCTCGGCCTTCTTTGCCGCCAAGGGGCTGTGCGATCCGGGCAGCTGGCCCTGGCAGACCGGCAACCCGCCCTATGCCCCCACGCCGGACCGCAACGGCCGCAGCGTGCGCGGGCCAGCCTTCGAGCTGGTCTCGGTGGCCGATTCGCGCAACTGGCTGGATACCGTCGGCCCGCTGGTGACCTGGATCGACATCTACAACGACTTCAGCGCCGTGGGCAGCACGGTCTACCGCCGCAGCACCGATCCGGCCAACGCGCTGCGCGGCGGCCACTTCATGCTCATCGTCGGCTACAGTGACGCGTTGGGGGCCTGGCTGTGCAAGAACTCCTGGGGCACCGGCTGGGGCATGGCCGGCTATGGCTGGATCGCCTACGGCGACAGCCGCATCGACGCCTTCGGCCGCTACGGCCTGCGCAAGACCAACCCCGATCCCTGGACCAAGCGCCGACTGCACAACGGCAACCTCTACGAAAGCGGCAACGGCGCGCTGCACCGCAACCTGGAAGTGGCCGGCTCCAACGGGCGCCGCGTGCTGCACCGCTGGCGCGAGGGCGGCCACCCGTTCACCTGGAACAGCGCGCGCTCCTTTGCCCGCGATGCCGCGGCTTGCCCCAGCCTGATCGGCAGCACCATCAACCGCAACATGGAGATGGTCTACCTCACCAACAGCGGGCGTCTGCGCCACTGGTGGACGGATGGCGGCGGCGGCAATGCCTGGTCCGACGGCGGTGTCTTCGGCCCCACGGGCTGCACCGGCACGCCCGGCTTCGTGCAGGGCAGCCACGGCGCGCCGGGCAACTTCGAGGTCGTGGTGTCGGTACGCGGCGGACGGCTGCAGCATGTGTGGCGCGATGGCGCCGGCTGGCACAACGGCGCGCTCTTCGGCAGCTCCATCGCGCGATCCGGCGCCTCGCTGGTGCAGAGCAGCTACGGCAGCCCGCACGGCAACCTGGAGTGCGTGGCCGTGCGCACCGACGGCTGCCTCCAGCACTTCTGGCGCGACGAGGCGCGCTTCGCATGGAACGAAGGCGCCATCTTCGGCCGCGGCATCAGCAGCCCGCCGGTGATGATCCAGGGCCAGTACGGCATGCGTGACGAAAGCGGCCCGCACGGCAACTTCGAGCTGTGCGTCGCCGTGGGCGGCAGCGTGCAGCACTGGTGGCGCTCCAACGCCGGCGGCGATGGCCTGTGGCGCCACAGCGCCACCTTCGGCCGCGACATCGCCGCCGTCGCCGGCCTGTGCCAGAGTTCCTGGGGCATGAACCTGGAGCTCATCGTGCTGCGCACCGACAACCAGCTGCAGCACCTGTGGCGTGATCAGGCCGGGTGGCACGCCGGCCCGATCATCGGGCCGGCTTGAAACGTCCTGGCCCGATCATCGGGCCGGCTTGAACCATGATCATCGATCTCTCCGCCCTGCCCGCCCGCCTGCTGTTGCAGCCCGAAGAAGCGCGCCAGCTGCCGCTGCCGGGCTTTCTGGGCTCGGGCAACGCCTGGAGCGTGGCCGTGGAGGGCACGCACGGCGTGGTGGAGGCGCGCGTGCGGCTGGACCCGCTGCCGCGCCCGGCGCCACCCTCCAGCACCGGCACGGACGCGCCGCCGGATCCACAGCAGGCCGCCGAAATCCTGCAGCTGCTGGCGCGCAGGCGCGGGCGCGCCGTGCTGCACCTGGTGCTGGCGCGCGCCTTCGGGCCGCGCAGCACGCTGGCCGAGCACTGGATCGAGATCGAGGTGCGATGAGCGATGCTCAGAAGCAAATGTGCCTTTGCCACTTTGCTTGACCCCCACGGGGGGCGGGCTGGGCGCAGCCCGGCCCTGGGGGCCGTCAGAACCCGAGCGTCAGGCTCAGATCCGCGGTCGGGCTCACGCGGTCCTTGTGCAGCGTCATCACCGGATGGGCGTAGACCGCGGCGTCCACCGCCCACGCGCCCTGGCGCCATCCCAGCCCCAGGGTGGGCGCCAGCGGTGCGGGCAGCTTCAGGCGACCCGTGTCGGCTGAAGAGACGCGCAGCGGCACCAGGGCGCCGGCCCGCCAGACCCAGGCGCCCTGCGTGCGCTCCCAGCCGGCGCGCAGGATCTGGATGTCCAGCGAGTTGTCGCCATAGGCGCCGCGCATCACCTCGTAGCCGACCGCCCAGCGGACCTGACTGCTGAATTGATGCGACAGCTCCAGCGCCAGCTTGCGCGGAAACTGCGCGCGCCACAGCCGCGTGCGCGTGCCGGCGGCATCGGTGCTGATCGTGCTGACATCCAGCTCGGTGCGCAGGTCGCTGATGGCCAGGGCCGCTGTCCAGGCATCGGCCGGCTGCCAGCGCAGCCCCAGTCCATAACCCAGCGCCGTGGCATCGGTGGAGCTCTCGGTATAGCCGTTGGAGGTGGCGTGCACGCCGCAGAAGCGCGATTGGCAGTCGATGCGCTCCAGGTAGGCGCCCACCGCCCAGCGCCGCTTGGCCGAAGGCGCCACGCCCAAGGCGATGCGGTAGGACTTGGTCTTGGAATCGATGTCGCCATCGAAGGTGCCGTTGATGCCGGGCAGCAGAAAGCGAAGGAAGATGCTCTCGACCTCGTTGCGCTCGAAGGCCCCGCTGGCGCGCGCGTGGATGCGCGGGTAGAAGGCCGCGGCCACCGTGGCATCCAGCCCCCAGCTCGGCGCCAGCGGCAGCTGCCAGGCAGCGCCCACGAAGCTGAAGGGGTGCATCCGGGCATCCAGCTGCCGCGTCACGGACAGCTGCAGGCCCTTGACGCCGGCCAGCCCCGCCGGGTTGTAGTAGAGCGCGTACACGTCGTCGGCAAAGGCCACGCCCGTGCCGCCCTGGGCCACATAGCGCGCGCCCAACCCCACGCCGGCATCCACGCCTTCGGCCCGGAAGTCGCGCGCCAGCGCGGCGGTCGAACAGGCACTGGCCAAGGCTGCCAGGGCCAGCGTGACGGCGGGTCGAACCAGGAATCGAAGGATCCGGACGGTCATCAAGGCTCTCCGAAAACAAAGCAGGACAACACAGATCGGGCAGGCTGAAACGCAAGCTGGCGGCAGGCAGCCCGCACCCGGCCACGCCGCACCGCGCCGCGCCTCATTCGAACGGCGGCTCATCACGCCAGCCGAAGAAGCCTGGCAGATCCTGGCTGACACGGTCAGGCCATTGCGGCTCGCGCTTGGCGAGGAAGGCACCGACACCCTCGCGCGCATCGGCTGACTGCCCACGTGACTGGATCGCCCGGCTGTCCAGGCGGTGCGCGTCCATGGGATGCGCGGCACCCGCCATGCGCCACAGCATCTGGCGCGTCATCGCCACCGAGACCGGCGCGCTGTGGGCCGTCATCTCCTGCGCCAGCCGGCGCGCGGCCGGCAGCAGATCCTCGGGCTCATGCACCGCATGCACCAGACCCCGCTGCAGGGCTTCGGCCGCGCCGAAGACGCGGCCGCTGATGCACCACTCCAGCGCGGTCTGCAGCCCCACCAGCCGCGGCAGAAACCAGCTGGAGGCGGCTTCCGGCGTGATGCCGCGCCGCGCGAAGACAAAGCCGAAGCGCGCCTGCGTGGAAGCCAGCCGCAGGTCCATCGGCAGCTGCACCGTCATGCCGATGCCCACGGCAGCGCCGTTGATGGCGCCGATCACCGGCTTGAGGCTGCGGAAGATGCGCAGCGTCACCTGCCCGCCGCCATCGCGGTAGACATCGCCCACGCGCGTGGCTTCGCGCCGCGCATCGCCGCGCTTCGCATAGTCGAAGGTCTTGCCGCCTTCGGAGAGATCGGCCCCGGCGCAGAAGGCGCGCCCGGCACCGGTGACGATGACTGCGCGCACGCCGTCGTCTGCATCGCTGGCATCGAAGGCTGCGATCAGCTCGTCACGCATCTGCGCCGTGAAGGCATTGAGCTTGTCCGGCCGGTTCAGCGTCACGGTCGCCAGGCCCTCCTGCACCTCGTAGCGCAGGGTCTCGAAGCTCGCGGGGTGCATCGGTGGGGTCTCCTCTTGATCGTCCGGGCGCGGGCACTGCGTGACGCAGCGCGGCAACGGCAACGGCAACGGCAACGGCAACGGCAACGGCTACGGCTATTCTGGCGCCGCGAAGCGCCAGCCCGGACGACACCATGGCCGCGCCTTCGCAGCTTCCGGAGACAGCCATGCCAAGCTACCAGACCCTGCTCATCGAGCCCGATCCCGATCACCCGGCCATCGCCCGGCTGCTGCTCAACCGCCCCGAGCGCCTGAACGCCATCAACGATGACACGCCGCGCGAGATCCGGGCCGCCGTGGAATGGGCGAACGCGCAGCCGCAGATCCACGTGATCGTGGTGGAAGGTGCGGGCAAGGGCTTCTGCGGCGGCTATGACCTCAGCCAGTTCGGCGAAGGTCGGCTGGAGCACCCCTGCCAGCAGGAAGCCGCGCCCTGGGACCCGATGGTCGACTATGCCTTCATGAAGCGCAACACCGAAGACTTCATGAGCCTGTGGCGCAGCGCCAAGCCGACCATCGCCAAGGTGCATGGCGCGGCCGTGGCGGGCGGCAGCGACATCGCGCTGTGCTGCGATCTGCTGGTGATGGCCGAGGATGCGCGCATCGGCTACATGCCCACTCGCGTCTGGGGCTGCCCGACCACGGCGATGTGGACCTACCGGCTCGGGCCCGCGCGCGCCAAGCAGCTGATGTTCACCGGCGATCTGATCGATGGCCGAACGGCCGCCGCCTGGGGGCTGGCGAACGAGGCCGTGCCGGCCGATCAGCTCGAGGCCGCCACCCTGAAACTGGCCACGCGCATCGCCGGCGTGCCCGCCGGGCACCTGGCGATGCACAAGATGGTCGTCAACCAGGTGCTGCTCGGCATGGGGCTGGAGCAGACCCAGATGATGGCCACGGTCTTCGACGGCATCACGCGCCACAACCCGGAAGGCCTGTGGTTCAGGCGCTTTGCGCAGGCCAACGGCTTCAAGGCGGCGGTGGAATGGCGTGACAGCGGCCGGCCGATCCCGGAAGGGGATGAGGCCCGCGCCCGCATCCAGGCGCTGGAAGCCGAGCTGGCGCGCCGCGGCACCCCCTAAGCTCTGGGGAACTTGGTTCCTGCCGGCTGTTGCGGCGCTGGGCGGGGTGGCGGGGTGCATAAACTCCTCGGGTTGTCCCCAAGGTGTTTCCTGCCCCATGCTGATCGATGCCCGTACCCTGCCCGCCGGCCAGGCGCTTGATGCCGATGTCGTGATCGTCGGCGCCGGCCCGGGCGGCATCACTGCGGCACGGGAGTTCCTGGGCACCGGCATCCGCGTGGCGCTGCTGGAAACCGGCGGCTTCGATCCCGACGACGCGATCCAGGAACTCGCGGCCGATTGCGGCCCGGCCATCGGCGATCTCTACCCGGGCGCGCAGTGGATGCGCTCGCGCCAGTACGCCGGCACGGCGCAGCAATGGGGGATCGACATGAGCGGCCGCCAGCCCAAGCTGAAGGCGCCCGTCTCTTCCGTGGCCGTGGCGCATGTGCAGAACCTGAGCGAAGGGCAGGACAAGCAGGGCGTGCGCTATGTGCCGCTGGATCCGATCGATTTCGAGCAGCGCGACTGGCTGCCCCACAGCGGCTGGCCCATCACGCGCGCCGATCTGGATCCGTACTACGCCCGCGCCCATGTGGTCGGACAGAGCGCCGCCTACGACTACGAGCCCGGGCACTGGGCAGACGAGAACGCCAAGCCCTTCCGCTTCGACAACGGCCGGCTGGACAGCCACATGTTCCACTTCGGCCTGCGCGATGTCTTCATCGTGGAGTACCGCCGCGCGCTGGAGCAATCCGACAACGTCACGCTCTACCTCAACGCCACGGTCGTGGGCCTGGAGACCGGCAGCAGCGGCCAGCAGGTGGAGCAGGCCCGCATCCGACACTTCGATGGCCGCGAGCAGACCTTCCGCGCCAGGCGCTTCATCCTGGCCGTGGGCGGGCTGGAGACCCCGCGGCTTCTGCTGCTGAGCAACCAGACGCACAAGACCGGCCTGGGCAACCAGCACGATGTGGTGGGCCGCTTTCTCATGGACCACCCGGTGATCCGCTCCGGCTTCTTCGTGCCGCCCGATCGCGGCATCTTCCGCCGCATGGCCTTCTACGACACGCGCTGGATCGGCGACAAGATGGTCGTGGCCAAGCCGGTGATCAGCGAAGCCCTGATGCGAAGCGAGCAGTTGATGAACACGACCGCGGTGCTGTTCCCGCGCGTGGGCACCAAGGGCTCCGATCCGGTGCGCTGGTTCTTCCCCAAGGGCCCGCGCTTCCGCTCGCCCGCCGTCACATCAGCTCGAACATTGGCCATGTCGATCAAGCGCCGCCGGCTGCCGCCGGGCTTTGCGGGCCACGTGGCCACGATGCTGGGCGGGCTGGACGACATGCTCTTCTACTGGTGGCGCAAGAACCAGGCCGTGGTGCACCACCACTGCCCCTGCGCGCACTGGAAGAACCGCGGCGTGCTGCACCAGTACGGGCTGGATCACGGCGGCTGGTCCCGCCTGGACAATCTGGAAACGCAGTACGGCTGCATCGAGATGCTGCACATGACCGAGCAGGCGCCCGATCCGGACAACCGCATCGTGCTGGGCGAGGAGCAGGATCGCCTGGGCAAGCGCCGCATGCAGATCCACTGGAAGTGGAACGACATCGACGTGCGCAGCACACGCCGTGCGCAGGAAATCTACGCCGAGGAACTCAGCCGCCAGGGCCTGGGGCCCTTCACGCTGCAGCGCGACCGCGACGTGCCCACCATCCTGCTGCCCAGCGTGCACCACCACATGGGCACGGCGCGCATGCACGCCGATCCGCGCCAGGGCGTGGTGGACAGCGAATGCCGCATCCACGGCGTCAGCAACGTCTCCATCGCCAGCAGCGCGGTCTTCACCACCGGCGGCTACGCCAACTGCACGCTCACCATCATGGCCTTCGCGATCCGCATCGCGGATCGCCTCAAGCGCGAACTGGCAGCTGCCTGAGGGCGCGCGCGGCGGCGCGGCCCGTTCAGCGGCTGCCCGGCCCATTCAGCGGGCGCGCGCGACGCCGGTCAGGTGGCCGGCTTGTCCCAGAGGTCAGCCGCCTTGATCAAGGCATCGATCGCGTCGCGCGACGCCGAAGACCAGGGGTGCGTGGCAGCGGCCATCAGATCGCGCAGGAACATCAGGTGCAGCCGCGCCGACTGCACGTTGCGCTGCGTGCCGGCGCGATCAAACGCGTGACGGTACTTGGTCTCTGCCTGCTCCCTCAGGTCACGCACACGCTCCGCGTCCTCGGCCTCGGCCAGCAGCCGCGTGACGAGCAGATCGCCCTGGCCAACAGCGCGCCAGGTCTCGTGCGTGGCGGCCAGGCGCTCTTGGTCGGCCTGCTGCAAGGCCCTCAGCTGCTGGATGGCGTCGGGGCGCCAGGCCTGGATGGCTTCTCGGTCGGTACCGCTCCAGACGCCTTCTTCGTGACCCAGCAGCAGGGCCCCGGCGAAGCCATTGGACACCGGGTAGTAGTCGTCGCCGCCGGCGCATTCCTGGGCCTTCTTGTAGGCCTGGGCCATGTCGAACAAGGCCTGGGACCGTCCCGCAGGATCGTCGCGCGACAGCAAGGCGCGGCGCTTGTGCGCGCTGCCCAGCAGCGCCCAGGTCTCGCGCTTGTGGCTGTTCGGCGCCAGCTCGGCCAGCAGCCGGGTGGCCGAGGCCAGCTCCTCGCGCAGGCTCTGACGTTTTTCTTCAGTGGCGACGGCCTTGGCCTTCGCTGTGTCGGCCTTGGCGCTTGCATCGGCTTCGTCGATGCGACGCCACTCCTTTTCCACCTGCCGAACGCGGCGGTTGGCCAGCTGCTCCAGCGCCGCCAATGGCGCCTGGTCATCACCGGCCGACACCGCGGTCTTCAGCCAGGCCTGCGCCTCGTCGCTGAGCTCGGCCTCCACATAGAGCTGGCCAATGGCACCGGCCACGTCGCCGCGGCGCAGCCAGGCCTCGCCCGCCGGCCCCGGCGGCACCCGCGCGCAGCGGGCCTGCACATCGGCCAGCAGGCGCTTGCGTCGATCTTCGTCCAGTTTCTCGCGCTGCTCGCCGTTGTAGAGACCGGCGCGGAGGTTGTCGACGTCCACCACCAGCTCGCGCGGGGATACATAGCGGGGCGCGCTGCCGCCTGAGCCGCCGCCCTGGTTGATCACCAGCCGCCAGCCGGGCTCTCCGTAGCACTGGTAGGCGCCCCAGGTGTTGCGCTGCGGGTGGCGGCGGTAGGTCTCCTGCCGCGCCTCGTGCACCGCGTCGCGGAAATTGGCACCGCCCAGCAGACGGCGGTAGAAGGTCTGCGCAAAGGTGACGCCGGCCTCGTCATCGACGGCCCAGCCCGAGGCAATCACCGCACGCACGCCCATGCGGATCAGCGCCACGGCCACATTGGCCGCCAGCCGGTTGGTCTGCGGGTTGGCGACCGTGGTGCGCCCCAGCTCGCAGCAGTTGATGAAGACCAGCTCCGGCACGTGGCGCAACTGCTCGAAGTCACCCGGCTGCAGGAAGACCCGCTTGCCGATGATCATGCCGCTGCGCTCAGGCTGCTCGTCGTTTTCCTTCCAGCGGTGCACGCCGTGGGCGGCCAGGTGCATCACGCGCCAGGGCCTCAGGTGCAGCGCGCCGGTGATCGCCCGCGTGGACGCCTGCGTCGCGCCCAGCAAGGCATGCACCGCCGGGGCGCCCAGTTCCTCCTCGAAGATCCGCGCCACCTGGCGCGCCTCTTCTTCGGCACCGGGCAGTTGCTCGAAGGCGCCCCAACCGGACAGCTGCGGATCGCCGATCACCAGCACCGCGTTCTCGGCCGCCATGCGCGGCGCGCCCCGGTACTCCACCGTCTTGAGCTGCCGCACCAACGCGGTCTCCACCGCCAGCGGCCGGCGGTTGGGGCCCCAGCGGTCTTCCAGCAGCTCCCAGGGGAAGCGCGCCGAGCGCTCGTCCAGCAGCAGCACCAGGCCGCGCGAATCGGGCGCCGCGAGGCGGAAGTCCACCGGCAGCAGCATCTCGTAGAGCGTCTTGCCGATCTCTTCGTTGTTGTCGGTGCTGCCGATGGCCTCTTCGATGAAGTTCTCCACCAGCGCCACCTGGCCGGTGTTGATGGCCTGCTCTGCTCGCGCACGCTGGCCCGCCGTGGAGTAGCGCAGCTGGCCGGCCGTTTCGTCCTCGAGGATCTCGACCCGCAGATCCCAGCCGCGGTCGCTGTCGAAGACGCTGCGTCGCCGTCCGCCCAGCGCGGTGGCGATGTCCACTTCGGCCGGATCCCACTCGGTGGCGGCGGCCAGATCGTCGGCCAGGCGCAGCTCATGCAGCGCGTGACCCGTGGCCACCGCAACGTCCTCGAACAGCTCGACAAACTCCAGCTCCTCGATGAGCACCCGGTCCTGCAGCTCAGCCTCCCCCAGCTTGAGGTTGGCGTCCAGCGCGCCGCGCAGCAGCGCTTCGAGCGACTCGCGCACCGAGAGACCTGCACCCGCACTGCCCACCAGCAGGCAGGACAGCCCGATGCCACCCTGGGCTGAGCGTGCGCCCGGTCGCTGCAGGCACTGGCGCGCGTGATCCAGCATCGCATCGCGCGCGGCCGCGCGCAGGCGCCCGGCCGTCAACTCGCCCACCTGCCCCAGGCCGATGACCAGCGCCCCCTGCACGCCGCGGGTGGCCCGGCCATCGGGCACGGCATCGGCAAAGAAGCTCATGCGCGTATCGCTGCGCCCGGGGTAGATGCCCAGGCGCAGCGCCTTCTGCAGAGCCTGGTTCAGGGCCTTGTCCAGCGCGCGTTCGGCGCTGACCAGCAGGTCGCCCTGGTAGTGGCCCACCACCACCGGGTGGCGCGCCGCCACCCGCAGATCGCCGTGGCGCACGCTCAGGCGCAGACTGCGCTGGCGCGTGGGTGCCGCCGCGCGACGCCGCCGGCGCGCCTGGCCCAGGCCCAGCTGGCGCAGCTCGTCTTCCGAAGGCATGGCATCGGCCGGCGGCTGCACCAGCTTGAAGCTGGTTCGTTCACCCCGCTGGCGTGCCGGCGGTGCGTCCGGCAGCTTCTGCGTGTGCCCGGTGTTGATGAGCTCGACATAGGCCGCAAAGATCCGCGGATCGTCTTCGTTGTTGCACAGCTCATCGTGTGCGGTGTCAGGGGCATACCAGGTCGGCACCTCCGGCAGCCGGCCGGATTCCCAGCTGACGGTGCCATCGCCTTCGCGCGTGGCCAGCCAGCCCAGGCTGCGAAAGCCCGTGTGCTCGTCGGTGACGACCTCGCTGCCGATGACGGTGGCGCTTGCGCTGCCCGCCACATAGCGCATGCGCGCCTTGTCCACCGGCGCCTCGCGCAGCAGCTTCCAGACCTCGCGCGCCTGCTGCAGCAAGGCCGGCTCGACGAGCGGGAAATCCACCCCGCACAGCTTGCCCCGCTCGGCCCAGACCTTGGGGTCGCAGCTGGCCTGCTCCTGTTCCACCGTTCCGAAGGGCAGCAACTGCACCAGGCCAGGAAAGTGGCGCACGATCTCCATCAAGCCGTTGACGCCGCGCGTGAAATCCAGAAACGCCAGTTTGGCCTGCGAGGGGTTGTGTCCCGTGAGCCAGCGCACCGCCTCCATCGAACCCTGGTTGGGCGTGCCCAGCATCAGCAGGCGGCCGGGGCCGGCCTTCAGCGCACCCAGGCGTTCCCAGAGCTGGCTGCCGCCGTTCGCAGCATCGGCAAAGAGGCAGCGCGCCACCAGCCCGCCCATCGAATGGGCGACCACGTGCACGGCCACGCCTTCGCTTTCGGCACGCTGCAGGCAGGCTTCCAGCCGCGGGCGCAGCGCCTGGGCGTTGTCGCGCAGGGACAGGCGCCAGTCATAGGGCACGGCCTCCACGCGGAAGCTGCGCGAGAGGTGGTCGATCAGCGGCCCGTAGAAGCCTTCCAGCGGCTCGGTGGCGACCACGGCGCCCTTGGGGAGGTCTGCCCGCGGGTCCAGCAGCTCGATGCCACCGCCCAGCAGCTTGAGGTAGGCCAGCCACACCGGCTCTCCGGACACCTGCAGCGCCGAGCCCATGGCGCCCGGCAGGAAGACGACGATCGGCCGCGCGCGGGTATCGGCCGCGCTGCGCGCCAATGCGCTGCGCGCGCGCGGCTGCTCCTGGCGCGCCTGGCGGATATCGGCAAAGGCGCCGGTTTCGTGGTCCTGCCGCAGCAGGCCCTGCTGCAGCCAGGCCAGGCTGCCCGGATTGAGGAAGTAGCGGCTGTGGCTCACCTGCGGCCCGCGATCCTCCAGCGCGCGGGCCCGCCCTTCCAGGCGCAGAAGGCCGCCGTTCATCGAGCCGGTATTCACGACCAGGTCGTTGTCGGCGCCGTAGAACCAGTCGGCCACGAAGGACTTGAGCCGGTTGAACAAGCCGCTGCCCTGCGTATCGCCGGCAATCACCGAGAGATCCGCGCCGGTGACCAGGCCCGCATTGAGCAGGCGCGTGAGCGCCGAGCCCGGCATCATGGCTTCCACGCCGGGCATCACCCGCGCATCGGTGCGCTCCTTGAGCACCGCGAGCAGGAAATCCAGCGCATCGCCGACGAAGCTGTCCGGCACCACGCTGTGCAGCAGCCCCAGCCAACGGTCCAATCGAGCGGACGCCAGCGTGGTGCCGCGCGCCGGGCAGGCCACCCGCACGAAGCGCGTCACCGTGATGCGCTTGGCCGCGAGGCTCTGCACCAGCTGGCGCAGCCGCTTCGCATCGGCCGCATAAGCCTCCTTCAGCGCCTTGGCCTCGGCCGGCGCCAGCGGCGGCAGGCCGGCCGGCCGCAGGCGCTGCGGATCCTCGGCCTCGAAGAGCTGGACGATCAGCGCTTCCAGACGCTCAGCGCTCTTGTCGAGCTGGGCCAGCGCCAGCAGTTCGCCCACCAGCCCGCCGCGCGAGTGAGATACCAGGTGCAGCTGCGCGCCATCCGGCAAGGCATCCACCAGGTTCTGCGCATTCTCGATCGGGCTGCGCGTGAGCGTCTGGTGCTCGAAGGCAAAGATGCCGTCCCCATAACGCTTCACCAGCGCCTGCCGCAGCTCGGCCGCCGGCCGTGCACCCTCATCGCTGCGCGGATCCACCAGACCACCGTAGGCCGCCTTGAAGTGGGAGAAGGTGCCGTGGATGAAGATCAGCAGCGGCCGCGAGGGTGCGGCCAGGGGCGCGTCCAGCGCCAGCAGCGGTGCCTGCGGCGACTGCAGATCGCAGCGGAACAGCGCTTCGCGTCCCATCAGCAGCCGCTTGCGATCCACCACGCCCGCCAGCAGCCCGGCCGTGCTCTGCTTCAGATCGACGCCGAAGAATTCCAGCACCTTGATGCCGACCGAGAGCACCCCGCGCTCTGCGGTGCCGGGCGAATCCAGATCCAGCTCCACCAGATCCTCATCACCCGGCATCCGCGTGCCGCGGTCCGCCGCCGCCGAGCGCTCACGCAAGGCCCGCAGCTCGTCCGCCCGCAACCAGAGCTGCTGGCCCCCTTCAAAGACCACCCGCACCAGCTCGTCGTTGCCCACCTTGAGCTTCTCGGCGGCTGGCGAAGCGCTGCGCGAGGCCGCATCGATCATCACGCGCCGTGCGGAGACGATGCCGAGGTTGCGGCTGCTCAGCTCGGGAACCTGGGTGTCCAGGACGGCGCGGATGGCGTAGGCGCCGCTGGAGCTGGACGAAGCATTGGATGCATTGTTCTGGGCCATGACTGCTCCTGCACGATGGCTCTCTCAAAGGCTTCCCGCTGATGGCTCAAGGGGCTTCAGACGCGGCGGCCACGCACCCGCCGATGGCCAGCCGCTCTGACGCCCTGCCCAGTCTTGCCCACACCCGCAGCGCGAAGGGAGCGGGAGGGTACTGCGGATGCGGGTGGCCCGCATCAGGAACATTGACGATGAACCCTGCGAGTGCCGAGACAGGCCTGGTCGCCTCTTCTCGACGCCCAGCAGCCCTCAGCGACCGCGGCTCTGTGACGCCGCGGGTGCGGTGGACGATGCAGCCGATGAAGTCGATGCGAGCTTGGGCGACGACTCGGCCTTGGCCGTCAGCTGCGGGCTGTTCGCCAGAATCTCCTGGCTGAGCTTCTGCAAGGCAAGCAGACTGAACGGCGATGCCACCGGCACAGCGTCAGCGGCACCGACCACGCGGGAGGCGAGCCATCCGTCGAAGGCACCCCCCTTGGTTCCGATCCACCACTCGCGCTGCGTGCCCGGTTTCTGAGTGGCGAAGGTCCAGCTGACCAGCGGCCGGAGCTCTGCCTCAGGATGCATGGCCTTGGTGGCGGCGATCAGGTCACGGCTGTAGATCCGCGCTTGCAGAAGCTCGGTGCGCGCGTCGGGATGGTCCGCGATGCCGGGATGCGAGGTGCCCGTGTACTGAACCACGGCCACACACAGATCGCTGCCAGCGACATCGAACATGTTCGCCTTGACGGCCTCGTTGCCCCTTCCTGCGGGAGCCAGCTTCTCCTCGGCCTCGAGTTGTCCATTGACCGCCGCCTCGAGCGGTGCGCAATCCGTCGCTTGGGAACGCTTTCGAAGCGGCGCCCAAGTGGCTGCCTGGTCTAGCGCTGCGCTGCGCAGCGGCTGCGCTTCGCTGAACAAGACCCGCCAGTGATGGGGCTTGGCTGGCGTTCCGACCGCGACATCCAGACCGCCTGGCATCCCGCTTGCGGGCAAGATCTTCGCTGGCGTGAAGGCCTCGTTCTTGAGCCAGGGCTTTCCGATCTCAGCCAGCACATCGTTCAGGCGCGGATCCTTGATGAAGCGCCTCTGCTCGAAGCGTGAACCCACTTGCCTGGTCCCGGGGTCCCAACCCCAACTGGCGTTGAACAGGGTGATGCCCGGCGAGGGCTCGGTATTGACCAGGGCCATGAGTTGACCCGTTTCCTCGAACAGAAGAAAC
Organism: Rubrivivax sp.; assembly: GCA_016790225.1. The sequence continues at coordinate 21,446 of JAEUOZ010000033.1, forward strand.
GGCTGGATATGTTTGGGAAACGTCTGGACAAAACGCAGGATGCGGCAAGAGGGCGTGCTTGACGCTCCGCCAGGCACAGGGGTGAGAGATGCCTCAAAGATGACGAGATCTGACTCCGCGCCCGGATCAGCTTGCGGAATGAAGAATCCTCGCCTGGGCTCCTGGGTCTTGACGATCCTTCCGGGTTGAGGGCCTCGGTCTGCCTGTTCGCAGGAGTCAGGGTCAGCCCGAGCCGGGGTGGAGCGGCCCGCTGCACCCTGCTTCGCGCCGCCTTGACTCCACACGGCTGAAACGAGCAAGCGACGCGTCTCACTCAAGACCGAAGGCTCAGAGCTCGAAGCCCTTGCATTCAGGAGAATGTCCTTGATCAAGGGAAGTCCCGTCCAGATGGCCTCGGACTGATTGCTGCCCTTGGTGACGGACCGAGCGGCTTGCAAGAGCTCCTGCAGTTCACGTTCGGCGTGGCCTTCGTTTTGACTGCCTTCCGACAGCGTTCGCGACTCTGTCTGCATTCGCGCCTTGCTGAACAGCACCATGCTGTCCAGCGAAGGCCACAGCACCTGGTTGACGAAGAGGTACAAGACAGCCGACGGCACCGCGACCAGCCCCACGATGCCCAGGCCCATCGTCAGATTGCGGCGCGCAAGCGCAGCCGCCTGAGCCTGCTCGACCTGGAGCAAGGCGACCCGCTCTTTGGCCAGTGCTGCCTCCGCGGCGACATGCTGCTGCTCCGCGCGCAACTCGGCTTCACGCTGCGCCACCTTGGCCTGCTGTTCACGCTCTCGCGATTCCCGCTGCACCGCTTCAAGGCGACGGCGCTCGGCTTCTTGCCGTTGCTCTTCCTTGATGCGCTCAAACTCGGCAGCGCGCAGGCGCTCCGCTTCTTCAAGCGACTGCGCCCGTTCGCGGGAACCCTGGAGAAACTCGAGCAGCAGCGACTCGAGCGCTTTCTCGCCCAAGGCATCGCCCGACCTGAATTTTCTGAGGGTCTTGAACCACCTGCGCCGCTGTCGGCCGTCCTGCAAGGATGCCTCCAGGCCCGCTGCGTCCAGCTTGATCAGCTCTTTTTCGCTCAAGAGCAAGGATTCCGCGGACGGCGAGTTGATTCGCCTGGCCACGCCCCACTCCCGGCAGCTGCGCATCAGGCTGACAAACGCTTCGAACCGCTCCGCGTCCTTGTCTATCAGCCCGCGAAAACGAGACCAGCCCCGAATGAAAGCCTCATGCGAGACCTTCAAGGTGATGGCATCCGGGTTTTCCTTGTCCCAGTACAGATAGTTGACCGTATCGAGAAATCCCTGCTTCAGCAGCTTCTCAAGTCGCGCGGCGGGATCGCCAGCGCCGGGCAGGACATCCTTGTCGTCAACCCGGATCCGCTCCTGAAAATACAATCCATTGTTGGGATCCTTGAACGCCAGCAAGCGCAACAAGGTCTCCACTTGGGAGCGCTCAAATTCGTCCCGAAAACTCAACAAATACTCTGGCCAATTCTCCAGGCACAATCTCAGCGTATTCTCGCCTTCACGTCTCTCCAACCAGCCCTGTTCCAGCCGGCCAGCCGGATCCACCGCACGTTCAAGATCTTCGTCCACGATCCGCGAAGGAAAGCGGTCACGAAGGGGCAGACCCTCCCGCTCCAAAGCAGCGCCCCACACGCGCGCCAGAAGATGCTGCAAGAGTGGCAGATGATCGGGATCTTCCGAGATCGCCCTCACGTCGCGGAGGATCCGCGCAACAACCCGCCTGGAAAACTGCACCGGCTCCACGGGCGGCGAATCCGGTGTCATCAAGGCCAGCTGCAGTTCGCGAGCCGGCTCTTCGATCACGGCCAGCAGCTCGATCTGGTTCAGGCGCCGCACCAGATACGAAGAGCTGTTGATGGCATCCGGCAATTGCAGATAGCCCGCACAATCAGCGAGCCGCTCGCTGCGCATGGTCATGACGACATACGCACTATCCGAAGGCTCCAGAAAATGCTCGATCACCGCTTCCACGATGCGTTGCGCATCGTGATTCTCAGCATTGTTGCTGTGGAAAAGTTCTTCGAACTGATCGATCACGAACAAGAAGCGTGCTCTCGATGAATCCGGTCCCCGGTGCGCCAGATGGTGGTGGTAACTCTGGACGAGATCTCCAAATCCGGCGCCTTGGCGGATATAGGCCGCCACTTCATCGCGAAGGGCCAGATCCACCTTCTGGCCGTCGGGTTCTCCCAACAGTGCCTGGGCAAACTTCCACGCCAGACGCAGCACGGGTGTTTCCGAATTCTGAGGCGGCAACACAAGGTCTGATCCGGTTTCCTGGCCGCCAATGGTTCCAGGCGTAAAAACTACCGGTATCCAGAAATCGCCCGCCTCCGGGATACCCTGTGCCCGCAAGCGAGGCACGAGGCCGGCACGAATCAGCGAGGATTTGCCAGAGCCCGATCCGCCGATCACGGCGACAAAGTGCGTGCGCTTCAGTCGCTCCAGAATGCTGTCGATCTGGCTGTCCCGCCCCTTGAGCAGAACACTTTCGTGATCCAGAAATGGGCGCAAGCCCGGATAGGGCTCTCTGATCCGCCGTCGCTCCCACCAATCTGACGCAAGGCCTTGGTTCATGACCCTCTCCTCGTGATGGCGTCTCAATGGCCGAGTAGTTGACGCTTGTGCTCCAACGTTCTTCGCAGAAACACGGCGAGATCCCGCGCATCGTCGGCAACGATGCGCAGCGTATCCGGCTCGTCATGCCGAATGCTCAACCTCACCACGGGCCATCGCTGTATGTTTCTAGGGACATCCTCGTTAGGTTCTTCAGCACGCATGACGTACATGATCAAACCGGGAATCGGTGACTTCTGGGTCAGCATGGGCTCCAGGCGTCGCATCTGATCGATCACGGAATCGCGGGCCTTCTTGTCCCAAATCAGGACCACGCCGTTGGCACCGTCAAGACGCGGTCGTGCACTAAGGTCCTGAAGCGGCAAACCGGTGGGCCGCAAGATGAATGGAGGTTCTCTGGGCTCCAGGGCCATCACCTGCTCCCACGCGCTCTTGATCTGCTGTGCAAGAGGTTCCCACAAGGCTTTGCGATCCGGCTCGCTCTCAATGTAAGTCAGCACATCCGAAGGATCCTGCTCCGATTCACGAGGCTCCGACGGGCCCTTGTGAATTTCCCGCTCCTTGAAGAGCCATTGATTGTGATCGTAGGCATCCCAGGCATATTCAAAGAGCTTCTCGCGGAAGCGTGTGAACGGCTCGGTAAACTCCGTTGAAATGACGGCATTGCTGCCTTGTTTCTTCTTGAGATAAATTCCGATCGGCTCGTTCGGATTGCCTTCCTCACGTTGATGAAAGGGTATCCAGACTGGATCCGGCTTGGGGAAATGCAGCTTCCACTCATCCTTCCTCGTCAGACGGAGCATCGCCCGCTGCGACATGGCAACAATGAAAAGCCTGGTCTTGTAGGCTTCGGCGCCGTGGATTTCCCTGAAATACTCCAGCTCCTTGAGGCACCATTCCGACCCGACATAACCATCGTGCACGAAGATGATCATGGAGAATGATTGCCGGATGGCGAGCCTGAGCTCGTCGCTGAGCGCACCGTTGATCGGCCCATTCTTGCTGCTCATGAAGGTCTTGGGCGGCTCGAGTTCGCGAAGCCTGGACTTGATGCCGATATTCAGTTCATTGTCGAAGTTGGTTATCCAGTCATACCAGCCCGTATCATCATCATGCGCATAACTGACGAAAGAGAAATACTTGTAATGATCTTCATGATACTGCTTCAGCATTTATTCTACTCCCGCCGCTGCAACGGCATCGGGTCGCTGTGCTTTCGCGGACTCCAAGGCCTCAAGGACGATCCGAAAAGGCCGCTTCACGACCGATCGACAATACAGCGTTTCTGCGCCATCCATGCCGCCCAGCTCGTAGAGCTTGTTTGCCGGAGACCCGCCGCCACAATAAGAAAAGTACGCGCAGGATCTTTCACAGTTCTGGATACCCCGCGCGATCGCATGCCAGGTTCTGCGAAAGGCTTCGCCAGCCGTGGCCGCCAGCAATGCCTGGTCATGCACATTTCCAAACACGAAGTCCGAATGAGCCACTGAGGCCTGGCCAAGCAACTCGGGTGAAAAAGTGCTCCATCGCCCGTCATGAGCCACGTTGAGCATGGCAAAGGGCAGCGCCTGCGTATTCAGGGGCCACTCGTGGCCCTGCCATCGGACCTTGGGAAGCGGCCTGGCGATCAAGTTCAAGGCGGTGCTGAGCTCACGAACCCTCAATCGGCTGCCGGGCACCTGGCTGCGCACCAGAAGCTGCTTGAGCAATTCCGCATGCTCATCTTCATGGCCTACCAGGCTGGACTCTTCATGGGTGCCTTCGGCCTCGTCGAAATTGCACCCGAGTTCGGTGAACGGATGGCTCTCGAAGAATTCGATGAAGCGCTCTTTGGCTCTCAGGGTTTCTTCGGTGACGACTGCAATGGCATGGCATTCGATACCGTGCTCCCTCAGTTTTTCCATGCCCGACAGCACGCGCCGGTGCGTTCCCTTGCCAGTCCGCGTCTTGCGGTGCACGTCATGCAACTCCGCTGGCCCGTCCACACTCACCCCCACGCGCACAGCGTGCCGGCGGAACAGGGTGCACCACTCGTCGTTGATCAGCAGTGCATTGGTCTGCATGGCATGCCCGAGCTTGGTTTGCGCTCCAAGCTCTTCTGCCAGCACGGCAAAGGCCTGCTCGTACCACGACACATCCACCGTGAGGGGTTCCCCGGCATGCCACACCACCGTCAGCTCCTGCGGCAGCAGTGAAGCTTCAACCAGGCGCCGGGCCGCCATGCGAACGGTTTCCAGGCTCATGCGAGCTGTCGACTGCCGGTCAGGCAAGTAGCAGTAGTCGCAATCGATGTTGCAGAACGGCGTCGGCTGAAGGATCAACAGCCGAGTCTGCAGCGCGGGAGAAAAGTCAGACGCATGGAAGCCAGGAACGACTTCTCGGGAAAAGGCCAGGTTCTTGCGCGCGAACCAGTGCATCACCGACAGATGGGGCTTCATGATGACGTACCGGCCGTCATCGTGATGGGATGCCTGTGCGGCTGGCGCCTGGGACAGGAACGGGCGATCAGCGATTCAGCCAGTTCACCCAGTTGTTCCAGTTCTTCCAGTTGTTCCAGTTGTTCCAGTTGGCCCAGTTCGGCCAATTGAGCCACTGGTCGGCGCTGGGCGCCTGCGCATCACCTGAATCGGACGCCAGCAAATCTGCACGAACCATCTCGACACGGGCCTCCAGCGCCGCCCGCTCAGTGTCCACCAGGCTCGCAGCAACAGCCTGCCCTGGGCCAGCAGCAGTGCCTGCCAATCCGGCCAGGCCGATCAGCACAAGCAGCTTGCGCGCCGCCGACTTGATCGACCATCGACGATTCAATTCGTTGAATTGTGGATTCATGCCCATTACTCCCCATTTGTGACGGGAGTTTGGCGTCAATTCTGTGATACGGCAACCGACCTACGTCGACAAAGACACGGGACGCCCTAAGGGTTTTCGCTGATTTGCCCCGGCTTATCCCCAACTTGAATGATGCGGCCCGCGCCTCGCCGCCCTTAACGCGGCCCCCGCTCCACCACCCCCAGCCCGAACAAAGCCCGGATCACCCGCGGCAATTCCTGCCGCCAGGCCGTTTCGTTGTGCTCGGCGCCGGCCACGCGGTGCCAGTGGATGGCGCCCGGCTCGGGGCGCTGGTTGCGCAGGGTGGCCAGCATGCGTTCGGCGCGTTGCACCGTGCCTTCGCCTTCGCGCTCGCCCACACTCAGGTAGACGCGGCTGCCCGCAGGCAACGGGTGCTGGCGGGCGAAATCGAAGATCGCAGGATCGGCGACCCAGTAGGCCGGGGAGAGGATGCCGGCGCGGCCGAAGCTCTGCGGGTGCAGGCGGATCACGCGCTCGGTGATCAGCGCGCTGAGCGAGCTGCCGATCAGCGCGGTCTGCTCCGGTGCAGCCAGCGTGCGGTACTGCGCGTCGATCCAGGGCTTGAGCGTGTGCACGATGAAGGCCGTGTAGGCCAGACCCTCGCCGCGGCCGAAGCGGGGATGATCCCAGGGGTTCATCTCGGTCACACGCTGCGCCCCGCCGTGATCGATGCCCACGACGATGGCCTCGAAGCCTTCGCGCCGCGCCAGTTCATCCAGCGTCTCGTCCACGCCCCACTCGCCGGCAAAGGCGCTCGCCTCGTCAAAGAGGTTCTGCGCATCGTGCATGTAGATCACCGGATAGCGGCGATCGCCGAGCGCGTAGCTGGGCGGCAGGTAGATGCGCAGCCAGCGGGGGCCTGACGTCGGCCCCAGGCCGAAGGGCGGCGTGACGATGCTGACGCGCGGCCCGGCGGTGGATGGACGAAGGCCGGGCTTGCCGGGCGCTTCAGCGGGTCGCCCATCGGCTGCGGCTGCGATCGGCTGCGCGGCCGCCGTCTGAACCGCGCCCGCCGGGGCAGCCTGCGCGCGGGCCTCGGGCAGCGTGCCGGCGCCGAATGCCAGCAGCCAGCCGGTGATGGCGAGGCTGCCAAGCCGAAGCCCGATGCCGCGGGCGATCAGGTCAAGGCCGGCGGGCTGCTCATCAGCCAACGCTTCACCTCACTGAACATCAACATCGGGCGCGGCGGAATCAGGCTCGGGGGCGACAGTGGCGTCAGCGTCCATCGGCCTACCGATCCCTGAGCGCCTTCACGCGGCCGGCGCTTCAGGCCTTGGGCAGCCGGTGCAGCGCGCAGATCTTGTTGCCATCCGGATCGCGCAGGTAGGCCAGGTAGAGCTTGCCGCTGGCGCCTTCGCGGATGCCGGGCGGGTCTTCGCAGGAGCTGCCGCCAGCGGCCAGCCCGGCGGCATGCCAGGCCTGCACCTGCTCGGCGTTCTGGCACAGGAAGCCGAAGGTGCTGCCATTGCCCACGGTCGCCGCTTCGCCATTGATCGGCAGCGAGGTGGAAAACACGCCCGTGGGCGTGCGCCAGAACGTACGGTGCCGATCCACGACACCCGGGGCCACGCCCAGCGTGCCGAGCACGGCGTCGTAGAACGCCTTGGAGCGCTCGAGGTGGTTGGTGCCCAGCATGACGTGGGAAAACATGGCGGCGGGTCTCCGGTGTTTGTTGAAGCCAGCGGCCTGAGCAGCCGCATCGGGCCGGCAGGCGGGAGCCGGATCATAGACAGGCCGGCTGCACGCGCGCCTTCGTGCGCGCCGCCAGCACATCGTCGCAGCCTGCCGCCAACGCGGGCCTGGGGCCGTACCGATGAAGCGGTGCTCGCGCGGCTGACGCCGCAGCGTCAGGAAGCGCGCCGATCCCTCATGAAGACCCCGAGCAAGCGCCTGCAGCGGCCCGGCCGACAATGCGCCCCCGGACCGCAAGGCCCTTGCTCCGCAGGACCCGCCATGAATACACGCTCCCCGATCGAGATGGCTGCCACCCGCTTGACGGCCAACGACGCCGCCCGCCCGGGCGCCGGTACCCCGCCCGCCTCAGCCGGCGCGCCAGACGCCAGCGCCGCGCCCACGCGCCGCGGTGTGCTGAAGCAGGCGGGCCTGGCCGCGGCGCTCAGTCTGCCGGCCTGGCCCTTGCACGCCGTGGCCGCCGCGGCGCGCACGTCTGCGCCCAAGGCACCCCCGGTGGCGCGTGTGCAGCCGGTGAGCGAAACCTTTTTCGGCCAGACCGTGGTCGACAACTACCGCTGGATGGAAGACCCGAAGGACAAGGACTGGGAGCCCTTCATGCGCGGGCAGGACAACTTTGCGCGCGCCACGCTGAACGGCATCCCGGGGCGCGAGGCGCTGAAGCAGCGCATCGGCGCACTCTCGGGCGGCAGCACGGTGGCCTATGGCGCGCAGCGTGCCGGCGATCGGCTCTTCTACCAGGTGCGGCCGGCCGGCACCAACACCTTCCAGCTGGCCGTGCGCCAGGGCGCGGGCGGCGCGGAGCGCATCCTCATCGACCCGGGCTCGATGAAGGGCGATGGTGGCGTGCACGTGTCTCTGGACTGGTGGCAGCCCTCGCCGGACGGGCGGCTCGTCGTCTATGGCCTCTCGCCGGCCGGCAGCGAGGATTCCGTGCTCCATGTGATGGAGGTGGACAGCGGGCGGATCCTGCCGGAGCGCATCGCCGGCACGCAGTACGCCTCGCCTTCGTGGCTGCCCGATGGCAGCGGCTTCTTCTACGGCCGCGTGCAGGATCCCGCACGCAAGGGCAGCATCGATTACTACAAGCGCTCGCCGGCGCTGCTGCACCGGCTGGGCAGCGAGGTAAAGGACGATCTGCTGCTGGCGGCCCACGGGCGCGATCCGGCCCTGCCGCTGACGGAGATCGAATTCCCGGTGATCAGCTGCGATCCCGCTTCGGAATGGGCGCTGCTGACGCTGTATGGCGGCGTGCGCCGCGAGAACCCGCGCTTTGTCGCCCGACTGAGCGAGGTGATCGCCGGCCGCGCCGCCTGGCGCCCGGTGTGCAGCATCGAGGACGAGATCACCGGCGCGGCGCTGGACGGCCCGAACCTCTACCTGCTGACCACACGCGCCGCCGAGAACGGCAAGGTGCTGCGCGTGGCCTGCGCCGATGGCCGTGCCGCCGGCGCGCCCACCGTGGTGCCCGAGGGCCCGCTGGTGCTGGAAGGCCTGGCGCAGGCACGCGACGGCCTGTACCTGCTCAACCTGGATGGCGGCTACCACAGCCTGCGCAAGCTCGGACGCGATGGCCAGCTGGTCGACGTGGCCCTGCCCTTCGAGGGTTCGATCGATGGCTTCTCGGCCTCCACCGGGCAGGACGGCTGCCACTTCGATGCCACCGGCTGGCTGCTGCCCCTCACGAGCTACCGACACGATCCTGCGGGCGGCCGCACCGAACGCACGGGCATCGCACCGCCCTCTTCGCTGGACCTGTCCGGCTACGAAGCCATCCGCAGCTTCGCCACGGCGCGCGATGGCACGCGGGTGCCCTTGTCCATCGTGGCGCGCAAGGGCCTGGCCCGCAACGGCCGCAACCCGACGCTGGTGCAGGCCTACGGCGCCTACCAGATCAGCAGCAACCCCTTCTTCAGCCCGCGCACGCTGGCGCTGCTGGAGCGGGGCGGCGTCTTTGCCACCGCCCATGTGCGCGGAGGTGGAGAGTACGGCAAGCGCTGGTGGCGCGGGGGCTTCAAGCTCACCAAGCCCAACACCTGGCGCGATCTGATCGATTGCTGCGAGCACCTGATCCGGCAAGGCTGGACATCGCGACGCACGCTCACGATCCAGGGCGGATCGGCCGGCGGCATCACCGTGGGCCGCGCGCTGACCGAGCGGCCCGATCTCTTTGCCGGCGTCATCTCCAACGTGGGCGTATCCAACGCGCTGCGCGCCGAGTTCTCGCAGAACGGCCCGCCCAACATCGACGAGTTCGGCACCGTGACCGAGAAGGACGGATTCGTCGGCCTGCTGGCCATGGACGCGATGCACCATGTGCGCGACGGCACCCACTACCCCGCGGTGCTGCTGACGGTGGGCATGACCGATCCGCGCGTGGATGCCTGGAACGGCGGCAAGATGGTCGCGCGCCTGCAGAAGGCCAACCGCTCGCGCCACCCCATGCTGCTGCGCGTGAGCTTCGATGCCGGCCACGGCCTGGGCAGCACGCGCAGCCAGATCGACGAGGAGCGCGCCGACGAGTTTGCCTTCGTGCTCTGGCGCGCCGGCCGCCAGAGCGTGGCCTGAGCCGCGGCCGAGCATCCGCCTGCCCCCAGGAGCCCTGTCGCCCCCATGCTGCGCATCACCGAACTGCGGCTGCCGCTGGACCACCCGAGCGAAGCGCTGGAGGCGGCGGTGCTGACCCGCCTGCAGCTGCAGCCGGCGCAGCTGCAGGCCGTCAGCGTCTTCCGGCGCGGCTACGACGCGCGCCGCAAGTCGGCCATCGAGCTGGTCTATACGGTCGATGTCACGCTCGCACCCGGCGTGGATGCCGCCGCCTGGCTGCAGCGGTTTGAAGGCGATGCCCACGTGCGCCCCAGCCCGGACACGCGCTACCGCTTCCTGGGCCACGCGCCGGCCGACTACCGCGCCCAGGGGCAGCCGCGGCCGGTGGTGGTGGGCTTCGGGCCCTGCGGGCTGTTTGCTGCGCTGATCCTGGCACAGATGGGTCTGCAGCCGCTGGTGCTGGAGCGGGGCCGCGCCGTGCGCGAGCGCACGCAGGACACCTGGGGCCTGTGGCGCCGCGGCGAGCTGCAGCCGGAATCCAACGTGCAGTTCGGCGAGGGCGGCGCGGGCACCTTTTCGGACGGCAAGCTCTGGAGCCAGATCAGCGATCCGCGCCACCTCACGCGCAAGGTGCTGACCGAGTTTGTCAAGGCGGGCGCGCCGGATGAGATTCTGTATGTCTCCAAGCCGCACATCGGCACCTTCCGCCTGGTGAGCATGATCGAGAAGATGCGCGCCGAGATCGAATCGCTGGGCGGCGAAGTCCGCTTCGGCCAGCGCGTGGCCGATCTGCACCTGGCCCCGATCGCGGGTGATGCGCAGGGGCGGCGGCGCGTCACCGGCCTCACGCTGGCCGATGGCCAGCAGATCGCGGCCGATCAGGTGGTGCTGGCGCTGGGCCACAGCGCGCGCGACACCTTTGCCATGCTGCACGCGCGCGGCGTGCACCTGGAGGCCAAGCCCTTCTCCATCGGCGTGCGCATCGAACACCCGCAGGGCGTGATCGACCGGGCCCGCTTCGGCACCCAGGCAGGGCACCCGTTGCTGGGCGCGGCGGATTACCGGCTGGTGCATCACGCCCGCAACGGCCGCGCGGTCTACAGCTTCTGCATGTGCCCGGGCGGCACCGTGGTGGCCGCCACCTCGGAGCCCGGCCGCGTGGTGACCAACGGCATGAGCCAGTATTCGCGCAACGAGCGCAATGCCAACGCCGGCATGGTGGTGGGCATCTCGCCGCAGGATTACCGGCAGGACGGCCTGCACGAGGGCCCGGTCAATCCGCTGGACGGCATCGCCTTCCAGCGCTTCTGGGAGTCGCGCGCCTTCGAGCTCGGCGGCGGCGGCTACCAGGCTCCGGGCCAGCGTCTGGCGGACTTCGTCAAGGGCCAGGCCTCCACCGCATTCGACACGGTGCAGCCGTCCTACAAACCCGGCGTGCGGCCGACTCGCCTGGATGATCCGCAGCGGCCCGCCCTGCCCGACTATGTGCTGGCCGCGCTGCGCGAAGCGCTGCCCGCCTTCGACCGCCAGATCAAGGGCTTCGGCATGCCCGACGCCGTGCTCACCGGCGTGGAGACGCGCACCTCCTCGCCGCTGCGCATCACCCGCGGGCGCGATCTGCAGAGCCTGAACGTGCGCGGCCTCTACCCCGCCGGTGAAGGCGCGGGTTATGCCGGCGGCATCATGTCGGCCGCGGTGGACGGCATCGAAGTCGCCGAGGCCCTGGCCACCGAACAGCTGGCGCGCCTGGCCGCTGCGTGAAGCGCCGCGAACGATCGGATTCCCTTCGGCCAGGCTTCGCCACACCCGACATCTCAACCCCTGCACCGCCACACCGAGGCCGAACTTGCAATATCCCGACTACCAGCCCGCCCTGCCGAGCCCGCCACTCACGGATGCCGAACTGCAGGCGCTGGACGCGTTGCTCGCGCAGGCCGGCGAACGCGCTGCCGAGCCGCCGATGAACGTGGAGATGCTGGATGGCTACCTGACGGCGCTGCTGGTCGGGCCCACGCCGCTGGCACAAAAGCCCAGTGCGCAGTGGATGCCTGCACTCTGGGGCGGTGACCGTGCCGAATCGGCTGCCGGCGGCGCCGGCCAGGCGGCCTTCCCCTTCGGCAGCGGCAAGCAGAAGAAGCAGGTGATCGTGATGGTGCTGCGCCACCTGCACGCGATCGATGTCGCGCTGCGGCAGGATGCCGAGCACTGGGAGCCGGTCTTCAGCGTGGCCGAGACCGCCGACCGCGAATGGGCCGATGCCGAGGACTGGTGCATCGGCTTTCTGCAGGCCGTGGCCGATGAGCCCGAAGCCTGGGGCACGCTCTTCGATGACCCGCAGCTTGGCCCGCGGCTGCTGCCCATCGGCCTGCTGGGTGGCGACGAAGCTCAGCTGCCCGAAGCCGAGCGTCAGCGGCTGGCAGACCCCGAACACCGCGATGCGCTGAGCCGCCAGGTGCCCGAGGCCGTGCTGGCACTGGTGGCGCGGCGCACCGCCGCTGCGGGCAGCGGGACGCCGGCCTGATCACCGGCCCGAACATCGGCCTGTTCACCAGCCTGCGTCGCCATGTCGAGCCCATCTCTGCCCGTCCATCTCAGCGAACCCGAATTCGACACGCTGCACGACGATGTGCCGCGCTGGCGGCCGCTGGTGGAGCCGCTGGCGGCGCGCCACGCCCGGCCGGGCGAGAGCTTGCGTGCGCTGGACGAAGGCACGGTACTGGTGGTGCTGATCGGACAGCGCGCCGTCTTCAAGCTCTACCCGCCCTTCATGCAGGGCCACGCGGCTTTCGAGCGGGCCACGCTGGCGCTGCTGAGCTCGCTGGGCGCTCAGCCGCTGCCGGTGGCCACACCGCAGCTGCTGGAGGCGGGCGAGGAACAGGGCTGGCCCTGGCTGCTGATGAGCCAGTTGCCGGGCCAGGTGCTGACGCCGCTGTGGGCGGGCCTGTCCGAGCCCGATCGCTGTGCGCTGCTGCAGCACATCGGCCGCGCGATGGCCGCCGCCCATGCCCTGCCGCGCGAGCGGGTGCAGGCCCTGGCGCCGCTGGCGCTGGCGGGCGGCGACTGGGCCGCCTGGATCGCGCAGCAACGTGCCGGCTGCCGCGCTCGCCAGCAGCGAACCGGGCTGCCGACGCATCTGCTGGATCAGGTGGAAACCTTCGTGAGCGGCCCGGTGCCGATGCCGCCACCCGGCGAGACCGTGCTGCTCACCGGCGAATACACGCCGATGAACCTGCTGATCGACCCCGCACAGCCTGATCGCCTGAGCGGCATGTTCGACTTTGGCGACGGCCTGCTGGGCGCGCGCCAGATGGACTGGCTGGGCCCGCTGGTCTTCCTGGCCGCCGGCCACTCGCAGCGGGTGCGCGCGCTGCTGCAGGCGTATGGTGCTGCGGACAGCGGCACCGCGAACGCGCGCCCCGCGCCCGAGGCGGACTGGCGTCTGCCGGCCTTGCGCCTGCTGCTGCTGCACCGCTACAGCAACCTCCAGGCGCAACTGCGCCTGCCGGGCTGGCAGACATCGGCGAGCTTCGAAGCGCTCGCACACCGGCTCTGGCCGCTCGAACCGGCCTGAGCCTGCCCGCAAGCCTGCAACGATTCCCCAGCGACGGCCGCCTCTGATCCTGCGCAGGCCTCGTCAATAGGGTCATCCCTGGTGACAGCGTCGTCGGCACAACCCACGATCCGCGCTCGGCGAGAAACAGGGAAGGCCGGGCTGCGTGTGTCAAGCCGGACTCCCCCTTCGGATCCGCCGGGATCGAGACTTCCATCACACAGTGGATGACGTACCGGCCGCGAGGCGGGATGCTGTTGTCCTCGGCAAGGGGATCGGAACGACCGTGGCAACGACGCGTGGGAACGAAGCACTGCGCCAGCTTGCGAAGCAGCAGCTGTTCGTGATGGACCTCGGCGAGGCCGAAGCCGGCCCGCTGCTGGCCGCCCAGCTGGGTGGTGACGGCCGCGGCCCGGTGATCTGGCGCGAAGCCGAAAGCGAACTGATGGTCCTGCCGGCGCGCACCCGGGTGAAGCTGGCGCCGGGCTTCGTCTTCGTCGAGCTGTGGGCCCAGTGTGACCAGACCGGCCTGCAGCCCCTGGTCTTCTCCTTCAAGATCGGCGCGTCGCCAAACGAGGCCACGCTGGTGGCCGCCACCGAGCCGATGCCGCGCGGCCATGCCACGCTGGCCACGCGCTGGGCCGAACCGGCCACCACCATCGTCTGGCATGCCGTGCTGCGCGCAGGCCAGTCGCTGCTGGCGCGCCGTCGCCAGCGCACGCCGCTGGAGCTGGGCGGCGTCTACACCCTGGGCCGCGTGCTGAGCTTCATCAGCGCCGAGCCAGTGGATGGCGCGCAACTGCAGGGCTATTACGAGGCGGTTCGCGGCGGAGAGCAGCCGCTGGATCTGTCCGTCCTGAACCGCCGCTTCCTGGGCAGCGTGCCGCTCAAGCGGCGCACGCCGGTCCGGCCACGCTGAGCATCCGGCCACATCCACATCCAACCGTCCACCTCACGAGGCCCGACATGGCGGAAACCGTTCACCTGACCCTCACCATCGATGGCGTCGCCGTCCTCGGCGAGAGCACGCAGACCAGTCTTGGACGCACAGACACGATCGAGTGCACCTCCTGGCGCCAGGAACTCTTCGCCCCCATCGACCGCGCCAGCCTGCAGCCAACCGGGCGCCGCATCTATGTTCCGATCACCTTCACCAAGCGCATCGACCGGTCCACGCCCTTGCTGCGCGAGGCCCTCGCGCGGAACAAGACCTGCGCAGGCACCTTCCGGTTCTATCGGCCCAACCCCGTGGGCGATGGCACGACCGAGTCCCATCTCAGCTTCGCCTTCACCAACGGCCGCGTGATCCGCCACATCCTGAACTCCCCGGACGTCCTGAATCCGGACACCGCCTCGCTGCCGACCACGGAGACGGTGGAAATGAGCTTCGACACGCTGACGCTGACCTATACCACTGGCGGCGTCAGCTACACGGACAGCGTGATCCCATCGACCTGATCGACCGCGAACCACCCGGCCCACGCACCGTCGCAGCCCCAGCCGCCCGCCGCCCGCCGCCATGTCGATTTCCCTGCCGTCCGACTCGCTCGATCCTGTCGCGCGCAAGTTCGGTGAAGTCGCCGGGCTGCTCAGCAGCGCGGCGGGCGATCAGATCATCGTCAACGACGGGTTCGTGCGCGATCCCGCGGCGGAGTTCGCCAAGGCCCTGTCGCAGCGCCAGGATGAGCTGATCGAGCTGCTGGGCCTGCTGCTCGGCCAGACCGACGGCGAGGTGCTGGGCCTGCCGGCCGCCGGTGAGGATGACCGTTGGATACCGATCCGCGGGCCGGACGGTGACACCGGCCTGTACCTCGTGATGCGCAGCGCCAGCGGGCGCCTCTACGTGGGCGTAGGCTGGCGCTGGGCCATCGAGATCGATGATCTGAACATCGCGCTGTGGGCGCATGTGCCGCTGATCTCCACCACCGGCACCGGGCCGGGTACTCGGGTGGAGATCGCCTCGCCCACGGCGCCGATGCGCCTGGCGGCGGAGGTCACGCTGGATGGTGGCTTTGGCGCATCGGGCCTTCAATTCCGCGGCGTGCGCGGCAGCATCGCCATCCAGGGCTTCAGCGAGCCGCCCGCCGTGGCGCTGGTGCTGCTGGGCCTGCGCCTGCCGGGTGATGCCAGCGCGCGGGATCGCTCGCTGGCCGATCTGCTCAACCTGCCGGCCGCCGCCTGGATCGAGACCGCCGCCGCGCTCTTCACGGCGCAGCTGCAGGCGCTGGGCAGCCCGCAAGCCACCGCCATCGTCGGGCATCTGCTGCCCCTGCTGGGCATCACCGCACCGGCCGGAGGGCCGCGCCTGCGCTGGGAGACCCTGCCCGAACGCGGAACCGCGGTCTTTGACGACTGGTTCCTGGCGCTGGTGGCCGATGGCGCGGCGCTGCGCGGCTGGCTGGGCCACTGGCAGGGCCTGCTGCTGGCCGGCGCGGGCGGGCCGCTGCCGCTGGCCGTGGAAGGCGCGGGCACGCGGGCCGACCCCTGGCGCGTGGGCGTGCGCACCGGCGGCATCGCGGTGCTGGCCACCGCCGCCACCGAGACCGCCGCCGATGGCGTGCGCCGCCTGCTGCTGGGGCTGCGCGCCGGCTCGGCCGATATCCCGCTGGCCGGGCCGCTGCGCCTGGTCTGCGGCGGCTCGGCGGAGATCGTCTCCATCCCCATCGGCGGGCCGGGTGCCGTGCGCGCGCTGCCTTCGCTCTCGGTGGGTCTCACGCTCAAGGCCGCGGCGGGCGATCTGGTGGATCACAGCTTTGCGGCCGGCGATCCCCTGGCGGCGCTGGCGCGGCTGCGCGTGCGCAGCCTGGAAGCCGGCTTCGGCCTGAACGCCGCTGGGCAGCCGGTGCCCCAGCTGCGCCTGCTGGGCGTGGATTGCGCGCGCGGCAGCTGGCCGGTGCTGGATCTCTCGTCGGCCGATGCGGTGATGGATGGCCTGGGCGCTGTCGCCAGCAACCTGATCCAGCAGCAGCTCGAACAGGGCCTGGGCCTGCTGGATGGCGGCACGCATGCCGGGCGCCGCGTGGCCGCGCTGCTGGGCCTGGTGGCACCGCAGGCCGGCGGCGCGCCGGCCATCTGGCCGCTGACCCTGCCCACACACGCCAGCCGCATCGCGGATTTCCTGGGCGATCCGCTGGGCGCCATCGGCCGGTACCACGCGCAGTGCCTGACCACGCCCGTGGGCGGGGCGCCGGCCTGGCGCTTCCTGCTGGCCGAGCTGGGCGCGCTGCTGCAGTCCACCGGCAGCCCGCTGCCGGCGGTGCGAGGTGCCGGCACGGCGGCCGCGCCCTGGCGCCTGGCGCTGGCGTCCACGCCCGCCGGCCAGCTGCTGCTGCAGGCGCAGGCCGGCAGCGTGGGCGCGCGGCCGCAGCTGGGGCTGAGCCTGGCGCTGGAGCCGCGCCCGCTGGTCGTGGATGCCGTGCAGCTTTCGCTGGCGGCGCGGCTGCAGTTGCTGGCCCTGGACCTGGGCGATCCGGCCACGCGCGATGCGGCGCGCGGCAGCTGGCTGGCTTCGGCCGATCTGGATCTGCGCTTGCACGGCGATCTGCGCACGCCGCGCCTGGGCGAGCTGGAACTCAGTGCCGAGGCGCTCAGCGCCGGGCTGCGCTGGCAAGCCAGCGGCGGCGCGGGCTGGCGCATCGCGCTCACGCAGCCGCGCGCGGCCTGGGCCGGGCGCGCCAGCCGCGCGCTGCCCGATCTGCTGCTGGATGCTTCGGGCATCAGCAGCTGGAACCTGGCCGCGCCGGATCTGGGCGGTGCGCTCGGCGCCGGCATGGCCAACGCGCGCGACGCCGTGTCCGAGCTGGTGCAGTATCTGACCGGCCACCTGATGCTCGAGCACGGTGGCCCGGCCGGCTTTGCGGCGGCTGCCTTGCTGGGCCTGTTGCCGGCCGATCCCGGCATCGAGCTGCCGCGCGTGCCTGGCGGCGGTGAGGCATTGCGCCTGCCGGCGGACTTTCCGCGCCTGCAGCCGGCCAGCTGGGGCAGCTTCTTCGCCGATCCGCGGCCGGCGCTGCAGGCGCAGCTGCGCGCCGTGCTGTCCAACCCCCGACATGCGCTGCCGCTGCTGCGCTGGCTGGGGCTGGCCTTGCAAGGGCTCTTCCCGCGGCGCTCGCGCGCCGGCGAGCGGCTGCGCTTCGACGAGGCGCTCGGCGATCGCGGCCGCTTCCCCGTGGATGGGGCCGGCCTCGCGCCCCAGGCCGACGACGCGGCGCCCGAGCCGCTCTCGCTGCCCTCGCTGGAGAGCTTTCCGTTCACGCTGGAAGGCGCCGGCCGCTACGAACAGCCCTATGCGCTGTCGCTGCGCGCACCGGCGGCGCGCGCCGTGCGCGGCCTGGTCTGGCTGGATCCCGAAGGCCCGCCCAGCGGCGATGCGCTGGCCGTGGCGCTCTCGGTGCTCGGCCCTGCGCTGCGCGACACCGGCGCACTCGCCGGCCGTTCAGCCGCCGAGCTGGCGCAGGTGCTGCAGGTACTGAGCGGGCTGGACGAAGGCCTGGCCGGCGCGTTGCAGGGCGGCCTGCCCGCCAGCCTGGGCAGCGCGCTGCAGGCGCTGGAAGACTTCCTGCGCACCAGCGATGGCCTGCTGCTGACGGCCAGCCAGCTGCCGGGCAGCGGTTCCGGCTGGAGCGCCCCGGCGGCGGCGCTGGAGGCCGCGCACACCGGCGCGCTGGCCCAGCCCGCGGTGATCGCCGAGATCCGCAGCCGCCTGCTGCTGTGGGATGCCGCGGGCACGGCGCCCGCGCTGCTGCTGGCCGCCCCGTTTGGCGGCCAGGGCGATGCCACGGCTCTGGCCACCGCGCTGGGCGGCAGCGTCGCGCCCTTCAGCTTCCGCAGTGCGGGCGTCGCGCCCGAAGCCGTGAGCACGGCCACGCTGGCCGGCACGCCGCGCATCGTCAACGCCGAGCTGGCCGTCTTCAATCCGGCGCCCGGGCTGGCACCCACCGCACGCCTGGTGCCGCTGGACGGCGCCGCCGGCAGCGCCACGCAGGCCGAGCAGGTGGCGCGTCTCATCCAGCGCCTGGCCGCGCTGCACCCGGGCCGCCGCGTGCTGGTGGTGGCGCACTCGGCCAGCGGCCTGGCGGCGCGTGCCGCCGTGCAGCGCGCCGGGATCGCGCCCCTGGTGCGCGGCCTGCTCACGGTGGGCACGCCGCACCTGGGCACGCCGGCGCCCTGGCTGGCCAACCCGCCGCTGGCCGAAGGCCTGGGGCTGCTGCAACGCCTGGCCGCCAACCTGCCCTTGCCACCCCTGCTGGCAGGCGCGCTGGAGTCGCTCTGGGGCTTCGTGCGCGAACGCACGCCCGGCGGCGCTGCCAGCCCCTGGCCGCAGCACGCCTTTGCGCCGGCCGGTGCGGCCACCCTGCCGGCCGGCACCGAGGGCCACGCCGTCGCGCTGCGCCTGCCCGGGCAGACGCTGGCGCAGGCCCTGGGCACGGCGCTGGCCACCCGCGCCACGCAGCTGCGCACGGCCCTGGCGGCGCGGGCGCCGGTCTCGCACATCGGTTTCGGGCTGGAGCTGCCGCCGCAGGCGCGCTCCGGCGAAGGCGCGCTGAAGCTGCGCACCTCGCTGCGCCTGGATCTGGCGCGCCTGCGGGTGGCGCCCGGCACTGCCGCCCGCGCGCTGCCGCGCCTGCAGCTGGAAGCCCGCCTGCAGCGGGACGAGGGCTGGCTGGTGGGCAGCGCCTCGGCACGGGTGCGCGTGCGCAGCGCCCGCATGGCAGCGCAGATCACGTCGGCCGGCATCGTGCCCGTGGTGCAGCTCCTGGATGTGTCGGTGGAGGGCGTGCAGGCGCCGCTGGCCACGCTGCGCCGCGCCATCGATACCGATTCCTGGCTGCCCGACGACCTGCTGGTGCCGGCCCTGGATGCGCTGCTGGCCCAGCTGAGCGCGGGCAGCTCGGCCTCTGCCGATGTGCTGGCGCTGTGCCGGCTGCTGGCCGGGCTGGACATCCTGCAGCGCCGCGATCCCGCGGCCGCTACGGATGTCGATGGTTATGCCCTGCACCCCGATGGCTGGGCCTCGCTGCTGGCCGATGCGCCGGCCTATCTGCAGCGCATCCTGGCCAACGTGGCAGCCGATGCGACGCGGCGCGCCGATCTGATCGGCCGGCTGCGCACGCTCTTCGGCCTGGCCGCCGACGATCTCTCGCGCCTGCTGCTGCAGACCGACAGCGACGACGCCGCCTGGCGCGCCCTGCGCCAGCTGCTGCGCGCACTGGAACTGCTGCAGGCGCCGGAGCGCGGATCGCTGCCGCAGATCGCGCGCTGGCTGGAACTGCTTCAGGATCCCGCCGCCTGGCTGCTGGCGCGTGTGCGGCCGCTGCTGGCCGATGCAACACGCCGCGGCGCGCTGCTGGCGGCGCTGCGCGATGAACTGGGCGTGCGCGACATCGGCAGCCCGGTGGTGGAGCTGCCGCTGGGCGCCGGGCTGTCCCTGCGCGTGGAATCCACCGGGCGCGTGGCGCTGAACGCTGACGGCAGCGCCTGCCGCCTGGGCCCGGCCTTGTCGCTGGCCGGCGCTGCGCGGCTGGATCTGGCCGCCGGCTCGGCGAGCCTGGACCTGCGCCTGCAGCCGCAAGGCATCGCCACCGGCCTGCGGCTTTCGCTGGCGCTGCCGGCCGGCGGCGGCGCACCCAGCTGGCAGCTGGCGCTCGATTTCAGCGACGGCGCGCGCCACGCACCCTATGACGCACTGCCCCTGCTGCCGGTGCCTGCCGATCTGCCCACGCGCCTGGGCGCGCTGCTGCCGAGGCTGACGGTCACCACGCTGGCCACGGCCCTGCTGGACAGCGTGCTGCTGCCGCGCGTGCCGGCCATCGCCCCGGCGCTGCAGGCCCTGGGCCTGGCGACGGCAGCCACCGCCACGGAGCGGGCACGCATCCGCAACCTGGCACGCGTGGTGGCCGATCCGCTGGGCTGGCTGCAGTCTTCGGACACGCTCTTCCGCCCGCGTGCCGCGGGCGCCGGGCTGGAGCTCGATCCCACGCGGGTGGTCTCGCTGCTGCGCGCGCTGTTCGGCAGTTTGGGCCTGGTGGATGGCGATGGCCAGGTGGCGCTGCCGATGGGTCTGCGGCTGCGGCTGCTGGCCGCGCCCGCTGCGTCCTTGCAGGTGGCCACCAGCAGCCCGCTGGCGCTGGCCGGCGGCGTCTCGCTGGGCGGCAGCTTCCAGCTGGGCTGGACACCCGCCGGCAGCCTGGGCGCAGGCGGCGCGCTGGAGCTGGGCGCCGCGCTGCCGGCCGGCAGCCCCTGGAGCCGGCTGGTGGTGCAGACCGGCGTGAGTGACGGCCAGTTCCGCCTCGCGCTGGGGCCCGAAGGCTCGCCCTTCACGCTGCTGCCGTTTGCCGGCTTCGACGCCCAGGCGCTGGGCGCGCAGGCCCTGCGCCTGCTGCCCACGCTGCTGGATGCGCTGCTGCGGGCACTCTCGGACAGCGGGGACGCCGCCGTCGCCAGCTTCATCACGCAGCTGCGCGCGGCGGCCGCCACGCTGCAGCTCGATACCGTTGCGCGGCTCGATGCGCTGGTGCAGGATCCACTGGCCTGGCTGCGCCAGCGTTTCTCCGCCGCCCAGGCGCCGGCCTCGGTGACCGCGATCCGCGGCCTGATCCCCGATGCCGCCACGCACGGGTTTGCGGCCGGCGGCGCTGCGCTGCGCTTCGCACCCGCCGGCTCGCCCATTGCGCTGGAGCTGGGCCGCCCCGGCGCGGGCATCGGCCTGGGCATCGATCTCACGGGCATCGATCTGGGCCCCGTGACGCTGACGGGCGAACTCAGCATCGGCGTCAATGACAGCGGCGCGCCCGCCGTGGTGCTGGCCTGCGAGGTCGATGTCTCGGTCGACGAGGGCGTGATCGCGCCGGCCGGGGTGTCGATCCGCCCCAGCGCCGCGCTGCGCATCGGCAGCAGCGGCCCGGCCTTCTGGCTGTATCCCATCGGCGACGAGCCGGGCTCGCCGGATTTCCGGCTCGACATCCTGCCCAGCTTCCAGTTTGCGGTGGAAGGCGGCAGCCTGGAAGACGGGCTGCTGGCCCTGGCGCGGCGCGTGCTGGTGCCGGTGGCGGTGGAGGCCGTGCTGGACACGCCAGAGGTCACCGGCTGGCTCAACACCCCGCTCGTCGATGGCCAGGTCAGACCCGGGCCCATCCTGCAGGCCGCCGGCCTGGTGGTGGCCGATGGCGCGCCAGGCCCGCAGGGGCAGCGCTGGAACCTGGGCTCGCTGGACAGCTTCACTGATCCGCTGCGCCTGAGCCAGGCGCTGATCGGCGCCACGCTGAATGCGCTGACCGCGGCTTTCGAGGACGACCCGGTCGTCGATTTCGGCGTGCCGGGCTCGGGCCTGTTCATGGCGGCAGACAAGGCCGCCGGCAGCTTCCCTCGCAGCTTCGGCGTGCGCGTGGCGATGCCCGAACTGCGCCTGGGCGACGACCCCGAGATCCTGGTGCGCCTGGGCGGCGAGACCGACTGGATCGCGCAGGCCAGCAACGCCGGCGCGGCGGTGGCCAAGCCCGGCTTCTCGCTGCTGCTGCTGCGCGACAGCGGCTCGGGCAGCAACCGCTTTTCCATCGCGCCGCTGTTCGAGCTGGCGGGCGTGGGCCTGAAGGTCAGCGGCCGCGGCGACGAGCCGCTGTTCGACATCGGCGGCTTCCAGCTGGGCGGCGTGGAATCGCTGCTCTACCTGAAGCTGGATCTCAACCTCAGCAGCACGCCGCAGCTGACATTCGGCGTCTACGGCGATCTGGAGCACATCGCCATCCCGCTGGGCAGCTCCGACAGCAACCCGGTGGCGCAGTCGCTGATGAGCGGCGGCGGCGGCGATGCGGCGCCCGTCAACCCGCGCTTTTCGGTGCGCGCGGCCTATGTCGACAAGTTCTGGCTGGAGCTGGGCGATACGCCGGGCCGCAACGAGGTGTGGTTCCCGATCCAGCGCACCTTCGGGCCCGTCAGCGTGCAGCAGGTGGGCATCCGCTGGATCGGCGGGCCGCAGCTGCAGGGCGCGATCCTGCTGGATGGCGGGGTCTCGCTGGCCGGGCTCTCGGTGGGCGTGGACGATCTGTCGCTGACCATCCCCTTCGCGCAGATCGGCGATCTTTCGCAGTGGCAGCTGGGCCTGCGCGGCCTGGCCGTCGCCTACGACGGCGGTGGCGTGCGCATCGGCGGCGGCCTGCTGCAGGCCAGCGACGAGATCCGCTACGACGGCTTCCTGCTGGTGGAAGTGGGCGGCAAGAGCTTCGTCGCGCTGGGCTCCTATGGCGTGGTCGGCAACGACCCGTCGATGTTTGTCTTCGTCATCATCGGCATCCCCATCGGCGGGCCGCCCTACTTCTTCATCACCGGGCTGGCGGGCGGCTTCGGCTACAACCGCGGGCTGGTGGTGCCGCCCATCGAGGGCCTGCCGCAGTTTCCGCTGATCCAGGCCATGGGCGATGCCTCGGCGGTGACCGAGCAGCCGATGCAGTTCCTGCAGCGCATGGGCCCGATGGCGCCCATGGAGCGCGGCAGCTACTGGTTTGCCGCGGGGCTGACCTTCACCTCGTTCTCGCTGCTCAATTCGCAGGCGCTGCTGTACGTGCTGCTCAACCGCGGGCTGGAGATCGGCCTGCTGGGCATGTCGCGCTTCGAGCTGCCGCCCGCCGTGCCGCTGGTCAGCGTGGAACTGGCGCTGAAGGCGCGCTTCTCCACGATCGAAGGTGTGGTCTCGGTCGAGGCGCGGCTGACCGACAACTCCTGGGTGCTCTCGCGCGATTGCCGCCTGACGGGCGGCTTCGCCTTCTACCTGTGGTTTGGCGGCGAGCACGCGGGCGACTTTGTCATCACCATCGGCGGCTACCACCCGCGCTACACGCCCCCGGCGCACTACCCCGTCGTGCCGCGGCTGGGCTTCAACTGGCGCGTCTCCAGCCAGATCTCCATCAAGGGCGAGGCCTACTTTGCGCTGACCCCGCGCGAGGTCATGGCCGGCGGCCTGCTGGAAGCCGTCTACGACAGCGGCGACGTGAGGGCCTGGTTCCGCGCCTGGGCCAACATGTATATCCAGTGGCGGCCGTTCTGGTTCGAGGTGGAGATCGGCATCTCCATCGGCGTGGCCGTGGACACCTTCCTCGGCACGGCCAAGGTGGAGTGCGGCGCCTCGCTGATCGTCTGGGGCCCGGAGATCGGCGGCGAGGTCACGGTCGATGTCTGGATCATCAGCATCACCATCCCCTTCGGTGCCGATCGCGTGATCCCGCAGCAGAAGCAGAGCTGGGATCAGTTCCGCACGCAGCTGCTGCCGCCGGAAGACAGCAAGCTCTTTGCCGGCGGCATCGAGCGCGGGCTGATCAGCGGCAGCCCGGCCACCGGCCCCTGGGTGGTGCTGCCGGAATTCGTGATCCGCACCGAGACGCTGATCGGCGCCAGCGATGTGCGCCTGGGCCTGGGCACGGTGGCCACCGCGGGCCGGCAGGCGCAGCCCTTCGACATCGACGTCCGCCCGATGCAGGAAGCCGGCGTGCAGAGCCTGCATGTGCTGGCGGTATTCGATCGGCTGGGCAACGATGTCACGTCGCGCTTCCAGGTGCGCGAGCTGCTCAGCGGCAATGTGCCGCGTGCCCTGTGGGATACCGACAACGCCGCGCCCGAGCGCAGCGTGATCCCGGCCTACACCGGCGCGCGCCTGGTGGCCGAGATCGACCGCCGCCCCGCCACGCTGGATTCCACCGGCGCCATTCCCTGGGCGCGGCTGTTCGATTTCGGCGACGAGCACCCGCTGCCCTTTGCGCGCGAGCTGGACCTGCGGGTCACCGTGGGCGTGCTGGCGCAGCAATCCAAGCTGCTGGACGTCTACGCCCAGCTCGGCAGCGGGCCGGCCTGGCAGGCGCAGTTCCAGGTGCTGGGCGGCGCGGCCTGGCAGCAGCGGCGCGAAGCCACGCTGGGCGCGCTGAAGGCCGAAGGGGTGCGCATCGAGCCCTCGGGCCGCCGCGGCGATGTCACGCCGCGCGGCGCCTTCCGGCGTGGCCGGCGCAGCGCGCCGGCCCTGATCCGCAGTCTGCATGAAGGCCTGGCCGCGGAAGCGGTGCTGACGGTCGAGACCGAGACCGTGGCGCCACCCGATCCGCCGCAGCGCCCCCGCGTGCGCATCCGTCCGCGGCTGCAAGCCGTGCTGCGCCTGCGGCCCGAGCCCACCAGCGGCAGCGCGGGCGCGATCCGCACCACCGTCTCGCAGCGCGCCGAAGCGCGGGTGCTGGATGCCACGCAGATGCAATCGCTGATCGTGGCGCCGGTGGCGGGCGCCGCGCTGCTGCGGAGCAAGGCGGCGCCGCAGCCCCGTGCCACCTCGCTGGCCAGCAGCGGCCAGCACATCGTGCGCGAGGCCGCTCAGACCAGCCTTCGCGAACGTGCGGCGCTGGATCAGATCGGCCTGGCGGCGCTGGGCGGCGGCCAGCGTTTCGGGCGCAGCGCGAGCGTCCTGGAAGATGCCACGCTGATCGGGCAGCCGCTGGGCACGCCCGTCGATCCCGGCGCCACGCTGCGCTTCGAGCTGCCTTCGCGCGATGTGGAGGGCAGCCCGCCCTCGGCGCTGATCAGCGGGCCGGGCGCGGCGCGTGTGACGGTGCTGGATCGCGCCGGCGCGCCGCTGGCCGATGTGGAACTCTCCGGCGCTGCGACGGTGGCCCTGCCGACCGGCGCGGCCACGGTGGCGGTCACCGGCCTCGGGCTTTCGCGGCAGGACATGACGGGGCCGCCGGCGCTGGGTGCCGTGACGCTCACGCAGGCCACGCAGGCCGTGCCGGCCGTGGGCTGGCAGGCGCATTCGCAGCTGATCGCGCTGAGCGACACCACCCTGATGGCGCGCGGCGCGCTGCTGCGCCTGGGTGCCGCCAGTGCCGCCCTGGCGCGGCGCGGCACGGTGCGCGCGCACGAGGCCGTGGAGGGCCAGACCGGCCTGGAGACCTGGCTGCCCGTGCAGACCGGCACCGTCGTGATCGTGCTCGACGACGGGCCCGATGAGACACCCGGCGATCTCACCCGTTCGGTGCAGTTGGGCTCGCAGCACGCCGTGCTGTCCGAGGCGCCAGTGGTCATCACCGCCGGTTCGCGCGTGATGCTGGTGCACGAGGTGCTGAAGGCCGATCCGCAGGCGCCCTGGATGCTGATCTCGCTGGCGCTCACCTCGGCCTGGATCCCGGTGGGTGTGATCGGCCTGCAGGGCCCGGCGGCGGATTGGGTCTCCATCCTCTCCAGCAGCGATCTGGACACCCTGGTCGAAGACGGCCCGCTCACCGCCACCGGCAGCGCGCGGCTGCTGTTTGCCGAAGATTGACGCCCGGAACCCCGAAGGCAAGCGCCCATGGCCGATGAACTCCCCACCCCAGCCCGCGGCGAGGTGATCTTTCACGCCCGCTGCCTGCCGGCACTGCAGGCCGGCGACTATGCGCTGCACGTGGGCCACAGCCTGCAACGCGGCGGCCAGCGCCTGGATGTGGGCAGCAAGCCGCTGCCTGCCAATCGCGTCTACCCGATCACGGTGGATGGCCCGCGCTTCACGCTGGATCCCTCGCTGATCCACGCGGTCTTTCCGCCCACCAATGGCGTTGGAAGCTATGTGACGCGGCTGCCGATGATCGTGCTGCGTCGCCGCACCCTGCCCTGGGAGCGCTCGCTCGCGCCGGGCAGCGATTCACCCTGGCTGGCGGTGCTGCTGTTCGAGGAGGGCGAAGCCACCACGCTCTCGCCCTGCAAGGTGCGCGATGTGCTGGACGGCGCGCCGGGGCTGCAATCGCCGCGCCTGAACCTGCCGGATGTGCCGGCCGCCGCGCTGGATCAGCCCTGCCTGGGCCTGGAGCTTCCGCTGGAGCTGTTCCAGGAGATCGCGCCCATGGCCAGCGAGGTGCCGCTGCTGACCCATGTGCGCCAGGTGAATACCGAAGACAAGGAACTGCTGGGCATGGACGAGGACGGCTGGTTTGCCGTCGTCATGGGCAACCGCATCCCCGAGCCCGGCACGCCGGGCCAGCCGCGCAAATACCACGCCTGCCTCGTCTCGCTGGAAGGTGCGCAGGCCTTCCTGCCCACGGAAGCGCAGTGCCCGGCGCTCACCGGCGCTGATCTGAACCGTTTGCCCGTGCTGGACTTTGCGGAGAAGATCGGTGCCTGGAAGAACCTGATGGTCAGCGCCGATCCGCAGGTTTCGGTGGACAGCATCGCCGGCCAGGTGCTGAAGGACATGGAAGACAGCGGCTCGGCCTGGCGCTGGATGGGCAAGGCCAGCGCGACGGGCACGTCCGCCGAGGCGGCCCGATCGGCCGCCAAGGCCAGCGCCCACGGCAACAGCCAGCCCGCCGGCCGCAGCGAGTGGACGAAGATCGCGCTGGCCAGCGAAGGCCAGGCCACGCCAGTCAAGCCGGTGGCCGTGCGCCTGCTGGTGCCCAAGGTGCGGCTGTTCATGCTGGCGCAATGGAGCTTCGAGTGCCGCGAAGGCGGCGACTTCGAAGCCATCATGCAGGCCCTGCCGCGCAACGGCGGCGTGGCCATGCTGGGCATGCCGCCCTCGCTGGCGCAGAGCGCCGGCAGCCCCGTGCCCACGGCCACCTGGCGCGCGGCGCTGGATACCGGCCACGTGCCGCTGCAGCACCTCACGCGCGAAGGCGAGCAGACCATCGCCTGGTACCGCGGGCCGCTCACGTCCGTGGGCGTGGCGCGCGAGGCCAACGGCCCCTACCACCATGCCGATCAGGCGCGCCGCGTCGATCCGGCCACCGGCCTGGAAAACCTGGGCTATGCCGCTGCCTTCGAGATCGGCCGCCTGCTGGCGCTGGCCGATCCGCGCTTTGCGCTGGAGCTGCTGCACTGGCGGCGCGATGGCCGGCTGACGCTGGATGGCGCGCTGATCGACCGGATCCTGAAGACCCGCCTGCCACCGGCCTACCGCCCCCGCCTGCCCAACCTGCTGGATCCGCGCAGCCTGAACCAGCTGCCCCGCGTGCTGGGCGCGCTGACCGCGGGCTCGGTGGATTCGCTGATGCAGGCGCAGCGCCTGGGCGTGCTGCGCGATCCCACCGGGCTGCAGGCCCTGCGCAGCCGGCTGCCGGGCCTGGATGGCGCCGTGGTGGCCGAGGCCAAGGGCCTGCGGCTGGAGGTGACGCAATCCATCCTGGGCAGCGTGGCGCTGGGCGGCTCGGTGCTGGATACGCTGGGCTTTGCCGAGGTGGCGCCGATGGAATCGCGCCTGGAGGTGCTGGCCGCCGAACCGCAGTGGCACTTCGGCACGCTGCGCGAGGCCTTCGATCTGCAACTGAACAGCGCCGTCAGGGGGATGAAGCGATGAGCAGCAGCTGGCTGGGCTCCACGGCCTACCTGCAGGGCCTGCGGCAGGAGGAAGCCGGCGCCTTCGCCGCGGCCGCCGGGCGCATGCCGCAGGAGCTGTCCAACTGGCTGGCGCGGCTGCGCCTCCTGTATGGCGTGCCCTTCCACTACCTGGTGCCCGATGCGCGGCTGCTGCCGGTGGAATCCATCCGCTTCTTCTACATCGACCGCAACTTCACCGATCGGCTGGTGGACGGGGCGCTGAGCGTGGGCAAGACCACGACGCGCGAATTTGCGCAGGCGCAGAGCGCCCACACGACGGTGAAGACGCGCGTGGACGATGAAGAGCGCGTGCTGCGCAACCAGCTGCGCCGCGCGCCGGTGCTGAAGATCGTGGCGCCACGCGCTGCGGATCTGACTGGTTTGCTGCTGCGCTCGCGCGCGGTCTCCGGCTGGCCGGGGCTGGAGGTCAAGGCCTACCGCGATCTGCGCAGCCAGAACGGGGAAGGCCGACGCCTGCCGCTGCTGCGCATGGACCGTCTCGCGCCCGATGTGCTGCTGTGCCTGTTCGAAGGTGTGCCGCAGCGTGTGGACATCGAGGAGCCGCGCGAAGGCATCCAGTTCGGCATCGACCCCAAGGATGCCAATGGCGACGGCATCGTCGAGCCCAGCACCGCCGTGCCAAGCGGCTTCACCGTCAAGCTGCGCTACCTGCGGGCTGGCGCGGGCCAGCAGGCCGGCGAGGCCATCCTGGACAACGACAGGGCCGTCTCGGTGCCTGTGCCGGTGCGCCGCGGCAACCGCCGCGTGGTGCATGTGCGCGCGCTGCGCGACGCCTTGAAGCAGGCGCTGGAAAACCGCCCCGAGGCGCACGCCGATCCGCAGGGCACGCTGGGCAGCGCCGAACTCGCGCTGCAGATGTTCCAGCCGCCCTTCCGCCAGCGCTTCGAGGGCGAGGGCCGGCAGCGCACCACGACCTCGCAGTATGCGGATGCGGTGCTGAAGGTCTCGGTGATGGCCGAGGCGCTGAAGCGCGACGAGCTGAAGACACTCTTCCCGCTGGCGGACTTTGATTGAGGGCGGGCCATGGTCACGCGCAGCTTCCAGACTGAACTCAAGGCCCGCAACCTGGCGATGGCGCATGGCATCGTGCCGTCCAGCGTCATCGATTGGGATGCCGGCGCCTGGCGCGGCCCGCGCGTGCTGGTGCCCATCGTGGTGGAAGCGCTGCCGGTCTCGGCCGCGGCCGCAGCCGGCGCCAGCTGGGCCGCCGTGGGCATCGATCCGCTCAACCCTGCTGCACCGCGGCCCGGGCCCTTCGACACCACGACGGGCACGCGCCCGGCCGGGGTGCACCTGCACTGGGCCCTGCCCGATGGGCTGACGCGCGGCGAGCGCCCCGCAGCCGCCAGCGATGCAGCGCTGCCGGCCTCGGCCAACCCGCGCGACGAGCAGCCTGAGTCGCGCGAGGCGCCGCGCACCCGCTTCACACCCGTACCGGACCGCTGGCTGGTGGTGCGCGTCCAGGCCGGCGCCACGGCATCGGCGCCCCGGCGCGCCAGTGCCTGGGTCATCAGCGGTGCGCTGGATCCGGCGCGCCGCAGCGCCGTGCCGCTGTCGCAGTGGAAGGAGACGCGCCCGTCGGCCAGCGAAGTGCCGCCCGTCACGGCCATGGGCCCGGGCGAACCCACCTTCGCCGTCTACTACGACAACACGCGCCAGCTGCTGGCCTTTCACGATCCGCTGACGGATGCGGCGCAGGGGCCGCTGACCTACCTGGTCTGCGGCTGGTACGGCCGCCTGGAAGACGACCCGCTGTATGCACCGGGGCGCGAGCGCGAATTCCTCGCGCTGCTCAAGCGCCTGGGCTGGTCGCTGGACGCGGCGGCGCTGCAGTCTTTGCACCGCAGCACGCGAGACGAGTTGCTGAAACAGACGCTGCTGGGCGACGGCGGCGCACAGGCGCAGAAGATGATGAGCGTGCAGCCGAAGGCCCGCACCGCGCCGGCTTTCGGCCTCAGCCCCGGGGCTGCGGCGGCAGAAGCACCGGCGCCGGTGAACGTGAACGTTGGCCGTGGCGCCGCCCGGTGGCTGCAGTTCGGCGAGGAGAGCCGGGTCGACCCCACGGTGTCGAAGGTGGTCTACGCCACGCCCTCTTATTTCGACCGTTACTGGCCGCGCCAGATGCTGTGCCACGGCGCGGTCTTCGATGTCGCCTGGAATGGCCGCGGCGGCGGCTTCGATCTCCCTGAGGCCGGCGTGCCGCCGCCGGGCGCGGTGAGCGTGGCGGTCGGCCAGACCAGCGCACAGGCCCTGGCGGCGCTGGCCGCGCGCGAATCGGGCGACGCCTCGCAGGAGCGCTTGCTGGATGCCTTTGCCTGCGGCGCCATGTCCGATCTGTCGCAGCCCAGCGGGCTGGCCAGGCTGGAGTCTCAGCTGCATGCCGAGGACTTTTCTTCGCGCCCGGGCGGCTTCGTGGTGGATACGCTGGAACAGGGCGACGCCTTTGTCACCAGCTCGGGGGCCGAATCGCCACCCGCCCCGCGCGCCAGCGGCGGTGGCGGCCAGGCGAGCCTGAATCCGGCGGCGAAGGGCTTGAGCGATGTCGCAGGGGTGAAGGTCCGCACGCGCTTCTACCGCGCCGACAGCACGCTGCAGATGCTGCACGACGCGATGGGCGGCCCTTCCGGCCCGTCCGGCCCTTCCAGCGCTGATCGGCCGGCACCGGCCGGCAGCGCGCCCGCCAGCGCACCGCGCACCCGGGAGACCGTGCGCCGGGCCATGCCGCGCTGGTACCAGCCACGCGATCCGGTGCTGCTGCTGCGCGCCGCGCGGCGCGCCTACAAGCACGGCGAGGATGCGCTGCTGGATGGCACTCTGGGCTGCCGGCTGAGCGGGCAGACCATCCGCCAGCTCAGCGTCAACCCCTGGGCCCAGGCCGGCCAGGGCAACCAGCCGCTGCCGCTGGTGGATGTGGTTGGCGCCGACCTGAGCACCGACGATCTGAAGAGCGGCCAGATCCCGGCCGAATGCGGTGCGCTGTTCCATGAGACCTTGCTGCTGGACCCCACCGTGGTGACGCGAGCCCGAGAGCTGGTGGTGCAGCGCAGCGCCCGGCTGAAGGCGCCACCCGGCACCGAAACCCGCGCCGTGAGCGCCGCCGTCGCCGGCCAGCGCGTGCTCGCCGAGCAGACCCTGCTCTTCGCCGCCACGCTGGATCCGACGCTGGACACCCAGGCCCTGGCTGCGCTGTCCACGCTGGAAGGCACGATGCCGCGCGCGCTGGCGCTGCAGTTCTGGCGCCGCCCCTGGACGCCCATCGAACTGGCCTGGGAAGTGGAGTGGTATCCCTCGCCCGGCGCGGAGCGCGACTGGCTGCTCACCGGCACCGATCTGGCGCTGCGCGGCAGCATCCCCACCGGCACCGAGGGCGCGCCCGCGCTGACGCTGCGCGGCCGCAGCATCCTGACACCGGCCATCGCCCGCACCCTGGAAAAGCAGCTCAAGCGCTTTCTCGATGACGAAGCCTCGGGCGCGCGCGACGATGCCAGCCCCGACGAAGAAGCCGATCTGGCGCGCGTGATGAGGAGCTTTGCCTCGCTGGATGTGCTGGGCGCCTCGCTGGCCGGGCTGCACGACACCCTGATGGCCCGCGCGCCCGTGCCCGGCGTGGCCGGCGCCCCCGCGCCCGACGCCTGGCAGCCGATCAGCGGCCAGAGCGCGCTGTGGCTGCTGCGTGCCGGCCATTTGCGCCTGCGCCGCGCGCGCATCGTCGATGCCTTCGGGCAATTCCACGATGTCGCCCCCTCGGTGCTGGACACCCCGGTGCGCGCCGTGGATCTGGTCAGCCGCGCGGGGCCGGCCTTCCTGGGGCTGCCGCCGCGGCTGCAGGAGCCTTCGCGGCTGATGTTCCGCCTGCTGGATGCCGCCGACGATGCGCGCGAAGCCACGCGCCAGAAGAGCCCCGTGTGCGGCTGGCTGGTGCCCGATCACCTGGACGAGGCCATCGAGGTCTTCGATCAGCAGGGCCAGCCGCAGGGGCAGCTGCAGCCGGCCGAAGACGGCCGCACGCTGGAATGGCAGGGCGTGCCCGGGCTGGCGGAGGCCCTGGGCGCACCGCCCGTTCTGGCCAACCCGGCGCTGGGCGGCTTCGTGCAGGGGCTGCTGCAGCACGGGCTGCGCGACAAGGCGCGTCTGGCCGGGCCTGGCGCACCCACCGAGACCGCGCTGGCCGCGCTGCTGCGCATGATCGACGCCACGCTGTGGACCACCGATCCTGTGGGCCGCGAAGGCAACGAGCACCTCAGCCTGCTGGTGGGCCACCCGCTGGCCCTGGTGCGCGCCGAGCTGCGCCTGGAGGTGCAGGCCGAGCCCGCTGCCGCCGCGCTGCAGGCCGCCAGCTATCTGCCGGCCCGCGCGGAGCTGGAACGCACGCCGCTCACCGTGCGCCTGGGTGAGCTGCTGGCGCTGGACGACGGGCTGATGGGCTACTTCGTCAACGACGACTACAGCCGCTTCTTCCCGGTGCACGAAGCGCTGGCGCCGCAGGCCCGCCCGGCCGGCCCCGGCGAAGGCTACCTGGGCTCCATGGCGCTGCCGCCGCAGACCGCCGCGCGCCCGCTGGAGCACCCGTATGTGGACCGCACGCCCTTCGTGGAGATCCGCCCCGGCCAGCGCCTGCGGCTGACCCTGGTGCTGGATCCGCGCGGTGCCGTGCACGCCACCTGCGGCTTCCTGCCGCGCAAGAAGATCGAGCTGATGCGCGAGCACGTGGCACCGGCGCTGGAGGCCCTGGCCTTCACCTTCCGCATCGGCCCGGTGCTGGTGGATCCCGACGCCGTGCGCATGCCCGTGCCGGCCGAGATCGCCGGCGGCTGGAGCTGGGTGCGCCGCGTCAACGTGACCACCTGGCAGGAAGACAAGGTGGTCAAGGCCTCGCAGGATGCCCTGCTGGGCGATGCCCCTGCGATGCTGCAGGAGGGTTGGTTGAAGCTGAGCGGTTCGCTGAAACCCTCCACGCCCGGCTGAGCGTCTCGCGGTCGCGCTTGCCGTGACAATCGGTGGCCGTTCTCCAGCCCACCGGACCCCAGCGCCATGCCTTCCATTTCCCTGATCCATCCCGTTCCCCCGGTTCGCCGCGCTGCCCCCCTCACGGCCCTGGCCGCTGCGGCAGCCGCTGCCCTGCTGGCCACGGGCTGTGCGACGGCACCGGCGTCCTCCACCGCAGGCTCGGCACCCGCGGCTGCTGCGGCGCCGGCCGCCACCGGCGCTGCGGCGCGCCAGCTCATCACCAGCGGCAACCAGCTGCCGCGCACCAGCGTCGCGCTGCCGGTGCTGCCCAGCGAGCTCTTCCGCCTGCCCGCGCCGCAGCTGGCCGGCCTGTTGGCCAGCCTGGACGCCGAGATGCGCGGCGAGCTGCAGCGCTTCGAGATCCGCGACCGCAGCACGCTGGACGGCTACAGCAGCGCGCAGGTCACGCTGGCCCTGCTGCGCGGCGAGCACTCGGCCATTCCCGCCACCGTCCGCGCATGGCGGGCGCGCCAGGAAAAACCCGCCGCTGCCGCGACCACGGCCATGCTTACCGAAGCCGCGGCAGCCGCGCGTGCCGCGGGCGGTGACATCGCCGCGCAGAAGCGTGTCTTCCGCGAACGCTTCGCGGCTCATGTCAATGGCTTGAGCTGGGAGCAGACCGCCAACACCGTGCGCGCGCAGAAGGGCAGCCTGGAGATCAACAACCCGGTCGTCACCATCGCCGGCGTGCAGGCGCGGCTGGACCCTGCGGCGCGCAATGCCGGCATGAAGCTGGACCGCGGCAGCGTGCTGGGCGTGCTGCAGCAGCGCGCCTTCATCGAGAACGTGCTGCCCTTCCGCGACGAAGCGGTGGCCGTGCTGGGCGCCTACATCGATCGCCACCAGAAACCCATCGCCGACACCTGGACGCCGCGCACCTTTGCGCTGCGCCCCGATGCACCGGCCAAGCCCGTGGTGATCGCCATCTGGGACAGCGGCGTCGATCCCGCGCTGTTCCCGATGGCCGCGCCCGTGCCCGGCATCGGATTCGATCTCGAATCCCGCCCGGAGCCCGGCCAGCTGCAACCGCTGCGCGCCTGGGCCGCACAGTGGCCACAGGTGCAGCAGTGGCTGCGTGGCGCACGCGATGTGCAGGCGCAGGTGGATTCGCCCGAGGCCAGCGCCTACCGGCGCCACTTCGCCGGCCTCAAGGCCGAGGAGGTGAAGGACTTCACCGAATCGATGCGCCTGGCCGGCAACTACTACCACGGCACGCACGTGGCCGGCATCGCGGTGGACGGCAACCCGTTTGCACGCGTCTTTGCCGCGCGCATCACCTTCGGCTGGAAGACCGAGCCCCTGCCCGTGACGGACGAGCGCCGCGAGCGCGCCAAGGCCGCCGCCTGGGCCACCGTGAAAGCCATCCGCGAGAGCGGCGCGCGCGTCGTCAACATGAGCTTCGGCGGCTCGCAGCGCGGCTGGGAAGCCACGCTGCAGTACCACGGCATCGGCAAGGACGGCGAAGAACGCCGGGCGCTGGCGCGCCGCTATTTCACCGAAGCCCGCGACAACTTCCGCGACGCCATGGCCTCCGCGCCGGAGATCCTGTTCATCACCACCTCCGGCAACAGCGACAGCGATTCCGGCTTCGAGGAAACCTCACCCGCCGACATCCAGCTGCCCAACCTGATGACCATCGGCGCTGTCGATTCGGCCGGCCAGGAGACCTCGTTCTCCAGCTTCGGCCGAACCACCGTGGCGCATGCAAATGGCTACATGGTGAACAGCTTCATTCCGGGTGGCGGGCGCCTGCGTGCATCGGGTACCTCGATGGCCGCGCCGCAGGTGGCTAACTTGGCGGCCAAGCTGTGGGCCTTGTATCCGGAATTGACGGTGGCGCAGGTGAAGCAGTTGATTCTGGACGGGGCGGAGCGGCAAGGCCGGGTGAACCTGATTCATCCGCGCAGGACCTTGGAGATTGCGGTGCAGAGGATGGGGCGGGGGAAGGCGGGGGATGTGGTTGCGGTGGGGGGCTGAGGGCCGCTGCCCTTGGGGCCCGCTGCGAGTAGGCTGGACTAGGCCGCGGACTTCAGAGCAACTCGAAAGCCCAGGGCAGGGTCCCGGACGTCGCGCCGGTAGGGGTAGCGGAACGCCGAACGTACGAGCCTGGCGCCGGAGTCCCACGAGCCGCCCCGTATGGCGCGGGCGGCTCCCGTCCCTGCCAATGCAGCCCCTTTCGGGTTCTCGACGGCTTGGCCCGTATAAGCCCGCCGGTCGTCCGAGCACCACTCCCAGACATTGCCGTGCATCTGGTGCAACCCCCAGGCATTCGCAGGCAAGGCTTTGACCGGTACGGTCTTCTCTCGATAGAGGCCCTTCGGGGCGTCGGCGTAGGGGTGGTTGCCGTTGTAGTTGACCTGCTGCGGCGTGATCTGTGCGCCAAAGCTGAACGGCTTGTTCGTGCCGGCGCGACAGGCGTATTCCCACTCTGCTTCGGTCGGCAAATGCGCCGCCGCGCCAGCGGGTAGTTGCCTTTGCAGCTTCTTCAGAAAGGCCTCAACATCGAGGTGGCTCACCTGCTCGACCGGGTTCTGCAGGTCCGCCGAGAAACGGGCGGGGTTCTTGCCTCCCATCACCGCCAGCCACAGGGCTTGCGTGCAGGCCGTATCGGCCAACCATAATCCGGGGCTGATGCTCACTCTGTGCTGTGGGCCTTCGTCGTCGCTGCGCAGTTCTTCAAGCGAGGGCGAGCCCATAAGGAATTCACCTGCCACGATCCAGCGCATGCGCTGCACGACCTTGCCGACGGTCAGATCGGCCCATCGGCCGAAACTGTCCGTACCTGCGTCGCTGGCCCATGCCGGTTTGGCAACAGTAACGGACGTGGGCGGCGGCGGCGCTGCCGCCGGCGCGGCCGCGGTCCGTACCCGTGGCGACGGCGCGGGGCCCGCATCAGAAAACAGCTTCCACGCGCCGCCCGCCAAGAGCGCGGCACCGCCCAGTAGCAAACCGCGTTTGGTATTGGCGTTCGCGCCATCGCTGTTGTCGGCCGCCGTGTCGACGGGCTCTGCCGAGCCCTCTGAACTGGAGTTCCTGGCCACTGACGGCGTGGGCTCAGGGATTGCTTGTAAAGGCCGCGCCGGAGGCACTGGCGCCCTTTCCACGCCCGAGACGGGCTCAGGCTGAACGGCCGGGACAGGTGGAGGTGATCGCGGCGTCGGCGGTTGCGGTTGCGGTTGCGGTTGCGGTTGCGGTTGCGGTTGCGGCGCCTCCAGCATGCGACGCAGACTCTTCACCAACTCCCCCATCCCCGCATCAAACCGGCTGATCTGCAGTTCCAGCGCATGCCGTCGCAGCATCGGCCGCACGGCCTCAGGCAAATCCACGGATCGCGGCAGCAAAGTGTTGTCCAGCAAGACCGGCACCACGCGGATGCCGCGGTTCAGCGCCGTCACCAGCTCCAGCCGCACAAAGTCGTTTTCATCGTCCAGCCGCCGCTGGCCGTGGCCGTCGCGGGCGTCTGCCCATTGCGGGCCGATCAGGGCCAGCAGCACGCGGCACTGGGCGAGCTGCCTTTCCAGCGAGACGACAAAGTCTTCGCCGTAGTCCAGCCCTTCCAGATCGATGAAGACCTCACCCGCGCCAAACTCCGCCCGCAGCCGCTCGTAGATGGCCCGTGCGTGGACGGCGCTGTCTTGTCGGCGGTAGTTGATGAAGATGCCGGCGGCCATGGGACTGGGGCGTTATGGGGGGCCGATTCTAGGCACCATGCGCGCGCCGCCATCCCTGGCTGGACCCAGCTTCGCCCTCACCCGCCTTGATCCCAGAGGGCACCGGCAGCAGCGGCAATGGCGTCAGGTCTTGCAGCACTGGGGTCAGGTCCTGAACCTTGAATCGTCACCTGCCGGCGCCCCGGCCCGGACGGCGCCTGCCGGCCGAACCAGCCACCACCGGCCGCTTGCGGTACGACACCACGGCCCGCTTGCCAAGCAGCCAGCTTGACGCCAAAGTCACGCCCCCGGCACCACCCCGGCCGCAGTCCGCTGAGCAATCCCTGATGTACATCCCGCCGCACTTCGCCGTCACCGAGCCGCAGACCCTTCAGCGCATCATCCGCGAGCACCCGCTGGGCACACTGGTCAGCAGCGTGGACGGCCTGCTGGACGCCGACCACATCCCCTTCGAGTACGAGCCCGGCGCGGGTCCGCTGGGCACGCTCAAGGCGCACGTGGCCCGTGCCAACCCGCTGTGGCAGCGCTGCCCCAGCGGGACGCCGGTGATGGTGATCTTTCGCGGCGCGGAGGCCTTCATCTCGCCCAACTGGTACCCCAGCAAGCACGAGCAGCACCGCCAGGTGCCCACCTGGAACTACGAGGTCGTGCACGCGCATGGCACGCTGCAGATCCACGATGACGAGCGCTTCGTGCGCGCGCTGGTGGCACGCCTGACGCGCGAGCACGAGGCCGCCGAGCCCCGGCCCTGGAAGATGGGCGACTCGGCGCCGGATTTCATCGACGGCCTGCTGCGCAACATCGTGGGCATCGAGGTCAGCGTCAGCGCCCTGGTGGGCAAGAGCAAACTGAGCCAGAACAAGGAGCGCCGCGACCGCGAGGGCGCCGCCGAGACGCTGGCCCGGCGTGGCCATGACGAACTGGCGCTGCGCATGCGACCTGAACCGTGATCAGGCCATCCCCGCTGCATGAGGCAGCGGGGAAGCAAAGGCGTCACAGCAGGACCAGGGCCAGGCATCGGCCCGCTCGACGAGGCCTGCGATTGAAGGCTTGCGTGTAGACGCCATTCACATGCCTCATGAGCCTGGACAGATTGCCCTGTCGCGTGTGCAGCACGCAGTGGACGTGTTGTGCATCTGGCAATAGCTCGATTCGAAGCAGTCGGGCCATGCGGGCCCCACACACTCAAGCCCAATCCACCATCCGCCACCCCCGCTCGCGGGCGACGGCCTTCAGCCGCTGATCGCCATTCACCACGACCGCTTCGTCCACGGCACTCAGCAGGGCCAGGTCGTTCATGGAGTCGGAATAGAAGACGCTGTGGTGCTGGGCCAGGCCCGGCAGGGCCTGCTGGGCCAGCCAGGCCTGCAGGCGGGCGACCTTGCCCTCGCGCATGTTGGGTAGGCCTGCCACGCGGCCGGTAAAGCGCCCTGCCTCGTCGTGCTCGGCTTCGGTGGCGATCAGGTGGGTGAAGTCCAGGACCTGCGCCGTGCGCTCGGCCAGGAAGCGGCTGGTCGCGGTGCTCATGACGAGGCGATGGCCGGCCGCGCGGTGGGCTTCGACCGCAGCGATGCCCTGGGGCAGCAGCCGCGGCTGAATCCGGGTGTGCAAACACTGCTCGCGCAGCGGCAGCCAGTGCGCCGCCGTGTGGCCCGCCAGGGTGCCGAGGAAGAATTCGCAGAACTCCAGCACACCCACGCTGCCGGCCTTGTAGCCGGCTTCGATGGCGCGGTTGCGGGCGTCGAACTCGGTGCGGTCCAGCACGCCCTGGTCCATCAGGAATTCACACCACAGCACGTCGCTGTCGCCGGCCAGCAGGGTGTGGTCCAGGTCAAAGAGGGCCAGCACGGGCCGCGTCACCTGGCGGCCCGTGCCCGGCAGGTGCACGGCGTCGCCTGCGGCGGCTTCAGGCGTCCCAGTGCCGCCCGGCGGAATGCCCGCGGCGCTCACGGCTGGCGCAGGTGCCAGGCCTTGGTGCGCGTGAAGGCGCGGATGCCATGGGTGGACAGGGTCAGCCCGACGCCGCTGTCGCCCACGCCGGCCCAGGGCAGACGCGGGCTGACGCGGTCGCAACAGTTCCAGTAGACGCTGCCGGCGTTGACCCGGCTCAGCAGCTGGCGGGCCGCCGCTTCGTCGCGGGTGTAGACGCCCGCCGTGAGCCCGTAGCGCGTGTCGTTCATCAGCGCGATGGCCTCGTCGTCGCCGCTGACTTTCTGGATACCGATCACGGGGCCGAAGCTCTCCTCGCGCATCAGATCCATGGAGTGGTCCACCTCGGTGAAGACGGTGGGCGCGTAGGCCTGGTTCGGCAGACGTTGGCCCCCTCGCCGCAGCGTGGCGCCCTTTTCTTGCGCATCAGCGATCTGAGCGTCCAGCACGGCCAGCTGCGGTGCACGCGCGATGGCGCCAATGTAGGTGCTGTCGTCCAGCGGGTCGCCGACCTTGAAGCCGTCCACCGTGGCGAGAAAGTGCTCCACGAAAGGCTCGTAGACCGCCTCGTGCACGTAGATGCGCTCCACCGAGCAGCAGCTCTGGCCGCTGTTGTACATCGCCCCATCGGCCAGGGATTCGGCCGCGAGCCGGGCGTCTGCATCGGCGCGAACGTAGGTCGGATCCTTGCCGCCGAGTTCCAGCTGCAGCTTGACCAGCCGGCCCTGCAAGGCCTGGGCGATGCGCAGCCCGGTGGCATGGCTGCCGGTGAAGAAGACGCCGTCGACGGGCTGATCCAGCAGGGCTGCGCCGGTGTCCCCGGCGCCGATCACCAGGTGCAGCAGATTGGCCGGCACGCCGGCTTCGTGCAGCAGACGCACCAGGTGCTCGCCGCTCAGGCTGGCGATCTCGCTGGGCTTGTAGAGCACCGCATTGCCCGCGATCAGCGCCGGCACGACGACGTTGCAGCTCACGAACCAGGGGTAGTTC
Organism: Rubrivivax sp.; assembly: GCA_016790225.1. The sequence continues at coordinate 60,616 of JAEUOZ010000033.1, forward strand.
CAGGCCGAGATGTTGGCCACCAGCCCGAGCGGCACGTGGCTGATGATCTCCTGCATGCCGCCGTCGTGGTGGACGGTCTCGTCGGCCAGCGATGCGGCGGCTTGCTCGGTGAAGAAGTCCAGCCTGCCGAGCAGGCCGTTGAGCTCGTTGCGGCTCTGCGCGATGGGCTTGCCCACCTCCAGCGTCAAGGTGCGGGCCAGCTGTTCCAGATCGCGCACGATGGCGGCACGGAAGCGGCGGATCACCTCCACCCGTTCGGCCAGCGGCCGCGCAGCCCAGGCCGGCTGCGCGCCACGGGCCGCATGAGCCTTGGCGCCGATCGCGGCGGCATCGTCGGTGGGCAGTTCGGCCAGGGTGTCGCCGGTGGCCGGGTTGGTGATGCGAAGAATGCTCATCGGGTGCTCAGTTGGGCAAGGCGCGCGCGGCCAGGCAGGCGGCGCGGAAGTCCGACAGCAGCGGGCCGTCGTCGATCAGCTGCGCGGGCAGACCGCCAGGCGCCGCGTCGCGCCGATCACCCGCACCCCGCACGCTGGTGTGGTGGAACTCGGGGTGCCACTGCACGGCCGCCACCCAGGCACTGCCCTGCAGGCGCACGGCCTCGATCATGCCGTCTTCCGGGCAACGGGCCTCCACCCGGAAATCGGGCGCCAGGTCCTTGATGGCCTGGTGGTGCACGCTGTTCACGGTCGCCTGCAGCCGCCCTTCGTACAGCTGCGCCAGGCGCGTGCCGGGTTCGATCTGCAGCGGGTGGTAGAGCTGATCGTAGAGACCGGCATCGCGGTGCTTCACGGCGCCGGGCTTCAGGCTGGGAATGTCCTGGATCAGCGTGCCGCCAAAGGCCACATTCAACAGTTGAAGCCCGCGGCACACGCCAAAGACCGGCTTGCCCGCCGCCACGAAGGCGCGCGCCAGGGCCATCTCGTACTCGTCACGGATGCGGTCGCCGTTCCAGCGCGGATCCAGCGCCTCTTCGCCGTAGCTGCCGGGCCAGACGTCCGATCCGCCCATCAGCACCAGGCCGTCCAGCCACTGCGCGTATTCGGCCAAGCGGTCAGCGCCCTCGGGCGAGGGGATCATGACCGCCAGATCGCCTTGCGACATCGCCCAGTGCACCACCGATTGCTCGATGTACTGCAGCGTCTTGCCGGTGAAGATGGGGCGCTTGTCGTCCGCGTGGAAGAAGCAGGCGGAGACGCCCAGCTTGAGAGGGGGTGTGGCCGCATTCATGCCGCCATTCTCGCTGCCTGGCCAAGGCCTCACATCGCGGCGCGGAAGAGGCGCTCATAGTCCGCCGCCGTCGCGGGCCGCGGGTTGGTCTGGCCGGCAAAGTCCTTCACGGCCAGCGGCACCAGCTGCGGCAGGTGATCGGGCGTCACGCCGCGCGCCGCCAGCCCGCCGTGGATGCCGATCTGCGCCTTCAGCTGCTTCAGCCAGGGCACGAAGGCCGCGCCGCCGCCACTCAGGCCCGCGGCGTGCGCCAGTTCGTCGAAGCGCTCCGGCACGGCTTCAAAGTTCCAGGCCAGCACGGTGTCGATCATCAGCGCGTTGGCCAGGCCGTGGTGCAGATCGTTCACGGCACCCAGCGCGTGTGCGCAGGCGTGGACCGAGCCCAGGTCCTTCTGGAAGGCGATGGCACCCATCAGCGAGCTCATCATCATGTCGCTGCGTGCCGCCAGGTTGCCGGGCTCGGCCACCGCCGTGGCCAGCGCGCGCGCGCCGATGCGCAGGCCTTCCAGCGCGATGCCGTCGCACAGCGGATGGTAGGCCGGCGACAAATAACTCTCGATGTTATGCGTCAGTGCATCCATGCCGGTGGCGGCGGTGATGGCCGGCGGCAGCGCCAGCGTGAGCTCAGGGTCTGCAAAGACCACCTTGGCCAGCAGGGGTGCGCCGAAGAGCGCGCGCTTGATGTGCGTGTCGTTCTCGGCCACCACGGCCGAGCGGCCGACCTCGCTGCCCGTGCCGCTGGTGGTGGGCAGCGCGACGAAGTGCGGCAAGGGGTTGACCATCGGGCGCACCTGCGGGTGATCCCAGACGTACTCCATCACGTCGCCGTCGTGCACGCCCATCAGTGCCACGGCCTTGGCCACGTCCAGCGCTGCGCCGCCGCCAAAGCCGATCACGGCATCGGCAGCATGGGCGCGGAAGGCGGCTGCGCCGGCCATCACCTGTGCGGCTGTCGGGTTGCCCCAGATGCCATCGAAGACCCCGGTGGCGAGCCCCGGCAGCAGCGCGCGGAATTCCGCCATCACCGGCAGCGCGGCGAGCGCACGATCGCTCACGATCAAGGGGCGCTGGATGCCTTGGCTCTTCAGGTGATCGGCCACCAGGCGGCGCGCGCCGGCGCCGAAGCGGATCTGCGTGGGGAAGGAGAAGCTGGTGATGCTCATGGCAGGGTCGGCAGGTGAAGAGGCGAAGAAATCAAGAGCTCAGATGATCTCGAAATAGCGCTTGAGCTCCCAGTCGGTCACCGCGTCCTGCCACTGGCGCCATTCCCATTCGCGCGTGGCGGCAAAGTGGTCGACGAACAGGTCACCGAACCAGTCGCGCGCCAGATCGCTGGCCTGGAAGATGCGCGTGGTCTCGATCAGGCTGCGCGGCGCGCGCGGGATGTTCTCCGCTCCCTGGTTGGTGCCGGTGATGGGCGGCGTGCTGAGCTTCAGGCCCTTTTCCACGCCGTGCAGGCCGGCCGCGATGACCGCTGCGGTGGCCAGGTAGGGGTTCATGTCGGCGCCGGGGCAGCGGGTCTCCAGGCGCGTGCTCTTGGGGCTGCCCGCGATCACGCGAAAGCTCGCCGTGCGGTTGTCCAGGCCCCAGGTGGGCTTGACGGGTGCCCAGAAGCCATCCACCAGGCGCTTGTAGCTGTTGACGGTAGGCCAGAACATCGGCGCAAACTGCATCAGGGCGGCCACCTGGCCGGCCAGGTAGCTCTCGAACAGCGGGCTCATGGCGCGCGGTGAATCCGCGCCGTGGAAGAGGTTGCGCTTGCCGTCCGACAGGCTCTGGTGGATGTGGCCTGAGCAGCCCGGATACTGCGCGCTCCACTTGGCCATGAAGCTGGGCATGATGCCGAAGCGCTTGCCGATCTCCTTGGCGCCGGTCTTGAAGAGGATGGCGCGGTCAGCGGCCTCCAGTGCGCCACTGAAGGCGATGGCGGCTTCGTAGACGCCGGGGCCTGTCTCCGTGTGCAGGCCTTCGATGGGCACGCCGAAGGCACCCATCTCGTCCATCAGGGCGTTGAAGAAATCGCGCTGATCGCCCATGCGCAGCAGCGAATAGCCGAACATGCCCGGCGTGATCGTCTGCGGGCCCACGCCGCGCTTGTCGGCCCAGCTCTGCGGCGTCTCGGCGAAATTGAACCACTCGTACTCGTGGCCGCACATGGGCGCGAAGCCCAGCTTCTCTGCCCGCTGGAGCACGCGCTTGAGGATCTGCCGCGGGCACACCGGGTACGGGCTGCCGTCGGCGTTGACAAACTCGCCCAGGAAGAAGGGCACGTCCTGATCCCAGGGCACGCGGCGCTGCGTGCCGATGTCCAGCCGGGCCAGCGCATCCGGAAAGCCATGGTGCCAGCCGGTGACCTGCGTGTTGTCGTAGCACTGGTCGTGCACATCCCAGCCGAAGACCACGTCGCAGAAGCCGAAGCCGCCATCGAGCGCACCGGCAAACTTGTCGATGTGCAGGTACTTGCCGCGCAGGATGCCGTCGATGTCGCTCACCGCGACCTTGACCTTGGTGGCGCCGCTCTTGCGCAGATCACTCAGCACCTGCGATGCGTCGGGCATCGGCACGCGTGCAGCGGCGCCGCGCCCCGCTGCGGTCTTGCGGGTAGGGCTCTTGGGTGGGGTCGGCATGCTCTGGCCTCGGGTCTGCTGATGTTCGCAAGGGCGCACGCTACAACGGCCGCGCCGCCTTGGCGATGCCGATCAGCCCCAGGTGATGCCGGCGTGCAACCCGGGCCGGCGGGGCCACCCTCACCCCGCCAGCCACAGCGACAGCGACAGCCGGTAGTCCAGCGGCAGGCGAACCATCAGCTGCTTGCAACAGCCTGTAGCCCACAAGGTTATGCATGCAGAAGTCGCGAAGGCCTTGAACTCGTGGCCTCAGGGCCCAGGAACCGCTGCAGGCAGGGGTCTCGTCAGCCGATAGCCCACGGGTCGCGAGGCCGCCGGTCTCGCCCTCTCAGGGAGCCCGATTCGTGCGCGAGACCATCACGCTTTCTTCAGCCTTGTCTTCATGGGCCTTGCCGGCCCGCATGAGCGCCGTCGCGCTCGCCGTGGCGCTGAGCGCCTGCGGCGGTGGCGAAGAACCCGTACCGGGCCCGGTGGCCACGCCGCCGCCGGTGCTGCCGGTCGCGGTGGTCTTCAGCGGCGTGGCGGCCACCGGGGCGCCGATGGTCGGCGCCACGGTGCGCGTCGTGGATTCCCGCGGGCAGGAAGTGGGCCGCAGTGCGGCGGTCGGTCAGGATGGCCGCTACTCGGTGACGCTGAGCGAAGGCGCGCAATCGCCCTTCGTGGTCGTCGCCAGTCTCTCCGCAGGCACGTCCCAGGTGGCTGCGGTCGCCACGACATCGTCGTCCACGGTCAATGTCACGCCCCTGACCAGCCTGATGGCCGCACGGCTGTCCAGCAACGGCCAGCCGGAAGGCCTGGTGCGTGACTTCACGGCCAGCGGCGCGGCGCGTCAGGTGCCTTCCGCAGAGGCCATCCAGACGGCCACCAACGACGTGATCCGGGTCATCGCGCCGCTCGCCGGTGCCGTGGGCGACTCGACGCACCCGGTCACCGGCAACTTCGCCGTCGGCGGCACCGGGCACGACAAGCTGCTGGATTCGCTCACCGTCACGATCACGCCCAAGAGCGACACCGCCACCAACATCGAGTTGACCGTGCGCACCAAGCGCCCGGACGATCAGGCGCCGCCGGCGGTCGCCTTCTCCAGCACCACGCGCGACATGCCGGTAGTGCCGGCGGTTGACCGCAACGCACTGGCCAGCGACCGCGCGTCGGCCAAGATCGACGAGCTGGTGGCCAAGCTCAACGCCTGCTACGCGCTGCCGCTGGCCGACCGTGTGGACAGTGCGCAGACACCGGCCACGATCAAGGCCGGTCCCTGCCGCGACATGTTCTTCAACGCGGATCCCTCGGGCTATCTGCACAGCAGCGGCCGCGCCGTCCCCGGGGGCGGGGCCTTTGCCGGTGTGTACAGCGGCATCCAGCTGGTCTTCGATCGGCCGGTCTTCGAGTACGAGCGTGCCGGCTCCGACGAGGTGGTCTTCTCGCTGCGCTGGAAGGACACCGCCGGCAACAGCGACACCGTGATGCTGGTGTCGCGCCCGCAGGGCGACACGCTGCGCCTGATCGGCAACCAGCAGGCGCATCCCATGGAAGTGCGCCCGCTGATCTATCGCGCCGAGTTCCTGCGCAGCGACGTCACCGGCCATGACTTCACGACCACGGGCTACACGCTGCAGGTCACCAACCGTCAAGCCAACGGTCAAGCTGTCTATCACAAGGTGGTGGTGCAAGCACCGGTGGGCCTTGAGCGTGGCGCGACGCGCGACGAGTTTGTCCTCTGGCCGATGCCGGGGCACAGCAGCCTGCGCATGAAGGGCAACTGGACACCCACGCAGACCAGCCAGGTCGTGCGCCTGGCCGGCGCGTTCAACGCGCCGCGCACCAGCGAACCGCTGCATCCGCGGCAGATCACGAGCAGCGGCGCCGTCTGGGTGAACGGCGAGCCCTGGAGCGACGACCGCCTGGAGCGCATTTCTCACAAGTCGGTCTGGACCTTCAAGTACTTCCTGGCCGGCAACACCGGCGATACGCCGGACGCGGTGCAGCACCTGACCACGCTGTCGCGCGCACCCAGCCTGCGCGAAGCGGCGGCCATCCGCACGGCCGAGCTGACCGAAGCGTCGCGTGCGTTCCTTCAGAGCTACTCCGCCGAGCCCAATGCGCGCATGTTCTGGTTCGGCGCCCGCCCCGGCGCCACCGGTGAGCCCACCAGCACCACGCCGGTGGTCGAACTGGGATGGACCGTGCCCGAAGGCGCCATCGCCCCCTTGTCGCTCTGGATGTGGGGCCGCACCACCAGCAGCTACAGCATCCCCTGGGAAAGCCGCACCTCCTTCGACGCGGGTCGCTCCTTCACCAGCAGCACACGCTCGTCAAACGTGACGTGCCCGGTGAATGCCATCAGCGCCACGCTGTGCGACGCATCAGAACCGGCACGGTTCTCGCGCATGACCCTGGTGACGGACTTCGAACTCAGCGGCCGCGACGAGCGCCTGGTGCAGGTCGTGAAGACCTACAAGACCTACGTGCCGAGCGTGCGCGTCGTGAACTGAGTGCCCAAGGGTCCGCGCGCCGGCCGCGTTACGCACCGGCCGGCGCGCCGCTGTGAATGCCCATCTCCGCCAGCGTCTCCCCCACGGCGTTCACTGCCTGGCGCATCTCGTTGGGGCCGATGGCACCGATGCAGCCCACGCGGAAGGTCTCGATCTGCGTGAGCTTGCCGGGGTAGAGGATGAAGCCACGCTGCTTGGCGCCTTCGTAGAAGCGCCTGAAGTCGTAGCGCGCATCGGCCGGGGCGTGGAAGGTCACGATGATCGGTGCCTGCACCTCGGGCGCCAGGAAGGGCTTGAAGCCCAGCGCCTGCATGCCCTGCATCAGCGCCTGGCAGTTGGCCTGGTAGCGCGCGAGGCGCGCCGGCTGGCCGCCCTCCTCGACAAACTGAGCGATGGCTTCGTCCAGTGCAGCCAGGACGTGCGTGGGCGGCGTGAAGCGCCACTGGCCGGTCTTTTGCATGTAGACATGCTGGTCGTGCAGATCCATCGCCAGGCTGTGGCTGTGGCCGGCGCAGTTGTCCAGCACGGCCTTGCGGATGAATACGAAGCCCATGCCCGGCACGCCTTCCAGGCACTTGCCGCTGGCGGCAATCAGTGCATCGAAGCGCGTGTGCCGCGCATCGATGGGCAGCGCGGCAAAGCTGGACATCGCGTCGACGATCAATCCCTTGCCCGCCTGCTCGCACAAGGCGGCGATCTCGGCCAGCGGGTTCTCCACGCCGGTGCCGGTTTCGCAGTGGATCAGGATCACGTGCGTGATGCTGGGCTCAGCCGTCAGCGCGGCCTGCACCGCGGCGGGCGTGATGGGGCTGTCTTCGGCCACCGGCAGCAGCGTCACCCGGCGACCCATCATCTGCGAGAGCTTGCCGGCGCGCTTGCAGTAGGCGCCGTTGTCGGGCACCAGGATGTGCGCATCGCGCGGCGTCACCGTGGCCACCGCGGCTTCCACGCTGAAGGTGCCGCTGCCCTGCAGCGGCACGAGCACATGGCTTTCCTGGCCGTGCACGATGTCCAGCAGCCGCTCGCGCACCCGCGCCGTGATGGCGATGAAATCGGTATCCCAGCTGCCCCAATCCTTCAGCATCGCCAGCTTGGTGCGCAGCGTGGTGGTCAGCGGTCCCGGGGTCAGCAGGATGCGGTCTCGGTCCATCGGCTTGTCTCCATCGTTTGAGTGCGCCGCTGCGTGCAGCGTCGGATCGGGTTCCAGGCGGGCAGGCAGGCCCCGCGTTCACGCCTTCCAGGCCTGCGTGCGCCGCTCCACCCAGCGCGACAGCAGCCAGAACAGCATCGTCGCCACAGCCGAGGCAGCCACGATCATCACGGCGCAGGCGGCGGCGGCACCGGTCTCGCCGGCTTCATCCAGGTTCAGGATGGCGATAGAAGCCACCTTGGTTTCCGGCGCATACAGGAAGACCACGGCCGATACCGTGGTCATCGCGTTGACGAACAGGTATCGCGCGATGTCGATCAGTGCCGGCGTGCACAGGGGCAGGGTCACGCGGCGCAGCGTGGTCCACTGCGGCACCTTCAGGCTGGCCGAGACGGATTCGAATTCCGCATCCAGGCTTTTCAGCGCCGTGATCGCCGTGAGGTGACCCGTGGTGTAGAAGTGCACGATGGTGCACAGCGTCAGCAGCGCCATGCTGCGGTAGAGCACGGACAGCGGGTTCTCCGGCTCGTTGAAGAAGAAGATGTAGCCCAGGCCCAGCACCAGGCCGGGCACGGCCATCGGCAGCATGGCCAGCAGCCGCACCAGCGTGCGCACGGCGGGCGTGGCCTGCGTCTTCTCCAGCAGGTAGGCGCCCAGGAAGATCAGCGCCGTGCCGAAGAAGGCCGTGCCGCCCGCCATGATCAGGCTGTTGACGAAGGCCTCGCCGACCTCCGCATCCACGATGGCCATGCGGTAGTGCGAGAAGCTGGGCGCCAGGTTGTAGGGCCAGAAGCTCGCGAGCGAGGCAAACACCGTCATGCCCATGACGGCCAGGATCAGCAGCGCGATGAAACTGCAGTACAGCAGCATCAGCGCGTCGAAGCGCGGCGCGCGCCTGGGCCGGTAAGGCACCGCCCGCGCACTGAGCATCGCGGTCTGCTTCTTGCCGACCCAGTGATCGACGGCGAAGGTCAGCACCGCCGGCGTGAGCAGCAGGATGGCCACCACGGCGCCGCGCTGGAAATCCTGCTGGCCGATCACCAGCTTGAAGACATCGGTGGCCAACATGTTGAAGTTGCCGCCGATGACCTTGGGAATGCCGAAATCGGTGATCACCAGGGTGAAGACGACGAGCGCGGCGCTGATCAGCCCGTAGCGAGCGCCGGGCAGCGTGATGGTGAAGAACTTGCGCGCGGCCGAGGTGCCCATGGCATCGGCCGCTTCATACAGGCGCGCATCCGCGGCCGCGAGTGCCGTCACCAGAATCATCAGCGCATGCGGGAAGGTGGCGAAGATCTGGGCCAGCACGATGCCCGGCGCGCCGTAGATCTCATCGATGCCCAGGGCCAGCAGCAGCCCCTTGGCCACCCCCTGGTTGCCGAACCAGTAGATCAGCGAGATGGCGGCCAGCAGCGTGGGCGCCAGCAGCGGCAGCAGCGTGATGCCGCGCAGCAGCCCCTTGCCCGGCATGCGGCTGCGTGTGAGCCCGTAGGCAAAGGCGAAGGCCAGCGGCACCGTCACCAGCGTCACCAGCGCCGAGACCCACAGGCTGTTCCAGGCACTGCGCAGCAGCGCAGGCGTCTGAAGATAGTTCAGCAGGTTGGCAAAGCCGACGTAGCGCCCCTGCGCATCCTGCAGCGCCTGCACCGCAATGGCCGCCAGCGGCAGCGCCAGAAAAGCCAGCAGCAGCAGTGCGACCACGATCAGCGCGAGCGTGGCCACACGGTCACTTGCCGTCACGGCCAGGCGCAGCTCAGGGCCCCGGGGTGCCGGGGAAGAAGCCGCTGCAGCGAGCGGTTTCACGCGCTGGCCTTCACCATCATCCAACGAACAGCCGCATGCGCTCGGGCAACAGGCGCAAGGGCAGGTGCGCCCCCTCCTGCAGCTGCTGTTCGGCGATGAAGTTCAGCGAGAGATAGACCGTCAGCGGCAGCTCGCCCAGCACCGCACTGGTGACGCGAACCAGGCAATACGAGCCGAGGAACTCGATCTTCTCGATCCGGGCCTCGAAGACATTGGCGTCACCGGGCGACAGCGGGCGCGCCAGCACGTCCTCAGGACGCAGATAGACCTTCAGCGCCTGGCCCTCGGCCAGGGTGTGCGGGCAATCGAAGCTGCGCTTGCCGATGTGCAGCCGGTCCTGCGCCAGCGCAGTCGCCGGCAACACGTTGATGCGGCCGACAAAATCGGCCACGAAGGGCGTGCGCGGCTCGCGGTAGACCTGCTGCGGCGCACCCACCTGATCGATCACGCCCTGGTTCATGACCACGATGCGATCGGCCACCGACAGGGCTTCTTCCTGGTCGTGGGTGACCATCACGGTGGTCACGCCCAGCTGGCGCTGCAAGGCGCGGATCTCCTGGCGCAGGTGCACGCGCACGATGGCATCCAGCGCCGACAGCGGCTCGTCCAGCAGCAGCAGGCCCGGTGAGGTGGCCAGCGCACGCGCCAGCGCGATGCGCTGCTGCTGCCCGCCGGACAACTGCGCCGGGTACTTGCCTTCGCTGCCGGGCAGGCCCACCAGCGCCACGAGCTCGGCCACGCGGGCGCGGATGCGCTCGCGGCTCTCGCGGCGGTTCACCAGCCCGTAGGCGACGTTGTCGGCCACCGTGAGGTTGGGAAACAGCGCATAGGACTGGAAGACGATGCCGTAATCGCGCTGCGCCGGCGGCAGGCGCGAGATGTCCTGCCCGCCCTGCAGCACACGCCCTTCGCTCTGGGCTTCCAGGCCGGCGATCACACGCAGCAGCGTGGTCTTGCCGCAGCCTGATGGGCCCAGAAAACAGACGAACTCGCCGCGCTCGATCGTCAGATCGATGCCCTTGAGGGCTTCGAAGCTGCCGAAACGCTTTCGGATGCCTTCCAGCTGAAGGTAGGGGCCGCCGGCAGCTGCGGCCCCGTTCATGCCCGATGCCTGCACGCCAGCTTCAGCGGCGCGGTTCGGACTTGGCGTTGTAGCGCTTGGTCCACTCGGCCAGGATGCGCTCGCGGTTGTCGGCTTCCCAGTAGAAATCCTTCTTCACCAGGCGCGACTCGTAGTCCTTGGGAATGTTGGGCAGCGGGGCTGCCACACCGGGCTGCGCGGTGATCGCGAAATTCTTGCCGTACAGGATCATCGCGTCCTTGCTGGATGCCCAGTCGGCCAGCTTCTTGGCCGCATCCAGCTTCTTGGTGCCCTTGTGGATGGCAAAGGCCTCCAGATCCCAGCCCAGGCCCTCCTTCGGGAAGACCAGATCGATCGGGGCGCCGCGGGCCTTGTTGGCGTTGGCGCGGTATTCGAACGAGATCCCCACGACAAACTCGCCGGCCGCGGCCATGTTGCAGGGGCGACTGCCCGAGTGCGTGTACTGCGCGATGTTCTCGTGCAGCGCATCCATGAATTTCCAGCCGCCGCCCTTGCCGTTGTCGTCACCGAAGAGCGTGAGCCAGGCGGTCACATCGAAGAAGCCGGTGCCGGAGCTGGCCGGGTTGGGCATCACGACCTGGCCCTTGTAGACGGGCTTGGTCAGGTCTCTCCAGGTCTCGGGCTTGGGGATGTTGCGCTTCTGCGCTTCCACCGTGTTGAAGCAGATGGTGGCGCCCCAGACATCCATGCCGAACCAGGCCGGCGGGTTCTTGCGATCCCGGTACTGGCTCATGATGGCGTCCAGGTTCAGCGGGCTGTAGGGCTGCAGCATGCCGTTCTTGTCCATCAGCGCCAGGCTGGACGCCGCCACGCCCATGATGGCATCGGCCTGCGGGTTGCCCTTCTCGGCCAGCAGCTTGGCGGTGATCACGCCGGTGCTGTCGCGCACCCACTTGATCTCAATGTCGGGGTGGACCTTGTTGAAGCCCTGCTCGTAGGCCTTCAGCTGATCGGTCTCCAGCGCGGTGTAGACAAGCAGCTGGGTCTTCTGGGCGGCTGCCGGCAGCGCGAGCGAAGTGCCCAGCGCAGCCATCACGAGCGCACCCACGAGACCTGTCAATCGAGACAGCACGGACCGACGCATGAACTTCTCCTGGATATCAATGGTTGTTGGGGAAACGCGGCCGGATCGGTGCCCGGACCGGGCCGCCCGGGCAGCCCGCCGCCAGCGGGCCGCCGACGCGGCACTCCAGTGGGCCACGGTCTTGTGACCGATACGTGACGATGGGGAGGCCGCGCCATGACAGCGCCATGACGAAGCCGGCTCATCGTGCGCCGCAGCATGCGCCGCTGTCAACGGGAGAACCCTCAAGTTGCAGATTGTTGACAATCCGCGGACTGACGGATTGAATGCGGCGGCTCCATGCAGCACCTGCTGAACCTGCTCGCGGCCATCGCACTGCTCGTCTGGGCCACCCACATCGTGCGCACCGGCGTGCTGCGCCTGTATGGCGCCAACCTGCGCGAACTCATCTCGCAGAGCGTGGGCAACCGGCTGCGCGCCCTGCTGGCCGGCCTGGCGGTCACCAGCCTGGTGCAATCCAGCACCGCCACGGGGCTGATCGTGTCCTCCTTTGTCGGGCGCGGGCTGATCGCCACCTCGGCTGCGCTGGCCGTGATGCTGGGTGCAGACATCGGCACCAGCGCGATGGTGGTGGTGTTCAGCTTCGATCTGTCCTGGCTTTCGCCGCTGCTGATCTTCGTGGGCGTGGTGCTGTTCATCAGCCGCGAGCGCACGAATGTCGGGCGCTTCGGCCGCATCGTCATCGGCGTGGGCCTCATCACGCTGGCTCTGCAGCTCATCGTCGGCGCCACGCGCCCGCTGATCGAATCGCCGGCCGTGCGTCAATTGCTCGCGGCGCTGCCCAACGAGGTGCTGCTGGACATCCTGGTGGGTGCCGTGCTGACCGTCCTGTCGTACTCCTCCCTGGCCATCGTGCTGCTCACCGCCACGCTGGCCGGCGCGGGCATGGTGCCCGCCGGCGTGGCCCTGGGCCTGGTGCTGGGTGCCAACATCGGCAGCGGCGTCCTGGGCGTGCTGACCACCGCGCAGGCCGATGTGGCCACGCGCCGCCTGCCGGTGGGCAACCTGCTGTTCAAGCTGGCCGGGGCGATGCTCGTCGTGCCCTGGCTGGGCCCGGCGCTCGAACTGCTGCAGCGGCAGTTCGGCGCCGTGGCGCAGCAGGTGGTGGCCTTCCATCTGCTCTTCAACGTCGCGCTGGCGCTGGGCTTCATCGGGTTCACCGGGCTCATGGCCCTTCATCTGGAACGTTGGATGTCAGCGCCGGTGCCACCGCCTTCGCAGTCGCGGCCCCGGCACCTGGATCCTGTGGCGCTGCCCACGCCTTCGCTGGCCATCGCCTGTGCGGCACGCGAAGCGCTGCACCAGGCCGATGTGGTGGAGACCATGCTGCGCGGCGCGATCGAGGTCATCCGCACGAACGACCTCTCGCTGGCCGAGCAGCTGCGCAAGATGGACGACACGGTTGATGAGCTCTATTCGGCCATCAAGTTCTACCTCACGCAGATCTCGCGCGAAGCGCTGAGCGAGCGCGAAAGCCGCCGCTGGACCGACATCGTGAGCTTCACGATCAACATGGAACAGATCGGCGACATCGTCGAGCGCATCCTGCAGGATGTGGAGGACAAGAAGATCCGCCCGGGACGCAATTTCAGCGAAGCCGGCATGGCCGAGATCAGCCACCTGCACGAGCGCCTGCTGTCCAACCTGCGCCTGGGCATGACGGTCTTCCTGGACGGCCATGTGAACGACGCGCGCAAGCTGCTGGAAGAGAAGGCGCGCTTCCGCGACCTGGAGCATGCCTACGCTGCAACGCACATTGCGCGGCTGCGCGAGAACACCGCCCCCAGCATCGAGACCAGCAGCCTGCACCTGGACCTGATCAGCGATCTCAAGCGCATCAACTCGCACCTGTGCTCGATCGCCTATCCCATCCTGGAGTCCGCCGGCGTGCTGGCCAGCACGCGGCTGCGCGATTCGCGCCTGGCCGATCTGCTGGGCGACGAGGCGTCGCGCTGAGGCGCCACCGAGATGGACAGTTGGGTCGTCGCCTGCGTGCTCTTCGGCGCCTTGCTGCACGCCAGCTGGAATGCACTGGTCAAGAGCTCTGGCGATCAGCAGGCCGATCTGGCGCTGGTGCATGCCTGCGGCGCGCTGGTGGCGGTGCCGCTGCTGGCTTTCACCGGCTTTCCGCCGGCCGCTGCCTGGCCCTTTCTGCTGAGCTCGCTGGCCATCCACATGGCCTACTACATCACCCTCAATGGCGCCTACCAGCATGGGGAGCTCAGCCTCACCTACCCCATCATGCGCGGCAGCGCGCCGCTGCTGGTCGCCCTGGCCAGCGGTCTGGTGCTGGGCGAAAGCCTGCAGCCCATGGCCTGGGCCGGCATCCTGGCGGTGACCGCCGGGGTGCTGATGGTGGGCCTGGCGCGCGGCGCGGATCCCTGGCACCACCGGCGTGCACTGGGCTATGCGCTGGCCAATGCGGCGGTGATCGCCTGCTACACGCTGGTGGATGGCCACGGCGTGCGCCAGGCCGCGGCGGCCGGCAGCACGGCGCTGGCCTATGTGGTGATGCTCTTCGTGCTGGATGGCCTGCCCTACCCGGCCTGGGTCTGGTGGCGTCGCACGCCCGCCGAGCGGCAAGGCCTGGCCCGCTACGCGCGCCAGCGCTGGCCGCTGGCCACCCTGGGCGGGCTGGCCTCACTGGGCAGCTACGGCATCGCGCTGTGGGCGATGACACGCGCGCCGGTGGCCGTGGTCTCGGCGCTGCGCGAGACCTCGGTGCTGTTCGCCACGCTGCTGTCGGTGCTGGTGCTGAAGGAACGCTTCACCCTGCGCCGCGCCGCCGGCGCCGGCGTGATCGTCGGCGGCGTGGTGGCCCTCAGACTGAGTTGAACCCTTGATCAAGGACACGCTGCACCCATGACGCCCGCCGATCCGCATGACGCACCACCGGCGGCGCCCGTGCCGCCGGCCCCGCCGGGGCTGAAGCCAGGATTCCGCGTCGTGCGTACCGACCGCGAACTGACCATGGACCGCACCGACGCCACGCTGCGCGCCTGGGGCGCCGATCTGCGGCTGCTGCCCGATGGCACGGCGCAGGATCAGCTGGCGGCCGAGCTGGCCGAAGCCGAGCTGCTGCTGATGTGCTACGCCCGCATCAGCCGCCCCGTGCTCCATGGTGCACCGCGGCTCAAGGCCATCGTCAAGTACGGTGTGGGCATCGACGCGATCGATCTGGAGGCCGCGCGCGAGCTCGGGATACCGGTGGTCAACGTCCCGGCCTACGCCGAGGACACCGTGGCCGAGGGCGCCTTTGCCCTGCTGATGGCGCTGTTCAAGCGCCTGCGTCCCATCCACCAGGCCATGCAGAGCCAGGGCTGGATCTGGCCCGAGCCCGCCTGGCTGGCGCACGATCTGGCCGGCAAGACGCTGGCGCTGGTGGGCCTGGGCCGCATCGGCCGCCGCGTGGCGCAGATGGCGCAGGCCTTCCGCATGACGGTGCTGGGCCACGATCCCCACCTCGCGCCGGCAGACTGGCCCTCCGGCGTGGAACGCTGCGCGCAGCTCGAGCCCATGATCGCGCGCTGCGATGCGCTGTCGCTGCACTGCGTGCTGAATGCGCAGACGCGTCACCTGATCGGCCGCGAGCAGCTGGCCCTGCTGCGGCCGCACGCGCTGCTGGTGAATGTCTCGCGCGGCGAGCTGATCGACGAATCCGCCCTGCTGCCCCTGCTGCTGGAGCGGCGCATCGCGGGTGCCGCGCTGGATGTGTATGCGCAAGAGCCGCTGGCACGCCAGGGCCACCCGCTGTCGCCGCTGTACGCGCTGGATCACGTGCTGCTGTGGCCGCATCTGAGCTTCTTCACGCACGAAGCCCTGGCGCGGCTGGAGCACGAGACGCTGCTGCGCTGCCACGAGGCGCTCTCGGGCCAGCCGCTGAGCGTGGCCTCGCAGGATCCGCGGCTGCGCGCGCAGACCCGCGGCGTGCGCTTCGTCTGACGATGGCGGGCACGCGCATGGGCCGCTTTGCTGCGCACCGGGCGCCCTGGGAGCATCCGGCACACCAGGCACACCAGGCGCATCGGCCACATCGGCCGCATCGGCCGCATCGACGCCCCAGGCCATTTTGTAGACAATCTACAGCTTGAGCCCCGCCCTCCCGATGCCCGCCTTGCGCACCGCCAGCCGTCACACACCCAGCCAGACCATCGAGGTGCTGCAGGCGCACTCGCTGGCCACGCTGGCCCAGCAGGAGCTGGAGCGCCGCATCCTGTCCGGCGAGATCGCGGCTGGCGCCAAGCTCAACGAGGTGGAGCTGGCCTCGGCGCTGGGCGTCTCGCGCGGGCCCGTGCGCGAAGCCTTTCGCGCCCTCAGCCAAGCCGGGCTGGTGCGCGTGGAAAAGAACCGCGGCGTCTTTGTGCGCCAGCTCTCGCTGGACGAGGCGGCCGAGATCTACGAGGTGCGCGCCGCGCTGGAAGGCCTGATCGGCAAGCTGGCGGCACGCCGCATCGGGCTCGATGAGCTGGAGCAGCTGCGCGACACCGTGCGCCGCATGCAGCAGCTGCAGCGCGCGCGGCGGCCGCAGGCCTACTTCGAGCTGAACCTGCAGTTCCACGAGCTGCTGGCACGCGCCGCGCGCAACGAGGCGCTGCTCACGCATTACCGCAGCGTGGTCAACCAGCTGGATCTGTACCGCCGCACCACGCTGTCACGCAGCGCGGAGATCATTCCGCAATCGACGCAGGAACACGAAGCCATCGTCGAGGCCGTGGCCCTGCGCGACGAGCGGCGCGCCGAGCAGCTGCTCACCGAGCATGTGCTGGGCAGCCGCGCGCGGCTGCAGGCCGTGCTGATCAACTCGCCCGGCACGCCGCCACGCGTCTAGCGGTCACCGATCCTGCTGCGCCCGCGCCCCGCCAATCTTGAACACCTACCCCGCCTGCACACCATGAGCCTGCACCCCGATACCGTCAGCGTCAATGGCACCCTCTACCGCTGGCCACAGCGCCCCACGGTGGTGGTGTGCATCGACGGCGGCGATCCGGCCTACCTGCGCCAGTTTCTGGCCGACGGCAGCATCCCGAACATCGCCCGCTTCGTCACCGAAGGCTTTGCCACCGTGGCCGACGGCTCGATGCCCTCGTTCACCTGCCCGAACAACATGTCCATGATCACGGGCACGCCGACCTCGAAGCACGGCATCAGCGGCAACTTCTACCTGGACACGCGCACCTGGGAGCCGGTGGTGATGACCGGCCCCGACCTGCTGCGCGGCGACACCATCCTGGCGCGCTTTGCCGAGGCCGGCGCGCGCGTGGTCTCCATCACTGCCAAGGACAAGCTGCGCAAGCAGCTCTCCAAGGGCCTGGACGTGAGCCAGGGCCATGTCTCCTTTTCCACCGAGTTTGCCGATCGCTGCACGATGGCCGAAAACGGCATCGAGAACGTCACCACCTGGCTGGGCATGGACAAGCCGGGCATGTATTCGATGGAGCTGAGCCTTTTCGTGCTCGAGGCCGGCATCCGGCTGCTGCAGGAGCGCCGCCCGGATCTGCTGTTCCTCAGCCTCACCGACTGGGTGCAGCACAAGTGGGCGCCCGATGAAGAAGGCGCGCGCCTTTTCTACCGCAAGCTGGACGATGCCATCGGTCGCCTGGCGGCGCTGGACGCCACCGTCGCGTTGACCGCCGATCACGGCATGAACGACAAGAGCGACGCTGCGGGCGAGCCCAAGGTCATCTGGCTGCAGGACATCCTGGACGCCCGGTTCGGCGTCGGCGCCACCACCGTGATCTGCCCCATCACCGATGCCTTTGTCGCGCACCACGGCGCGCTGGGCGGCTTCGTGCGGGTATGGACGCGCAGCGCTGTGACGCCGCAGCAGATCATCGACACCATCTCGCCGGTGGACGGCATCGAGCTGGCGCTGGACCGCGAAACCGCCTGCCGCATGTTCGACCTGCCCGCCGACCGCGAGGCCGATGTGGCCGTGGTGGCCCGCGCGGACGTGTGCATCGGCGGCTCGGCCGCCAACCACGATCTCAGCGGCCTGAAGGGCCACCGGCTGCGCACGCACGGCGGCACCTCCGAAGCCAAGGTGCCCATCATCCTCAACCGCCCTCTGAATGCCGGCTACCGCATGAAGGCCGCGGGCGAGACGCTGAAGAGCTTCCAGGTCTTCGAATACGCGCTGAACGGCGTGAACTGAGGCGCTGACCCTTCACTTCAGCCAGCGCAGCAGCTGCTGCGCGACAGCCGGGTCGCTGAGCAGCTGCATGTGGTTCACGCCCTGAAGCACCCGCGTGTGACCCGGGGCGAAGCGCAGGCGACAGCGGGCCTGCGGGTGCTGGCCCAGCGCGCTGGCCACCGGCACCAGGCCATCGCCCAGCAGCCGCCCTGTGCGCGCCTGCCCCGCGATGGCCAGACACCGCACGCGTCGCGGCAGGGCCACGACGCGGTGCGGGCCGGGCAGCACGCGCCCCTGGCGCAGATCGGTGATGCCTTCGCTGCGCAGGCGGCCCAGGCGTGCCAGCGGCGCGGCGTAGGGCGCGGCGTCCAGCAGCAGATCCACCCAGCGCCCGGCGCGCTCCAGCGGCGCGCCCTGGTGCGGCGTGCCCAGAAAGACCATGTCGTCCAGGCGCTCGGGCCAGGCCAGGCCGGCGCGGCGGGCCTGAGCGAAGGCGCTGCGCGCCACCAGCCCGCCCATGCTGTGGCCCAGCAGCACCACGCGCTCCAGCGGCACGGGCCAGGCCTTCAGCAGGGCCTCCAGCGCGTGCGCGGCTTCCAGCCCGTTGCGGTGGATGGCGCGCCCGCTGTTGTAGCGCAGGTAGACCGGCGTATAGCCCGCATCGCGCGCCAGCTGCGCGCCGTGGTCATGCCCGTCGCGCAGCCATTGCCGATCGTTCATGCACAGCCCGTGCACCAGCAGCAGCAAGCGGCCACCGGGGCGGGCGATGCCGGCGGCCAGACCGGCTGCATCCAGGCTCAGCGCCTGGCCGCCCACGCACCAGGCCAGCGGCGTGGCCCAGGGGTGGCCCTGGGCTTCCAGGCGGTCGCCGATCACGCCATTCAGCGCGGCCAGCAGGGCCTCGCGCCCGGGTGGGCCGCTGCGGGTTTCGGCCGTCAGGCCCGGCAGACGCTGGGCCAGCGCCAGGCCCTGATCCACGCCCACGCGCACCAGCCGCGTGACGCCGCGGATGCTGCCGTAGACCAGCCGCGTCAAGCCGCGCGTGCGCAGCGGCGCCACGCCCAGCGGCAGCCGGGCAATGCCCGCGTGCATGGCCTCGACCAGATCGGTCAGGCCCAGGGTGGCATCGGCCGCCAGCGTGGCGGCGCCGCGCAGATCGCCCAGGTAGCGCGCCGCCGCCGGCCGCTTCACCCTTCCACCACGAAGCTCAGGCCGGCATGGGCCTGCAGCCTCTCGATCAGCGGGCCGCCCATGGCCGGCGCCGGGGTCCAGATGCCGCCCGGGGTGGGCTGCGCGTCCTGCAGCAGGCGCACCGCCGCCTCGGCAATCATCTTGCTGGTGGAGCCATAGCCGGGATCGCGGTCACCGCTGACGCGGGTCTGCAGGCGCTGGCCGGCCGCGTCTTCGCCCAGGAACAGCAGCTCGTACGAACCCGCCTCGCGCTCGGCCTTGGAAGGGCCCTCGCCCGGCTTCGGGCCGTCGTCCGAGCCCAGCGACTTGTCCGCCGCCACCTGGCGCGCGATCTGCTCACCCTTGGCGCCCGGGCCGGTGATGAGCATCTCGTCGTAGACGAAGTCAGCGCCGTAGGCCTGCTGCAGCAGCAGGTTGGAGCGGTGCACGTTCTTGGTGTTGATGGCGGCCATCACGAACGGCGCCACCCAGACCGGCTCACCGTTCACCGCGGGCAGCGCTTCGTCGACCATCGGCTTGTTGCCGGCCGGCTGGCGCGGCCCTTCGAAGCCCGGTGTCAGCGAAAACGGGCTGCGCAGCCAGTCCAGCACGCGTGGATCCTGCGCCGCGGCAGCCAGCGTGGCCTTCAGGCTGGCCGCCGTGCCGCCCGAGAACGTGCCCTTCATCTTGCGCACCCGGCCGCGCACGCGGCTGGCGGGCTGCCCGAAGCGCTGGCGGAATTCCCGCTGCAGCAGGAAGACGCCCAGATCGAAGGGAATCGAATCGAAACCGCAGGAAAAGACGATGCGCGCGCCGCTGGCCTTGGCCGCGCCTTCGTGCGCATCGATCATCTGCCGCATCCAGGCCGGCTCGCCGCACAGATCCACGTAGTCGACACCCTGCGCAGCGCAGGCCGCCAACAGCTCGCTGCCGTAGAGCTGGTAGGGCCCGACCGTGCTGAGCACCAGCCGCGTCTGCGCCATCAGGCTGCGCAGCGAGGCCGCATCGCCCACGTCGGTCAGCACCAGCGGCGTATCGGCCGGCGCGCCGATCTCGTCGCGCACGTCGGCCAGCTTCTGCGCGCTGCGTCCACCCATGGCCCAGCGGATGCCTCCGGCGTTGCGGCCATTCGGGTAGCGCTGCACCAGGTATTCGGCGACCAGGCGGCCCGTGAAGCCGGTGGCGCCATGGACAACGATGTCAAAGGTCTTGCTCACGGTGTCTCCTGGCGTGTGGGAACGGCGTGTTGGAACGGCGTGTTGGAACGGTGATTGTGCGGGCCGCCGGGCCTGCCGCCGGCTTCTGGTGCAATTGGCCTTCGCCCAGAGCCCGATTCCATGCTCCATGCGCCGATTGCCAAGAACCCCCGCCTTCCTCTCCGCCCTCGCCTGCTTTGCCGCGCTGCTCACGGCGGGCTGCAGCAGCACCAACCCCTACCAGGATCCCGCGCGGCGCCACCACCGGGCGGACGGTTTCAACAACCTGCACATCGACAACTGGCGCGCGGATCAGCCCAGCTTCTGGCGCTGGCAGTGGGAACGCCTGGGCGAGACGGATAGGCATCGGCTGCCGGCGCCCAGCGGCGAACTGCGGGCGCAACTTCGCGCCGGTGCAGCACTAACCCAGCCGCTTGCCCTGGGATCACAATGCCACGGTGTGGGGCGGCTTTGTCGTGCAAGGCTAGGAGCGTGGGCCGGCAGCCTTACAGCCTGTTCTACGCCGGCAGCACCGGCCAATCGGCCGACCTCAAGGCCCCGGGCGAGCGGTTAGACCTCAGCGTGAACCGGATCAGTCCACGACTAGAGCGGACTCGCGAAGCCGAATGGCCATCGCGCTCACGGAGACACCGAAGCAGTAAGCGAGGCTCGGGAAGCGCCTTCCATCGAAGGACTCAGCCCTTGCCACTGCGGAAGCAAACTGCAATGACTCCCGCGGTGCAGTAAAGAGGTGGTGTGCTGAACCGCCGCCCAAGTGAAACGCCACGGTCTCAGACAAGGGAAGCGGCTTTCGAGTCCCGAATCTCACCTCAAAGGCAGAGACGAGTGGCTTCAGTGGTACCAAGAGACATGCGGCGAAGTAGTCAGCCTCCTGCTCAAGCGGAGGCCTGCCCGTCAACTGGTACCCGTGTATCGGTCGATCACGATGCGCAACTCTGTCGCCAACCCACGGGTGGAGCACAAAGTGCCCAATCTCATGAGCTGCCGTGAACCGCTGAACGTGGAAAGGGAAACGACTGGAAACTGCAAGCATTCCAGTTCGCCTGTCTAAAGATCCGGCAGCTTCGTACTCGGAGCCTCGCTCAGTCTGCACGCGCTCGCGCGGGTCATAGTGAAGACCCAAGCACTCCGCCACAACCCGCGGCTCAAACATCGCCTCGATCCGAGGTACGCCCAGTGGCCACAGTAGCTCACGCTGCGACCAAACTTCAAACTGAAGTCGACGAACTTCCTTCTCAATAGCAACCTTGTCCATGGTGGCGCCCAAGCCGTAACGCTACCGATAGTGTAGCATGCTCTTCCACAACACTACCGGTAGTGTATAGTAACATCCTTCAGCAGCCGCGATCTGAGGTCTAGCATGGCGCTGGAGCTGTCCGCGAAGGCTCGACGCTACTCGCGGCCGGGCATGCCCTACGGGCTCTTTTTAGCCCGACCTCTCCTGGCGTCACGCGTCCACGGGCGGCTGAGCTTTACGTTCGGCGGCTTCGACTTCTCTGCAATTCCCTTCGGCTGCTACGAGCCACGCTGGTTCATGAGCAGCCAGCACGTGAACGAGGACGAGGCCGTGCGCATCCACCGCGACGTGAAGAGCCGCCTGTCGATGGGTGTGCACTGGGGCACCTTCCGCCTCTGCGACGACCCCATCCAGGCACCGCTGCGCGGCCTGCCGCTGGCGCGCCAGCAGCAGGCCGTGGCAGACCAGGACTTCGTGCTCTTCAAGCTGGGCGAAACGCGCGTGCTGAAGGCCGCAGCCGCGCCATGAGCCGAGACACGTGCCGGGACATGTGCCAGGACATGAGCCGGGACATCAGCCCAGCCATGAGGCAAGCCTGGCGCGCGACGCCGGCCAGGCTGCTGTCCAGACGGATCGCCGTGCCGGCGACCCTGCTGCTGGCCGCCCTGGCCGCCAGCGCCTGGGCCGCGCCGCCCCCGGCCGAGCAGCGCCGCATCGACGCTGTGCTGGCCGCGATGGCCGCCGATCGGCAATCGCGTTTCATGCGCGCCGGCGTGGCCTTTTCCGGCAGCGATGCGGCGCGCTTCCTGCGCGCCAAGCTGCTCGCCCAGGGCGCCCAGGTGCAGACGGCCGAGGCCTTCATCGAGCAGATCGCCAGCCGCTCCAGCAGCACCGGCCGTCCCTACCTCGTGTGTTCAGCCGACGGCCAGCGCTGCGTGGAATCGGGCGAGCACCTGCGCGCGCTGCTGCCGCCTGCCGCGAGCCGATAGCCCTCACTCGGCGCGGATGTTGTTCGCCTTGACGACCTCGCCCCAGGTCTTGTGGTGGCTGCGGGTCAGCGTGGCCAGCTGCTCGGCCGTGCCGCCACCGGGCTCGTCACCGCGCTCCAGGATGGTCCGCGTGACGGTGGCGTCCTTCAGGGCCGTATTCAGCGCGGTGTTGGCGCGCGCCACGATGTCGGCGCTCAGGCCGGGCGGGCCGTACAGGCCGATGAAGGAGACGATGTTGAAGTCCTTGATTCCCAGCTCCGAAGCCGTGGGCACATCGGGGAAGGCGGGCACGCGCCGTGCGCTGGTCACCAGCAGCGGGCGCAGCTGGCCGGAGCGGATGAAGGGCGCGATCACCGACGTGGCGTCGAACATCGCGTCCAGGCGGCCGGCGATCAGATCGGTCATGGCCGGGCTGCTGCCCTTGTAGGGCACGTGGTTCATCGCGGGGCTGCCCAGGCGCTCGCGCAGCAACTCCATCGTCACGTGAGGCAGCGCGCCGATGCCGCCAGTGCCGTAATCGATGCCCTTGCCGGCCTTGCTGCGCGACTGGGCCAGCTCCACGAACTGCGCGTAGGTCTTCACCGGCGACGTGGCCGGCACCGCCAGCACCAGCGCCGATTGCAGCATCAGGCCGATGGGCGTGAGCTGGCGCGCATCCACGATGCCCAGCGTCGGGTTGACGTGGCCCATGATGGTCAGCGAGCCATTGCCCACCAGCAGCCGGCTGCCGTCCGGCGCGGCCTTCATCACTTCGGCGGCGGCCAGGTTGCCGTTGACGCCGGCCTTGTTGTCGATCAGCAGCGGCTGGCCCAGCGCACCCTGCAGCGCGCCCTGCATCACGCGCACCGCAAAGTCCGTCTGCCCGCCGGGCGGGAAACCGACGACGGTGGTGACCGGCTTGGTCGGCCAGGCCGCCTGGGCCCAGGCGGCCGGCGCGGCGAGGGCAGCCAGGCCCAGTGCAGCGGCGCCGATCAGCGCATGGCGACGCAGGGTCGAGAAGGGGATGGTGTTCATGGTGTCTCCTGGGTGTGCGGTGCGGGTCCGGGGATCTGTCGGGAGGTATCCGATGTCGGATAGCGCTATCCTAGGACAGCGCTGTCCAAACGTGTTCCAGGACTTTCCCTAGACCCTCTGAAGCTCGTGGACAATGGATTTGCTGCGGCCTCGCTCAGGAGTCCATCGGATATCGCTATCCTTGAGACTGCAGCCCCGGCGCCCGACACAGCCCTCGCCTTCCACACCCACCCCGCCCGATGCCTCCCAATCCCGCCCGCCCCCGCGCCACCGGCCGCGTCACGCTGGCCGATGTCGCCCGCCTGGCCGGTGTGAGCCCGATCACGGTGTCGCGCGCGCTGCGCGGCGAGCGCGCGGTCGATGCCGAACTGGCGGCCCGCGCCAAGGCTGCAGCCGATCGCCTGGGCTATGTGCCGGATCCGGCGGCGCGCGCCCTGGCTTCGCGCCACAGCACGCACGTGGCGCTGCTGATTCCGATGCTGTCCAACGCGCTCTTCGTCGATCTGCTGGAAGGTGTGCAGCGCACGCTGCGCCAGGCGGGCTACCAGACGCTGATCGGCGTGACCCACTACGACCCCGCCGAAGAAGAGCAGCTGCTGCGCGAACAGCTGCAGCACCGCCCGGCGGGGCTGCTGGTGACGGGCTTCGAAGGCAGCGAGGCCACCCGCGCGCTGGTGCGCTCCAGCGGCCTGCCCTGCGTGCACCTGATGGAGATCTCGCACGCCCCGGGGGTCTACAGCGTGGGCTTCTCGCAGGCCGATGCGGCTGCAGAGCTGACGCGTCACCTGATGAGCACCGGGCGCCGCCGCATCGCCTTTGCCGCCGCGCAGCTGGATCCGCGCACGCTGCAGCGCCTGGCCGGCTGGCGCCGCGAGATGATGGCCGCTGGCCTGCACACGCCGACGCTGGAGTGGCTGAACCCGGCGCCGTCTTCACTGGCGCTGGGCGCCACGCTGTTCGAGCAGATCCTGGCGCAGACGCCGCCGGTGGATGCGATCTTCTTCTGCAACGACGATCTGGCCCAGGGCGCGCTGCTGGCCGCGCTGCAGCTGAAGATCCCCGTGCCGCAGCGCGTGGCCGTGGCCGGCTTCAACGATCTCACCGGCAGCGATCGCATGATCCCGCCGCTGAGCACCGTGCGCACGCGCCGGCGCGAGATCGGCGTGGCCGCCGCGGGCATGCTGCTGTCGCTGATCCGCGGCGAAGCAGTGCCGGCCCAGAGCATCGACCTGGGCTACGAGCTGGTGCTGCGCGGCAGCACCTGAGCGCCAGCGGGTCAGCGGCCGGGCAGGCGCGCTGGCCGGCCGCCGCTCCCCGCCCCCGCTCCCCGCTCCCCGCTCCCCGCTCCCCGCTCCCCGCTCCCCGCTCCCCAAGATTGTTGACAATCTGCAATCCGCGTCTAGCATGCTGACGCCATGCACACCCCGGCGCCCGGCGAGGGCGACATCAACGGCACGCCCGAGCGCCAGCGCTGGCAGGCCGAGCACCTGGACGATGCCAGCCGCGCGCTGCTGGCGCGCGACAGCGCGGCCTTCCTGCACCAGGCGGTCTCCACGCCCTGCCTGGCCCCCATCGCACGCGCCGAAGGCGTGTGGATCGAGGATCTGGCCGGGCGCCGCTACCTGGATTTCCACGGCAACAACGTGCACCACCTGGGCCACGGCCATCCGGAGGTGCTGGCGGCCATCAAGGCGCAGCTGGATGAGCTGTCCTTCGCGCCGCGCCGCTTTGCCCCGCTGCGCGCGGTGGAACTGGCCGAGGCGCTGGCCGATCGCTTCCAGGCGCTCACCGGCCAGCCCGGCCGCGTGCTCTTCACCACCGGCGGCAGCGATGCCGTGGAAGTGGCCATCAAGCTGGCGCGCGCCGCCACGGGACGCTTCAAGACCCTGAGCTTCTGGGATGCCTTTCACGGTGCGGGTTTCGGCGCCAGCAGCGTGGGCGGCGAATCGCTGTTCCGCGGCGGGCGCAGCGGCCCGCTGCTGCCGGGCAGCGAGCATGTCGCACCCTTCGGCTGCTACCGCTGCGCCTATGGTCACGCGGTCGATGCCGAGGGCCGGCCGGATCTGCAGCGCTGCGGCCTGGCCTGCGCCGGCATGGTGCGCTACGTGCTGGAGCGCGAAGGCGATGTCGCCGCCGTGGTGGCCGAGCCGGCGCGCGCCGTGCCCTACATTCCCCCGCCCGGCTACTGGCAGGCCGTGCGCAAAGCCTGCCAGGCCCAGGGCACGCTGCTGATCTTTGACGAGATCCCCACCGGCCTGGGCAAGACCGGCCGCTTCTTCGCCGCCGAACACGATGGCGCCGCACCGGACATCCTGGTGCTGGGCAAGGCCCTGGGCGGCGGCGTGCTGCCCATCGCCGCCTGCATCGCCCGCGCCGACCTCAACGTGGCGGGTGCCTATGCGCTGGGCCACTACACGCACGAGAAGAATCCCGTCACCGCCGCCGCCGCCCTGGCCACGCTGCAGGTGATCGAGCGCGACGGCCTGGTGGCGCACGCCGCCGCGCTGGGCACCCATGCGCTGGAACGCCTGCAGGCGATGAAGCGCCGCCATCCGCTGATCGGCGACGTCAGGGGCCGCGGCCTGCTGCTGGGCATCGAGCTGGTCGAGCAGCGCGACACGCGCCAGCCGGCGCGCGCCGCGGCCGAGCGTGTGCTCTACCGTGCGCTGTCCGCCGGGCTCTCGTTCAAGACCACCATGGGCAACGTGCTGACCCTCACGCCGCCCTTGATCACCACCCGCGCGCAGATGGACCAGGCCCTGGACATCCTGGATCAGGCCATCGCCGCCGAAGAGAGCCCGACATGAGCCCACGCCCCCGCGTCATCGAGACACCCCTTCGCGAAGGCCTGCGCATCGCGGGCGACAAGGTCTACAGCGAGCGTGTCATCGAGGTGCGCTACCCCTGGACCGGCGAAGTGGTGGCCACCGTGCCCAAGGCCACGGTGGAAGACGTACGGCGCGCCATCCGCATCGGCCGCGAATACAAGCCCACGCTGACCCGGCACGAGCGCTACCGGATCCTGATGAAGGCCGGCGAGCTGATCGCCGCGCGGCAGGCCCAGATCGCCCGCACCATCACGCTGGAATCGGGCCTGTGCCTGAAGGACACGAACTACGAGGTGGGCCGTGCCAGCGACGTGCTGCTGTTCGCTGCGCAGCAGGCGCTGATCGACGACGGCCAGAGCTTCAGCTGCGATCTCACGCACCACGGCAAGCAGCGCCGCGTGCACACGATGCGCGAGCCCATGCTGGGCGTGATCAGCGCCATCACGCCCTTCAATCACCCGCTGAACCAGGTGATCCACAAGGTGGCGCCCTCGGTGGCCACCAACAACCGCATGGTGCTCAAGCCCACCGAGAAGACGCCGCTGGCCGCGCTGGCCCTGGCCGACATCCTGTACGAAGCCGGCCTGCCGCCACCGATGCTGAGCGTGATCACCGGCGATCCGGCCGAGATCGCCGACGAGATGCTCACAAACGAACAGGTGGACATCGTCACCTTCACCGGCGGCGTGGCCATCGGCAAATACATCGCCGCAAAAGCCGTCTACAAGCGCCAGATCCTGGAGCTGGGCGGCAACGATCCGCTGGTGGTGATGGACGATGCCGACATCGACAAGGCGGCGGAGCTGGCGGCCAGCGGCAGCTACAAGAACAGCGGCCAGCGCTGCACCGCCGTCAAGCGCATCCTCGTGCACCAGGCGATCGCCGCGGATTTCAGCGAGACGCTGCGCGCGAAGACCGCGGCCTGGACCTACGGCGACCCCTTGGATCCGAAGGTAGACATGGGCACCGTCATCGACGAGCGCGCCGCCAGCCTCTTCGAGCGCCGCGTCAACGATGCCGTGGCCCAGGGCGCGCGTCTGCTGCACGGCAACGTCAGACACGGCGCCAGCTATTCACCCACCGTGATCGACCGCGTGCACGGCGGGATGGAGGTGGTGCAGCAGGAGACCTTCGGCCCCGTCTCCCCGGTCATCAGCTTCACCGACATCGACGACGCGATCCGGCAGGTCAACTCCACCGCCTACGGCCTGTCCAGCGGCGTGTGCACCAACCGCATGGATCACATCATGCGCTTCGTCAGGGAGCTGCAGGTCGGCAGCGTCAACGTCTGGGAAGTCCCCGGCTACCGCCTGGAAGTCACCCCCTTCGGCGGCATCAAGGATTCCGGCCTGGGCATCAAGGAAGGCGTGCAGGAGTGCTGCAAGGGCTTCACGAATACGAAGACGTATTCGGTGCCTTGGTGAGGGGCGGGTCTCGGCGCCGGCCCGGGGCCTTGGACCGACCTGCGCGTCGGTCAGTCGGGAGCCCGGAGCATCCGGCGAACCAGGGTTTGGAGTCCAGGCAGGTTCTGCTGAATCGTCTTCCAGACGATCTGCATGTCGATCTTGAAGTAACCATGCGCCAAGGCATTGCGCATGTCCACAGCCAGCTTCAACGGCAGTTCAGGATGCGAATGGGCGAAGCTCGGATCCGCTCGTTCGACATTGCGACTGGCTTCGCCGATGACTTCGAGGTTTCGAATCACCGCATCCTGGACGATCGCAGCATCAAGAAACGCCTGCTCGTCCAGGCCGTCCACATAGCGATGAATGCGCTGGATGGCCTCATCAATGTGGCCAAGCTAGTCCGGCACCCGATGCGGCCCCTGAGTCATACAGGCAAGGCTTCAGCCAGGACTTTCGCTCTGAACGTGTCCGGCAGCGAATTCGGCGTCAGCACATCCACCGGCACACCCAGCAGTTGCCGCAGTTCGATGCGGATGGCGCTGATGTCGAACAGCGTGGTTTCGGGCGTCGGATCAATCAGCAGATCCAGGTCGCTGCTGTCGGTGTCAACACCATGCAGGACGGAACCGAAGACCCGCGCATTGCTCGCACGGTGCGCCGAGACGACGCTGCGAATGGCGGCGCGATGCAGGCGAAGCGCTTCAGAGGGTTTCAAGCGAGTGCCCTTGTCGAAGCAGCGTAAGCGATGAATGATGATAGCGGCGGCGCTGCCCCATGCGCCCCCGTCGCGATCCGGAGCCGCCCATGCCCCTGCCCACCCACACCCGCGTCCTCATCGTCGGCGGCGGCATCGCCGGTTGTTCGGTGGCCTACCACCTGGCGAAGCTGGGCATCACCGATGTGCTGCTGCTGGAGCAGGGCAAGCTCACCAGCGGCACCACCTGGCATGCGGCAGGGCTGATCGGGCAGATGCGGCCCAACCGCAACATGACGCGCATGAGCCGCTACGGCATCGAGCTGTACAGCCAGCTGGAAGCGGAGACCGGCCTGGCCACCGGCTGGAAGCGCTGCGGCAGCGTGAACGTGGCGCGCACGCCGCAACGCATGAAGCTGCTGAAGCGCCAGGCCGCGCTGGCGCGCAGCTTCGGGGTGGAGGTGCACGTGATCTCGCCGCGCGAGGCCGGCGATCTCTACCCGGTGATGCGATGGGACGATCTGCAGGGCGCGCTGTGGATCCCCGGTGACGGCAAGGCCAACCCGGCGGACCTGTGCATGTCCCTGGCCAAGGGTGCGCGCCAGCGCGGCGTGCAGATGGCCGAGGGTCTGCAGGTGACGGGCGTGCTGCAGGAGCAGGGGCGTGTCACCGGCGTGCAGGTCCGGCCGCAGGACCAGCCGCAAGCCCCAACGATCGACATCCGCTGCGAGACGCTGGTCAACTGCGCCGGCCAGTGGGCGCGGCAGTTCGGCGCGCTGGCGGGTGTGAACGTGCCGCTGTATGCGGCCGAGCACTTCTACCTGGTCACCGATCGCATCGAGGGGGTGCACCCCATGCTGCCCGTGATGCGCGATCCCGATGGCTTCATCTACTACAAGGAAGAGGTGGGCGGCCTCCTGATGGGCGGCTTCGAGCCCGAGGCCAAACCCTGGGCGGTGGATCCCATCCCCAGTGACTTCCAGTTCCAGCTGCTGGACGAGGATTGGGATCAGTTCGAGATCCTGATGAAGCACGCCATGCACCGCACGCCCTGCCTGGAGACCGCGCCGGTCAAGATGCTGCTCAATGGCCCGGAGAGCTTCACGCCCGACGGCAATTTCATGATCGGCGAGGCGCCGGGCCTGGCGGGCTATTTCGTCTGCGCGGGCTTCAATTCCGCCGGCATCGCCAACAGCGGCGGCGCCGGGCAGCTGCTGGCGCAGTGGATCGCCGAAGGCGAAGCGCCCTGCGACCTGTGGGATGTGGATCTGCGCCGCTTCGGCCCCTTCACGGCCAACCGGCGCTCGCTGGCCGAACGCACAAAGGAATCGCTGGGCCTGCACTACGCGATGCGCTGGCCGCGCCAGGAGCTGCAGAGCGCGCGCCCGCTGCGCACCTCGCCGCTCTACGATCTGCTGGCCGCCAGAGGCGCGATGTTCGGCAGCAGGAATGGCTGGGAAAGGGCCAACGTCTTCAAGCCTTCCGCCGCGCTGCCGGACCCCGAGCACACGCTGGAAACACCGGGCTGGCTGCCCTGGCTGACGGCCGAAATGCGCGCCACGCGCGAGGCCGTGGCGCTGTATGACCAGAGCTCCTTCGGCAAGCTGCTGCTGCAGGGCCCGGACGCCCTGCCCCTGCTGCAGCGCCTGTGCGCCAACGAGATCGATCTGCCGGTGGGCCGCATGGTCTACACCGGGCTGCTGAACCGCCGCGGCGGCTTCGAGAGCGATCTGACCGTGATGCGCCAGGCGGCGGACCGCTTTCTGATCGTCACCGGCTCGGCGCAGCCGCAGCGCGATGCCGACGTGATCCTTCGGCAGGCCGCCGGGGCGCAGCTGAGCCTCACCGATGTCAGCGCGCTCTACAGCGTGCTCTCCGTGATGGGCCCGCGCTCGCGCGAGCTGCTGCAGCGCCTGAGCGGTGATGATCTCTCGGCCGCCGCGCTGCCCTTTGCGCACACGAAGGAGATCGATCTGGGCCTGGCACGCGTGCGCGCCGCCCGCATGAGCTATGTCGGCGGGCTGGGCTTCGAGCTCTACGTGCCCATCGAGATGGCGCGCCACGTCTACCTGGCGCTGCACGAGGCGGGCGCCGATCTGGGGCTGAAGGATGCGGGCTACTTCGCGCTGGATGCGCTGCGCATCGAGGCCGGCCGCCGCGCCTGGGGTGCTGAGCTGGGGCCGGACGAGACCCCCTGGATGGCCGACCTGGGCTTTGCGCTGAAGCTGGACAAGCCGGCCGCGTTCATCGGGCGCGAGGCGCTGGTGGCTTCGCGCGAGCATGCGCTGCCCAAGAAGCTGCTGGCCTTCGTGCTGGACGCCGCGCACGCCAGCTGCCCCACGTGGCTGTGGGGCGGCGAGCCCATCCTCATCGGCGGCGCGGCCGTGGGCGAACTGAGCTCCGCCGGCTACAGCCTGGCCGCCGGCCGCTGCATCGGCCTGGGCTATGTGCGCGGCGAGGCCGCCCAGCGCCGGCATGAGGGCACGGCGGTACAGCTGGACGTCTGGGGCGAGCCCGTGCCCGCCCGCGCCTGGGATGTGATGGCGCAGGGCCTGGCTGCGCTGACAGCCGCGTGATCGGCGCTGCCCGGCCCTTCGGCTGGGCGATGGGTCGGGCGGGGGATGACCCCCATCCAGGCTGAGCCTGGCGACGCTGCGTGTCGAACGGCCGAGCCGCTGCGATCCATGAACCGTGAGCAGACGGTCCGCGCGCCACACCGCAGCGGCAGGGCGGCAGATCCGCCAAAGTCCGGAGCCGGTTTGTGGCCCGTCCCCATCAACTCAGTTGCACAGCGGGCTTGATGTCGGAAAAGACGTCGGTCATAACATTCGTGTATGCTGATATTTGGATCATGAAGGAATCGACGATGACCCCAGACCGCATCGCTCACCCGGCTCGACCGGACAACACCGTCGGCTCGCACGGCAGACGCCGCTGGCTGAGCGTGGCCACGGCCAGCTGGCTGGCGATGATGCTGTGGCCAGGCCGTTCCCTGGCCGCGGTGGATCCGGCGAGCGTGCCTGAAGCCAAGCGCAGCAAGGCGGGCCGCTACTTGCTGGCGTCCGAAGTGCCGGGATTCATCCAGGCGCAAGGCGGGCCCGCCAGGCTGCTGTTTCTCGATCTGCGCACCCGCGCCGAAGCCATGTACGTCGGCATGGCCACCGGCGTCGATGCGCTGGTGCCTTACGTCGAACATCAGGAGCTGATGACCGATTGGGATGCGCAGCGCGGCATTTACCGGCTGGAGCCGATGCAGGACTTCGTGCCTGAGGCCAACCGCCGCCTGGCCCAGAAGGGGCTGGGGAAGGCCGATCCCGTCGTGCTGATCTGCCGCTCGGGAGACCGCAGCAGCCGCGGCGCGGATCGTCTGGCAGCCGATGGCTTCAGCCAGGTCTGGTCTGTCGTGGACGGTTTCGAGGGCGACATGAGCAAGGAAGGCCGTCGCAGCGTCAACGGCTGGAAGAACGCCGGCTTGCCCTGGAGCTACAAGCTTGAGCGCGAGCGCATGTACTTTCCGCGGTGAGGAGGGCCTCGCCGTGTCCTTTGCCGAAATCCTCACCGACCAGCGACCTTGCGTGATCGACGTTCGCACCGAGGCCGAGTTTCAGACCGGCGCGCTGCAGGGCGCGATCAACCTTCCACTCGCCCAGCTGGAACAACGCCTGGATGAACTGCCATCGGATCGGCAGGCCTCGCTGGTGATCTATTGCGCCAGCGGCGGCCGATCGGCCATGGCCTGCACCCTTCTGCGCCAACATGGCTATATCAGGGCTCTGAACGCTGGCGGGCTGTGGGCCGCGGCGGCCGCCCTGGGACGCAGCCTGTGCTGAGCGCCTCGAAGTGCCGTGCCACTCGAAAGCTTCGAGGCCTTTGAGAGCCGGATGATCCGCCCCGGCTTCGCCGATCACCGCATCGCTGAGCCCCTGCTCCAGGGCGTCCGAGCCGCCTTGGTGCGACACGCGGGGCCCGGCGCCGCCCACGTCTCACGCCCGATGCCCGTGCGTCTGCCGGGCAAGACGGCTTGAGCGGGCGGCGGCCCGCGCCGATGGGCACGCCGCGCTACGCCCTCAATGCAGCGCCGACAGAAACTGCCGCAATTCCGGCGTCGCCGGGCTGCCGAAGAGCTGGGCCGGCGGGCCCATCTCGTGGATGCGGCCGGCGTGCATGAAGACCACGCGGTCGGCCACCTTGCGCGCAAAGTTCATCTCGTGCGTGACCATCAGCAGCGTCATGCCGTCGCGGGCCAGGTCTTCCACCACCTTCAGCACCTCGCCCACCAGCTCGGGGTCCAGCGCCGAGGTGATCTCGTCGCACAGCAGCACCACCGGGTCCATGGCCAGTGCGCGCGCGATGGCCACGCGCTG